>JAFXQK010000060.1 GCA_017527205.1 Lachnospiraceae bacterium | reverse complement strand
CGGTGGAGATGTGGCTCATCTTGTCGCCAAAGCCAAGGTTATTTACTGCGGATGCGGAATCACCGCCGCCAATGATCGTGGTTGCATCAGTCTCAGCAAGAGCCTTTGCTACTGCAATGGTACCAGCTGCCAGAGTAGGATTCTCGAATACGCCCATAGGTCCGTTCCAAACAACGGTCTTAGCGCTCTTTACGGCTTCAGCATACAGAGCAGCGGTCTTCGGTCCGATATCGCAACCCTCTCTGTCTGCGGGCATGTTAGCAACGTCATAAACCTGAGTCTCAACAGGAGCATCGATAGGATTCGGGAACTCAGCAATGGTAACGGAGTCAACGGGAAGAAGCAGCTTCTTTCCAAGCTTCTTTGCCTTCTCCATCATCTCCTTGCAGTACTCAATCTTCTCATTGTCAACCAGGGACTTACCAATTTCATAGCCCTGTGCCTTTAAGAAGGTGTAAGCCATGCCGCCGCCGATGATCAGGGTATCGCACTTCTCAAGCAGGTTAGAGATAACGTTCAGCTTATCAGCAACCTTTGCGCCGCCAAGGATGGCTACGAAAGGACGAACAGGATTCTCAACTGCATTGCCAAGGAAGTCGATTTCCTTCTGCATCAGATAACCAACAACGTTCTCGCCGCCCTTTGCGGTGATAAACTTGGTAACGCCTTCCACGGAAGCGTGTGCTCTGTGGGAAGAACCGAATGCGTCACAAACATACAGATCAGCAAGATCAGCCAGTTCCTTGGAGAACTCCTCTCCGTTCTTGGTCTCTTCCTTGCCGCGGAAACGAGTGTTCTGAAGCAGTACAACGTCTCCTTCCTTCATATTCTCTACGGCCTTGGTAGCTGCTTCGCCGGTTACGTTGTAATCAGCTACGAAAACAACCTCCTTGCCAAGCTTCTCGGAAAGTCTCTTTGCAACAGGTGCAAGGGACTCCTTCTCATTAGGGCCGTCCTTTACCTTTCCAAGATGGGAGCAAAGGATTACCTTGCCGCCGTCATTGATCAGCTTCTTGATGGTTGGCAGAGCTGCAACGATACGGGTCTCGTCAGTGATCACGCCATCCTTCAGGGGAACGTTGAAGTCACATCTTACGAGAACGCGCTTGCCCTTTGCATTAATGTCGTCTACGGATTTCTTGTTTAAGCTCATTTTAGGATCCTCCATTATTATAGTTTAAAGTTCAAAGGGGCCCGGTCCATACGACCGGACCCCTAAGGTCTCTTTTTGGATAACTCTTAGTTCAGCTCAGCGAAGTACTTAATGGTACGAACCATCTGGCTGGTGTAGGAGTTCTCGTTGTCATACCATGAAACAACCTGTACCTGGAAGGTCTCGTCATCGATCTTGGAAACCATGGTCTGGGTTGCATCGAACAGGGAACCAAATCTCATACCGATAACGTCGGAAGAAACGATCTGATCCTCGTTGTAACCGAAGGACTCGGAAGCAGCAGCCTTCATTGCAGCGTTGATGCCTTCCTTGGTTACGTTAGCGCCCTTAACAACAGCGGTAAGGATGGTGGTGGAACCGGTAGGAACGGGAACACGCTGTGCGGAACCGATCAGCTTGCCGTTCAGCTCAGGGATAACAAGGCCGATTGCCTTTGCAGCGCCGGTGCTGTTAGGAACGATGTTAGCAGCGCCTGCACGAGCACGACGAAGGTCACCCTTTCTGTGAGGACCGTCAAGGATCATCTGGTCACCGGTATATGCATGGATGGTGCTCATGATACCGCTCTGGATGGGAGCGTAATCGTTCAGAGCCTTAGCCATAGGTGCAAGGCAGTTGGTGGTGCAGGATGCAGCGGAAATGATCTGATCGTCAGCGGTCAGGGTCTTCTCGTTTACGGAGAATACGATGGTCTTCAGATCGTTACCAGCGGGTGCGGAAATAACAACCTTCTTTGCGCCTGCATCGATGTGAGCCTGGCTCTTCTCCTTGGAGCAGTAGAAACCAGTACACTCAAGAACAACGTCTACGCCGATCTCTCCCCAAGGAAGCTCGTTAGCCTTAGCCATAGCGTAGATCTTCAGGGTCTTACCATCAACGGTAAGGGTACCAGCCTCGTCGTCAGCGGATACGGTATGAAGATTCTCACCGATCTTTCCGCAATATCCGCCCTGTGCGGTATCATACTTCAGAAGCTGAGCAAGCATGGAGGGCTTGGTAAGATCGTTGATTGCAACAACCTCATAACCAGGTGCTCCGAACATCTGTCTGAATGCCAGACGACCAATACGGCCAAAACCATTAATCGCAACTTTTACTGCCATTTTAGATTCCTCCTAAAAATGAAATTTATTTGTTTTGACAATTTTCAGGGTTTCGGCATAACCTGTCCTTCTTAGATTGTCAAAATTTTATCAGCAAACCTATTTTACTTGATTCCCATTGAAAATTCAAGAGATAAAGACAAAATAATTTCCAATTCTGAAAAAATTTACCGTTTGTTTATATTTTGGATGTTTTTTCTCTAAAAATCTGCTATAGTAACCATATTAACCTCACTGCCGTGCCCTGACGCCGCACGAAAAATGAGCAGTGACCTGCAAAAAATGACGAAACGGAGGATTTTAGCCATGCCAATCTTAGCAGACTGCCATCTTCACAGCCATCATTCCGGAGATTCGGACTGTCCCATGGAACGCATCATTGAACGCGCCATCGGGCTTGGGCTGAAAACCATATGCTTTACCGAGCATAACGATTTTAATTATCCTGATTCCCCCGATGGGGAGCCCGGTTCCATCTTTCTGCTGAATGCGGATTCTTATCTGTACGAGCTGATCCAGCTAAAGGAGAAATATGCGGATCAAATTCAAATACTTTTTGGCGTGGAGCTCGGTCTCCAGCCGGAATGCTTTCGCCAAAATGCCGTTTTTGCGAAAAGCCATGATTTCGATTTTATCATCGGCTCCTCTCACGTCTGTCACGGAAAGGATCCGTATTACCCGAACTTTTTCGAGGGTCGCACCGAGGAGGAAGCTTTTCGAGAATACTTCGAGTCCATTTTGGAGAATATAAAGAAATTTCAGAATTTCGACGTGTACGGCCATCTGGATTATGTTGTGCGCTATGGTCCAAATGGTGATCGCGACTATAGCTACGAAGGCTACAAAGACGTGATCGATCCCATTCTGACAACGCTTCTCGAAAAAGAAAAAGGCCTTGAACTCAATACCAAAGGCCTTGCCCATGGCAAAGATTTTCATCCCTGCCGGGGGATTCTTAAGCGCTACCGCGAGCTTGGCGGCGAGGTCATCACGATCGGAAGTGATTCACACGACGAGAAGTTTGTCGGTGCCTCCTTCGACCATGCCGCCGAGACTTTGAAGGAATGTGGCTTCAAATATTATTGCGTCTTTGAAAAACGCGTGCCCCAGTTCATCAAACTGTAACCTTTCATCGCCACGTGCGAAGACATCTGCCCATGCCGGCATGGAAACCAGTGTCTTTGCATATGGCGAGAAACTCCATTCTCATAAACGCCATGCTTTCAGGGCTTTTGCGCATGAGCTTCTGAATTGTGATAATTAATTGCATTGATTCCTTAGAATCGTGCCACCGCCAAGCACGTGGTCGCCGTCATAAAAAACGATGGCCTGGCCTGGCGTAGCCGCCCTGACCTTTGCCTCAAAACGGCATTCCACAAGGTCGTCTCCAATCTTCTCGATTGTACCATATTCCCCGCCATGATTATAACGGATCTTCGCCTTCACGCGCATGGGCTCCTTCAGATCCTCAATGGACATGAAGTTGAGCTTTTCACATTTTACGCGATCTACAAATAGCTCTTCATTCTCCCCGATCACAACCTCATTCGTCTCCGGACGAATCTCCGTCACGAATACGCGACGTCCCATGGGTAGTTCCAAACCGCGGCGCTGCCCGATGGTATAGTGCGTGATCCCCTTATGCCTGCCAAGAATCATCCCGTCCTGCGTGACAAAATTGCCTGCTCCGGGAACCCTTTCTCCTGCCGTCCGATCAATAAAAGCTGCGTAGTCATCCCCAGGTACAAAGCAGATTTCCTGGCTGTCAGGTTTGTTTGCAACGGGAAGCCCTGCCTTCGCCGCGATTTCACGAATGGTCGTCTTTTCATATTCCCCCACGGGCATCAAGGTATGTGCAAGCTGATCCTGCGTCAGATTATACAGCGCATAGGTCTGATCCTTCGCTGCCGTCACGGAATTTCGGATACAATATCTTCCATTCGGAAGTCTCAAAATCCTCGCATAATGTCCCGTTGCAATATATTCTGCGCCAAGCGTAAGGCTCCTTTGCAGCAGTGCCTCCCACTTTACTTTCCGGTTACACAAAATACAGGGATTGGGCGTTCTTCCGCAAAGATACTCCTCCGTAAATACTTCGATGACCTCCCTCTGAAACACGTCCTTAAAATTCATGACATAATACGGAATGTCAAGCACCTGCGCAACCCTTCTCGCATCCTCTACGGCAGAGGCTCCGCAGCACCCGCCATTTTCCTGAATGCGACAAGAATTCTCATCCTGCCAAATCTGCATGGTCACGCCAATCACGTCATAGCCCTGCTCCTTTAAAAGCAGCGCCGCCACGGAGGAATCCACGCCTCCGGACATGCCAACAACCACCTTGGGCTTTTCTTTTTTCACCTGAAGGATCGGCATCTTTTCCTGATATCCCATCATTTTCCGAATGCTATCAACAATCTCCTTTAAGACATCTACAACCTCATCCACTTCCGCCATTGTATTCTCTTCACACAGTGTAAAACGAAGGGAGCCCTTCGCCTCCTCAAGGCTCCGTCCCATGGCAAGCAGGACGTGCGATGGCTCGCTGCTGCCGATGGTACAAGCCGATCCGCTGGATGCACAGATCCCGTGCATGTCCAGCTGGATTAAAACAGATTCCCCTTCTACGGGAGGAATGCAGACACTGACATGTCCCGGCAACCGCTCCGCCCCTTTTCCGTTCACCTTAACGTCGGCGATTTCCGTTTCCAAACGCTCCACCATATGCTTAGATAGCACGGCCACCTTCTCCCTTGCCTGCTCCATGCCCTCCATGGCAAGCTCTGCCGCCTTTCCAAAGCCGACGATCCCTGCGACATTCTCCGTTCCTGCCCTGCGCCCCCGCTCCTGCGTTCCGCCGTAAATCATGGGATTCATCCTTAGCTCCTTACGGACATACAAAAGTCCTACGCCCTTTGGTCCATGGAGCTTATGCGCACTTGCACTTAGCATGTCGATCTTCATGGAAGGTACGTCGATCGGCAAATGTCCAAAAGCCTGCACGGCATCTACGTGAAACAGGATTCCATGTCTTCTGGCAATCTCACCAATCTCCGCTATGGGCTGAATCGTTCCCACCTCATTATTGGCATACATGATGCTGATCAAAATCGTGTCCGGCCGAATGGCCTTCTCCAGCTCCTTGGGAGAGACGCGTCCCTCCTCGTCAACGCCCAGATAGGTTACTTCGTATCCTTTTTTCTCCAAGGCGTGACAGGCATTTAAAACCGCATGATGTTCTATCTTTGAGGTAATGACGTGCCTGCCCTTTCCACTTTCCAGCTCCGTTGCGGCAAAAATGGCCCAGTTATCACTTTCCGATCCGCCAGAGGTAAAGAAGATCTCCTCCGGCTGTGCGCCAATCAGCTTCGCGACCTGCCTCCTTCCATTTGCCAGGGCCCTCTTCGCATGGCTTCCCAAGGAGTAAATCGCACTGGGATTCCCATATTCCTCCCGCAGATAGGGAAGCATCGCATCCAGTACCTCCGGATTTAATTTTGTGGTCGCCGCATTATCAAAATATATCATAATTCCTTTGCTCCGTATGATGTCTGTCCTTCGTTTTCAATTACTTCTCTTTTGCTTCTATTTTGCTTCCAATTTCCATTCATCCGTAGTATACCATTATTTCTCCCGTTCTTTCAATAACGACTTTTGCGTATGATTACGGTAAGAAGTCTATTTGCCCCATGGAAGAAAATTGGATGACGCCTATGAATTTCTTGCTTTGCAGACTCAAAAAAATCACCTGCCGGCCACTGATTACCGGAACCTTCATTCTGACCCTGACAGGACTTGTCAGCCGTCTCATCGGCTTTTTCTATCGCATTTATTTATCCCGCCTTTACGGGGAGGAAAACATGGGGATCTATCAGCTGATCAGTCCCGTCATTGCCCTCTCCTTCTCGCTGACCGCCGCAGGATACCAGACCGCTGTTTCAAAACTCACGGCAGAGCTTGCGACAAAGCATTCCGACATCAGGCACCCTCTGACAAAAAAGCCTTTCTGGGCTGCCCTCACCATTTCCCTCCCCCTGTCTTTACTATGTACCTTTCTGACCTATGTCATGGCTGAGCCCATCGGTATTTATCTTCTTAAGGACGAGCGAACCATTCGGCTCCTTCAAATTATTGCCTTTTCCTTTCCCTTCGTTGGCATTCACGCCTGCATCAACGGATGGTTTTATGGCATGAAAAAAGCGGGGCTTCCATCCCTCGCACAAATCATTGAACAGCTCACCCGCGTTGGTTGCGTCTTTCTCATGACCTCTGGCGACCTTGCACGCGGCGTGGTCCCTTCCATCAGTACGGCCGTCTTCGGTCTCGCCTTGGGAGAGCTTGCCAGCATGGCCGTAGCCATCCTGACCTTTTTCCCTTACTTTTCGCCGCAAGCTTCCTCTGGAAAAACCAGTGGCAATAGCCGCCATCTAATCTCATTTGCCATACGTCAAAATACCACGCCGGTGCGTGGCAAAACCTTGTCTCAAAATGCCACGTCGCTTCAAAATGCGATCTCCCCAATTCCATCCTCTCCCAGACCATTGCCTTGTAACTTCTCCTGGCGCGAGATCTACGGAGGCTTGCTCTCCATGGCACTCCCCCTAACGGCCAACCGCCTTACCCTTACTTTTCTTGGAAGTGCGGAATCCGTTGCCATCCCTGCAATGCTTCGCGCCTATGGCTATACGACGGAGGGCTCCCTTGCCGTCTATGGCGTGCTGACCGGAATGGCCCTGCCGCTCATCTTTTTTCCCAATGCCCTGACTGGCTCCATTGCGGTCATGCTCCTGCCCATGATCTCCGAAAACTATTGCCAGCAAAAAATGAATGCCGTGAGATCACTGACCTTTCGCACCCTTAAATACTGCCTGCTCATGGGGTTTGCCTGCCTGACGGGCTTTGTCCTTCTTGGCCCATGGCTAGGGGAGGTCATGTTTCACAGCGTTCTTGCGGGACGATGCATTCGTACCCTCGGCTGGATCTGCCCCTTCCTCTATCTCGACGTAACGCTCTCGAGCATATTACAGGGCTTAGGGAAGGCGGGCACGATCTTTGGGATTAACGTGCTTAGCCTTCTCGTGCGCCTTGGCTTCGTTTATCTGGCCATCCCTTTGGTCGGCATCCGCGGCTATCTTTGGGGGATGCTTGCAGGGCAACTACTACTATCCATTTTGTACGGTATCTGCCTATATCGATTCTTTCAGCAGCCCTGTAAGCACTTGTGAACCCTTCAACCGCTTTCGAAAAGAGCAGAAAACTTTTCTCGTTCGTTTGAAGAGAAAGACATATAAAAACCGCAGGTACTCCCTGCGGTTCTATAGTTTATGTGTTTGAAATTATTTGAGCATAGTCTTCAGTTCATCCATGAAGGTATTGATGTCCTTGAATTCGCGATAAACGGAAGCGAACCTGACGTAAGCCACTTCATCCAAATCCTTCAGCTTGTTCATCACAAGCTCACCGATGACACGGCTCGGAATCTCCTTATCCTCCATGCTGAAAATCTCGTTCTCCACTTCATTGACAAGATTGGTCAGCTGCGTTGCACTGACGGGGCGCTTATGACAGGCACGAAGAACGCCTGCTTCAATCTTTTCCCTGTCATAGGTCTGACGATTATTGTCCTTCTTGATGATGATCAACGGAATCGTCTCGATCTTCTCATATGTGGTAAATCTCTTTCCGCATTCATCACATTCTCTTCTTCGCCTTATGGAATTGTTGTCTTCTGCGGGTCTGGAATCAATTACGCGGGTATTTTCCTGATTACAATAGGGACACTTCACTTTGGTTCCTCCTTGTCGTAAAAATACACATCACCAATATGATTTTACGCTTTTTCTTAGTCGATGTCAACCAGAATAATGTCAGGGCCGATCTGCCGAATGTCCTTCCAACAAATAGATATCTCGGGATCACATCTCAGAAAATTAAACAGCTTACAGCTCCCAGGCACCATGATCTTGCAAATGCAACCCTTACACTCATCAAACTCCAGATTACAAACCCTTCCGAGCTTTCTGCAATCCCTGATATTGATGACGTCCTTATTTTGCAGCTCTGAAAACGTCACAGCTTCCCCTCACTGTTTGTTTTCTATCAGTATATGCAATTATTCAATGCCTTCCACTCCCTGACACTTCGGAATCACGTTAATGGAGCCATCCTCATTGTAGGTAAACTCTGCCACGCAAACGCTTCGATGGAACAGACTTCCTCCAGGGAGCTCTCCCGTGTGATAGAACAGGTAGGAATGTCCCTTAAAATCGCAGACGCCGGGATGGTTCGTAAATACGCCGCCCTCCTCCGTCATCATGACACCGCCATACTTCCAAGGGCCCGTAGGATTCTCCGAGGTCGAATAAGCGAGGTGCTCTTGATGCGTATCCACTGCAAAAGCTGCATATACCATATAATACAGGCCATTTCTTTTGTAAAACCAAGGCCCCTCGCCATAGGTCGTCCCCGTCATGTGACCGCCCTTGCCAAAGGACTCCACCGTCATGGGGATTTTGACAACGCCAACCTCCTGATTATAAGAAATCATGTCTTCATTCAGAAGCACGTAGCGAAGCTCCGGATTGCCAAAATAGAGATATGCCTGACCGTCGTCATCGATGTAAACCGTCGGATCAATGTCGTTCCAGTCGCCCTCATCCACAAGAGGATATCCCAGATCCTTAAAAGGGCCGGCCGGGTTGTCCGAGATTCCGACGGCGATTGCCATGCCGCCGCCTGTTTTGTGAACCGGACAATACAGATAAAACTTCCCGTTTCTCTCGATGGCCTGCGGTGCCCAGGCACGGTCATCCGCCCACGCAATGTCATCCAGCGAAAAAATCTTTCCGTGATCCGTCCAATTTACCATGTCCTTCGTTGAAAAGCACCGCCAGTCAACCATCGTGTAAAAGTCATTGACCAACTGATCTTCATCATGCGTCGTGTAGAGATACAACGTATCACCATATACCATGGGTGCCGGATCCGCCGTGTAGATTGATGAAATGATCGGATTTTTCCCCATTTTTCTTTCCTGTTCCATAGCCTGCCTCCTTATGACATGTCTTTTTTATGCATTTACTTATCTAACTCCATGTAAGCATAAACCGCTTTCCTTACTGGAGTCTTCTGGTGCGTTCCGGATGCTCTTCATAGAATTTTCTCTTGTCGGCATACATGTTCTGATCCGCGAGCCTAAGAGCCGTGCGAATGTCTTTCTCATCCTCCTCCATATGCCTGCCAATGGCGAAGCTCAAATTCGGATACTTCGCGGAATAGGCGCGAAGCTTTGCAACCTTTGCATCCAATTCTTCCATTGATATTCCGCGAAGAATCACGGTAAATTCATCACCGCCTGCCCTGTAGATGCAATCCTGATCAAACACCTCGTTCAACGCCCTCGCCGCATCCTTTAAGAGCCTGTCACCTGCGGCGTGGCCCAATTCATCATTGATCGTCTTTAGTCCATTGAGATCTGCAAAAATGACGCCCACGCCCTTCTTGTCATTTTGACCGTGAGCCATCTTATCCACAAGATTATTCATCTCATTTCTGTTATTTACGCCCGTGAGCATATCCTTAGAGCTCAAAATTTGCAGTCTTTCAAGAAGTAAATGATTTCCAATCTCAGAACCTAAGATAAATGTCGTCAATTCAAACATCTCTTTGATCTTGAGTGCCACCTCGGGATCATAATTGATTGCCCAAATATATCCTAAAAGCTGATCATGATTCTTTAACGGGAACAAAACAATATTATAGACGCCGGCATTCGTCAGGGAGTCATACCAAACGGGATTTCTCTCCTTTACGACCTCCATGTCATGCTCATTTTTCACGATCAGGCAATTGCTTCCGGAAATCGTTCCCTCCCATGACTCTGCAATGTTATAGAAATTCTCATCAACATAGGTTTCCATGGGCAGAAGCTTTGAATTCTCTCCAAATGCCTCGCAAAGCACGGAGCATTTTCTCTCAAGGGTATCAACCAGGAAAATACAGCAATGGTCTGCCTTACACAGTACTCGCAGATCCTTTATGATGTCATCCATGGTTGCCTGAAAATCATTTGCGCCACGCAGCTTAATACAGGTCTCCAATACGGCAGATGCCAATTCTCCCGAAACGTTCGACATTCTTTCGGAGGATGCTTCAAAATTCATCTCCATCGTATAGGTACAATAGTGAATATTGCCATCCACTCTTGCAACGGGCATGAACGTCATGTTAAACCAGGCTGGTATTCTGTCCGGTTTAACATAGGAATGCAGACATTTTTTCTGAACCGCACTTCTATAGCAAAAATCCTCAAAATTCAAATCACGCGTAAAATACTTCGTATAAATGCTATTAGGCACAAATTTGTCTGTCAGCATATGGTATCCGCCTGCCGGCTGCTCTATTGACATAATATATGGCTTGTTTCCGGTCACAATTCGAATTTCCCCGCAGGAACCATCCTCCAACGTTGCAACTGAGACAACACAAGTCATTGCGTCCAAACCATCTACCAGCGCCTGAAGATCATCCATCTGTATTTCCTCCGTTTCCATTTCTATGTTTTTTTACTGAAATTCTGTCCATTAACGAAATGAATACACTCCATAAATATCATTATAACAAAATCCCTGGACTCTCGCCACCCTTTTTTCTTTATCATGCGCTTTTTCCACCGTTGTGCAGCCTCGAAATAAGGGCGTAAAAAACCCACTATTATTGTACCAAATCATGTTACCGTTCGCCTCCTGTTTTATTACCTATATTCCTCTTTTCTTGCTACTTGTAATCATAAATTAAGTTTAGCTTAGAAAAACCTCGTCCATCACCACAAACCCATAGTGCTTCCCATTTCCATAAACATTGACATCCACCCTAAAACGCATCATAATAAAATAAGAATTCCTATATTCGATGAGTTCAGTCATTACGGGAGGCGTTTATCTATGACGACATATTATGGAAAAGGTGTTTTCGATGCCATAGCCATTGGCAAAGCTTTTCTATTCCAGCATCAAGACAGACCTGTTCGTAAATACTGTGTGAGCAATATCCCGCGGGAGCTAGAACGCCTTAAAGCTGCCAAGGAGCTTGCCAAAAAGCAACTACGAGAATTCCATGAAAAGGCCTTAAGGGAAGTCGGTGAGGCTACTGCTCAGATCTTTGAAGTTCATATGATGCTACTTGAGGATGACACTTACAACACCTCCATTCAAGATTTGATCGAAACTCAGTCCGTCAATGCTGAATATGCCGTGTCAGCCACTGCGGAAAGCTTATCTATAACGTTCTCCTCCATGGAGGACGCCTACATGCAAGATCGGGCGGCGGACATTAAGGACATCTCTGATCGTTTGATTCTATGTCTAGGCAATGCAGAAAAGGAAACCTTAAAATCTACGGAAAAAATGATTATTTGTGCTGATGACCTTACGCCAAGCGACACCATCTCACTGAATAAAGATTCCGTATTAGCGTTTGTGACGGCATATGGATCCCCAAACTCTCACACTGCCATCCTGGCGCGCGCCATGAATATTCCTGCCGTCATTGACGTTGGCTTCGAATTTTTAAGTGCAGTAACGAATGGCATGCAGATCATTGTCGATGGTCATACGGGCGAAGTCATGTTAGAGCCCGATGACAAAGCTATAAGCAAAATGCTTTCGAGGAAACAGGAAGTCATGCGAAAAAAGGAATTGTTACAGGAATTAAAGGGAAAAGAAACCATTACAATTGATGGCAGAAAAATCAAGCTTTGCGCCAATGTCGGAACCGCTGATGACATAAACACCGCTCTGGAAAATGACGCGGAGGGCATTGGACTCTTTCGGAGTGAGTTCCTCTATCTTGAAAACAAGGACTACCCCTCGGAGGATATGCAGCTGCAGGCATATCGCAGGGTTTTGGAGAGTATGGCAGGGAAAAAGGTCATCATCCGAACGCTGGACGTAGGCGCGGACAAACGGATTGATTACTTTCAGCTGGGCAAGGAAGAAAATCCTGCCCTGGGGATGCGTGCGATACGCATCTGCCTGACACGCCCAGAGCTATTTAAGACCCAGCTTCGCGCTCTTTACCGCGCCTCCGTCTTTGGCAAACTGGGAATCATGTTCCCGATGATCACCAGCGTTTGGGAGGTAGAAAGAATTTTGGCGATCTGTGAGGAGGTAAAATCGGAGTTGCGCAAGGCTGCCCTTCCCTTCGACGAGAACATGGAACTTGGCATCATGATTGAAACGCCCGCTGCGGCGATCATCAGCGACCGGTTAGCTCCGCTCGTGGATTTTTTTAGTGTCGGAACCAATGATTTGACGCAATACACGCTCGCCGTCGACAGGCAAAATGCGAAGCTGGAGCCCTTTCGCGATACACATCACGAGGCAATCCTGCGCCTCGTTCAGCTTTCCGCGGAAAATGCTCATAAGCATGGCATCTGGATTGGAATTTGTGGGGAGCTTGCCGCTGACCCAAGCCTTACGGAGACCTTTCTTCGAATGGGAATTGATGAGCTTTCCGTCTCTCCCCCATTCGTGTTGCCCCTTCGGGATGCCGTGCGTAAGCTAGACCTGTCTAAATAGATCCTGATTGGATAAGAAAACACCCCCAAACCATCTTAGGTTCGGAGGTGTATTTCATCTGCTTTCCATTTACGTAATCATTCTCTTTTATAGAGTCTTGCCTGTTGTTTTAAGTTTCAGCTCTTGTTTTACGCTTTACCTGTTATAGCGTCTTACACATCTTTCAAAGATCAGTACGTTCTGATCAATCGTTGCATTAATTCCAATAGAAACTCCTGCCAATTCCGACAAAGAAGAATCATGCCCAATTTCGTTTGGGAATGCAAACACAAGTCTCCAACCCTTGCTGGCATGAAAAGCGATTACCTCATTCATCCGCTCGATATCAACGCCGCCATGTTCCTTATCCAAAAGAGACACAACGTCATATTCATAAATGTCATTTAACTCCATGATTTCCTCTTCCGACCGCTCTCCTGGCATTCCGCCAAATTTCGAATTCTCGTTCATATGCCCTCCAAATGATAGGCCTCCGCCTTTTATCTATTGTGAAATGATCTTACTCATTGATAGACAAATATCACTATCGCATAGAACTACTTTACCATATTGTGATTTCATCTGCAAGACTTGTTTTTGCGCGTTGTGAGTTCTTTTGACGTTCGACGATGCCATCGCCTCGGGAGCCGTTCCGGAATTTGCAATACTCATGGTTGATCTGAAGCCTGGGCAGGGCAAATCGGTTGAAGAAGTTTTCAAGCGTTCAGACAAGGCCATGTATGAGGATAAGATTGCCATGAAGGCACAACGAACAGATTGACCGATGTTGTATTCATTGAAATTCACTGCTTCTCGCCTTGAAAAAGTCATAGAAGTATCTGACGTTTTCCAGCTCGGTCCATTTGCATTCCCCGCAACCGGGCTGGTCTAAATTGTAGATTTTCGTATTCAGCGTTCCAAGCATAAATGGTGAATGCGTTGCAATAATAAACTGGCATCTTAGGAATCTAGCCATCTTGTTAATCTCATTGGCAAGCTTCACTTGATTTGCCGGAGAAAGTGAAACCTCTGGTTCATCTAACAGATATAATGCATCCGGCGCGAGTATGTCTTCAAAGTACCGAAGAGCCGTCTCGCCGTTCGAGTACTTCTCCTGCCCATACTCGATAATGCCTTGCCTGCTGATTCCTCCTTGCGGCGCCAGATATTTCTGTATTTCCTCCTTGCCCTTTCCCATCTTTAAGAGGTCGTATTCCATACCCTCTGCCAGAACCTGTCTCTGCTGAATCTTCTTGATTTCATACAGGATGTCCTCACTCTTGACATACCTGCTTTTCTTAGGAATGGAACGAATCATTCGTCCCGTCTCTTCGTCATCCCCAAGATCATATCCGCACTCTTCTACAAACTCATCACAGTACCTGACTCTTCCAAAGGAGTTGCTCGCACACCTCTCTCGTCCCTCAATTTGTAGCTTATCTGCCATCATGTTTAAGAGTGTGGATTTTCCTGAACCGTTATTACCGTAAAAGACTGTAATTTCACGAAAAACAAAAGGTTCCGCGGCTTTCCCTCGGAATACGTTATATGGATAAATATTGGGGTTCGTCAGTTCTCTGTCACTGATCCGGAATGCCAATAAATAGATCATACTCTTAAGTCCCTTCATCGAATATCATGCAACTTTGCTTGTTTCCGTTTTCATTCGCTTATTTTTTATTTTACCATGGGCAGCAAAGAATGGCAAAGAAATTTCCCGTATTCATGATTAAACCTTCTCATGGAAGTCCATACTAATGGTATTCCTACAAAAGACGGCGAGAATGAACGATCTTTGGAGGTTATCATGGCAATCGGTAAGGTTGAAATCTGCGGCGTCAACACTTCGAATCTTCCGCTTCTTACCAATGAGCAAAAGGAGGCTTTGTTTCAGCGTATCCAAACCGGGGACGAGGCTGCGCGAAATCAGTACATTGAAGGAAATCTAAGGCTAGTCCTGAGCATTATCAAGCGTTTTTCTTCCGCCAACGAAAACGTGGATGACCTGTTTCAAATTGGATGTGTCGGTCTCATCAAGGCCATCGACAACTTTGATGCATCCCTCGGCGTAAAATTCTCTACCTACGCCGTGCCCATGATCATAGGAGAAATCAAGCGCTTCCTTCGCGACAACGCCTCAGGCCTAAGGGTCTCTCGTTCCCTGAAGGATACCGCCTACAAGGCAATCCAGGCGCGCGACGCGCTGACAAAGCGGAATCAAAAGGATCCCACCGTCGAGGAAATTGCCAGTGAAATCGGCATTTCCAAGGAGGACGTGGTCTATGCCATGGATTCCATTCAAAGTCCCATGAGTCTTTATGAGCCAGTTTATACGGAGGGCGGTGATGCCCTATATGTCATGGATCAGATCAGCGACAAAAAAAATAAGGAGGATGCCTGGATTGAGCATCTCTCCTTAAGCGAAGCCATTAAAAAGTTAAACGAACGTGAGCATGAAATCATCCACTTACGTTTTTTTGAGGGAAAAACACAAATGGAGGTCGCCGACATGATTGGCATTTCTCAGGCGCAGGTTTCGCGTCTGGAAAAGAATGCCCTGCGGATCATGCGAAGCTACTTAAGCGCATAATCCGCGCCATGCATTTTCAAGGCTCCTTTAGGTTTGTCATCGAATCTCCATTGTGAGATTCAGATGCAGATTTGGCAGAGGAATGCGATACTCTTCTGCCAAAGCAGGGCCGCAGCTGGAAGAGCCAACGCCCGCCATCATGCCATCTACGCAGACTACGGTGCTTCCGCACTTCTCCAGCTCATAATTATGTCGTTTTCCCGCAAGCTCCTCCTGCGTGTATTCGGAAACATTGAAGGAAAAAGGCTTTTCTGCCGTAAAGGTAATGGTCGCGCCCTCTCCCGTCACACACATCTTTTTGCAGCCAAAATGCGACGAATTCTCCTGTGGTCTGATATAATCCTCATGTGCGTCTGAAACCTTCGAGGAAAAGCTTCCAAAATAGGATGCCTGATGCTTGTCGGCATAGCTTTCATAAGGGCCATAGCCTAAATAGGTAACGTCATCAAAGCTTCTATTCAGGAACAGGCGAACGCCAAATCTCGGCAGGAAGGTCACTTTATTCGAGGTCTCGCCATTACTTTCAATCCGAAGCTTTCCATTGCCGTCGATCATAAAGCGCGTCGTTCCTTTATAGAACGGCTGGTACATATTCCAGCCAAAGGATTCCTGAATGGTAATGATCGCCTGACCGTCTTCCTTCTTTACTTCCGTCGAATAGATCTTGGTGTCGTAATCATTTAAATGTGCACGATACCAATCCCCGCGCATGTTGTCATTGTCGACGGGTGCACGGAAGAAGTTAAATTGCATGGGGCGATCTAAGAGCTCCTTTCCATTCGATTGGATGGACGTAAAGGTTCCAAGGCGTTTTTGGAAGAGATACAAAAGCTCGCCCGCCTGAATCCGGATCTCATAACCCTGCTCCGTAATCTGCAGCTTCGACTTTGCATCTTTCGATGGCGTGGAATCTTTTTGACTTACGGACTCATCGTCAGCTTTTTGTAGCTCACCCTCCGAAATCGACAGCTGGTCAAAGCAAATCTCATAGCCTTGCTCGCACCAAGTCTCTTTCTTTTTTGCCGTAAAGATAAAGCGAATATACGCATCCTGTTGCTTTATCGCCTCTGCAATTCCATCAATCTGAAGCTGCGTTTTTCCCAATGGTTCCACGGAAAACGAAAAGCTTCCCTGTTTGGTCAGATTTCCCTCTACCGTGATTTCATAGCTCCCGTCGAGCAGTTCCCCTGCATTTGCAAACGCGAGGAAGCTCTGAATCGTATAAGTTCCAGGCGCTTCTCCTGCCGAAACTCTCACGGGACGATAAACCTGCTTTAATTCCAGCAGTCCCGTATGGGGTCTTCTGTCAGGGTAACAAAGACCATCCATACAGAAATTCCCATCATTATGTCGTTCGCCGAAATCTCCGCCATAACCATACTTCACTTTTCCGTCTGCCGTTTTTCCCTGCGGAATGGCATGGTCACACCACTCCCAGACTAGCCCGCCAACAAAGCGATCGTTACTATAGATGACATTTCGATAGGCTTCCAGATCTCCAGGGCCATTTCCCATGGCATGGCAATACTCACAAAGCAGGAAGGGTCTCGTATCCTTAGCAAGGAATTCGACCATTCCCTGTGGTGAGGTATACATCTGAGAAACCATATCCAGCACGTCAGTGGAGGTTTCGTCCAAATGGTGCGTGCTCTCATAATGCACCAGTCTGGTATCATCCATCTTCTTGATTTCCAAGGCTCCGGCGCGGAAATTGGTGCCATAGCCTGACTCATTTCCCAGAGACCAAAAGATAACGCAGGGCCGATTCTTGTCCCTTGCGACCAACAGCCGTTCGCGATCTACGATGGCCTCTAAAAAGCGCTCATCGCTTGCAAGAAGCGCAATGCCGTTATACCCATTATGAGCGCTCCACTTAAAATCATTAAAGACGTCCACGCAGCCATGCGCCTCCACGTCAGCCTCATCAATGACATAGAAGCCGTATTCATCACAGAGCTGATAAAACCTGGGTGCATTCGGATAGTGTGAGGTACGGATTGCATTGACGTTATGCTGCTTCATCAAAATGAGATCTCCGCGCAGCTGCTCCATGGATGCGGCATACCCAGTGTCAGGATAGCTGTCATGGCGATTGACCCCGCGGATCTTTAGCGGCTTTCTATTGACGCAAATGATGCCGTCCCTCAGCGCGACACAGCGAAATCCCACTCTTTCACCAATGATTTCGTTTTCCGTCCTGATCTCCAAACGGTACAGATTGGGAAGCTCCGCCGACCAGAGAATAGGATGCTCCACGGAAAAACTCATCGTCACGCCATCCTTTGCTTCTCCTTCCATCACAAGCTCTCCGTCAGGATCCCAAAGTCGAATGCTTGCATCACTGCCCTGCAGGGTCAGTTCTAGCTTTGCCTTATTCGCGTCTAAATCCAGCAAGGTCTTGACACAATAATCCTCTAATCGCTTTTCAGGTCTGGACAGCACGTAAACGTCGCGGAAAATACCAGAAAGACGAATCTTGTCCTGATCCTCCAAATAGGTTCCGTCACACCACTTAAGCACGGCAACGGTTATCCGATTGTTCCCCTCCTTTAGATAGGGCGTAGCGTCAAATTCGCTGGTATGATGACTTACCTGAGAATATCCGACAAAGGCGTCATTGACATACAGATAAAAGCAGCTGTCCACGCCTTCAAAGCCAAGAATTCTCCGAAGGCCATCCTGCTTCCACGCATAGGTAGTTTGATAGATGCCAACGGGGTCATCATCCGGCACAAAGGGTGGATCAAAGGGAATGGGATACACGACGTTCGTATACTGCGGTCTGTCATAGCCATAAAGCTGCCAGTTTGCAGGAACAGGAAGCTTTTCCGAAAAGGACAAAGAAAGAAAATCTTCCTCCAAATCCAAAATGGAATCATAATAGCGAAAGCTCCATTCGCCATTGAGCAGCTCAAACTTCTTAGATTTCTCCCTTGGCGCAAACGGATCCTGCTCTAACGCAAAAGGAATAAAATAGGCGTGATCCGGCAGGGTTCCCACATGGAGTTTTGTCAAATCCTCGTGATAAATCATGTGACTTTTCGGTGTTCCCGCCTTACAAAGCTCTGCGACGTTCATAAGTATCTCCTTTTCATCATCGTATTTCACCAAGTCAACTAAAAGGTATAGGAGGACCAATTTTTGGGTGCTTCATCAAAGCGGTCCTTCTGTTCAAACAGCAGGTTATTCATCCACGCAATGGCATCCACAACGCCGTCCTCGTCAAAAGAAAAGGTCTCCCTTGTCTTTTGCTCCTCTGGCGTACTGGCGAAATTGAAGGGCTCCGGCCATACGGTCACAAGCAATTTCTTCCCCTCGTCATTCTCCATTTTCTCCAAGCGGTAGCGCATGCCCTGATGACATCCCGTATACTCCGTCTTTTTTAAGTATTCCATGGATAAAATGTCTTCTCGCTGAATCATTTCCCATTCCTCCAAAAATATCCGTACTTTTTCCAATTGATATAACCTCTTTATTATACCTTTTTCAAGCATGTTTGCCAACTTGTATTTTATAGAATTTGTGCTTTTATTCCTGCATGCTCATCTCCCTTTTTAGCTGCTTGATGATCTTTTTTTCCAATCTGGAAATATAGGACTGCGAGATGCCAAGAAGCTCAGCGACCTCCTTTTGCGTCATTTCAGATCCATCTCTGGTACCTAGCCCGTACCGCAGGCTCACAATGAGCTTTTCTCGATCACTCAGCTTTGCCAGCGCCTTTTTTAAGAGACCTCGTTCTACTTGATTTTCAATGTCCCGATAAATAACGTCCTCATCCGTCCCTAAAATGTCAGAAAGCAGTAATTCATTTCCATCCCAGTCAACATTCAGGGGTTCATCAAAAGAAACCTCCAACCGCGTCTTATTGTTCCTTCGAAGATACATCAAAATTTCATTTTCAATGCATCTGGAGGCGTAGGTTGCAAGCTTGATGTTTTTACTGGGCTGAAACGTATTGATTGACTTTATCAGTCCAATCGTGCCGATAGATATCAAATCCTCTACTCCAACGCCCGTATTGTCAAATTTCTTTGCGATATAGACCACTAGTCTCAAATTGTGTTCTATCAAAGTCGCCCTAGCCTCTTCCTTTCCGTCTGTTTCCAGTTGAGACAGCATCTGATTCTCTCTCAAAGGCTCCAGCGGCGGTGGCAGGACGTCTGCTCCTCCTATGTAATAAAGCTCGCCTCCTTGTTTTTGCAGGATTCCTGTTTCGTGCCTTCTTAAACGAAGGCCGAGCTTCCATGGCAACGTCAGCTGCATCATCATATTTTGTTTCCCCCTTTTGCTGATTCCCCTTTTTTTTCTTCTCTAACAGTATCTTCGGATGCAGAATCAGGCAATCCGCTTCCTTTTCTTCCGTAGGCATTTGGGGTCCAACTGCCACCCAAACGTTTTCCACGAATTTGACGGGGCCGCCTAAATCCAAAGAAATTTCAGGGATCAGATACGCTTTCAAGATTCCTTTTTCCACGCCAACGGCCCGATAGGGAATGACGCGAAACAATGTCTCCTCGTTCCACAGCTTCTTAGCCACGGCGCCATGCAAAACGCAGACCGGTTTCCCCGAAATTGGCTCCCATAAAGAATTTCCCGTATCCACAAACGTCGGAACACAGATTTGTCGCCCTTCAGCCTCAAATGAGGCAGTTCCTTCCCTTCCAATCCCTTTTTCCTCCCTGCGCCGAAAGAAAAAATGACAAAGCACAGCCATGAGAATCTCTCCCAGAAAAAGTATGAACAGGCCTGCCCCCTCATGCCAAAGGATCTGAACGCCCTTATAAAATGCCAGCACGGAGCCTGCCCAAAGCACGCCTCGAATCCAATAGGCTTCCAAAACCTTCCACGTACCTCCAATTCGCCTCACGGGGAAAAGCAAAAGCACCGTTCCACAGGTTTCCACAATCCAAAGCACTCCCTTCAGAAGCATTTTCAAGGGCAAAAAGAGAATTCCCGTAAAAATGACCGCACCGGATAATGCGCTCATCCAAATTCTAAAGGGATTCGCCACCCTTCCCAAGGCTTGATTTGTCAAGAAAAAGGTGCAGACATTCCAAATAAAAACACTCAAAAAAAGAAGGTCAAAATAAATCTCAAGTCCTACCATTCTTCGCCTTTCCCGCCTTGTAGCCTACAGAATCATTATAGGACTTCGTCCACCAAAAAAATGTCAAAAAAACAGCGGTAAGACAAAATTTCTTACCGCTGAAATCGACATAGAATGAAATTTCTCTTGACTCCTTATTTTCTCTGAAGGAAATCAGGAATCTTTAATGCCTTCTCATTGACGTTACTCTTTAAGTCAACAGGCTTATGTACCGGCTGAGAAACCTGAATGGTAGGCTTGCTGGGTGCCACGGGCTGCTGAACGGGAACGGGAGAAACAGGAACCGTATTCGGCATCTGATTCGTTACTACGCCTGCACGAGGCATTCCGGTTGCAATCGGCTGAGTAAACATCGGCTTCTTTGAGAAGGTGTTACTAAACCCCCCCACCTGAAGACCATCCGTGATACCAGTTGCAATTACGGTCACGGAGCAGGAATCCTTCATGGACTCATCATACTTAGCACCGAAGATGACATTTAATTCCTCACCGCAGATCTCCTGAATGTAACCAGCTGCCGTGTTCGCATCGAACAGGGAGATGTCACCAGAGATATTCAGAATAATATCCGATGCGCCGCGAATGGAGGTCTCAAGCAGAGGACTCTCTACAGCCATCTTTACTGCGATTTCTGCCTTGTCATCGCCCTCGCCATAGCCGATACCAATGTGGGCAATGCCTTTGTTCTTCATGGCCGTCTGTACGTCTGCGAAGTCCAGGTTGATGATGGCAGGAACATTAATCAGATCGGTAATGCCCTGTACGGCCTGCTGTAATACTTCGTCAGCCTTCTTTAACGCATCAGGCATCGTGGTACGCTTGTCCACGATCTCTAACAATTTATCATTCGGAATAACGATCAGGGTATCTACGCTCTCCTTCAAGCGCTCGATGCCTGCCAATGCGTTATTCATTCTGGTCTTTGCCTCAAAACGGAAGGGCTTGGTTACCACGCCAACGGTAAGGCTTCCCTGATCCTTTGCCAGCTTTGCAACTACGGGTGCAGCTCCGGTACCGGTACCACCGCCCATACCACAGGTTACAAATACCATGTCAGCTCCAGCAAGAGCGCTTGCAATTTCTTCCTTGCTCTCTTCCGCTGCCATTTCACCAACTTCAGGCTTAGCACCTGCTCCAAGACCCTTGGTGAGCTTTTCGCCCATCTGAAGAATTCTGGGTGCCTTACAAAGTCTCAAGGCCTGCTTATCCGTATTCATTCCAATGAAGTCAACGAGGTCAATCCCCTCCTCCACCATTCTGTTTACGGCATTGTTACCAGCTCCTCCAACACCTACTACAATTATCTTTGCTCCTGCTTCTGCTTCATTACTGTTGATCTCGATCAAGGGTCCGTCCTCCTTTTCTCTGTGTCTAAAACCACCTTATTCATCATATAATTATTTTTTGAAATAATCAACTAATTTTTCGTAAAAGTCCAAAAATAATGCCTTTATTGACTTATTCGGTCGGTTTGAATACGTAATTACCATGTGTCTCGTCATAAGTTTCCATGTGAAGCACTCCGTTTTTCCCCGCGAGATTTTTCATAAACTCAGGTAAATTCATAATTTTATTTTCCAATCTGCTTCGCTCATTGCCCAACGCGATCCTCACCTCACCAAAATGCAAAACAACGTTTCCATTTTCAAATTGAATCTTGTCAGCAGACAATTCGTATTTTTTCAATAGCTTCGTAATGGTCAAAATATCGCCGAACACTCTTTCGTCCTCAACGGGAAGAGGTTGTCCCAAAACCGCATAGGAAAAGGACAAGCCTGTAATCTGCGGAATTCCCGCCGTTCTCACGCTGGAATTTTCAATCAAATATCCATCCTTGTCAAAGTACATAAATGCATCCAAATATTTGATGAATCCAGCCAACGCCTTCTCATACACCGTTATTTTAATCGTTTCGGGAGACAAATTTTCTACGGTAATTGCATCGATGAACGGTATGTTCTTTGCCTCCCAATTTTTATATTTATAGGACAAATACAGAGAATTGTCTCCCAATACTCCTCCCATGATCATTGCCTTGATCTCATCATCCGAATAGTGTAGATTACCGTCAACGTAAACGTTCTCCACGTGATACTTTTTGAGCATGTAGTTTCCTGCCCACAGTGCCGCGGCGATCAAAATCAAGACCACAATCAGTATAATGCTCCATTTCCTTCGCTTATTCACTGACTATCCTCGCTCCTAGTTCTCTCAGATCCCTGCATATATTCTCATATCCCCGGTCAATGAACCTGCGACCAGAAATTCTAGATTCCCCTTTTGCGCCAAGCGCTGCAACCACCAATGCCGCGCCTCCGCGCAGCTCTCTCGCTTCCATGCTTGCCCCCAAAAGCTTTGGCACGCCCGTCACCTCAACCTCTCGTTCATTGACCATCCGGAAGCATGCGCCCATTTTCTTCAACTCATCTATAATGCGAAAACGATTTTCAAAAATGTTTTCCTGCACCAGCGTCTTCCCCCTTCCCGTACAGCGCACCGCCAAAAGGACGGATTGCAGGTCCGTCGGGAAGCCTGGATAGATATTCGTCCTAACGAGTGGCAGTTCCCCTGCCCGTTCAGGAAATTGTGCATAAATACCGTTTTCCGAAACAGTCAGGGTTGCTCCCATTTTCTGTGCGACGGAACAAACAGCCTCCATGTGACGTAGGGGAGCTTCCTCTAAAAACATGCTTCCCCCGCAGGAAAATCCCGCTAGAAGATACGTCCCTGCGACAATGCGGTCTGACGGGATTCGAAACCTCGTTTCCCGAAGATGCCTTACCCCTTCAATTCTTAAGAAATTTGTACCGATTCCCAGAATGGATGCCCCACAAGAGTTCAAGAACTCACAAAGGACCTGCACCTCCGGTTCTCTGGCAGCGCCACGTAGAAGGGTCACTCCTTCCGTTTTAACGGCTGCCATGATGACGTTCTCCGTCGCTCCAACGCTTGGAAAGGGCAATTCCAAAGCTGCCGGATGAAGCGCCTTTACGGAAGCCCTTAATTGACCATTTTCGTCAACGAATTGAACTCCCATCCTCCGAAGTGCCTCCAGATGCAAGTCAATCGGTCGTTTTCCGATCACGCAGCCCCCAGGATATTCCATCGTCACCTCATGAAATCTTGAGAGCATTGGCCCCAACAAAAAGATGGAAGAACGCATGCTTTTGGCAAGCTCCGCAGAGATTCCCCCAAGTTTTGCCCTTCTAGAATCAACTCTTAGCAGCTCACGCTCCCATCTCACGTGGCAGCCCAGCTCCTCCAAAATATGAAGCATCCCATAGACATCCGAAATCTTAGGTACATTTTCCAAAAGTACCTGTCCTTCTATCAGCAGGCTTGCAGCCAAAATAGGCAACGCCGCATTTTTTGAGCCTTGAATCTTTACCTTCCCCTGCAATGGGGCCATGCCTTGCACGCGAATAGAATCCATTTCACACCTGTAGGCTTCAATTATTCTATTCTATGTAGGCGCGCTTCTAATGGTAGCTTGACTTTTGTTTAATTTCCTCGGTATTCAATGCCCCTGGCAACGCTAAAGACCAATCCCATCTCTATCAACAAGAAAATTACCGAGGACCCTCCATAACTGATAAAGGGTAGTGATATACCTGTATTCGGAATGGTGTTAGTCACCACGGCTACGTTCAAAATGGCCTGTACCGCGATATGTGCAATTACGCCTGAAACCAGCATTCCGCCAAACAGATCCGTGGCATTGTTCGCTATAATCATCATTCTCCAAATGAGGATTGTAAACATCAACATAATGGAAGCCGCACCGAGCAGTCCCAATTCCTCGCAAATAATGGAGAAAATCATGTCATTCTGCGACTCTGGCAGAAAGGAAAGCTTTTGCATGCTCTGTCCAAGCCCCTTCCCTCGAATGCCGCCACTGCCGATGGCATAGAGTGCCTGCAGGGTCTGGAAACCCTTGTCATCCGGATCACTTTCGGGATCCAGCCACACGCGAATTCTGCCTGCCCGGAAGCTTCCGAGAATGTCGGTATACTTGATCAGCAGGACAAGTCCAATTGCCGCCGCAATTGCAAAAATTGCCAGCAAGACAAACTTTTTATAATCGGGGCTTGCCACAAAAACCATAATTGCCGCAATTGCCATGACGATCAATGCCGAACTCATGTTATTCGTAATTTTCCAAATCATCAAAAACAAAAGAAACGGAGGAGCTATCATTATGCCCAAGCCCTTCCAAGTCCGAATTGCCGATCCCATCTTGCATATCAGCACTGCCAAAAACAGGATGATGGCCAGCTTTGTAACCTCGGCAGGCTGAAGATTAAATCCAGGAATACCTGTCTTAATCCATCGTCTTGCGCCATGAGATTCTACGCCCAGCGGCGTCTTGACCAAACAAATCAAAACAGCCGAAGCCAAAACGCCAAGCACGGAAAAGCGCTCCCAAAAATGATAGGGAATTCTGGATACGACTAGCATGGCGATCAGACCAAGTCCTACTGCCACGGCCTGCCTTTTCAGATAATACATCTGATCCCCATAGTCCGAGAAAGCCGTGTAGGAGCTGGCCGAATAGATCATAACCAGTCCAAAGCCCAGCAGAAATAGGAGTGCAAACCAAAGGCTGACGTCCGAATGATGTTCTGTTTTTCCTTTTATTCTTTCATAGTTTTCCGTTGCCATGTGAACTCCTTGTTAATCAGGAAGTGCGTTTACGTAATCCTTAAACATACGCCCACGCGTCTCATAATTCGGGAACATTCCCCAGCTTGCGCAGGCAGGCGAAAGCAATACGGCATCTCCAGGCTCTGCCAAGGAGGTGCAAAGCTGCAGGCACTCATCATAGGTATCCGCAAATTTGATTTGCGTGATGCCATGTGCCCTCGCACAATCAGCGATTTTCTCCCTCGTCTGACCGATGAGAACCAGCCATTTTACCTTCCCGTCAAAGCTCTCAATCCATTCATCATAGGTATTTTGCTTATCATATCCCCCGCCGATCAGAATCGTCGGGCGGTCCATTGCCTTAATTCCCTGAATGGCTGCATCAGGATTCGTCCCTTTGGAATCATTATAGTAAATAACGCCCTTCTTTGTTGCCACATACTCAATTCGATGCTCTACCGCCTTAAACTCCTTTATGACGCGAAGAATCACGTCCATCGGAACGCCCATTCCTTCAGCCATGGCAATTCCGGCCATGACATTTTCCGCATTATGGATGCCTACAAGGTTCATATCCTTCCGAATATCCATCAAATCAGTTTCTACGCCGTTGAATCTACGAATAATGCGGGTTCCGCGCAGGAAATACCCTTCCGTCAGCTCCCTGGCGGAGGAAAAATAAACCGGCCTTGCAGGGCATCTCTTTCCAAACTCCCTCGTGTACTCATTTTCATAATTTAAGACACAAAGATCTTCCTTTGTCTGATTCTTCGCAACAGCCTCCTTCGCCTGAATATAAGCCTCCATGGTATGATGACGATTCAGGTGATCAGGCGTAACGTTCAGGATGGCTGATACGTGAGGACGGAAGGAATGAATGGTTTCCAGCTGAAAAGAGCTCAGCTCTCCAACCGTCACGGAATCTGGCGTGCTCTTTAAAACCTCCAGCGTATACGGATTTCCGATGTTTCCAACGACAAACGCTTTCTCTTCCCCTAAGTATGCCTTCATGATCTCGCCCAAGAGCGTAGTCGTCGTGGTCTTGCCATTTGTACCCGTAACGGCTGCCACCGTGCCTTTTTCTGCAAGATACGCCAGCTCTATTTCACCAAGCACAAAAACGCCACGCTCCCTCATGCGTACTACCAGCGGAATGTCCGTAGGTACGCCAGGACTTAGAATTAACGCCTGCGTCTCCTTTTCTATCGTTTCCGGAAGCTCACCCGTGATACATTTTGCATGCACGCCCTTCGGAAGCTTTGCTGCTATTTCCTCTGGGCTTAGTTTTTCGTTGCTGTCGTACAACATAATCTCCGCATGAAAATGTGATAGTAATTGTGCAGCGCCAATGCCGCTGATTCCCGATCCAATGATCAGACATTTTTGTCCTTCCAACATGTTCTTTGTTCCTCCAAAACTTCAATCCAACAAGGGTGATTCACCCTCCTGAATAGTATAACGCATAATTCCTAAATAAGGAAGTATATTTTCATAAAGCTGTCGCAGGATTGGAGCCGCAATCTGCCCGCCATAGTAGGCTCCCTTGGGTCGATTGATGATTGCAATGGCAATTACCTGTGGGTCATTCGCGGGTGCAAAGGCCAGAAAAGACGATATATATTGTCCGCTTCCCCTTGGAAGCGTCTGGCTGGTAGCCGTTTTGCCACCAATGCGATACCCCTCAACCCGACCGTTCTTTCCCCCGCCCTCACTGACGACCTTCTCCAACATATATCGCATGGTCTCACTGGTTTTCGGGGAGACAATCCCTTCCGTGACAGGATAAGAAAATTCTCTTTCCTCACCCGTAGCGGAATTGATCGCCTTAATTCCAAAATGTGGCGTTACCCTTACCCCGCCATTTACGATGGAGGCCGCCGTGCATAACAGTTGCAGAGGCGTGATCTGAAAGGATTGCCCAAAGGATACGGTTGCCAGCTCCACGTTTCCCATGTGTTCCAATGGATGCATGATCGTTCCGGCCTCTCCCGGCAGGTCAATTCCCGTTTTTTTCTTTAAGCAGAATTTTTCAAAATACTCATAATACTTTTCCGCACCTATGCGAAGTCCCAGCGTTACAAAGGCCGGATTGCAGGAATTCATGACGGCATGGACAAAATCCTGACTTCCATGTCCCGCGATCTTATGGCATCGAATTCTTCGGTCATCAACGACAACATAACCCGGGCAATAAAAGCTGCTATCCGTTGTCACGACACCAGCCTCCAGTCCCGCCGCGGCAGTGATGATTTTAAATGTCGATCCGGGCTCATAGGTATCATTGATGCAGCCATTTCTCCATTTCGCATTTAGCAATTCCTGCATCACAACCCCGTTTTGCGCCTCAGTATTACCATCATCCAACGCATAGGGATCATTCAAATCAAATTCGGGATAATTGACCATACTGAGCAATTCCCCGGTTTTTACGTTCATTACCATAATGGAAACGCTTTGCGCTTCTTTGGTCAGATACGCCTGCTTTGCAAGCTGCGTAGCATAGGTCTGAATATTGACGTCCAGACTGGTCACCAAATCCATGCCGGCAATTGGTTCAACTCTTCGTTCCCCTTCTCGCTCCACTTCAATGCCTTTGGCATCCGTCATCGTCAGGATCTGTCCCTTAGTTCCTTGAAGATATTCTTCATACTTCACTTCCAAGCCTAAAATCCCTTGATTGTCCGCGCCGGTAAATCCGAGGACCTTGCTCGCCAGCTCTCCATAAGGATAATACCGTTTATAATCCTCATCCACCTTGACCCCAGGGAGGTCATACTCTCGAATGCGATCACCGATTTTCTTATCCACGTTGCTTTTGATCCGCTCCATGGAGGATCGTTTCTCCACGCGCTTTCGGACATATTCCTCCGACAGATCAAGCTCCCTGCAAAGAACACGAATGACCTCCTCACGATCCTTGACCTGATGATAAATGACGGAGATTGTACAAACGGTTCGATTGTCTGCAAGAACATTGCCATCTCGATCCAGAATTCTTCCTCTGGCGGCCTTGATCGTTCGCTCCCGCTCATGAAGTTCTCTCGCCGCCTCCGCGTAGTGCTCAGAACAAAAAATCATAAAATGCGTCAGTCTGCCAATCAAAAAGATACAAGCGCCAATCAACAAAAATGCCGTGATCGTTATCTTCTTCCGGTGATGAAACCGCAGGCTACTGTGTAAAAAATCAAGATCTTTTTCCTTCCGTCCTGACATGGAAAACCTCATAAAAGGGGATCAATTATCTGTATTCCCGTCTTTATGAGGTTATGCCCTAACTATGGATATTCTTAGAAATCAATGACTTTCATGGTACTGTTAATCGGGTCACCCGTATCCGGATCCAGAAGTTCTCCCGTATTAGGATCCTTGCGATATCCCGTGGCAGGATCAATCGGAAAGCTCTTCCACACAGGATCCTTCTCCTGCTCCGTCTCCTGCGGTGTTTCCGTGCTCTCAGGATTCTCCATCGCCTTACCATATTGCAAGGTGTTCTCCAGCTTACGATCCTCTAATTCCTTCTGCTCCTTCGCACTCAGTTCCTCCGTCATAAAGATGTTTTCATAGGGAAGAACCTCCGTGAAAATATTGCGGACAATTTCTCTCGCGTAGCCTACGTTGTCCTGCTTGCCTTCATTGACTCTGTCCACAACAACATACACCAGAATCTGCGGATCATCTACCGGAGCAAATCCGATAAAGGATACAACGAAGTCATTTCCGTCTCGGGGATAGGTCTGTGCCGTTCCCGTCTTGCCTCCAATCATATAGCCGGCAGGCCGTGCCGCCTTACCAGTTCCCTCCGTAACTACCGCCTGACAATACTCTCGAATCAGGGCAGACGTCGAAGCAGAAATGGTTTGCTTAAGAACGCGAGGTTCAATGCTTTTTACGGTTACACCGCTGGTATTCGTAATCTTCGATACCATGTGCGGCTCATAATAGTATCCGCCATTGATCAGGGAACAGAATCCCGTCGCCAGCTGAATCATTGTCACGTTAAAGTTCTGACCAAAGCTGTAGGTTGCCAAATCCGAAGGATCCATCTCGTCGGCGCTTCTCAGGAAATCAGCGGTCCTCGCCTCGCCTGCAAGATCAATGTTCGTCTTTAAGCCAAAATTGAAGGCCTGCTGGAACTTACTAAATTTCTCTGCGCCCATGGTCGTTGCAATCTTCATCATGGCAACGTTACAGGACTGCGCCACTGCGGACTTCAGACTGATCACGCCATCACCATATCTGTTATGGCAGTGAATGTTGTGAGGGCCCACCTGCCAGGAACCCAGGCATTCATAATAGGAATCCGGTGAAATGGAATCCGTCTCCAGGGCAGCGGCCACGGTAAACGGTTTAAACGTGGATCCCGGCTCGTAAGAGCTCGTGATGCAATAGTTTTTCCAAAGATAATTCAAATTGGTCAATATCTCCTCGTCCGTCATTTCGTCGAGAAGCTCCTGATTGATATACTTACCCGTCTTCTTAATCTCGAAATATCCGTTTTCCTTATCCACCTGTTCCACCTGCACGCTTCCTAAAAGTGCGCTCAGGTCCTTCGTGTTGTTTAGGTCAAAGGTCGGATAGCTTGCCATCGCCAGAATGTTTCCCGTATTGACCTCCATGACGATGCATCCAAGATTCTCCGCGCCATTTCCCTGATGGTAATGGTCCTTGTGCTCCTCATTGAATTTTTTCAGATATTTTTCCACAATGGATTGCACGTTAACGTCCAGAGTACTATGGATGGTGTATCCATCTACTGCCGGCTTTACGGTTTTCTGTAAATTCAGGTCATCATCCAGATAGCCATAGGTTCTGCCGTCTACGCCATTTAATTCCTTGTTGTAATACTCCTCCAATCCATACAAACCGTGGTTGTCCGTTCTGGTAAATCCGATAACGTCCGCCGCCAAGCTTCCGCCAGGATAGATTCTTCGGAATTCTTCTTCGAACCAAATGCCCTTGATTTCCTTGTTTTCACTCTGCAGGGCTTTGAACTCACTGATCTCATCAAAGGTCAGTTTTTTCAGAACCACGTGCCACTGATTTCCCGGATTTTGTTTCACAAATGACCGAATCTCGTTGGTATCTAACTGTGGAAAGCATTGATCCAAAGCAGTCAACGTGGGTTCTACGTACTTTCCTTCCTTTGTTGTCATGACAGAGGCATCAACGACAAGATTGTAAACCTTTTCACAGGTTGCAAGCTTAACGCCCTTGGAGTCTACAATGTCCCCGCGTCTCGCCGGCAGCGTCCGGGAATCATAGGATCTCTGGGACAATACCTGCTTCTGATACTCCGTTTCATTGTTTTGAATCAGCCAAACAATTCTCGCAAAAAGAAATATAAAGGCCGCTAGCACTAAAAAGAATAGTACCAGGACCTTTTTTTGACTGGTTTTGCTAAATTTTCGTGGCTTTTGCTTCTGCACCTTTCCTAATCCTCCACCACTTTACGCATGTAATCCGTCCCTTCGCTGGAATAGTACACAATCTGTCCTTCCTGCGCGTAGGTCATGCCTAATTCTCCGATGGCAATTCTCTTGATTTCTTCAAGGTCTACACTGTTCTGAATTCTGAGATTTTCCTCGTCATTCGCCTGCTTCATGTTGTTCAGTTTTGCTTCGAGCTGATTCACAACAGAAACCTTGCTGGTTACCTGAGATTGCAAATTCACATACCAGATTATAACACAAATTGCCGTGCAAAGGCAAAGCAATAATACAAGAACATAGGCTGGACTCATGGAATGCACGTGCTCCCTGTTCTTTTTCGTCGCCTGGCTTACGCGATGGATCTGTCTTCCCTCCTCCATCTCACGGCGAATGTCTATTTTAGGTGCAGCGCTCCCATGAACATATTGCCGTCTTGCCATATGATTTCTGCTCATTTCCCTTGCCATAACGTGTTACCCCCCTGTTTTTACTACCCAATTTTTTCAAATACCCTTAGTTTCGCGCTTTTTGATCTATTATTTTCTTGAAGTTCCTTCTCCCCGGGAAGGATTGGCTTCTTTGTGATGACCGTTCCCTTGCTGACCTTGCCGCAGGTACAAACCGGGAATCCCGGTGGGCAGGTGCATGGATTTTCATTTCTTCGAAATGCATTTTTTACGATTCGGTCTTCCAAGGAATGGAACGTGATGATGCACAGCCTTCCTTTGGGTGCCAGCATGTCTATAAAATCATCCAATGCATTTTTCAGCACGTCCAATTCCCGATTACATTCAATCCTGATCGCTTGGAAGGTTTGTTTGGACGGATGTCCGTTTGCCCTCATCTTTGCAGGAATGGAAGCCTTGATAATGTCGTTCAATTCAAAGGTTGTCTCAATCGGTTTGATCGTTCTTGCCTGTACAATATGCTTTGCTATGTTCTTCGCAAAAGGATCCTCTCCGTAATCCCTGATGATTGCAAACAATTCCTTTTCGGAATATCCGTTGACAATGTCCTTAGCCGTCAGGCTTTGTCTCTGATCCATTCTCATGTCGAGCGGAGCGTCGTACCTGTAGGAAAAGCCTCTTTCCTCCGTGTCCAGCTGATAGGAGGAAACCCCTAGGTCAAGCACGATTCCATTGACCTTTTCCACTCCCTTGCTTTCCAAAAGTGCTTTGGCATTGCAGTAATTATCGCGGAGGATCGTCACCTTTTCGCCAAATTCCTTTAGCCTCTCTCCTGCAGCCAAAATAGCCGCTTCATCTTGGTCTATTCCATAGAAATGGCCATCCGTCAATCGTTTGCAAACCTGATAGGCATGTCCACCGCCGCCGAGCGTTCCATCCAGATAAATACCATCGGGTTTTATCTTGAGCTCAGCAATGGTTTCTTCCAGCAGTACGGAATAATGATTGAACTGCGCTTCTTCCATTTCCTCGCTCCCCCTTTGTATTTTCTTCCTTGGCTTACTGTGTTAAGGTGATCCCCAGCTGATCCATGGTTTCTGCGATTTCATCCATGTCATCTCCGCCAGACTCGCCTTCCCATTTCTCTTTGCTCCATACTTCAATTCGATGTCCAACGCCTGCCAAAACCACGTCCTTATCGAGTCCCGCAAAGCTTCGAAGACTAGACGGTACTAAAATTCTTCCCAGCTTGTCTACCTCTACCGGGCTTGCACCCGCAAGGAAGAATCTTACAAATTCTCTGGCCGCCTTATTTGTAAGTGGCAAACTGGAAAGCTGCTTCGCGAAGGTTTCCCAATCTTCATTGGAGTAGATGTACAAGCAATGATCCAGGCCCTTACAAATCACGAATGCATCTCCAAGAACCTCTCGGAACTTCGCAGGTACGATCAATCTGCCCTTTGCATCCACCGTATGGCTGTATTCACACATGAACATCTTGATCACCACCCATCATCGCTTGGAGAGCTATCGGTATTTCGTAAAATCACCGATTTTTTCTTGCTTTTTCGACCATTCTTACCACAATCTAACACCAACAACCACTTTTTTCCACTTACGAGATGATTTTACCCTAATTTTTAAGAATTTGCAAGTGTTTTTATGTGCCAAAAAATGCCAAAAATCCAACAAAAAAAGGCCCTGCGGCATTCGCAGGGCCTTTAGGTACAAGATATAGTGGTGATCAGTTTTTCAGAGTACCATATATGTAAAGTAATCGAAATTAAGTTTTTTGAAAATATTTTTATGAAATCTTAAGAATTATTAAGACGCCGTCTCAAAACCAAATGCCGCCTTCGGCGTCGCTTGGTTTTGTTAGACGGCTACACGTTAAATCTGAAAAGGATCACGTCGCCGTCTTTTACGACATAGTCCTTGCCTTCCATGCCGACAAGTCCTTTCTCGCGGGCTGCGGCCAGAGACCCCTGCTCCAACAGATCCTTATAGTTAACAACCTCTGCCTTGATGAAGCCGCGTTCAAAGTCCGTGTGGATCTTTCCGGCTGCCTGAGGTGCCTTCGTTCCAATCTTGATGGTCCAGGCTCTGGTTTCATCTTCGCCAGCCGTCAAGAAACTCATAAGTCCCAACAGAGAATAGCTTGCCTTGATCAGCTTTTCCAGACCAGATTCCTTAACGCCAAGTTCACTTAAAAACTCTGCCTTTTCATCATCGTCAAGCTCTGCAATCTCCTGCTCAATCTGTGCACAAATGGCGAATACCTTGCTGCCCTCTGCCTCAGCGAATTCCTTCACGCGCTGTACCATGGCATTGGATTCTCCATCATCTGCCAAATCATCCTCGGAGACGTTTGCCGCATAGATCACGGGCTTATAGGTCAAAAGATTGTATCCCTTAATCAGCGCCAGCTCGTCTTCATCCTCAATCTCTATGGATTTCGCCATCTTACCGCTCTCAAGATGCTCCTTAATACGAATCAAAAGAGCCTCTTCCTTTGCAAGGGTCTTGTCCATCTTTGCAGCCTTTGTCACCTTTGAAAATCTTCTCTCAAGGACCTCAAGGTCTGCAAAAATCAGCTCCAGATTGATAGTCTCAATGTCTCGGATGGGATCCACGCTTCCATCCACGTGAATGACGTTATCATCCTCAAAGCAACGCACCACATGAACAAGGGCGTCTACCTCTCGAATGTTTGCAAGGAATTGGTTACCCAAACCCTCACCCTTGGACGCGCCCTTTACCAGGCCAGCAATGTCAACAAATTCGATCACGGCAGGCGTCACCTTCTTTGACTGATACATGTCTCCCAGCAGCTTTAATCTCTCATCCGGCACGGGCACGATTCCCACGTTGGGATCAATGGTACAGAACGGATAGTTCGCAGATTCTGCACCAGCCTTTGTCAATGCGTTAAACAGGGTACTCTTGCCGACGTTGGGGAGTCCCAAAATTCCCAGCTTCATATATGTCACTCCTTTCCCATATGTATGGGTTTTGTTTTCTACTTTGTAATAAAAACCATACCTTCCGTTTCAACACAACGATAGCATTTTATCATAATGAGACTTTTTTTACAAGAGTTGTTTCCTAAGATAACCATCCAATCGTTCTCGTCAATCAGCAGCGTTTCATTCTCCCGCCTTTAAGAAAGCAGTACTTATTAATACAAAAATAAGATAGGTGATAATCGTTCCAAAGCACACGTCCGAAAGGAAATGGTTCGTCATATGGATCCTATTATAACCATATATCACGACAAAGATCAAAGCAATCACAAAACAAATCATGTTTTTACGATACGAACGTTTCTTTAATACATCCGCCAACATCGGAAGGGAAAACATCATGCTCGCAATAGTCATATTGCCGCTTGGCCAGCTTTTAAAATTGTCGTTGGAACCTGCCAGATTCGGGATCATCTGCCACCAGCTTCTAAATTCGGATTTTGCATCCTCCAGCGTAATTAAATACTTATATCTGGGTCTGGATGCCACCTGTTTTAACCAAAGGTTGACATGATCGGAAAGAATGCCGGCCACCAAAATGGCTGCCCCCGTCATGATCAGTTTATCCGAATTCACGTCATCAAAGACATAGTGGCAAACAATGGGAACCCATGCATACAAAACAACCCAGAATGCCCAGCTGGCAAAGGATAACGCCGCCGTGGTTTCTCCCGCATGATAACCAAACAGTTCTCTTACCTTGGAGCCGTTATAGTTATTGCTGTAATAAACTGCCATAAAATATGAGATGATCAAAATCACCCAAGCGAGCATGCGGTATCTGTCACCCTTCTTCCGAAGTCCCTTAAAGATACACATACCCGCTGCCGGATAAAGGCAGTAGGAAAAATAAGAACCATAGGTGGCAAAAAAAGCCCCAACTTCAGTCTTATGCGCCAGCAAAACATTAATATTGTAATCAAAAAACGATCCGATAAAAATACCAAGCATGCATGCCGCAACTACTAGAATAAAACAGGTTTTTGATACTCCCATGATTGTTTTCTCTTTCACGCGACTCACTCCTCTCTGGCAGAAAACTCTATAAGACCATATTACATTTTAAACAGCTTAAAAATCCCTGCCCTAATGGCATCGACAAGAATTCCAAGCACAAACATGCAGATAACGGCAAGAAACAGGCGTAACACAAAGCTAGGCAAAGGTTCTGACAGGCTGTTTGCACTAATGCCAAACCAGCCCTGCCAAGTATAACGAAGCTGTAAATTCTCCTGCAGAAGATATACGCCCAGCGCATATGGCGAGATGGCACAGATCACCTTTGCAGCCTTACCTTCAATGGATTTTGCATGTAAAAAAGCCGCAAACAGTCCAATGGAGGCAAGAACAACCAAGATCTGATTGTAATGATAACTAAACATTAAAAGATCATTTAATCGGCCCGTTCTGCCATGGATCCAATAGATCACGAAGTTTTCAGCATAGATCAAAAGACAGCCAGCCAGATAAGCAGCCCATCCTCTGGCAGAGGTCGTCAACACCCGAAATCCAAATCTTCTAAAGTATGCCCCGATCAAAAACATGATCAAATACCACAGAAACTGATAGCCCTCCGTGTCCGTAACCAATTTCACTGGAAGAAAAGACTTAAATACACATTCGTAGATAAGCATGCACAGGATGACGGTTCGCAGCTGTTTCTCCTCCAAGGCATTCACGCCTGCGCAGATCAGCGGCGACAGCAGATACAGAACAATATATGCCGTAATAAACCAAAAGACATCCATGTGGATCGGAAGGCAGTATTGCAGAAGATGATATATTGTCAACTCTTCTTTGGGAAGCAAACCCAGGCATATATATATTCCCAATGGCACCAGCGAATAAGCTAGTGTCTGCAAAACAAGCTCTATCAGGCGCTTCATTCGAAATTTGGAATGAATCATAAAATAGCCTGACAATAACATAAAGGCATTCACTGCACTGATGGAAAGGGTCTCAAGCCCCCACGCAACCCATCCGTTGACAGACATATTTCCGTTCATCGGTTGCAGACAGTTGCCCTTCCCCAGCGCATGCAGCATGGTCACCATCATCATGGCCAAGAGCCTTAGCAATTCCATATTCGCATTTCTTTGTTTGCCCTCTGGAAGCTTACCCATGTTTCTTTCATCCCCAAACCAATGTTATTTGAATATCGAAAATGAAAAGTTCTGCCACAGGCAATGCATTTTCATCCATGGCAGAACTTTTACAAACCTAAGCCAAATATGCTACAAACCTATGCCCACGGATCCTCCGCTGCGGACTTACGAATGCCTACCAACACATACTGCTCCCACAAAAACCACTGATCACCCTTTCTGCGAAGCTTGATCTGACGCTCGGAATCTGCGCCGCCAGACTTTACGTGAAGCATGCAATAGCCATCGTTTTCATAGGAATGAGGATTCGTAAAGAAGGTTACCGTAAAGGGCTGATCCGGCGTATAGTTATTTGCGGGAGTCGCTCCCTTAAAATAAGAAAATGGCACATATTTCTGATCACTGAAACGATCCTTCAAAAAGCTCAGCTCATATGCGGAAAGAGGCTGCGGTCCCTTCAGAAAGTTCAACATGTCAATACCAATCTCCGGAGCGGCTGCATAGGCACAAAGTGCACAGATCGTCAGCGCTGCTGCCTTAAAAGGAGAATCCAGGGAAGCTTCAGGAAGCGCCTTCATCTCTTCCACGCTTTCAGGAAGCGCTTGGAACGTAAAGGTCTGGGATTCATTCGTTGCTTGCTGGGCCACGTTCTTTACTACGTCCGTTGCCGTTTGCTTCAGGGAATCAAAAATGCTCATGTTTTTTCTCTCCTTCGTTTTTTATTTTGGAAGAACTCATCCAAAAAGATTCTATCACAAAAGAAACCATCTGGCAACCAACCTTAATTCTTTTTCAGAATTTCTATGATGCGGTCATAATTCTCTGCCCTGTGCGGGAAGGTACAATTCGTACAAACCTTGATTTTTCGTCCCTCCTTTTCAAAATAGGACGGATTTCCCGGACACTTCTCCAGACGATACATGGGGCAATAACAAAACAGGCAGTTCAGCTGCTCCAAGCCCTGATGGCAGGGATAATATTTACAATCTAAGTTTTCAAAAAAGCGATAAGAATTCTGTTCCATGCTATTTCCTCCATCTTCTGCACTGTTCGACAAACCAGAATGCGAACGCCGGATTGGATGGGTAATATAAATGCCCATAGCTCCAATAATGATTTTCACCCAAATACCCACAGAGCCAGCTTCTTCCCGTGACAGGCTTTACGGCCTCACAGTCCGTTCCGCAGGCGTCACTGTCATAATAATGAAACTCGTGCCCGCGAATTTCTTCTATCGCGTCACCGTCATTCTTCTCCCCGTGCTTTCCTACAGGCTCTGACGTAAATCGTTCCGGGAATTCACTTGAACCTTGACCCGAAAACCGCTCTGAAAGCTTTCCCGGAAATCGAAACGACGCATATCCAAATCGCACGAGTTTTCCTGTATCAAAGCACTTTCCCGGAATCACCCCGACCATGGGATGCTTTCTGCCGTCAGGCGTTACAATCTCCTCATGCAGATACATAAAGCCTCCGCATTCCGCAAACGACGGCATGCCTTGCCGGAGCCTTTCTTTGATTTCCCTTCTAAGCCCCTCCTGCCCGGATAATTGCTCTGCCACAAGCTCCGGATATCCGCCACCCAAAAGCAGCCCTTGAATCCCCTCCGGCAATGCAGGATCATGCAGGGGTGAAAAGAAACAAAGCTCTGCTCCCGCCTTCTCCAATAGCCTAAAATTATCTTCATAGTAAAAACAAAATGCCTCATCGAAAGCCACGCCGATGCGCACCTTTTGAGGCATTTTGGGGACATTCAGCCAAAAAGGTCGTTCACAGCTGAGGGGGTGCTCCATGGCAAACTGCATTGCCATTCTTATAATGGCATCAACGGAAATCGTTTTTTCAAAAGCTTCCGCAGCCTCGGTCACCTTCACCTGTAGCTCCCGTATTTCTTCCGGCAGTTTTAATCCCAGATATCTGCTTTGCCATTCCATTTCCTTCTGTGTCGGATAATAGCCCAAGACGGGAATATGACATTCCTTTTCTATCAGCTCTGCAATGGACTGATAAAATGAGGCACTCACCTGATTTAAAATCACGCCTCGAATCAAATGCTCCCGGTCCATGGAAAGGAAGCCTGCGATCTCAGCCACCACGGATCTCCCCATCCCCCGCGCATTTATGACCAATAGGATCGGTGTTTGTAGTGTGCGTGCAAGGTGATAGCTGGATGCCTCTTCCATGGTACCGGCTAAGCCATCATACAAGCCCATCACGCCCTCAATTACCGAAATCTCCGCATCGTTTTCTTCCAAGAACAATGCCTTCGTATCCTCCTCACCCGTAAAAAATAAATCCAGGTTTCTAGAGGGGATGCCAAGCACCTTTTTATGAAACATGGGATCGATGTAATCGGGTCCGCACTTAAAGGCCTGTACCCGTTTTCCCCTCATGGAAAGCGCACGAAGAAGACTGCAGGTCAATAAGGTTTTTCCGCTTCCGCTTTTCGGTGCTGCCAGCATAATTCTCGGATGTGTCACGCTACTTCCTCCCTACCGTTCTTCCTGAAACATAAATGAAAAAATCGTCACGGGATTTGCTGCCTGCATCAAATGATAGGCACCCGCCTTTTTTGCCTTGCTGACGGAGACCGTCGTAATCTCTAAATCCGCCACAGGCCATTCCTTCACCATTTCCTGCATCTGCGCAATGCTCTCTAAGCTAATCGCGTTCATGACAATTCTGGCTCGTGGGTTCTTCTGATAAACCGCCGAAAGAATGCCTTGCAAATTCCCTTTGCTTCCACCGACAAAAACATGCGTTGGCGCCGGAAGCTCCGCCATCCCCTCGGGTGCCACGGCCTGAACAACCTTGACGTTAAATGCCCCTCTTGCTTCCTTGTTTGCTTGAATTAAGGCAATCGCCTCATCCTGACATTCGATCGCATAAACCTGAATCCAGGGCGACAGGGCCGCCACCTCCATCGCGATGGAGCCCGTACCGCTTCCCACGTCATAGACAACGGCACGTTCCGTAAGATGCAGCTTACAGATAGAGATTTCCCGCACCTCTTCCTTCGTCATGGGAACCTGACCTCGCAAAAAGGTGTCATCCCCAAATCCCGGCGTAATCCGGGCAGGAAGCGAATCCTTCCCATCCCGCGCAGGAATCAGAAATCCTGCGTACAGTCCTGCTTCGCTCATCTTCTCTGCCTCTGCTGCGGTAATATCCATGAGCTTTTCATTTTCATAGGACAACTGGTATCCCAGCTTGATTTCATATGTTTCTCCAAAGCCTTGCTCCTGCATAAGCTTACCAATGTCCTGCACGTCCTCTGCTCCAGAGGTGATAAAAAAGAGCTTCCGTCCCCTCCGCATGCCAAAAAGTAGCTCTGCCTTCCACTGTTCCTTTGCCGTTCCATGCGTACTCAGAATCATGGCATCCTGCCAGCGAATCCCGAATTTCGCACTTAGCGCCGATACGGTAGAAAGCCCCGGAAGCATGCGGACGGACGTGCTTGTTAGACCCCGTAGGGCTTGAAGCATCTTTTCCGCGCCGCTAAAAAAGCCTGTGTCTCCCGAAAACAAAATGGTCACGTTTTGCCTGCCACTTTCCCTTTTTTGAATCTGCTCCAGGCAAGGTAAAATATCCTTGGTCAAATAATAGGAATAGCTCTCTTTCTTGGCATGAAGTCCTTCCAGCATGCGGGCCGCGCCAAACAAATAGTCGGTCCGCGCAAGTCTGTTTTCCAGCTCTGCCGTTCTCTGACCACTTGCTCCCATGCCAATGCCAGCAAGCACAATATCCAAAAAAGCATCTTCCTTTTCCAGTTTTTCCTTCTCATTTTCCGCCATGTCTGCGCACAGTCTCACATGCTCTTGTGCATGCGTTTGTCCTTCCTGCACATGTTCCTCTGCGAGTTTCATAATGGTATCAAATACTTCCGAGAAGGAATATACGCTCCCTTCCTCCACGGCCGGCCGCCGAATCACAAAGCATGCAACGTCAGCTTCCTTCGCCGCCTCCAGCTTTTCGTCTGCTCCTCCTACCTTGCCGCTCTCCTTCATGACAAGGCCCGTAATACCATACTGATGAATCGTTGCAAGGTTCATCTCCTTCGTAAAAGGTCCCTGCATGGCAACGATTTGTTTTCCCTCCAGACCATTCTTCCAGCAAAGCTCCATGCTTTCCTTGCCTGGCAAAACGCGCACCACCAATCGCTTTCGCAGCTCCTCCTTCCTGCAAAAGCTTTCCAACTCTTTGCTGCCCGTGGTCAAAAGAATTGTACCATCAACATTGCAAAGAGCTTCCGCGCATGCCTCCGCTGACGGAAAAAAACTGCAATTCTCCGTAAGCTCCGGTGCTTCCCGTAAATCCCTCGCCAAGCGAAAAAGGGGAAGTTCCGTTCCCTCTGCGCTCTGCTTTATGTTTTTTGTCACCTCCGTTGCATAGGGATGCGTCGCGTCGACGATGGCAAAATACTCATTTTTCGCAAGCAAGACCCGCATCTCCTCCATGGAGAGGCGTCCCTGTCTTACGCGAATTATATGTGACGCCTTTTCCTCCTGCATCACCTGCGTTCCGTACTCCGTTGCAACGCAGACCTCCGAAGGAATTCCAGCTTCAGCGAGCTCTCGCGCAAGCTCTCTCCCCTCCGTCGTCCCTGCATAAATCAGTACCGATTTCATATCGAATACCCCCGTTTGGTGATTAGGCACCCCTTCTCCAAATAGGACTGAGAATTACCAACAAACACTGTCGTAAACATGTCAACCTCTTGACCAGATAGCTCGCGCAGGGTCATCACCTGCTTCTCCGTGCCTTCCCTGCCGATGTTTCTGACATAGCCGCAGGCTCTGTCAGGACTTGCCCCTGCATCCAACAAAATCTCACATGCCCTCTTTAAATAATCCTTTCGCTTATGGCTGGAAGGGTTATAGATGGCCATTGCAAAATCTCCCACTACTGCGGCGCGAAGACGCTTCTCAATTGTCTCCCAGGGCGTCAAAAGATCACTTAGACTGATCACGCAATAATCATGATTTAAAGGTGCACCCAAAATGGCTGCGCCACTGTTTGCAGCAGTTACGCCACAAATAATCTCCAGCTGAATGTCTTCATAACCAGACCTTGTCTCATACTCTGCCAACAACTCATACATGGGTGCAGCCATGCCATACACGCCTGCGTCTCCGCTACATACCAGCGCAACCTGCTTTCCCTGCGCTGCCAGATCAAAGCACAGCCTGCAGCGTTCAATTTCCTGTCGCATGGCCGTCGTGACATACTCCTTCTCAGGAAAATATAGTTTTAATAATTCCGCGTAGGTTGTATACCCAACAATGACGTCGCAGACCTCCAAAATGCTTTTCGCTTCGCATGTCATTCCTGCCTGATTTCCCGGTCCCATGCCAACCACGTAAATTACCTTTTTCATTCCGTCTCCATCCAGTATTTCAAACAAATCATCCTGCCAACCGCAAAGTCGATCAATTTACCGCCCCTCACATAATAATCATTTTTCTTACCGAAAGCGTATCACGGGGACCCTGCGCGACACTGCCACAGTCATGCCATTACTCGCTTCCTTTTTTTGAATCAATTCTCCTCCCTCTCCCGCAGCATACATGGCTGCGCGTTCACAAACATTGGCTACGCCCGTCATTTCGCGGACAAACTCTGATTCGGAAAATTCCCCTTCTACGCTTGCAAGCTCCTCGGCAGAGTATGTCATAAAGGGCAGATGATAATACTGTGCCAATTCCCAAAGGCCTTCCTCCCTTGCCTTTAAGTCAATGGAGGCAATGGCATGGATTTCCTCCTCAAGCTTCCATGCAACATGCTCCTTCAAGAAACCATCTAATTCCGAAAAGGATTTGTCTTTTTTACAGCCAATGCCAAGAAGATATTCCTTAGCCAAAAGAAGGAGCTTTTGCGTCTTTTCTTCCATCTGCCCTAAGCTTTTTTTCGTACCGATTCGTATGTCGACGTCCTTGGTTTCAAAGGGTACAAAACGAATCCCCTTCGGTAACAGCTTAGTCACTGTTTCTGCCACAGGCTCCTGTTCTATTTGTTTCAGTTCTTCTTGCCCTTCTTTTTTCAGCTCGCACCTCACCTGATCATCCCAGGTGATGGTAACGGTTTCTCCGCGAAGAAGCTTACCGGCCACCTCACGGATCCCTTCGCGATTCATGACGCGAAGTCCGTTGTTTTTTGCAAAGACGTCGACGGAAAAGAGTCCCTCAACGTCCGTCGCCGTCGTTAATACCGGCGTTGCACAGATCTTCTTTGCAATCTGGATTGCCAGCTCATTGGCTCCGCCCATATGCCCGGAAAGCAGCGGAATCACGTACTTCCCTTTCTCGTCCATGACCACTACGGCGCTGTCTGACAGCTTATCTTTTACGAAAGGCGAAATGGCACGCACGGCGATGCCGCACGCCCCCACAAAGAGAATGGGGAGGTGCTTCGCAAAGCACTCTCCCGTCCATTGTTCCAAAGGAATCTCTTTCCTTCGATACTGCGGGATAACCTCCCGCCATTCCTCTATCATTCGATGGGCCAAGGCCTCGCCCTGCGCCGTAAACGTAACTATCCGAAGGATCACCTTTGACTCCCCTCAGCTTTCTTTTTGCTTTTCCTAAAACGCACTTTTCAAACGATCTTTTATTCCTGAGACATTTACTCTTTCGCCTTGCGAAACTCCGTTGAAAAATCCGGCGCGTACAGTCTCGATCTAGCATATCCGCTCTGCGCGATGGCATCCCCGACAAGTACCACGGCAATCTTGTTGATCTGATGCTCCGCTGCAACGACAGGTAAGGTTTCCACGGTGCAAAGATAGCTCTGCTCCTCTGGCCAGGTTGCCTTATAGACGAGTGCGACCGGCGTATCCTTGGAGTAGCCGCCTGCGATCAGTCGCTTGGAAAGCTCCTCCAGCATTCCTGCGCTTAAGTAAATTGCCATGCTCGCTCCATGTGCCGCAAAGCTCTCAATGGATTCCTTTTCTGGAACGGAGGTCTTCCCTGCCATTCTCGTAATGATGAGTGACTGCGAAACCTCCGGAAGCGTAAATTCCAGATTTAAAGATGCCGCCGCGCCAAAGCAAGCACTGACGCCTGGGCAGCTCTCGTAGGCGATCCCGCGTGCATCCAGCGCATCCATCTGTTCCCGAACGGCCCCATAAATACTGGGCTCACCCGTATGCAGACGCACCGTCAGCTTCCCTGCCTTTTCCGCTTCTTCCATCAGGGCAATGATCTCCTCCAACGTCAGCTTAGCGCTGTTATGTAATTCGCATCCTGCCTTCGCATACTGCAAAAGCTCCGGATTCACAAGGGAACCTGCGTAGATGATCACGTCCGCCTTTTCCAGCAAGTTCTTTCCGCGCACCGTGATCAAATCTGGCGCGCCGCTTCCCGCTCCCACAAAATAAACCATTTTTAACGATCCTCAAACGCAAAATGATAGTTTAACCCAAGGGCATCCCTCACGGTCAGAATGTCCTTTTGCACGGCCTCACCCACGGGCACGCCCTTGTCCTTACGGAAGAGCCAAACGTCGTGTTCCTTCTCTCCGGCCGTATAAATTCTGCTCTCGCCGGGTGCCTTCTTGGAGGCACGAAGCGCACGGCAAATCTCACCCGCAATTCTCTTAAACTCCTCCAGCCCCATAAAAGCTTCCGGATTCACGACAAAGAAGAAATGTCCGAGATGATACATTCTCGGCTTGCCCTGCTCATCCACGCCCGTCAGCGCCTTCATAAACTCACCGCCGGAAAGTGCAGCGGAGAGAATCTCAACGACCGTCGCATAGCCATAGCCCTTATAGCCCGCCGTTTCTTCACCAATGCCACCAAGAGGCGCCAGCGCTGCCGTACCAGCAACTAAATCCTTCAAAATCTGTGCACTGTCCGTCAGTGCCTCTCCATGCTCGGAAATCACGACGCCCGCAGGAACGGGCTTTCCTTCCCTCGCATAATATTCAATCCTGCCACGCTGCACGATGGATGTCGCACAGTCCAGGCAAAAAGGAAATTCCTCATCCGTCGGAAGTGAGAAGGTCAAGGGATTGGTTCCCAACATGTTTTCAACGCCATGCGTCGGTGCAATTGAAGGTCTTGCGTTCGTTCCCGTAATGCCGATCAGCCCTTCCTTGCAGGCCATGTCCGTCCAATATCCTGCAATGCCGTAGTGCGTACTGTTGCGAATTGCGCCGCCAGCCATACCATAGGTTTTTGCCTTTTCAATCAGCTTTTTCATCATGTGGTAGCTCGCCACCATACCCATGCCGTCATGCGCGTCCATGACAACAGTCGTTGGCGTCTCCTTCAGGATTTCAAGCTCCGTTTTTGGAAGAAGCGTTCCCTTTACGATCCTGTCAATATAGATCGGCTTAAAACGATTACAGCCATGGCTCTCAATGCCTCTGCGATCCGACTCCAAAAGCACGTCCGCGCAGATTTTTGCATCCTCCCTCGGCACGCCATAGCCCTCAAATGCATCCACCATAAAGCTGTTCATCTGTTCCCAAGGAACAAAAGGTCTGTTTTCCGTCAAAGCTGATACCCTCCTTACCTTCGGTAATTTATTTGTTAAGAATTCCAAGCCCGTAATCCCACTCTAATTTTTCCGGCGGCTCCGTCACCATTATGGTTCCGAGGAAATTCGCCGCAAAACTATCCTCCCAAAGCGCATCTCCCTCATTTGCAAAGCGAACAGAATAATCGCTCTCACCTTCTTGCCGATCCCAGGTCGATCCTGCTTCCGGCCTTGCAATGCGCAGGTAAACACGATATTGTCCTAAGGAAACCTTCTCGGTAATCGGGATGGATGCGCGAAGCACCATAGTCTCCCTTGAATCCCACTTGGTCGGATCCCCGCCGCTTATGCTGCCATCTTCCAAATTCAAAAGCTCTGCTCCCGAGAAGGAATAACAAAGGTCACGATCCATATCCGCAAGAAGGATGGTCACTTCCTTGGGCTTTACCAGATTGGCAAATCCGACATTCTCCACGTCTACTTCCAATTTCAGTTTCTTGCCCTGTGAATTCTCTTTTGTCACGCGAACGCCGCGAAGGACAAATCGGTAGCCCATGTGATTTCTGACATAATCATAGCCAGAACCACCCAAATACCTTTCATCGCTCCCCTCATACACCTCACTCTTTAGCGCATTGACCAAAGGCTCATTCCAAAACCCGTTCAAATAAGTCAAATGCGTTACGTAGGCCTCCTTCTCCACATAGGAGGACGTTAATCCTATCTCGCCCTTCTTTCCATAGGTTGCCCCCGCCTCGCCGCCAAAGACGGTATGCCTTGCCTGATGCGAAAGCCATTCCACTTCTTTTTCCCTGTTAACGTAGGTTCCAAGGTCCGTATCCGATGCGAGGTATCCATCATTATAAATGCCAACGCGATATTCCTTCTGGCCTGGATCCGTGATCTGACCGGCAAGCTCGTCCACGGTAATGCCGCACCAGCCGCAGTACTGACTTGGCGTGCGGACACTGATGGGGATCGACTCAGGGAGAACGGAAAGCCACTGGTCGATCGCCAAATTAAAGTTCTCCTGCGAACATGCCGCGGAGCCATGCATCTCGCCCCACTTTCCAAACAGTCCGCATTCCACGGAAATGACAGTCTCGGAATGCCTGCTCATCACTTCTCCTAGCTGCTCCTGATGCAAAAGCACCATTTCCATGGACGGTTCATAGGTTTGTCTTCCGCTAAACCAGGGATCATAAGAAAAGCGCACAATAGCGCAACTGCCATCCCTTTCAAGACTTCCCAAGAGTTCCTCAAATGCCCTCAGCATGTCCGCGGAGAGCTCCTCGCCTGCCTTTCCATTCTTTGTTCCAAATTCAGAAATGTCTAAACGTAAATGCAACAGCTTTCCAGAATACTCTGGAACCTGATTTTCCGTCTCCTTGTAATGCACGTAAACCGGGACATAAAAACCAATGCCGGGATTCTCCACATACTCTAATGACTCCACGTAGCTGATCTCCTGCAGTGCATCCAGCTTTCGGTTATCCATGTTCAGGAAATCATTTCCAAGCTGCATTGCAAACACATTTCCTGCCATCCAGAGAAGCACGGATATCTTCGTTGCATGCTTGCAAAAGGGGAGCCAAGTGAATCCAAAGGGAATTCGATTAATCAAGCGTACTAATTCTATCATGTTACTCTCTTACTGTGTAAAAACCATGTCACGCAGCGTCGGATGAATGATGCCATAAGCCATGCCACAATTTCTGACATGCATGATAAATACAAAGCTCATCTTCGATGCCGTGTCCATCTGAATGCAGCTTCCTGCGGCTCCATCCCACCCAAAAACGCCTGCAGGTGCCGTAGAGCCAATCATTTCAGGATTCATCAGAATCTGCATGCCACAGCCGTAGCCATAGCCAACTCTTCCCATTGTATTCGCAATGTCCTTCAAGGAATCTGCATAGAGGAGATTCTGCTTGATCTTTTCCACGGATTCCGGCTGCAAGATGCGAACGCCCCCTGCGGAAATGCCGCCGCAGGCGATGGTATCTGCTAAAACGGCATAATCCTCCGTGCAGCTCACAAGCCCCGCGCCGCCGCTCTCATAGCTCTCAGACAACTGATAATTACAGGTCTGCTCCATCGGAACAATTCCCTTCTCCGTAGCGATATACTGCTGTGCCAGTCTCTCAAGGCCCTGATTGTCCGGTCTTGCAAAGAAAGTATTCTTCATGCCCAGGGGCTCCCAAAGATTCTTTTTCAAATACTCTCCAAAGCTCATGCCCGTAACAACCTCAAGAACCGCCGCTGCCACGTCATGGCTTAGGCTATAGCAAAAATGGGTGCCAGGTTGAAACTGTAAGGGCGTTTCCGCAAAGGCATCCACGATCTCCCTCGTCGTTGCCTTCTGCCCCTTTTCCTTTAGGACGCGAACAATGCCGGGACGCTCCAAATCATAATCCAGTCCTGACTGCATGGATACCAAATGTCTGATCTTTAGAGGCCATTTTAAGTCCTCTACGCCCTGCTCCGTCTTTACTTTAACATTCTTATATACAGGTAGGAAGCTGGCGACCTCATCCTCCAGGGAAAGCTTTCCCTGCTCTACAAGCTGCATGATGGCCGTCATCGTCTGTACCTTTGTCATGGAAAACATCAGGTATCTTTGATCGTCTGCCACTGCCTGTGTTTTTTCTAAATTAACCGTGCCGTTCTTATGACGGTAGATCTGCTTGTGATCCTGATACACAATACAATCTACCGAAGGAATTCCTAAGTCTAACAAGGAATCCAAATATGCCGTCATCTTTTCTGCGTTAAAGCTTCCCATGTCTTTCATCCTCCCTAACTTAATTCAAGAAACTGCAAAATGCACTCAAAATATTAGCTACGATGCCGTATAAAAAGCATTTCCAACGTTTTCCATTTTTCTCCTTCATGGTGATGGTATAAACAAGCGTTTCGATGATCAGGATCATAAGCTCCGTGCCTGCCCAGTGAATGCTCGCCCCAAGTCCGCTGCCATTATCTACTCGATAAGCCCAGACGGTGTAATGCAAATAGGCTTGGGTCAGCACGTTCATGATCAAGAAAATCACAAAGTTTCTTAGGTGTGCTAAGCCGAAGATCAATAAGAAAATCCCCTCAACGATCAGCGTTGCCATCAGGAAATACAGCGACCTCGTCCAAACCTTCCTGTCAGCTTCCTCGTAGGCTTCCAAATCCTCGTAAAGCTCTCCCGTGCTGGCATCGAAAATAGCCTTGCAGGCATATCTGCTGGACGTGATCTCATTGTCACTGATGATGGAAAAATCAGCCGTGGCCACGCAGGCCTTAAAGGTGCTAGGGGCATAATAAGTAAACTTGAAAGCTCCCTGGAAATATCTGTAATCATCATCTGTCGTGTAGACAAAAAGACCCGCTCCCGGATGCTCGGCAACGCGGTATCCATCCGCCTCCAGCTGCAATACCTTATGACGCAGCCCGCCATCGGCAAGCTTTTCCCACTGATCAGAAAATCTTTTGAGTTCTTCTTCCTTATGAGGCTCACCTTTTACAAAAAGCGCCGCCGCATAGGGACCAGGGGGTGCGTTTATGATTTTCAGAGTAACGCTGGGCTTTTCTCCCATGTCCGCCAAAGCAGGCGCCACAGCGCTTAACGTCAGGCTAACTACCAAAAAACACCAGACAAAAAGCCTTAGAAAAACTTGTCTTTCCTTCTTAAGCATAACCCTTCCCCTGCCTTTCACAATTCTACGCCAGATCCCGCCGTAATGCCTGCACAAATTCCTGCGTCAGCTTTGTCTTTTCATTCCAAAAAGCGATTCCTTCCGGGCTTACCATGGGATTGTCTTCCTCTTGCTGTCTGAGGGTATATCTTGTGATATGGTCAAGACAATCTTCAAATCTGGCATTAGGATTTCGGCTCTCCGTGATCATGCAGTCCATGACAATTCCCTGCGCCCCCATGTCGTCCAAAAGATCTGCCTCCATCAGCATCAAAAGTCCCCTGTCCAGCACTTCCTTCTTCATGCGATACTTGTCGGAATGCTGTGCCACCAGGCTACAAATATATTCCACCTTATCCGCTGCATAGCCCATCCCTGTTAAATATTCCTTTGTGATGGGAATGCCTGCCTGCGCATGGGAAACATGCAGCTCCTCTGCCCGTCTTCGTCCGACGTCGTGAAAAATGGTGGCAATCATTAGCTCGTCAAAGCGGATCTCCTCTTTACGCTCCGATGCCTGATATAACCGCAGTGCCCATGCAAGAACACGCTTCGTATGATCATATCTGCTGTAAGCAATTTCGATTTTTCCGCTTCTGGAATACTCCGTCCCCTCTTCCCCTAATTGTTGTCTTACAAACTCCAGCATTGCAAAATATTCCGGATGGCCTAATGCTTCCAGCGTATTCCTTTGCCTCGTTTGTCGCTCCAGCTTTCTGATCTCGAGATCCACCAGATCCAATACCTTTGCCTCGCGGCGTACCATCCGTGCGTCCAGGCCTTCCCGTGAAGCATCGCAATACCTGTTATGTTGACTGGCAGCGAAGGGCTCCATCCATACTGGCGTGAAGCCTTCCTCCCGCTCATAATCATCCAGCTTTCTATCTGCCTGCTTTTGATCCATTATCTCACAGAAATAATAGTAATTGTCCTGTGCAAAAACCCCCTGCTCATTCATGTCATCCCTTTGACGCCTGGGTACACAGCCAAATTCCCGAATGGTGCTTTGTTGTACCTCATAGCCAGTCTCTTCCCGCACCTCCCTGCAAAGGGCCTGCACGGGATCCTCACCAGCTTCGATGCCGCCTCCAGGAAATTTATAATAATCATATTTCTTTGAGTGGATTAAGAGCACCTTACCCTCTTGCAGGATGATTGCGCGTGCAGAATCCCTGCGAAACACCTTCCCGTCACGAGGATAATTTTTTTCATCCATTGAGAATAACTCCCGCATCCCATTCTCCCATTTATAATTCTAATTGGGACAAGGCTTATTGACGTGTGCACCCGTAAAGGAGACCACCGCTATGTCCTTCCCCAGATCATCATAAACCGAAATCTCATAAAAGCAATTCGTCCTGCCATCCTTGATCAGCTTCGCCTCCGCATACAGGATGCTTCCCTTTGACATATTTAAGAAACTAGCCTGTCCCACAAGGCTGACCGTCAAGTTCTCTTTGTCAAAATTGGATGCCACGGCAAAGGCAAAATCCGCAAGTGTATAAATGCACCCGCCCATGACGCCGCCATAAGCATTTCTGTGATTTTCGGTGATGGGCATGCTACATTTCGAGTAAAACTCGCCCACCTCTTCGATTTGAATTCCTGATTGCTTTGTTGCATATAGATCCTTCGAAAAAATCTCTCTTGCTTCTTCTAGCGTTCCCATAATTGTCCACCTATTGTTTTCTTTCTAACTCGGGGCTTGTCTGGGATCGTCTTTCCAGTAACCTTTTGACCTGAAAAGACGATCCCAGCCATCCCCTTGAGCCTATTGCTCTGCGTAATTTCCAAACTTAATTATAACATCTAATAAGGTTCTTCACAAGGGAAAGTGTAGTTTAGGCATTGATGGAATGTGGATTTTGTGGTTAAATAGTGGTAACGAAATGCTCAAGGAGGTAATGATCATGCTCTCAGCAAGCGAAGCACTGAAAAAATTAAAAGAAGGAAATGCCCTATACGTATCGGCAGATACCTTTCATTCGGACGTATCCTCGAAGACCTTGGAGCACTTTGCCAAAAACGGGCAGGAGCCCTATGCCATTATCATTACCTGCTCGGATTCCCGCGTGATCCCTGAGAGAATTTTCCATGCAGCCATCGGCGATCTTTTTACGATCCGCGTTGCCGGAAACGTCATTGATGACCACCAGCTCGGAAGTATCGAGTATGCCGCCGGTCACCTTGGCACAAAGCTGGTCGTCGTCCTTGGTCATACGGGCTGCGGCGCCGTTCATGCTGCCATCAACCATGATCCCAGTGGTTTTATCAAATATATCACCGATGAAATTAAGCGCGCCATCGGAAAGGAAAAGGACGATTACAAAGCCGCCCTTCTCAATGTCGAGCAGAGCGTCCGCACCATTGAATCCAGCTTGGAAATCCAAAAGGATGAGGAAGAGGGCCTGCGCGTCATCGGTGCCATCTATCGAATTGAGGACGGAGCCGTAGAATTCTACTGACCTTCATGGCACGTAAGCCATCTCGCGGCATTTTTAATTTGGCACGGGACAGGCTTCGTTATAGCGTCCATGCCGCCATCCCTTGCGCCTGCGTTTTTTGAAGCAAAATCGCCCTTAACTCTACCCGATCCTTGGGCAGCTGATCCAATGCCTTACAAATATTCTCCTGTGACAAAAGCCCGGCCTGCTCATAGACTTCCATCACCTGTTTCCAAGAATTCCATTTCTCCATGAGCAGTGCAAACGCCATGTCATTGTCTTTCAGCAAACTTAAATAGCGAGACTTGTTCTCGCTATTTTCACTGAAAAGAAGCCTCGTCAGCAAAACCTCCGCCTTTCGCAAACGCCTATCCCTGCAATATGCTTCCAGCTTCAGTTTTTCGTCCTCGTAATCCTCTTCTCCGCCAGCCAAAAATGGCTGAAATCCAAGTTCATCCGAGCTTTCCAGATAGCACATGCAGGCTTCATCCCAAAATTGCAGCCATGGGTCCCGTCCTTCCTTCCGAAGGGTTATGATCCTTTCGTCCGTTCGAAAATAGCGAAGCGCCATTGCCATAAGTCGTGCCAAGGGATCCTCTTCATCCCCGCTTTCCTGATACCAGGAAATCCGCCTTAGCTTCTCACAGCCATCAAATATACTTCTTCCAAGCCGTACCACGGTCACCGGAATGGCTACGCTTACCAGCTCCCTACAGCCAGCAAAGGCCCAATCTCCTATTTCTTCCGTACCCATTGGTATCACATAGCTTCGAAGGGATTTTTCTCCCATAAACTGTTTCTTTTTGATTTCCTTCATCCGATTTCATCAACCCATTATTTCGTCTTACTTGCGCCGGCCTTTGCAATCTAACGCCATGCCTTTAGAACCTCCAACAGCTTTTCTGCGCCATCGCTTTTCGCCAACAGGCCATTTTGATTACAGTAGGTCATGCATTCCATCTGGAATTGGTCTCCCCCGCGTTTTCGAAGGAAAAACAGAATCCTGTCCATGACATACTTCATTGCCTTTTCAAGACATCCTGCATCCATCAAAATCCGAATGCCTTCCTCCGTAACTGCAGTTTCTAAGACGGCTCTTGCCGTATCGCCATCACAGCCTGCCTGCAGTCCTGCTGCCGCAAGAAGCTCCATTCGACAGTCGCCTTCCTTGGAGTGTGTGTTCATGATGCCTCCGGAGACCTTGATCAGCTTTCCGATATGCCCTGTCAAAAGCATTCCCGAAAAGCCAAGCTCCTTTGCCATGTCAATCGTATCTCCAATAAAATTAGAGCACTTTACGCTTTTATCCAGATCATAATCATAGGTCTGCTTCATGAACTCCAAGCCATAGTTACCGGGAGAAACCGCTACAAATGCTTGTCCCAAGGCTCTTTTTTGCTTTAATTCCACGCGAATGGTCTCCAAAAGTGCTTGGGAACTCATGGGCTCAACGATCCCACTTGTTCCAAGAATGGAAATGCCTCCGAGAATGCCAAGCCGCGGATTAAAGGTCTTTTCCGCAAGCTTCCTTCCTTCCGGTACGGAAATGACAATGTTGAGTCCTCCTTGATAATCACAGACATGGCATACCTCTAACACTTCCTTCTCAATCATCTCTCTTGGTACATGATTGATCGCGGCATTTCCCACAGGCTGATCCAGTCCTGGAAGCGTCACTCTGCCGACGCCTTCCCCGCCGTCAATCTCCACCCATGCACCACCTGTGACGTGAGCTTTTCTCTTCCTCTCCTCTTGTCCGTCCTCGCACGCTTTCCTCTCACGGTCTTTAGACATGACAACATCCTCGCATGCTTCCTTCTCACGGGTTTTGGACATGGTAACGTCCTCGCATGCTTTCCTCTCACGGTCTTTGAGCATGGTACCCTCTCCGCAGTAGGTAACCTCCGCGAAAACGTGACACCCCGTCGTTACGTCCGGATCCGATCCGCCGTCCTTGATCACGGCACATCGAACCAGATTCTCCCGTCTTGCGATCTCCACGATCTGGGCATGATACGGAATGCCCTTAGGCGTCTCTATGGTGATCTTGTTTTTTATGTTTCCCGTAAGGAGCATGTATGTCGCCGCCTTTGCAGCCGCCGCTGCACAGCTCCCCGTCGTAAAGCCAATCCGAATTTCCTTCTCCGTCATCATAACCACCTTTTGCCTTCATCCCCATTCTGCAAGAGCTATTGCAGAAACAGGTTCGCCATCCCCTCCAAGCCATGCCGGGATGCAATGTCTTTCAAGCCCTCCATGATTTCTTCACGACTATACTGATGTTCCACCAAAAATGCATCTGACTTTTCGTTTAAGTAAGAATAAAACAAAACGGAAATCTCCAGATCACTCCTCTTGCTGTTTTCTGCCCATTCGATCACACGGTTTTCTGCTTCACAGATTTCTCCCGCGTCCACAAGGTCATACAATTCCTCCATTGTCTGCTTCTGCTCTGCATCCTGCAGTAATTCCGCCGTTGGCGTCTGCGTATCTATGCCAAACAAAAGCTTGACGAGCGCCCTGACCATTTCCTTGATTAGTCGCATGATATAATCCTGTTCAAACACGTTCCTGTGTCCTCCACTGAAACTTCTCTAAATTTACCCTGCCTTCCGTAACTTCTACTCCTTCCGCCCGCAGGAGCTTTGCCTGTTCTCCGCTCCCGCCAAAGGCAAACTCACCAGCAAGCTCCCCTTTAGAATTCACTACGCGAAAACAGGGAATATGATCCGGGTCAGGATTTCTGTGCAGGGCATTGCCAACGGCACGCGCCATCTTCCTGTCACCTGCAAGCTCAGCAACCTGCGCATAGGTGGCAACGCGTCCATAGGGAATCTTTTTTACTGCTTCATAAATGCGCCTGGACGGACTGTCACTGATGAGATCATAGCTCTCCGCGATCATCATTTTGACGTCCCTGTCCGGAATGCTTCCGTCCAAGAGAATGGTGTTCCAATGATCCTTGTTCTGATGATAGCCAGGCTGTACCGAGGCATAAATCCGCCGCCAAAAATAAGCCTTTTCCGGGTCCACCTTGACGTTTAGGCAAAGCACTCCATCCTTCTCATAGGTCCACAAAAACGCCTTCTTATTTTCAGCATATCTTACCAGCTGCCAATTTGGATCATGAAACGGTGCGTCCTGATAAGTGTTTGGAAAAGATAATCCGTATTTCAGCGCTTGTTCTCTCGTTTTCATCCCTTTTGATCCACTCCATAAAGTAAGGCATTACAAATGGCGGCAGCCACGTTGCTTCCGCCCTTTCTGCCACGATTAATAATATGAGGCACGTCCGAATCCAGAAACAATTCCTTGGCCTGTACCACGTTCACAAAGCCTACGGGAACGCCGATGACAAACCTCGGAACGAAGACCCCTTTCTCCATCAGCTCGTATAAAGAAATCAATGCCGTTGGAGCATTTCCGATGGCAAAAATAACTGGCTTAGAAAGTGATGCAGCTCGTTCCATGGAAACGGTTGCACGCGTCACCTGTCGCTTCTTTGCTTCCTGCGCCACGTCCTCATCTGCCATGAAGCAATGGACTTGTCCGCCAAGCTTTGCCAGCGCCGTCTTATTGATTCCGGCCTTCGCCATGTTCGTATCCGTCACGATATCCGCGCCCTGCATTAACAGTTCCCTTGCAATCGCCACGGCATCCTTGGAGTAGACAAGCGTCTGCGCATAGTCAAAATCCGCACTGGTATGAATCACCCGTTTTGTCACGGCCTCCTGCTCCTTCGGAAGGACTATGCCTCGCTCCTTCAATTCCTCGCCGATGATCTCAAAGCTTCGTTTTTCGATCTCACCTGGAAGGACATATTCTATGATTTTCCTATGATCCATTCCTGTTGTATCCTTCCTTTCGAATATTATTCCTCGTTCCGTATCCTGGCAGCTCATCTTTTTCACGTAAAACATATTTCTTTTTGGCATGCCGCCATGCTATCGTTTTTGACTGCCCTGCATTGTCTCTATTGTCTGTAACAGCATTTCATTTTCCATGCGGTTCTTTACGGCAATTCGATAATACCCTTTGCCCAGGCCCTCATAGTCCTGACAGTCACGGATGAGATACCCCTGCTTTAACAGCTTCTCATAAAGCTCTTCATCCTTCCACTGAAACAAGAGGAAATTCGCGTCTGACTGGTACACCTTGGCACCGAGCTTTTGCAAACCCTTTTCCAAAAAGGCCCGCTGCGACTTGACAAAAACTCTGCTTGCCTCAAGATACCCCTCCTGCTCCAAGGCTGCAATACCTGCCGCCTGAGCAGGGAGGGAAACATTCCATTCCGGCAGCTGCAGGGCAATCTTCTTTGCCACCGCTTCGTCCTTGCAAAGAAGATACCCCAATCGAATCCCCGGGATCGCAAAGGTCTTGGTAAAGGCCCTAAGCACGAGAATGTTGGAATACTCCAAAAATGCCTTTGTCATGGAATAGCTTTCCGGCTCCGCGGTCAGTTCCATAAAGCACTCATCCACCACCATCACCGTCCCCGCCTCTTCGCAGGTTTTCGCCAGCATGCGAACCGTTTCCAGCTCCGTCAGTTTTCCCGTGGGATTGGAGGGATTGGTCAAAATAAAAAGATCAAAACCGCCGTTTCGAAGCTTTTCGGCAAGCTCCTTTGCCCTTTCTCCCGTCAGGGCAAACTCCTCATCCTTTCTCAGATAGAAATGCGTGATCCTGCAATCCCCCGCCCTAAGAGCCCTGCGATATCCCGAAAACCCAGGTGCCAAAAGCAAAGCCTTCTTAGGTCTCCTCCACCTACTAATTGCAAGGAGCAGCTCTGATGCCCCATTCCCGCAAAGCACGTTTTCCTGTTGCAATCCAAAGCGCATTGCCAGCTTCTCCCGAAGCTCTTCACACCTTTCATCCGGATAGGCCTGCACCTGCCCAATGGCCTCCGCCAATTTCTCCCGTACCTGCTCCGGAATTCCCAAGGGATTGATGTTCACGGAAAAATCCGTATGTACTTTATTGCGATAAATGTCTCCGCCGTGCATCCTCTGTTCTCCCTAACCATTCTTATCTTTCGTCATGCCCGCAACCCATCAATCTCTCATAAAACAATGGCACGAGGTTTCTCCCTTCCCCCGAGTTCTTGCTTAATCCGTAACTTCATGACATTGCTTCCTTAGGAGGGTTAATGATCCGCACGGTTAAATCCGTTTTTCATGTGCTCACTCGCGATTTGCAGGACCTTATTCAGGCAATCCGTCGTCCGCTCCTTTGCCATCTGACAAAGCTTTTCGTTTGCTTCACTCGTCAAGGAGAAATCTCCCGTCTCCTTCATCTTTTTGTCATATTCCAAAACAAGCTGACGCCCCTTGACAAACATGGATTCTTGGTATCTTTCGATGGGCTGTGCGCAGTATGCAAAATGTGCATCTGCATAGGCTGAAATCATTCTGCTCGCCCAATAAAAGTTTTCCGTTGAAGCATCCATTGTCACGTTGCTTAAGTAGCCCGGAAGCTTCGGTGCATTTGGATATACGGGCAGCAGGGAATCAAAGGCCGTCGAGCCAAAGCAAATCCATTCCAGACCCTTGATCGCATCTGGCACGTCACTTCGGATCTGACAAATACTTGTGACACCCGTGCGGTTGATGCCAATGGAGCGATACATGCCGCGCTTTCCCGTATCCTGCGCCTTATAAGGGTCAAAATCGGTCCCCTGATAATGTCCGGAAAGCAGGTACTTTACGTCCTCCACGGCCAGCTTGCGATCAGGTACAAGGCTCCAGGGAATGTTATCGCTCTCCGGCGTAAATTCCGCATTCTCTCCTTCCCAGCGATGGCTGTAGGGCGTTAAGTATCTCCCCATAAACCAGGCTCTCGGCGTATTGTAAATATGATCGCTGTCATCATGGGAACCAAAAATGTCTCTTGGATTCCATGCCGCTGCCTGATTTAGATCCAGATGATTTTCCTGAATAAATTCCCTGAGATCTGCAGAGCACATGTGATTTTTCTTAGCACCAAACGCATCCGTAAGGTCAAAGGAATCCATGCCAAACTGATTGGGCATGATCACACAAACCTCATCAGGTACGCGCTTTGCCATCCAGTGATGGCCTCCGATGGTTTCCATCCACCAGATTTCATTTTCGTCATTGAATGCGATACCATTGGACTCATAGGTTCCATAGGTTTCCAGAAGGGAAGCCACTCTCAGGACACCCTCTCTCGCGCTGTGGATATAGGGAAGAACCAGCACGACGAGATCTTCCTCGCCGATTCCGCCAGGGGTGTCCTTTTCCTTTCTTGACTTTGCCTTTTTGTATTCCACGAGAGGGTCTGCCGCAAGAACTCTTGGGTTGGAGGTGATCGTCTCCGTTGCCGTCATGCCGACGTTGGCGGCATTGATTCCCGTTGCCGCCCAGATGCCCTCCTTCTTGTCAACGTTCGGACAAGCCGTATAACGCATGGGATTTTCAGGGAGCTCCACCTCCAAATGAGATATCACGCTCTTATATTTTTTCGGCTGTTTGTTCGGTTCCACGACGATCATTTTTTTGACGTCAAAATGTCCGTCGTCCGTCCTCGCAATCATTGTCGTATTGTCATGACTGGCCTTCTTACCGACCAATACAGTAGTACATGGCATAGCTTTTCTCTCCTTTTTCCAAAATGTTTAAGCAGAACTCGGGGCTAGGTTGGGAGCATCTTTCTAGTAGGCTTTAGACCTAGAAAGATGCTCCCAACCTTCCCCTCGAGTCTGTTGCCGGCTTTCCATTGAATTCAAAATAGTTAGCCGCTACACCCAAACTGTCGAAAACTATTTTCCGATAAGCTTGTAGTTTTAAATGCACCTTTTTAATCATACGATATGTTTATCGTTTTCATGAGTGACAAATATATCATGCGAAGCTGATAGTTGATTAATACATTATTTCAGCTTTATGAGTTGCCAGTATTCATTGCCTCCAAAAAAGAAGTAGCAGGCAAGAGCCATGAGGGCGATGCAAAGAAGGAGACACAGGATGGTGGCACCGTACATGAGGCGATTAGCCAGGCGGATGTCCTCCGGATTGACCTTTCGTCTGCCGTCTCCGATGGTCGGTTTGTGAACAAGCTTTCCAAAGTAGCTTGCATCTCCTGCCAGCTGAATGCCGAGTGCTCCCGCACAAACGCTCTCAGTCTGCGCGGAATTAGGGCTCGCATGCTTTCTGCGATCCCGCAGGTAAATTCTTTTCGCCTCTGAGGCAATGAAGTGATCCCCCAAAAAGGGACAGGCAAAAATCATCAGCCAGGCACTCATTCTGGAGGGCAGAAAATTGACAACGTCATCCAGCTTCGCCGCTGCTCTTCCGAAATCCAGATACCTTTCATTCTTATAGCCAATCATGGAATCCATGGTATTGATGGCTTTGTAAAGCATGCCAAGAATCGGCCCGCCGATTGCAAGATAAAGCATCGGTGCAATAACGCCGTCAGAGGTATTTTCCGCAACGGTCTCAACGGCCGCCCTCGTCACGCCTGCCTCATCCAGCTGATCCGTATCCCTTCCAACAATCATTGAGACTGCCTTTCTGGCATTCTCAATGGGTCCCGTCTTTAAGGCCTTGTAGACCTTCATGCTTTCAACGCACAGGCACTTAGCCGCAAGAATCTGATAGGTCAGAATGGTTTCTGTCACGCAGCCTAAAATAGGGTGAAGGTAATAGCTTCCCCAAAAGATTACGTCCGTAACTGCCACGGTACAAAGCAATACAATCAGGACCGTCGTCCGTCCCTGCTCTCGCTTTTTCTTGGCCTCCGGCGACAGCGCACTCGACTCCGTTTCCTTTTTTGTCACTTCCTCCGAAGCCGTTGGGGTTATGGCCTCCTCTGAAGCCGTTTCCGTCATCTCCTTCTGCGGCGTCTCATCAGTCGCTTCATCGGTCGTCTCTGGCATTTCATTCCTTGGCGGCTTCGGTCCTAAGTATTTATTTTCTAAAGAGCTAATCATTTTTCCAATGAGCCTGACAGGGTGCGGAAAGCAATAAGGATCTCCTAAAATGCAATCCAACACAAATCCTGCAAAGAACGCAATGATATGATAACAGTAAGTTGGCATCTTGTCCTCCGCCTATGACCTTTTTGCAAAAATCCTGTCCACGGTTAGGATTTGAGCGTTCTTGTCATCTAGTTTCATAGTTACGCAAAAGCCCTCGCCATTCGGTATCTGATAATCATAATAATCTCCGCCAAAATGCGTGGAGAGAATTGCCATGATTGTGCCACCATGTACGACGGCTGCTGCCTTGATTTCAGAATTTTTACTATCCCGAAGCTCCTGAAGTAACGTCTGAAAGCCTGCCAGGCTCCTTTGAATAAAAGACTGCCGGTCCTCTCCCTTCGGAAATGGTAAAGTGCCACCGCTGTCAATCCACGCCTGGTATTCCTGATTGCCCGAAAGCTCCAGATAATTTTTCCCTTCGAAGGTGCCAAAATCAATCTCCCGAAAGTCGGGAATGACCATGACGTTCTGATTTGGATAAAGACATTCGCAGCTCTGAAAACATCGTAGCATCGGGCTGGAAAAGAGTCGCTCCGCCTCAGGAAATTGTTTTTGCAAAAGCTCTCTTCGTCCGAGCTCCGAAAGGCCTTCGTCCGTCCTTCCAACATATCGCTTTTCTTCGTTCCCAGGTGTTTTACCATGCCTGATTAAATAAAGTCGCACTTGCTTTTCCATGCCGTTTTCCTTCATGCCTCTTGTAAATAAATGTGCATCCTGCTTACCCAATCACTTGATTCGCCGAGAGATTCCGCAAAGGATGCGTTCTACCTTGTCCGCACGCGCCGCGATCTTACATAACAGTCGCCCAGTCTCCTCACGATAGCGCCGCTCCTCCTGATCCATGGGCACGATGCCATTCCCAATCTCATCACAGATCACAACCATGCCGGGGTGTTGATCAAGAAGGTCTGCAACCATCTCCCATATTTGCGTCGGTTCCTTCTCCTGAGACAGCCACGTCTTGACAAAAAGGTGAAGATGATTCCAAATCACCACGTCCGCATCCGACAGGTTTTCCTCACGGCAGGTCTCATCAAACACCTTTGCATGAGGATATCTTTGTAATGCCAGCGCAAGCTTGCCCTGCGCCCGTCCTCCAAGATATAATTCCATTTTTAGTTTCCTCTGTACCTATTTGTTTCTTTCCAAAACATGCTTATCATCGCCCATCAGCTCCATGCTGGGAATACAAATGCTTCCCGGATTTCGATCAAACCGAAGAGTTGCAATCCCCGTAAAATAAAGGTGAAGCGTCGCACAAAGGTACGGGAAGGGCAAATTCAAAATCTGCGCCAGCATGGCCGTGGAGGATCCGCCATGACAAAACAGCGCAACAGTATATTGCTCATCCGTTTCCCGCTCGCAACGATAATATAGTCCCTCGCGCCGATAGCCAAGCGTTGCAAGCCAAGCATCCGTCTGCGGCGCTATGTCTCTCACGGCCTTCGTCACCTTGTTTTCGATGAAATAAGGATGTGACGGCCAATCCGTACGGTTCAAATCCCAGCCCTGTCTTACCATTTCGTCTGCAATATTCCAGGGATGCCCTTCAGCAAACATGCTGCCGCCTTCCTTCCCCCAGGGAACCTCATGCATGAAATCCAAAATCTTGACGTCCTTCATTCCCAATAAGCTTGCCGTCTCCGCGGCCGTCTGTCTCGCCCGCCCCATGGGTGATGAATAGATTTCCCTGATGCCCTCCTCCTGAAGACGTTTTGCCGCGGCCTTCGCCTGCTCGATCCCACGCTCCGTCAAACAATCCTTTTCATAATTTGGCTCTCCATGCCGTACAATAATTACTCTCATAGCGTATCTCCATCAATCGTTTATTTCCATGTTCACCAAGTCCCTGCATTTTCATAATCCCAGCTCTTACGTTCGCCCAATATCCACGTAATTCCGGCATTGACGTGCATATCTCTTTAGATACATTTTTTCTTACATACATAAAACCGTAACGATCGCTGCCATCCCTATGATGACCAGCTCCGTCAGGGATACAAAATATCCCGCAAGATCGCCCGTAATTCCTCCGAATTGCTTTTTGCTGACATGCCAATAATATACGTAAGTAAATGCCGCAGAAAGCAGCGTGATACAGCCAAGCACGGGATTTAGCAATAGCATTCCGATTGCCAAAAGCACCGTCTGTAGCACCAAAATCACAAGCACCGTCTTCTTTCCTGCCGTATCAGAAAAGGTTTGCAGCATCCCCTTTTTCTTGGCACCCGGCATGGTAACGACACTGATCCCGCTGAGGGCACGGGATAAGAAGCATCCCATGCATAACACGGCGATGCCATGTCCACCCTCTAAAAACCATACCGCCTCGCTTGCTGCGGCATCAAAGAGAATGGCAAGCGCTCCTGCCATGAGTAAAAGATACGCTGCAAGGCAGATCACCGCGAAGGCGCCGATATGCGGATCCTTTAATATTTCCAGCTTCTTCTCGCGGTCCTGATAGGAATGCAGGGCATCGCAGGTGTCCATAAATCCATCCAGATGAAAGCCACCCGTAATCAGAATGGGAATGACAATGGCCACCAAAGCAAAGGCAACGGAACTAAGCTCCTTTTGCGTGCAAAGGGAATACCATAGTGCTTCCGCGCCGCCAAGTACCGCACCTACCCACGGAAAGAAACAGAGATGATATTTCATGTCATCGGATTCCCAAGTAAATCTCGGCATCGGTAATTTAGAATAAATGGAAAACGCCACAATGAACGCTTTCGCCATTTTCTTTATCACTTTCATTCTCTTCCTTCCTGCGCATCATCCTTCATGTCTTCATAGATCACAATGTTCTTCCCGTGCATTTTCCCATAATACATTCTCTCATCGGTCACCTTGATGATCTCTTCCGGTTCATGATAGATTTCCTTATTCTCTTCCACGCCAATGGTCATCGTCACGTTGACATGCTTATTAAAGAAAATGGTCGGCGTCTCTTCGACAAGCTTTCTTATGTATTCCATCTTCGCCTTGGCAACTTCCAGATCGAAATCCCGCATCAGAATGATAAATTCCTCGCCGCCCCATCTGCAGATTTCGCAGCCAGGCATTTCCCGTTTTAAAAGCTTCGTAATGTGTCGCAAAACCTCGTCTCCACAATCATGTCCGTAGGTATCGTTAATGCGCTTAAAATTGTCAAGATCGCAAAAAGCAATACAAAAATGATGCGCCTTTTCATCGTTCATCACTTCCTTCACCACAGGCAAAAACCCTCGCCTGTTCAAAAGATTCGTCAGAACGTCTTCCTTTGCGTCCACCGTAAGCTGCCTGTTCTTCTGTTCCAGATTACCCACCTCAGATTCGCTGGAATAAATATAGAGCTCGTAATAAAAGATCATGGAAAATACCATGACAAATGAGGAATATACCATCAGAAGCGTTTGGGTCACATGCTGTAATTCATAGATTGGAGTGGCATCAACGTATCTAACGTATAAATAAACATAAACCGCAAAATTAACGACCAGGGCACAAATGACAATCCATCTTTTTGTTCCCTTAAACAAAAAGCACCCAAAATAAATGATAATCGGTATGATGGAACACAGATAACAATAAGAACCGCTATCCCAACCCATGAAGTGCGTTCCCAGGATGGCATACACGGTAACTTCTAAAAAAATGCTGACGTAAACAGGCAACATGTGTCCAAATTTCGCCAGCAAAATACAAAACAAATAAACGATAACGCTTACGCAATTGATATACGCCATCGCCTTAACGCCGGCAAGCCACGTGATCACCAGCAGCCCAACGTGAACCGCTCCCATGATAATGACGGAAAACACAAAACTGTTGTGAATCAGAAAGTGCATCGTCTTATCAAATACTTTTCTGTCGTTCATTCTGCCCTACCTCTTCGCCCTTCTCTTGTTGCCCCCAAAGCCTTCTCTTGCGCCCTCTCCAAAAACCTTTGTATCTGCGCCTAGGATGCTTTTTGAGCGTTCCCCTTGGATCTCAGACCTTTAATGTCACCGGGATCCCTGCTACCACTTCAACGACCTCCTCAGCTTCCCCTGTAAGCTTCTGATGGATTTCCCCCAACGCACGAATATAATTCATGGTTCCCTCTTCGTATTCGATGCCATCCTCAAATACGTTATTCGAAACAATGATCAGCCCGGAAACCTTTGCACTGATCATCTTCAGTTGCGTAACGATTTTCTCTGCCACCATCTTTGGAGAATTCACCGTACCATCGCTTTGAAACATTTCATTTGCCACCAGATTCCCCAAATCCTCCAGCAGCACCACTCGCGGCCCCTCCTGCATCTGCCGGATAGAATCCGCGATCTCCCTGGTCTGTTCGATCGTCAGCATTCCCTTACCGCGCCGCAGCTCAATATGGCGTTCCACTTTTTTGCGTCCCTCTTCCCCATAGACCTGCATGGTCGCCAAATAATAGATGGTCGCATGATTTTTCACTGCCGCTTCCTGTATTCGCTTTTCCGCATAAGCAGATTTCCCGCATCCGCTCCCACCCAAAACCAATATCATACGACAAACCTTCTCCGATTATTAAACTCGAAAGAATCATAAAATATGCCATTCATGAAACTTCTCTTATTCTTGAGAGGATAATGAATCATGTCTATCATTCTAGCCTTCCATATCCTCAAGAAAATAATCTGCAATATAATTATACTTTCCATATCCTCAAGAAAAAGGATTAGCAATATAATTAAACTTTCCATATCCTCGAGGGGAAGGTTTGGATTGTCTTTCTGGGTCTAAAGTCTACCAGAAAGACAATCCAAACCTAGCCCCGAGTTATCGTTAATATCTTTGATATTGCTCAATACCAGCGTTTTCAAAGGAGCAGCTTTGCTCATATACGGCATTTGCAGTTTTCAAAAGCTGCAGCATGAGTACTGCCCCCGTTCCTTCTCCCAGCGCCATATTTGCATAAAGCACGGGCGCAAGCCCAAGCTCCTTCTCGATGGCCTTCATGGCAGGCTCCTTGCCTGAATGAGAGGGAATGAGATATTCTTTCGTCTCCGGAACTACCCTGCACGCTATCAGTGCTGCGACAAGACTAATAAAACCATCTAAGACGATCGGCACGTGATACTTAAAACCTCCCATGCATATTCCGGCCATGCACACAAGATCATAACCACCCAAGGTTCTTAGCACGTCCAAGGCATACTGGCTAGGCGACAATGGATTATTTTTCTTATCTCCAAGCTCTACGCCCATCTTTGCCACCAGATCCCGCACCTCCCCAATCTCGGTTTGATACCCATATTGAAGCAGCGCCTCACGAATGATCTCCTTTTTGTGCTGAAAGCCTTCGTCATTTAAGCCTGCACCCCTGCCCGTGACCAGTTCAGGTGACAATCCTAAGATGGCCGCAGTGACGGCGCTGGAGGTTGTCGTGTTGCCAATCCCCATCTCGCCAATCCCCAAAATCTCGTAGCCCTGTTCCTTGCTTTCCAAAACAAGCTTTAGCCCAATGTTTACCGCCTTCTCCATTTCTTCCGGCGTCATGGCAGGTTCTTTTCTAAAATTTCTGGTTCCTTTTCGAATCTTTTCATTTCGTACGTTCGAAAGCTCTTTGTCCGTGTTGATTCCGACGTCAACACATAATACGTCAACGCCAGCCTGCTTTGCCATAATGGCAACGCTCGATTTTCCGCCACCAATGTTTTCTGCACAAATGGCTGTCACCTCTTGACCGCACTGGCTGACACCTTCTTCTACAATGCCATTATCCGCACAGCAGACGATGACACGGCTTTTTGCCAGCTTCGGCAGCTTCGTCCCCTGTATGGCTCCGATGCGAGACAAATACTCCTCAAATCTGCCCATGCCATCTATGGGTTTAGCTACCCTGTCCCAGCCTGCCTTGATCTCTTTATATAGCTTCCAATCCAATCGATCTCCATCCATGAGCAGCATTTACCTCCCGTCTTGACGACTACTCTTGCTTTCATCAGCAAAAACTTAAATTGCAGCATCCCGAAGCATGGCATAGACTGCATCCATGTCCATGTGCTTTCTCATTTCTTCCGCCAAAAGATCATATTGGCTCTCCTTGTATGCCTGATAATCTGACTCCTGCGGTTTCTTTAGGATCACGCCCTTCTTGTCCGCCAAAGCCTTTGCAAGGGTAAATGCGATGTCGCCATGATCAAAAATGCCATGTACGTAGCTGCCACAGACGTCACCGCAAACGGCTCCGTCCAGACGCTCCTCGCCCATGCAGGCAGAGGCATTCTCGTCTGTTTGCCCCTTTGTTTGAAGCCTTGTAAGAGCTCCCCCGGATTTCTTACCAGCTTCTGTTTGGTCCGAGCACTCCATGGGATGTGTATTTCCCATGTGGATCTCATAACCTTCTATCCTCTGTCCAGACAAGCAAGCAAAGAAACCCGTCAGCTTTTCAAAGCTTCCGCTGACCTGCATGGTTGTTTTTTGCTTTTGCAGCACCGTCTCCATGTTCAAAAGCCCAAGGCCACGAATGGAACCGCCCTCCTCGACACCTTCAGGATCAGAAATAACGCTTCCAAGCATCTGATAGCCGCCGCAGATTCCCATGACTGGCTTTTCCTGTGCAAAGCGATAGACGGAAGCCTCCATGCCACTCTCGCGAAGCCACTTCAAATCGCCAATCGTATTCTTACTGCCGGGCAATATGACAAAGTCCGCATCCGCGAGCTCAGAAGGCCTTGTAACGTAGGTCACTTTAACGCCGTCAATTCGTTCAAAGGCGGAAAAGTCCGTGAAATTCGAAATGCGCGGGAGCCTGATCACGGCAATGTTTACAACGCCGCGTCCCTTGTCCGTCAGACGCTCGCTGAGACTGTCCTCATCATCCAGTTTCACGTGCATGTACGGAAGGACGCCCGTTACGGGAATGCCGCCGCGCTCCTCCAGCATCGTTATTCCCGGATCCAAGATGGTCTTGTCTCCTCGAAATTTATTGACAATCAGGCCCTTGATTCGTTCCTTCTCGTCCTCCTCCAAAAGCATGATCGTCCCAAGAAGCTGAGCAAAGACGCCTCCCCTGTCAATGTCGCCGACAAGAAGAACGGGAGCATCCACGAGCTTTGCAAGGCCCATGTTGACAATATCATTTTCCTTGAGATTGATCTCCGCAGGACTGCCCGCGCCTTCAATGACAATGACGTCTGCGTATTCCTCCAGCTTTTGAAAAGCCTTTATAATATCTGGGATCAGCCTGGTCTTATACTTAAAATACTCCTTTGCCGGCATGTTGCCAAGGACTTCTCCGTTGACAATGACCTGGGAGCCCTTATCCGTCGTAGGTTTTAATAAAATGGGATTCATGCAAACCATGGGTTCGATGCCTGCCGCCTCCGCCTGCATGACCTGTGCGCGTCCCATTTCCAGTCCCTCCTTCGTGATAAACGAATTGAGGGCCATGTTCTGCGACTTAAAGGGGGCCACGCGATATCCATCCTGCTTAAAGATCCTGCAAAGCCCTGCCACGACAAGGCTTTTTCCCGCATTGGACATCGTTCCCTGTACCATGAGTACCTTTGCCATCTTCCGTCCTCCAGCTTCTATTCTAACACGTTTTTTAGTTTTCCGCAATTTTGAGCATACTCTAAAAGTGCTTTATTTGCCTCATTTAGCGGGCCAAAGGTCGTCAATGGGCAGAAAACCGTCTCGCACTCGTCCATGCACTCCTTCGCCCTTTTTAAGGCTTCCTCACCCATCTCCGAAAATGCCGCCACGCTGATCACCTTCGAAGCACATGCCCGCGCCGCCGCCATCTCCAGATCATTTTCAAACAAGATGCCTGCGGCAAAAGGGATCTCCTCCCTCTGAAGTCTGTAATATGTGGGGATTCCTTCCCCCCCGCCGCCGATCACAAAGGCCTTTGGCTGAATCCCTTTCGACGAAAGAAACAGCTCCCCCGTGAGAGGTTCATAGCTTTCTTTGCTTACGCCGTAAAGCTCCTGCACGTAGGTACCCCGAAAAACCTCCTCCGGCGTTCCCAGCCTTGAAATTCCTTTGCCATCCACACAGGCGATCTCGTCAGACACCTTCATGGCAAGGTCCAGCTCATGCAGGGACATCATGATCGCGATCTTGCGTTCCTTCGCCAGACGGCGAATGCTCTCCAAAATGTCCAGCTTAAATCGCATGTCCAGATAAGACGTCGGCTCATCCAAGACCAGCACCTGCGGCTCCTGACAAAGCGCCCTGGCCAACATAACGCGCTGTCTTTGCCCGTCACTAATCTCATAAAAGCTCTTGTCCGCGACCTCTTTCGCCAAGACCGTCTCCAAGGCTTTCTCCACCTTTTTCCAATCCTCTTTTCCGAGGATTCCCATGAGTCCGACATAAGGGTATCGGCCTGTTCCGACAACCTCCCTGCAGGTCATCAGCTCTGGCGTCGGGCGTTCCGTCATCACCATGGAAAGCGTCTTCGCGATCTCCTCTCCGGGAAGCTCCTCCATGTTCCGATCCATAAGCAAAATCTTTCCCCCCAGGGTTCTCAGCTGCCTCGTAATCGTCTTTAGGATGGTCGATTTTCCAGAACCGTTAGGGCCGATCAGTGTTAGAATTTTACCTGCTTTTACCTCCAGCTCCACACCAGAAAGAAGGATTTTTTTTCCATAACCAACGGATAAATTTTCTGTTTTCAATCCCATCTTTTCCGTCATCTGCGCTCCTTCCTGATCCTAAGATCCAGAAGCAAATTGACAACGCTTCCCACTGCATAAGCCAACATGTCCGCCCATGCAAAGCTCGTTCCCATCAGGACGCGAAGAAAGTGGCTTCGAATGCCCAAGACATCCACAAGCGGCGGAATTTGCGTAATTTCCACAAAGATGGCAAAAAGAAATATCCAAAGGCTCAGCCACACAGGTTTCTTCACGGAGAAGGTTCGAAAAAGAGTATATAAAACAATCACAACCAGCACGTCGCCGACATAGGGGCGAACAAAGCGATCATGCACAAAAATACCTATGTAAAATTCCACTGCCAACAGGACAAGAAATCCAAGGAAATAGAAAAGTCGTTCCTTTTTCATCTTCTCTTTTCTCCCTTTCTGATCATCATCAGGATAACTACCGGTGCCAACAATACGGCCGTAACAGAGCTGATACTGACCTCCGTGGGTGCAAAGATCGTCCGCGCAATGCCATCACAAAACAATGTCACGACCGCCCCACACAGGAAACAGCCGGGGATCATAAGATAGGGCTTCGCCGTCTTTGTCATCAGCTTCACCAGATGCGGAACAGCAATGCCAACAAAGGAGATCGGTCCAGCAAAAGCCGTGACGCACGCTGACAAAATACTGGAAAGCAAGATCAGCAGAATCCGAAGGCCCCTAATATTGACTCCCATATTCCTCGCATAGGCCTCTCCCATCTGATATGCCCCGATGGGTTTCGACAAAAGAAAGGTAATGACGCAGGTAAGAAGAACGATCCACGCCATAGTTTTGACGTTCCCCCACGCCATGCCGGAAAAGCTTCCCATGGACCAGTTATGAAGATTGACAATGTTGGAATCATCCGCAAAGGTGACAAGAAGCTCCGTGACTGCAGAGCAGATATATCCGATCATGATACCGCATACGATCAGCAAAGACATCTTCTGTACGCGGAGCGAAACCAAAAGAACAAAGCCCATCGCAATCATGGCGCCCACAAAGGCTGCTGCCATCATCCCAAAGGAGCTGATGCGAACTCCTTTACTCAGCAGCATAATCATCACGATCGCCACGACAAGCTTTGCCCCGGAAGAAATGCCAAGCACATAGGGACCAGCGATGGGATTGCCAAAAAAGGTCTGTAGTAAAAATCCAGAAACGGCAAGGGCACCGCCCAGAAAAAAGGCCGCACAGATCCTCGGGAAGCGAATATTCCACAAAATCTGAAACGCTGCTCCCTCTTGCACCTTTCCCGTCAGGATATCCAGAATTTCACGAAAGGACATGGACTGGCTGCCGCTTCCAACGTTCCAAGCCACAAGTCCAAATAAGAGCAGAAGCATCCCTGAGAAGAAAAGGATTCTCCGCATCATGACGGGCTCTCTCCGCATCAGCTTTTCCGTTCCGCCGTCTTCCATGTTTTTCTTACTCTTTTCCTGTTCCATGTTCTCCTTCGGAGCTCACTTTTTCTGCCCCTTTTTCCCCTTCTTTTTCCCAAGTCGCCCAATCCTTTTAAGCAAAAAACATTTACAAATAAGGATTACCGATTGACTCTAATGAGCTGTGAAAACTCCGTCGCATTCTGGTCTCTAAGCGCCCTTCCAAGATCCTCGACAAAATCCGTGATGGCTGTCGTCTCCTGGAAAAAATTTTTTGCCGTGCAATAAACCCTTCCCTCCCTGACTGCCTTGAAATCCGAAAATACGGGACTGATTGCTTCCAGCTCCGAGATGCTTTTGATCTCTCCCACGATCGTGCTGTTATAAATGATCACGTCCGCATCCTTCGCAGCAAGATAAAAGTCCTCCATCTGCATGTTCATGGTTGAAAGAGCATTTTCCTCTTCCTCCTTCATACCTGCCAAAACATATTCTCCGCCTGCGAGTGCAATCATTTTTGCGACATAGTCCCCGGGCTTTCTGACATTCACGACGCCATTGGAATTGACATAGAAAAAGGCTACCTTTTGTCCTGTCGGTTCCTGCTGCAGCACGGGAGTCAGTCCTTTGATTCTCTCATCAAAAAACTGTCGTGCCTCCTCATAATGATCAAACAACAGTCCATAGAGTTTGATCCATTCCAGCCTTCCAAAGGGATGCTCCTCATAGCTTGAGTTCTCCACCAGCACGGGAATTCCCAAGGATTCGAGTTTTTCCTTTGCCTCCGGATTGTGATAAATCATCGTATTTTCAACCGCCAGATCACAGCCCTCAGCAAGCAATAGTTCATAGTCCGGCTTACTGTATTTTCCTGCATAAAGAAGTCTTCCCTCCTCCATTGCGGTCACCGCGTCCGCAATGCACAGGTCGTCCATTTTGCTCCCGGAAAATTTCAGACGGTCCAACGCTCCCGCCTCCCTCACAAGGTCAAAGACGGAGGAAGAAGCCATATAGACCTTTGTCAAAGGCTTTTGGAGAACGATCACGTCCTTTGGCACTTCTGCCGGAATGGTTCCCCCCTCGGGGATTAGCAGATATCGATCCGTCCCTGCAATGGTGATCAGGTTATATTCGCCGCAGCTTTCCACAAAAAAAGTCGTGGCATGAGAAAGCTCCATACCCTTTTCCCATTGCATCTGGTCAAAGGACGCAGCATCCATTTCTCCGTCCACGACATGTGTATTTTCTATGTTCGAATGCCCGCCCGTTTCGGCATCAGGCATTCCCGCCTGCCCCCGCACGCCACAGGCGCACAGGGACAAGCATAAAATGATGAGGAATACTTTACGCATAGATGTCATCCTTTATTGCTGTAATTCGAACAGTAAGGTATACTCAATTTCGTGAGGCTTGCTCATGGCAATCGTATCGCCAATGACGCTGAGCTCCTCGCCGAACGCCTTAACGGGGATGGTGAACTGAGAGTTTTCTCCCTCTGCGGCCTCATTTAAATACTTCACTTCGTCCACGATCATGTAGTCATAATTCTTGCTGTTCCAAACCAAAACGGCATATGCCTGCCCATCCTTGACAATGATCTTGACAGGGCTTTCCACGGTTGTTTTGCCACTGCCACCGGAGAGCGTCACCTCTGCAACATATTCGCCGTCAGCTAACTTTGCATCCGTTGCAACAGCTCCCTTGACCGTCACTACTTTTTCAAGACTACCTTCTGCCACCTCGGAAACGATGACCTTGTGATCATACCAGGTTCCCTTCGTTCCAACAAGCGCAAGGTCAAACTCTTCATTTAGCACAGGAACGGGTACGTCAAAGCCATAAACTTCTTCTGTCGTGCCATCTGCATAGGTCACTACGTCGATCGTAGGCTGAAGGATTGCTGCATCATTTTCGGTCATGTTGGCAATCAGTCCAGGGAACAGGTTAACGATCTTATCGCTGGGCATGCTAATGTGCAAAGTCATTTTGCCGTCCTTGATCGTCAGGGTTCCTTTGCCTTCGCAGGCTTCATTGGCCTTAAACATGCCACTGTCCGTATCGAACTTTGCAAGGTAGGTAACGCCCTCCTTGAGATCTGCAACGGTCAAACCAGCATTCACTGCTCCGCTTCCCGTTGCAACATCCTTCGCAAGCTCAATGGCTTCCTCCGTATGCTTTTTATAGATCTCCTGTATCTCAGGAATTCTGCCAAGACCTGCAATCTGTACGTCAACACTTTCAAACCTTCCAGAAGCAATAAACATGCTCTTCCAAGAGTCCTCATCATCGCCAGCCATGTCATTGTTGGCATGATCGCCAGCCACAACCATCAACGGACGAAGAATGACCTTCTTGTAGCCAGCTTCTGCAACCTTCTCAATGACCGCCTCACATGACGTATCCTCGGGTTCGCCCTCAACGGTACCGATAAAGACATTGTCATAACCCAGCTCCTGCATCTGTGTCTGCATCTGGCTATAGGTTACCTTTGCGCCGTGTGCGGTTCCATGGCCCATCAGAACCAGTGCCACGCCATCCTTAGCAGCTGCTGCCGCGTCCTCATAGCCTGCCACCTTCACGTCATCGGCTACGACCGCCTGTGCCACAGTCTTTTTATCCTCGTTGATGATGGAGGCATCTGCGCCAACCTCGCCAAGTAACGGATCCGCAACAACGATGCAGGGAATCTTGTCTTTATATTTGCTCAAGCAATCAACCAACTCGTCATACTCCGCGCCCTGCATTAAATGCGTAGGCTGTACGACAAGCGTTTTTACGCCATTATTAACGGCCCGGGTTAATGCCTGCTCCATATTGTCAATCTTTTCACCGTCCCTGGCCTGTACGTGATTGATGATAATCTGTGCAGTAAAAGCCCTGCGCACGTCCCAATCAGGATTTGCCTCCTGCAATCTCTTTTCCACGCTGGAAATATCCTGTGCACGGCTTTCGTTAAAGGAGGTTCCGAAGCTTACCACCAAAAGCTCTTTCTCTCCAATACCATCTTGATTCAAAGGATCGTCTAAGGAGGCATCTCCCGTGTCCCTGCCAAAATAATCGGGATCTGCAAATTCACCCTCCACCAGTTCCTTCTGAGCATCCGTCAGCTTATCCCATGCAGCCCTTGCCGCCGCACACTGCTCATCTGTCTGATCGGTTCTTTTTTGTACATAGATGGCATCAATGAGTGCTGCCACTTCGTCTGCAAGCTCCTGATCCGTTTTCTCCTGAACCACTGCCTTGCTCTCCTCCGTCTTTGACTCTTCAACTACCGTACTCTCCTGAGTCTCACTTGCACCGGCAGGCTCCGTTGCCATGTTCGTGCAGGCGGTCATGCCTCCCATGGCAAGCGTCAGTGCCGCAAAGATTGCCAACAATGCTTTTTTCTTCATGTTTCTCTCCTCTTTCCTACTATGTCTTTTCTTTTTGGTCCGTTTCCGTCCAGAAGAGCTTGGAATCTTTGCATCAAAAGAAAAACCCTGCCAAATCTTTCGAACAGCAGAGTAATTTTTCATCAAAAGGAACCCTCTCAAGTCAATAAACTTAAGATGGTTACTTTCCGATACGACCAATTACTCGTGGTCTGGAATTTCTTCCCGTACCATTATAACTGGCAGGTTTCCTGGCTGAAAGATCCTCATGAGGACGCTGCCTTCCCAATCCATCGGATCAGTGACTGATCATTGCTTTTGCAAGATCCTCGCGCCTTCACTCCCTTATCACAGTGACGAGATCGTGCGGGAATCACACCCGCTTCCCTTTTAACCCTTGGAGAAAAAGAGCTTCCCCGCCGGCACCAATTACTCTTCTTTATGAAACTTGCTTTATCTTAGCACGTTCAAGACGATTGTGCAACGTCTAAATCTCTCGGAAAAAAAGGTCAGTTTTATAAAAAAGGTTGTCAGATTTGTCGATAATAAGTTATAATAAAGTGAAGTATGCAACCTCGAGAAAGGGGGCTTTCCTTTTGGAAGAGAAAAAGATTACAAAAGAACAGATTGACGTATTTTTTGAAACGCTCCAAAAAAATTCTGCCCTGGTGGGTGAATGGAATGATAAATTGATGGAATCCTGTGAGGAGCAAAAGTGGAAGGATCTCGCTGCAAAGAGGTCGGAAACCCTGCGTCAGGTTTACCAGAACAATGAAGACATTTGCAAGAATTTTTTTGATTCCCTCCCTCAAAGGCTCACCCGTGAGGAGCTCGGAATTCTTTTTGAACTCGCATATAACCTTCATGTCAACGGTGTTTACGTCGTATCCGTCGGTCTTCGATTAGAGCGTATTTTGCTTCCCTATTTTGAGGAGCTGCAGGATTATGGTAAGATCGTCTTCTTAAACTATGCCATGGGCTATGCGAATTATCTGCTCTTTGACAGAACGTTAAATTATTTTGGCCCTTCCGAATGGCTTCAGTATTTTGAAAAAATCTCCACCTTGGAGGAGCATTATTGCGAAATTGAAACTGAAGTCTTCCGAGGACTCTTTTTCAGCGCTTATATTTCCTTGATTCAGTATTCTACCGTGTATCCCTCCATAGAAGGAAAGACCAGCGAGTATTACCAGGGGGCGCACGCCCTATGGGATCGCGAGGACGTACAAAAGCTCGATGGAAATTCCCCCTACCTGAAGGCAAAGATCAAGGCCGTGGATGACCAATATCTTTATATTTTATCCATCCATCCTAATCTCATCACGAATCCTGATGAATATTGCAATATCGCCAGTGGTCTGCTTAATAAAATTGGGCGCATCACCGTAAAAAGTGACCCATCCGGCTACTACAAGATCATGGAGAACAACGTCAAACGCCTTAAGAAACAGTTCTCCACGGAGGCCTGTGTTCAGGCCATGGCGGATTACATTCAAAAAGCAATTCCGCCGCTGAATTTTGATAAAAATGATGCTGCTCACTTAGTACAGCTCCTAAACAATGAGCTGTTCACTTTCAATTACACGCTTTCCATGCTTGAGGAACTTCCTCCTGATAAGCACGTAATCCTGGATCAGGCAATCAATCGTATTCTTCAGGATTTGATGAAGGTGCCCTACTCCTTTTACTCAGACAATCTTGATTATTTACTTTATGCGTTCTATGAAAGCGTTGAGCCCTACCTGAAGGACAATGACGAAAAATGGAAGCTACTTACCCGCCTGATCCTTTGTAGGCAGCCAATGACATATATTCACAGTCGCATGGTTTCCAAGATTGCTTCCCTGATCTGCGAAGCTGCCATAGAAACGCGTCCGGAATTATTTGTAGGATTAGAGGGATGTCATGATCTCGCATCAGTCAAAGAGAATCGTGAAAAGCTCCTTTCCATCATCGAAAATTGTGGTTTGATCCACGACGTCGGAAAGTGCAGAATTGCCCTTGTCATCAACACGCAGGACAGACGTCTCACGGAGGATGAATTTGGCATTCTTAAGTATCATCCCCTGCTCGGCACAAAGCTTTTGTCCAAGGATCCGACCTTTGCACCCTATACTGACGTCATTCTCGGACACCACAAGTCCTATGACGGTGCAGGCTATCCGACAAACTTTGACAATACCTCCTCTCCCATCCGCATCCTGATCGATCTGATCACAATCGCGGACTGCACGGACGCTGCCACGGACGTGCTGGGAAGAAATTATAATACCGGCAAAAGCTTCAAGCAATTGCTGGAGGAACTGGCAGCAGGGGCCGGCACGAAATATAATCCCTATCTCATTGCCGTGATTCAGGATAATGCGGCTTTACAGGAAAAAATTTCGAAGCTGACCTCCGTGGAAGGCCGCAGTGACCTGTATCGTCATACCTGTAGTGACATCCTGAACATGCATCAAAATACAGAACTGAAATTTATATAGTCCGCGATATCAAGGACAGATCAATGGCAACAATGTCAGGGACGAAACAATTACTTCAAAAAAGGGTGGCTTCCATATGGAAACCACCCCTTTTCATGACATTATTTCTGAAATCCTTTTAAGAATAGTCGTTGCCAGATTCTTCTCCTACTGATACAGTGCCTTTACCTTCTCCAGGTCACCGCCCTCGATCGTACCGTCCGGAAGTCTTCTAAACTGGCTCAAGAACTTCCACGCCTGCTCACAGGTATGATGACGAACCTCATGTCCCTGATTTCCAACGCATCCAAAGACTGCATAGCATTTTCCATTCGTGCTGGTAAAAAGCTCGAGAGTCAAAACGCTGTTTTCCCGCTCTTCATTGACGAGCTGATAGGTAAAGTCACCGTTTACGCCCCAAATGGGATTCTCCCAGCTCTCCTTCTCCTCCAGCTTCACGTCATAAGCCTTTTTCACCTGATCTACCTGGAAGACATAGCGCATGCGGTCTACACACTTTTGTGCCTGACAAGGAAGCTCAGGGAGCGGCGTGATCTCACCACCCGCATAAAATACGGGAAGAAGCTTGTCCTGATTGTACTCGCCAACAGGCTCTCCGTAGGAATTACAGCCTACCTCAAAGGTCGCATCCATCGGTGCTACGCCTGCAAAGATTTCAGGGTATTCCTGCATCATGTCCCAAGACTTACAGCCACCCATGGAAAATCCGGAGGCGTAGATTCTAGTCTCGTCAATGGAGTATTTCTTCTTGAGCTTAGCAATCATCTCGATGGTTTCCGTCGCCGTACTGTTCAAATGATTCTCCACGCAGACTAGTAAAAATCCGTATTTCGCAGCGATCAGATTCCAACCGGAGCAGCTCGCCATAAAGAAGGTCGAATCACCGCCGCCATGGAAGCACATCACAAGAGGAACCTTCTTCCCGCCATCCATGATGCCCTTGTTGTAAAAGGCAACATATCCTATCTTATGCTCCTTGGTATCCTTATCATCTCCACGATTGTCCGCCGACGTCTTCACGGTGACAAAGGAAGGCTCGCACACCATTCCCATCTCTTCCAGATCAGGCTCATCCTGAAGATTTCCAAGGATACGCCTATAGTTTCCAACAAACTCCTTGAAATCACCCGGAACATCTGCAACCTGTTCCACAAGCACGTCATCCAAGCTCTCCATGAGAGCATCATTGATCTCATCGCTGTTACCGATCGATACAACGGGGATATCCCTGCGCTCAGGACTGGGAATCACACTAAGGTTCTGCAGAATGCATGCAGCAGGCGTTACGTCTCCAGGTCCCCAAAGGAATGGTCCCTGAATGGTCTTTAAATAATTCTTTGCGATAAAATCAGCGGATGCACCATACCCATACAGATAGGTTCTAAGCACCGCACCGCGGATATAGGCATCTCCCATCTTCTTTGCAAAGCGGTCGTACATGATGGCCATGCCATCCTCGTAATACTGACTGATGCGGGATTCGTTCAAAATGTCCACAAACAGACTCTCAGGCGCATTCTCCCAGCCACCTTCACAGAGTGGATAAAAGAAAGTTACGCTCCCCGCAAACTGGGAAGCCACTTCAGAAAACCCGTTCTGATCCGCAAATGCCTTTGCTTCCTCCTTCGACATCCGCTGCTCTTCGAACACCATCAAATACGGAGCACGAAATCCGAAATTCACAATATCCGCAGGCAGATCCGTCTTGGGCAAATAGGTCTTCACCGCAAACGTACCAAGCTCCGCCTCCCAAATCTTCGTACCATCCTCAAACGTAACTATACTCGGTCTTACTTTCATAGAATACTACCCCCTACTGAAGTTTTATATTTTAGGGTCTAAAATGGACCTTAACCTCAAGGGGCAGTTAGGCAGTATTCACTCAGGCCCATGTCCCAAGCGTCGGTACTTAGGAGGCGTCTTTTGACTCCTTAGTACCGATACCATAGCCGAAGGAGGGGCCCACGAAGTGGGAAGATGCCTTCTGCGCTTGCTGCTGGACCTGGAGTGCGAACGTGCCTGAGGAACACTGCCTAACTAGCCCCTGGTCAATTCAAATTAAAATTGAAAACTTCTTGATGGTGCTCCGAAGGAGGAGAATGTTGCGGTTGCATCCTGGAAGTACAGTACTTCGGTGTTGTCATCATCAGCGGAATACATCCCCTTCAAATTGGGATATGCTTCCAGCATGTGCACCTTCGCCTCGCGTCTGTCGTCACGAACCAGCTTGCCTGCAACGCGCAGCCATTTGCCCTCCATAAAGGCACAAATCTCAGCCTTAGGGTTCTTCTGCAGCTGCTTGGACACTTCCTTCACCTTACCCGTCTGGATATACAGCTTGCCCTCAAACATGTCGATGGTACCGAAGGGCCTTACTCTGGGCTGATCTCCTTCCACCGTTGCCAAATAATATACGCCAGCTTCCTTCAGAAATTCATAAACCTCTTGCATGGTATTGCCTCCTTTATTTTCTACGGGCATTCCCGTTACTTCAAAATCCTTCTCATCCGCCTCAAACTTCCAAGGGTCAATCTCCTCCTTGGGACGAACATTCTCCAATACGGCATAATAAGCTTCCTTCGCCTCACATTTTCCGTGGAAGAGCAACGGATAGCTGGTCTCCTTGCGGAATCCGGACAGCCAGCTGTTCTCATCCAGCAGGTTCCAGAAGGTGACCGCCGTAATGTTTGCCTTGCCGGTTCCCTTTGCTGCGAGCAGGATTCCGAACAACTCCTGATATCTCAAAGCGAGCTGATGCATGGATTCCTTGGAAGGATCTGCATTATGAAGATCCAGCTCCGTGATCTGAATCTCAAGACCCGTTGCCCCATACATTTCCAATGCCGTCTGATAATCCTTGAAATCAGGATGATCCATGAGAAGATGAGACTGCATGCCCATGCCGTCGATCAATCCTTTTTCCTTCAGAGGGATCAGAATCTCCTTTAAGATACAGTCACGCTTCCAATCCAGCGCCGTCTCATAATCATTGTAGAACAGCGCTACGCCGGGAGCCGCATACTTTCTTGCAAAGGTGAACGCCATCTCCACAAAATCCTTGCCAATGGTCTTAAACCAAAGGGAATCACGGAATCCGCCGTCATTGATGGCCTCATTCACCACGTCCCACGCATAGATGACGCCAGGATAGTTCTCCTGGACGAAACCTAAGACGCCCTTGATATAATTCTCCATTCTCGCCAGCATGGTTTCACGGCTAGCCAGCCTGGAAGACGTATTGTAATTTTCATAAAAGAACCATTGTGGGGTCTGATTATGCCAAACAAGCGTATGTCCGCGCATCGCGATGCCTTTTGCCTTTGCCATCTCCAGATAAGGAATGGCACGCTCAAAGGTCAGCGCGGGACAAAGCTGATACTTCTCCGCCTCTGCCTTATTCTTCTTGCCGTCTAAAAAAAACATGGGCTTCATGTCATTTTCAACGGTGAAGCTGTTAAACTGCTCCGTTAAGAACTTGACGTGTGCAGGCGTATATAAATTCCATCTTGATATCGCCGCACCAATCTTAAAAAAAGGTTCATACGCTGTTTTTAAATTCATGTGTTTCCTCCTCTTGCCTTTTCATAATTTATTTTCAAAGCTCTTTTGTCTATTTTCTCAGAAAAAATCGTTTTATGCAACACAATTATTGTTGTATTTGCTTAATCCTTGTTATTTCTTGCGCAATAAGAATCGAATTGTCCCAATTTACGGAAAAAGGCCAGTCTCCTTTCGGAAACTGGCCTTTTATCACAAGCGATCGCTTGCTTTCTTTTCTTATTTCTGTCCCATGCTGCCCTTGCTGATGTCAAGAAGCTTCTGCTTCATTTCATTTTCAATTCTGGTAAGCTCAACCTCGGCGTTCGCACGTCTCGTTCTGCCCTCCTCCTGGATCTTCATCACTTCATCCAAGGTGCTGATCAGAGTCTGGTTGGTCTGGGTCAGGGTCTCGATGTCAACGATGCCTCTCTCGTTCTCCTTAGCAGTCTCGATGGTGGCAATCTTCAAGGTTTCTGCATTCTTCTTCAGCAGTGCGTTCGTCATGTCAGATACCTCCTTCTGTGCCCTTGCGGCATTAGTAGAATGGTTCAGTCCGATGGCAATGACCATCTGGCTCTTCCAAAGAGGAATGGTGTTCACCAGCGTAGACTGAATCTTCTCACTCATCGCCGTATCATTGGTCTGGATCAAACGAATCTGAGGAGCCATCTGCAGGGAAATTGTTTTCGTAAGCTCCAAATCATAGATCTTCTTCTCAAAACGGTCAATCTGTGCGGAGAAATCTCTTGCAGCCTGGGTATCCTCAGGCAGACCGCTCTTCTCAGCCTTAGCAACCAGCTCAGGAAGCTCTACCTTCTTTGCATGCTCAAGCTTTTGCTTACCTGCAAGGATGTACATGGACAACTCTTTATAGTAGTTCATGTTCAGATCATACATTTTATCCAGCATGGCGATGTCCTTGAGGAGCGTTACCTGATGTCCCTCCATCACCTTGCAGATCTTATTGACGTTCACCTCGGCCTTGTCGTACTTTGCCTTCATGTCAGAGATCTTTGCCGTGCTCTTCTTGAAAAGGTTTCCAAAGAAGCCCTTGTCTTCTTCATCCTCAAAGCTTCTCAGCTCTGCGACCACGTCGGTCAGCATCTTACCGATTTCCCCCATGTCCTTGGTACGGACGTTACCCAGAGCGCTTTCAGAGAAATCTGCAATCTTCTTCTGGCTTCCGGAACCATATTGCATTACCTGCTGGGTATTGGTAATGTCGATCTGGGCTGCGAAGTCATCTACCATCTTCTGCTCCTGAGGTGTCAGATTCACTTCCTGCACGACGGGAGCCTCTTCCTTCTTCTCCTCAAGAGTAATTGAAGAAAGTGCATCCGTGCCCGAGGGCATAGGTTCCAGTGTCAGAGTAGGTGCAGCGTTGATCATTTCGTCCAATTCATTGCTCATTTTGCTTGTCCTCCATTCATGTATTTATCTCCTAGCTTTCCCAGGGTGCCTTCAAGGAAGGCAATACCTCAGGTTGCTCTGGTTCCAAGGTTAACCGGAAGGGGTTCTCCTCTTCCTCATCCTCCTCTGATGCATCGTCTTCCTCTGCATCAGAGCCTATGGGCTGGGCACTCATCTCGCGGCGAAGGCCTTCTCTGGAAAGCATTGCCTGCAATACCTGTGCATCCGTGGTGGCATCAAAGACCTCATCCTGAAAGAGATTGTTGAGAAGCTCCGTAAAGGCTTCGTTGATAATGCCAAGGGTTTTTTGAATCTCTGCCTTTGCATCTCTGATGTCCTGTCCGGGATTCTCCACCTTTTCAAACTGTACGTAAGCTTCCATCAGCTTTACCGTGGTAGGAAGGTAATACTCCATCAGCTTGTGCATGCGGTTCATCTGCTCCGGATGCTCCTTGACGCGGTCAAAGATCTGCCTCAAAAGGCTCTCGAGCTGCGAAAGCTGAGCCGTGATCTCAGCGCCCGGAATGGCCTCATTCAAAGCGCGTAATCTTTGTATGTAGGTCATTCCCTCTGCCATCATGGCATTTAATTCGACTTCCTGTTGATTCTTGAGCTCCTGTGCCTCTTCCTCAAGAGTCTGTTGACGCGTGCTCTCTTCCTTCATCTGCTCCCGCATCCGGAAGGCCTCAGCCGTCTCCGTATACTGACGATACACTTCATTGCTCAACATAAAGCAGGTTTCCTGACGATCCAAATGTCCCTCGGGAAACATGCCCTTACGTAGCATTTTCTTCAGATCCTTGCGGACAAACTTGGAGCTATTTCCCGTCTGCAATGCAATCTCATCAATGTCTGCATACATCTTATTTCCGCAGATCTGCATATAACGCTGCGCTCTCTTAATCAGGCCGCGTTGCTTACTTCCCCTGCTCATCAGCGAGGTGGAAACTCCTAAAATCACTGCCGTTACAATACCAACCGGAAGCCAAGTGCCGCCAGAAGTCAGCAGAATCAATGATACTAACGCAAGCGAGGCACCAACGCCAAGTCCAATGGAGCCAAAAACGGTATTTAGTACGCTGGCTACGTTGCCAACCTTATTGAACCGCACCCCACGAAATCTCGGGGGCGGCGGAAGGGTCGTTGAAGCCGGCTGTCCGTTCACGGAACGATTCTGAGAATACCGATAATTCTGTGCCTCCCGAATCTTTCTCCATTCCTCGCGCCGCTCCTCTTTCCGTCTGGCCAACTCCTCCTGCTGTTGCTGCCATTTCTGATAATTGGCGGCATTATTTTCACGATATTGCCGTAAAATCTCTTCCCTGGTCAGCTTTTCAATTTCCGCTTGCTTCTTTGCCTCCTGTACGACGTTGTTCACCGTACCGGAAACCAAATTATTCAATTGCCTAAAATCCCCGGTGTTTAAAGCACCGGCTACCGAATCCAGGATCTGTTCCCCAAGATTCTTCCAATCCTGACTGTTGTTCGCCATCTGCGTTCTCCAATTCCCACCAAATAACTAGTATCGTTTTTTTGCCTTTAATTCTTCATATAATTGACAATAATTTTCATATCGAATGTGTGAAATCTCGCCATCTCGTACGGCCTGACGGATCCCACAAATCGGTTCCGTCACGTGCGAACACCCTCCGAACCTACAATACTTTTCGAAGGGGTCAAATTCCGCATAATATCCTGCCAGTTCTTCCTTTTCCACGTCCGTCACTTCCAAAGAGCTAAAGCCCGGCGTATCAAAGATAAAGCTCTCCGGCCCAATCTGCAATAATTCGCTGTGACGGGTCGTATGCTTTCCTCTGTCGATCTTAGCACTCAGGCTACCCGTTTCCATAGTGCTCTCCCCTAAAAGCAAATTGATCAGGGAGGATTTCCCGACGCCGCTTGGTCCTGCCACGGTCGTCGTCTTTCCTTGCAAATAAACCTTTAAGTCTTCTAGTCCCAAGCCATTCTTTGCACTAATGAACAGCATCGGATGACCACTGTTTTCATAGGTCTTTCGATAATTTTCAATCAGCGCGGCATCCCCTAAATCCACTTTGTTGAAGCAGATCAGACAGGGAAGCTTTTGACGGTCCATCATGATGAGGAACCGATCAAGCAGGTTCAAATTCGGTGCTGGTGAGGTGACTGCAAAAATCACCATGGCCTGATCTACATTGGCCACGGCAGGGCGGATCAATTCACTTTTTCTGGGCAACAGCTCCGCTACGTTCCCCAGCTTTTTCTCCTCATCCAGTATTTCCAACCGAACGTCATCGCCAACCAACGGTTTTCGATGATCCTTGCGAAAGACGCCCTTCGCCTTACACTCATATATCTTGCCGTCTACGTTGACGTAGTAGAAACCAGCAATCCCCTTTACGATCTTTCCCTGCATGCCCTTATTCTCTCACGAAATCAATTCTTCTGACAAAGCTTTTTTTCTCCGTCTTGCCTTCCCCCACAACGGTTTCTCCCGTAGCGGGATCTGTCGTCGTCTCCCCCGGAATGGTCACGGTATATGTAATGGTTAAATTTCCGCCAGGAGAATCAATGCTCTGATAGCTTATGGGGTAAGGGAAGCTTGTAGTCGTCGTGTCTAATAGAATCAAACCCGTATCTGCAACAAGCTTCAGGCTGACGTTGCTCCCTGCCCTGTAATCAGGCGCTTCCGCCGCCGTCGGCGCCTCAATGGTAACGTTGCATTTATAGCTTTGCTTTTTCCCAAGGCTGACACTTATGTCGATGGCGGTTCCCTCATCCACATATACGCCAGCGGAATAGCTTTGAGAACAAATAAGCCCCTCTGCGTAATCATCATTAAAAACCATGGTGATGTTGCCAATGCTCAAACCGCTTTCAACGGCTTCAAGCTCGCCAGTCGTTTGTTCTTTTCCTACAAGACTCGGAACGCGCTTCATGACGTTTTCCTGACCTCTGCTGACGTAAACCGTGATCACGCTTCCCTTGGGGGCACGCACGTTAGAAACGGGATTTTGATTAAACACCTGCCCAACGTCCAAATCAGAATAATCATCCAGACGATTCACCAAAAAACCAACCTGCGTCAGTTTGCTTGCAGCCTCGTCATATCCATAGCCCGTAACGTCAGGAACCAAAATTCCCTCGACTCCCGAGCTGACGGTCAGGACAATTTCCTTGCCCTCCTCCACCATCAGTCCCGCATCAACGTTTGCACTGATGACTTCACCTGATGGGACGTCATCCGATTCCACGTAGTCCACGGTGACAATCATTTTCAAAAGATTTAGCTTTCTCCTGGCCTCCTCCACGGAGAGCCCAACGACAGTCGGCATCTCTCGATAGATGACGTCACTGGTGCTGCTGATGACTTCCGAAGTATACTCATCCGTGATGATGGGAGACATGCTCGACTTACCCGCATCTTCGCCGCTCTTTTCAGGGAGAATGTAATTAATCAATTGCTTGCTCAATACTAAAATAATGATGAGAATGATGACACCGACAACAACCGTCACGATGGCCGTAATCTTCTCCATCTTTGTCATGCTGCTGCGAGACCCGGCATCTCCGCTTCTCACGTAATTCTCGTTGTCCTGGACGTAACTGTCCTGACTCTCTTCCTCCCGCAGTCGCATTCTGCCCGTGTCTGAGAGCTCAGAATAGCCTCTTCCCCGCATCTGATTCATTTCCCAGTCATTCATGGCTCGGGTGCCCCCGTCCATGTCAGGACTTCCAATGACGACAAAATCATCATCCGGCGTCACCAGGGACTGCTTTAAATCCTTCAAAAGCTCCCCCATGTTCTGATAACGCCTGTCGGGGGACTTCTGACAACACTTTAAGACGATGGACTCCACGGCAACGGGAATCTCCGGCACAAAATCGCTCGGATACGGCAATTCCTCTTGAATGTGCTTGATGGCAATGGCCACCGTGGTCTCGCCGTTAAACGGCACTCTACCGGTCAACATCTCGAACATCGTGATGCCAAGAGAGTATACGTCACTCTTTTCATCACTGTAGCCACCTCTCGCCTGCTCAGGAGAGGTATAATGAACCGAACCCATGACATTGGACGTAATCGTATTACTGGAGGCCGCCTTTGCAATGCCAAAATCCGTAACCTTTACCTTTCCGTCCTTGGAAATAATAATGTTTTGTGGCTTAATGTCTCTGTGAATAATGTGATTGTTGTGAGCAGCCTCAATGCCCATGCTCACTTGAATTGCAATACTAACGGCTTCTTTGTAGGACAATCTGGCTTTTTTCTCGATATACTTTTTTAGCGTGATGCCCTCAATCAGTTCCATCACGATGTAATGAATGCCCGCTTCCTCTCCCACGTCGTATACGTTGACGATGTTGGGATGCATCAGCCCTGCTGCCGCCTGTGCCTCAATGATAAACTTTGAAACAAAATTCTCGTTTTCCGCGAATTCCTGTTTCAGCACCTTGACCGCAACAAAACGGTTGAGCTTATGGCATTTCGCCCGATATACGTCTGACATGCCGCCGGTACCGATTTTTTCGAGGATCTCGTATCGGTTCCCGATCATCATACCTATTTTAACCATATGTCTTCTCCAAAATCTATTCTGCAGGGATTTCAATCAAAATAACGGATATATTATCCTTGCCGCCATTGACGTTCGCGGCATCGATCAGAAGCCTTGCCTTCTCCTCCAAGCTTCCTTTGCTTTCTGCAATCCCCCGCAGCTCCTCGTCCTCAAGCATGTTGCTCAGGCCATCGGAGCACATTAGTACTTTATCTCCCGCCTTTAATTCCACCTCAAAGAAATCCGGTTCCACAATGGGCGATACCCCTACCGCCCTGGTAATAATGTTTTTCTTTGGATGATTACGGGCCTTTTCTTTGGGAAGAACCCCTTTTCTTACCATTTCCTCAACCAAGGAATGATCCATCGTAATCTGGCGAATCTCTCCCTGACTAATCACGTACAGTCTGCTGTCACCGACGTTCATTGCACAGAGCTTCGTGCCAAGAATGGTCGCTGCCACGGCCGTCGTACCCATGCCCTCGAGCTCCTCAGACCCATTGGCATCCTGAAACACCCTAAAATTTGCCGCCTTCAGAGCATTTGACAGACATTCCTTTGCATCCGCGTTTTCATTCTTCGACAAGGATTCCAACATAATTTCCACGGTTTCCTTCGAGGCGCGCTCTCCTGCCTTATGTCCTCCCATTCCGTCCGCGATGATAAAGAAGTTTGGCAAAGCTCCAATCTTCTCGGTCTTCGCACAGACGAAATCCTCATTTAATTGTCTTTTCCTCCCGACGTCGGTTATGGCAAATGCCTTAAGCACCCCTGTCTTCCTCCCGTATCTTACAATGAAATGAATCTATGGCTTCGTTTCCTGAATGTGCTTTCTTCGAAGCTGTCCGCACGCGCCGTCAATATCCCGACCCATTTCCCTTCTAATTGTAACATTTATTTTATTTCTTTCAAGCTTATTTTTAAATGCAAGAACTCTTTTCGCCTCAGATTGTACGTAATCACGCTCTTTGATCGGATTTACGGGGATTAAATTGACGTGACAGCACAGTTTCCCTGCAAGTCTCGACAACTCCTCCGCATCCTCATCCGTATCATTTACGCCGCCTACCAGACTGTATTCAAAGGTAATCCGTCGCCCCGTATGCCTGAAATACTCCTCGCAGGCCTCCATCAGCTCCTGAATGGAATACTTATTCGCTATTGGCATGAGTTTCCGTCGTTTTTCATCATTGGATGCATGCAGGCTAAGCGCCAGCGTGATCTGCAATCCCTCTCGGGAAAGCCGCTTAATCTCAGGCACAATGCCACAGGTGGACACCGTCACGTTCCTCTGGCTGATATTTAGCCCATTCTCATCCGTGAGAAGCTTAAGAAAGCGAAGTAAATTATCATAATTGTCCAGCGGTTCACCCGTTCCCATTACAACGACGTTGCTCACGCGCTCCCCCGTGTGCTTCGTGATTGCATAAATTTGCTCTAGCATCTCTGAAGGCGTAAGATTCCGTTCAAGGCCATCGAGCGTTGACGCGCAAAAACGGCATCCCATGCGGCATCCCACCTGAGAAGAAATGCAAACGCTGTTTCCATGCTTATATTTCATCCATACGCTCTCGACAACGTTACCATCCCTGAGCGCAAACAGATATTTTCTGGTACCGTCAAGCTTTGATTCCTGTACTTGAACAATGCCAAGAGAACAATACCAAAATTTCTCCTGACATTTTTCTTTCAAAGCTACGGAAAGGTTTGACATCTCCTCATAGCCTCCGGCAAGCTTTTCATGCATCCACTGATACATCTGTTTCGCACGAAAGGCCTTTTCCCCCATGTCCGTCAACACCTGTTGCAGCTCTGGGAGCGTCAAGGATTTTATGTCAATTTTCTGATCTGTTTCCGTCAGCATTCCTCTTTCTCCTAAATTTTGCAAAGAAAAATCCGTCCATCTGAAGCACGCCTGGAAGAAGCTGTGCAAAGCAGTCCTCCGCCGCACTGTCCTTGCCCAAAAAGGCTTGCTTTTCTTCCCTGACGCCCACTAATACGGCCTCTGGTAATTTTTTGCATATAGGCTCCGGCACAAAGGGAAGGTTTTCTAAAATCCACGCGACCATGTCACGATTTTCCTGTTTTCTCACGGTGCAGGTACTGTATAGCAAAATGCCATCCGGCTTTACGTACTGACTTGCACCACGCAGAATGGCTTTCTGCAGGTCTTCCAGCTCCGAAATTCCCTGTTCCGTAGCATGATACTTAATGTCGCGTTTTTTCCCCATCACGCCCCAGCCAGAACACGGTACGTCCAAAAGAAGTACGTCTGCCTTACCAATCCACTGTGGCATCGGTTCCCTCGCATCCCATTCACGTATCTCAATGTTGCTACTGCCCATGCGATCTATGTTCTCGGCAATCCTGTCCGTCTTTTGACTGGTTAAGTCACCGCAAATAATCTTCCCCGTTTTTCCAACAAGTTCAGCTGCCAGAATACTTTTCCCGCCTGGTGCGGCGCAGGCATCCACCACAAGGTCACCCTTCTGAATTCCTGCCATCTTCACCGCGAGAACGGAGCTTGCATCCTGAACAGTCAATCTTCCCTCCTGAAAATCAGAAAGACTTTCGGCTCCTTCCAAATCCCTTGCCAGCAGTATTCGCGCATCATAGGGACTTTTCTCCGTGCGAGCGCCTGCAGCTTGAAGGCGTTTGTCAATCGTTGCCATCTCCTCATCCGAAAGCGTTTCTATCATTCTCAGGGAAACCGGATGAATCTCCAGTAACCCCTGCAGGATTTTCTCCGTCATGGCCTCGCCATATTCCGCCAGCCACTCTCGTACAATCAGTTCCGGCATGGAATACTTGACACAAAGCCATTCCAACACGTTCTTCCTGTCAGGAAGCGGCAAAGTCTCCTTCTCTCTGGAAATCCTTCGAAGCACGCCGTTGACAAAGCCCTTTAGGCTTTGAAACTTTCGTCGTTCCGCCAATTTGCAGGCTTCATTGCAGGCCGCACTGTCTGGCACAGAATCCATGTATAGAATCTGATAAACGCTCATGCGTAAAAGGCATCGGATCAAAGGCTTCATCTTTCGAACGGGCAAGTTGGAATAGTGATCCAAATAATAATCCAGCTCAATCTGACGCTCCAGCGTTCCTTCTGCAAGACGCTTTAAAAAGCGCTTCTCCTTGACGTCCAGATAATCATATTTACTTAACACGTCGCTAATCAATCTGTGCGACATGCCTTTGTCCTTTTCCAAGGAAAGCAAAAGGTCGAGCACGATTTCCCTAACGTTTTCCATGAGTTCTCCCTAATCCATTCACTCGCCGAAGCGATCTCCAGCCTGCACTTTAACGCCAAGCAGAAAATCATGACAGCTCATACGTTTCTTTCCTTCCAACTGAAGCTCTTCGATTCGAAGCTCCCCGTCGCCTGTTGCAACGGTAATACATTCCTTTGTAACCTCCGTCACTTCGCCGGGAAGCGCTTTCTTCCCTGCTTCATCCACAGGCACGGCCTTCCATATCTTCAACTGCTTTCCATGATACCTGGTAAAAGCACTGGGCCAAGGTGTCATGCTGCGAATTTGCCGATCTAAGGCTAAGGCTGACTTAGAGAAATCAAGGCGCCCCATTTCTTTTTTAATCAAAGATGCATAGCAGCTTTGGCTGTCATCCTGTTTTGTCCGTACCAGTTTCCCCTCTTCCAACAGATCTAATGCCTCGACAATGGCCTCTCCTCCTAACACGGCAAGCTTGTCATGTAAGGTTTCAAAATTATCCGTCGGTTCAATGGGAATCTCTTTTTGCAACAAGATGTCCCCCGTATCAATCCCTGCATCCATCTGCATGATGGTAATTCCCGTTTTCTCCTCGCCATCCAAAATAACATGCTGGATCGGGGACGCACCGCGATATTTCGGCAGCAGGGAAGCATGCACGTTCAAGCACCCAAGTCTTGGCATGTCTAGAATTTCCTGCGAGAGAATCTGCCCAAAGGCGGCAACGACAAACGCATCTGCCTCATATTCCTTAAGCCTTGCGACCTCTTCCGGGCGCTTGATTTTTTCGGGCTGAAAAACAGGAATGCCGTGTCTAAGCGCGCATTCCTTCACGGGCGGTGGAACAAGCTCACCGCTTCTGCCCTTGGGTTTATCCGGCTGTGTCACCACCAAAACCACTTCGCGGCCTGATTGGATCACTGCCTCAAGAGAAGCTGCCGCATATTCCGGCGTTCCCATAAATACGATTTTCATTCCTCTTCCTCCTGCTCGGCGGGCGGAGTAACGTCCATTAACTCTCCCTCCACTTTTTCCACGTAGAGGTGACCGTCCAAGTGATCCAATTCATGGCAGATCGCTCTTGCCAAAAGCTCTTCGCCTTCAATTTCATAAGGGCGCATGTTGATGTCCAATGCCGTAGCCTTAACATAATTGGGGCGCGTCACAATACCACTCTTTCCAGGAACGCTAAGACAACCCTCAGGGCCACACTGTTCGCCGGAGGTCTCCAGGATCTTGGGATTGATCAAAATGTAGGGGTCCTCTCCCGTCACGTCAATCACCACAATGCGCTTAAGAATGCCTACCTGCGGCGCCGCAAGACCTACGCCATTTGCCTCATACATGGTGTCGAGCATATCCTCAATCAATTCCCGAATGCGGGGGGTCATTTCCTTTACTTCCTTGCAAGTCTTTTCCAGGATGGGATCTCCCATCTCCCTAATGTTTCGAATAGCCATGGTGGTGTCCTTTCTCGTTTCCTTACTCGCAAAACTCGCACCTGTGGTGCTCTAATGTGCGGCTTCGCCGCACGGTTTTGCTTCGTACTAGATTCATTAACTCGAAAGCCCGCCGCTTCGCGACTCCTGCGTTTGCTTCGCAACCGCGCTTTCTCGTTAATATGCGCCGAAAAACAAATGTCGCCTTCGGCGCCGCTTGTTTTTCTTGGCGCATATATTATATCATAAAAAGTTCATGGGGTCAAAATCAAACTGTACGTTTTCGCGGGTATTTTGAAGTTGGGTCAGGCAGGCTTCGAGTTGGTCTTTGATTTCGATCAGCTTTTGGTAATCCGGGCTCTTGAGGTAAAGAACATAGCGGTAGACGTCGTTGACCTTGCCGATGGACGCAGGGCTTGGACCAAGGAGTAAGGTCTTACGATCAGAAATCAGCTTTCGCGCCCTCTCTGCCAGTGCAGTGGCAAGTTTTTCTCCCGCCTTTTCCTCTGGCGAAAATACCTGAACTGCCAAAAGGTGATGAACGGGAGGATAGCCTCCCAACTCCCGATACAAAATCTCTTCCTGATAAAAGCTCTCATAATCCTGCGCGGCTGCGGCAACCACGGCATAATGCTCTGGCTGATAGGTCTGAATCACCGCATAGCCTGGCTTCTCTCCCCGGCCTGCGCGTCCTACTGCTTGCGTCAATAGCTGGAAGGTTCGCTCTCCCGCGCGATAATCATTGACTCCCAGGGATAAATCAGCCGCAAGGACGCCTACCAGCGTCACATTCGGAAAATCATGCCCCTTGACGATCATCTGTGTTCCAATCAGCACGTCCGCTTCCTGATTTGCAAATGCACTCAAAATCCTTTCGTAGCTGTCCTTTGTCCCCGTAGTATCTCGATCCATGCGAAGCGTCCGAACGCCAGGGAACAGCTCCTTCAGCTTTTGTTCGATCTGCTCCGTACCTGCCTTAAAGCCCAGCACGTATTTCGAACCACATTCCGGACAAACAGAGGGCTTTGGCGCCACATAGCCACAATAATGGCATACCAGACGATCTCCGCCATGCTCCGACAAGGCAACGTCACAATGTGGACACTTCATCACAAGTCCGCAGCTTCGGCAAGACACAAATCCCGCATAGCCCCTGCGGTTTAAAAACAGCATGCTCTGCTGTCCCTTGGATAGCCTGTCCGCCAACAGTTCCTGTAGCTTTCGGCTAAAGATGGAGCGGTTTCCTGACCGCAGTTCTTCACGAAGGTCAACGATTTCCACCTCTGGAAGCGTTCCCCCCGTCAATCTCTCTTTCAACTGAAACAAGCCATATTCGCCCTGCTTTGCACGATAATATGCCTCAACAGAGGGCGTTGCACTTCCCAAAACCAGACTGGCGCCCGAGAGTCTTGCAAGCTCCCGTGCCGTCTCCCTTGCATGATATTTAGGCGTTCCCTCGCTTTTGTAGCTCGCCTCATGCTCCTCATCCATGATAATCAGGCCGAGCTTTGGAAACGGCGTAAAGAGTGCGGATCTAGGCCCAATAATTACGTCGATCTCCCCTGTCTTTGCCCTTTGGAACTGATCATATTTCTCTCCTGGCGACAGCGTAGAATTCATGACGCTGACGCGATTTCCAAAGCATTTATAGAATCGCAGCAGGGTCTGATAGGTCAGGGCGATCTCCGGAATCAGAACAATCGCCTGTCTGCCGCGGCTGACCACGCCTTCCGCAAGCCTGACATAAACCTCCGTCTTTCCGCTTCCCGTAATGCCATGGATCAAATAGGTCTTGGATTCGCCCGCATTGAGTTCCTCCAATATTGTTCTTACAATGCTCTCCTGCCCATCACTTAGATGCTTCTTCTCTTCGTCTGAAGCCTTTACCTTCACAGGATCCCGGTAAGATGAGGTACTAAGGATTCGCAAGGCCCCCGCCTGTTCTAAGGAATGAATGGCCTGTGCACTGACGTTTAACCGCCCCGTAACCCACTCATATGGTACGCTTTCCTCCTCTAATAGGGACTCCAACAGTCTAACCTTCGCGACCTGATGCTTTCTCTGACATTCTCCAAGCATGGAGATCAGCTCTTCCCTGCCAGCCTTCCGCTCTATGATGCGATGCTCTAATTTCTTCACGGATTTCTGCATGGGCAGAACGGTTTTCAGCGCCTGAATCATGGTGGAGCCATAATTTTCCTTGATCCACGCCGCCAAAGCAATGCTTCGCCCCTCATCGCCGGCATCCTGTTCCACAATGCCGGCGATGTCCTTCAGCTTGGCAGGATCAAATTTACATTCCTCCCCAAGGCCAACGCAATAGCCTTTAATCAGCCGATTCCCGCTTCCAAACGGAATCATCACGCAGCTTCCTGCCCTGAGTTTTCCCTGCAGGCCCTCTGGTACCTTATACTGAAAGCATCGATCCAATTTTTCATGAACAATGTCTACAATGACGTCCGCATATTGCATGTCTCGTTTTCCATCTCCCGTATGATGCTTCTTTCGTCCATGGGAAGCTTTTGTCCCCGAATTTCCTGATAGGTCTCATGCCCCTTCCCCGCAAGGACGATCAAATCACCCGCCCTAGCCTGAGAAAGCGCATAACGAATGGCTTCCCGCCGACCCGCGATCATGACATAGGCTCCTTTCACCTCTTCCACTCCCTCAGCGATCTGCGCGCGAATTTTTCCCGGATCCTCATCCCGCGGATTGTCATCCGTCACGATCGTAAGGTCCGCCATTTCCCCGCTAATTCTTCCCATCATCCTTCTGCGCATGACGGGTCTGTTGCCGCCGCATCCAAACAGGCAAATCAACCTGCCTTTGGCATAACCACGAAGAGTCTCCAAAAGGCTGGCCAATGCCATGGGATTGTGCGCATAATCGATGATCACGGCATACCCCTGCTTCACCAGTGCCACCTCAATCCTTCCCTTGACCTTCGCCGCTCGCAGGGACCTTTGAATGTCTGACTCCCTCACGCGAAAATGCCTGCAAAGACTGATGGCGGCCAAAGCGTTATAAACACTAAACCTCCCAGGCATCGGAATCCATGCATCGAAATCCGCTTCTTTTGTGACGTGGAACTGAACGCCAAGCTTATCCTCCCTTTGTTCCATCATCACGTTCAGCGCCTGAAGCATGTTTCCATCCTTCATGCCAAAGGTTTCCAACGCACAGGTATGCCCCTCCGTAATCCTTGCCACATAGGGATCATCCCCATTGACAATGCCAATGCGGCACTGCTGAAATAACCGTCTCTTACACTCTAAATATTCTTCAAAATCACGATGCTCTCCAGGTGCCACGTGATCGGGCGAGAGATTCGTGAAAATACCATAATCAAAGAAAATACCATCCGTCCTGTGAAGCTTTAGCGCCTGCGAGGAAACCTCCATGACGACGGTATCCAGCCCTTCTTCAACCATCTGGCGAAGGAGACTCTGAAGCCGTAAAGCATCCGGCGTCGTGTTTCCCGCCTCGAGATGCCTTCGTCCAATAATGATCTCATTCGTCCCAATCAGCCCGACTTTTCTTCCTGCATTCTCCAAAATGGATTTGATGAGATAGGTTGTCGTAGTTTTCCCCTTGGTTCCCGTAATTCCAACGGTGACAAGCTCCCTTGACGGATGTCCAAACCATTTATCACTGGCATGGGCTAAAGTTCTTCTTACGTCTTCTACAAGGATAACCGTGACCTGCCCTATATTCTCATTACTGGCTTCCTCCTCGGCTTTTGTCGTCATGGCTTTTGCCTCTAAGACTTTGGGTTCTAACGCTTTTACCTTCACGGATTCTTCCACGGCAACTTCTCTCCCATCTGCCATGGATATGATTTTTGCAATCCGCTCGCTTGACTGCCAATCTTCCTCGGTTCCCCTAATGGCATCCGATTGCCATTCCCCTCCGCGGTCTGCGATCACGGCTACCGTTCCCTTTTTTAGGGCCTCGGCCAAGTAGTTGATGCCATCACACGTCGCTCCAGCCATACAAAAGAAGGCCATCCCAGGTTCTATGTCCCTCGAATCTGCCGTAATCCCCTGAAGTTCTATGTCCTCACTCCCTCTCAGCACTACATGGGAAGAATCTTCCAAGAGCTCCCTCAGTAACACGGATTACCCTCCTATCACTTTACCATAGGAATCTCTTCCGTTCAAGGAAAGAATTCCCTTAACATAATATATGCAAAGAAAGCGAAAGAGCCACACAACGTGCGGCTCTTCCACTTTCTTATGAGGGGGGGAGATAGTTAAATTAACTATCTGAATACATTGTATCGAAGAATTGTGTCCACTTTGTGTCCAAAAAATAAAATATTTAAGAATTTAATATGTCAAATTTGTAATGTCAGCACGTTCAGTCCCAACATATTCTGATAATTCATGCTCTTGGCAATCCTGCTCACCATGCGAAGACCTATGTTATGCGTAACATCCTCGGGTGCAAACAATTCTGCCCTCTCCTGAGGATTGAAGGGCTTACAGTCATCTCTAAGGCGCATGAGTAACTCCCCTTTTCCCTTATATACCACGCGGATGTCCACACTATGCTTTTTTCCGTCGTGAAACCCATGCTCGACAATATTCCCGGCCATTTCTTCAAAACAAAGCCCTGCATAATAGGATCGCTTCGGGTCAATCCTGTGACGCCTGCAAAAAGAAATGATCTGTTCCGAGGTATGTACCACTTCCTCCACGCTGCGGATAGTTATGTCCACTCGATTCCTCTCAGAAACGCCTAAATTCTTATCCAACGTCATCAAGCTTTCCGTATCGATTGCACACTTCTTATTGACAATCCATGCATGCACAATAATGATGATAATTGCATAGAATCCATTCACAAGCTGCGTCACCCAGATTCCCATGCCGCCAAGCAGGGGATAGAGAATGGACGCCGTAAAGACCGTTCCCAAAAGGCCGTCAACAAGCGACAGGACATTGACCATGCGGACCTTGTTGGTACATTGAAAACAATTACAGAAAATCAGGTTAAAGCACGCCAGAACCATGGAGATGGGGAACAGCCGAAATCCCCAGACGGCCAGACGGTAAACCTCCGTTGTCGGATCATGATAAAAAATATTGGTAATCGGAACCGCCAAGGCAATAAATATGGCATTCACCACAACCGCCAGCCCCATTCCCTGATGCAAGGCCGCCTTCATAATTGCGATTAGCCCTGCCCGATCCTCTTCTCCGGAATAGATACTGATCAGAATTCTGGAGGATGCCGCAACGCCTGCAATGGTTGCAAAATACAGTCCTCCGAAGGTACTAATCGCCGCGTAGGCAGACATTCCCTCCTCTCCCGCAAAACGCAGAATCGCGTGATTTAAATAGAGTCCTCGAACCATCTGACACGCTTGGGAAAGGGCTCCCGGAAAACCAATCAAAAGAATTTGCTTTGCGTCAGGCTTTTCGACGCTGTGAACGTCAAATCGAATGATTGCCTTAGGCGTAAAATAATGAATGGCCTGTACCATCAGAAAAAACCAGTTGCTTATTGTCGTTGCAAGTCCCAGGCCAAACATGCCAAGCCCCATAACGCCAACCAGCAAATAATCCAGCCCCGCATTCATGAAAAGCATCACGCCAATTGCCACATAGGTCAAATGCTCCTGCCGCTCCATCTGGAGGAAGGAGGATAGCTGCGATGCCAGCATGCTGGCAAGGAATCCCAGGGTATATCCTCGAATATATTCCGAAAGCTTACCTATCATTTCTCCTCTGGCTCCCAGGAAATAGCTGACGCCCCCAGGTAGTATCAGGCAAAGCATGGTCAGAAAAAGGCCGACGCCACATACCATCAGGATATCCAGAGTAAATATGCTTTTTGTTCGATTGACCTGATTCTTCCCCATGAATTGGCCGCAAAGAATGGAAGCACCGCCAACCATCACCGCATTAACCATGTTCATAAAGGTGACAATCGGCGTAAAAAGGCCCGTCGCCGTAAGGGCCTCCGAACCAATCAATCGACTCGCCATAGCTCCGTCTATGATGCCATTCAAGCTTCCAATGGCAACCAAAATAATCTGCACGGGAAGAAGCTTCATAAACATATTTATGATGATTCTGGAATCAGTTTGCACCTTCTGCATTTCTCAGTTCCCACCTTCTCTTTACTTCTTCCGCTCTGGCAATGACCTTCTCCTTCCACTCATCATCAGGCCCCTCCAGCTGAAATGCTTCAAATCCATATTCCCTGCCATAGGAGCAGATCACGGCTTCATCATCCACGTGTAATGCAATGCGATATCTGTTTGGCACCTTTTGCGGTAAAATATGTGAATTTCCCTTCTGCACTTCGTTTAGATGCCTTGTACCATTGACAATTCCGTCAAATTTCACGCCATAATGGCGAAACAGGTTCTTGATATATTTCTCTGTGCGAAAGGATGAAGTATATACCCAAACCTCGTAGCCAAGCTGTTGGAGCGTTCTGATCAGTTCCGGAGTACCAAGCCTAAGGCGCTCCTTGTAGATGCGATTCCAAGGAAATTTCAGCGGCGGCTCCGCCTTCACCTGCTCAGGGAATACAAAAAGCACTTCATCCAAGTCAAAGGAAACACGCATTTTATCCGTTTGCATTCTCTATTCCTTTCTTTTCCAGCTCCCCAATGACGGCAACTGCCTCCTTCGACCAGTTTTCTCCCGGATCCAGAGAAAATTCCTGAAATTCACCCGTGTTTTTCTCCGTGCGGAGGATCATGTCATTGTCCACGTGAAGCGTGACGGAATACTTATTGGCAATGAGCTTCTCAACTCCTGCCTTACGGCTTGCCGTATTTTTTTTATCCTTTGCCATGCCAGTGATGATACCATCCACGTGCACGCCATAGCAACGGAAATAATCTCTGACGTCATCAATGGATTCATAATTTGAGGAATACAGCCAAATGTCGTACCCATTCTTGGAAAGCGTATAAAACAAGGCGGGAATGCCCAGCCGAATGCGCTTCTTATGCTTAAGACTATAAGGGAAGCCAAGCTTCTTCTCTAAGAACGGTGCATCTTCCGAACGAAATACCACCTCATCCATGTCGAAGGTCGCACGCTTGTCATGCTGGGAATTCTCCAGGATCTTCTGAATGTCCGACTCCAGCGCAAGGTTAATGATTTCCACGGGAATCTTCGATATCCGCAGTCTTTTGGCCGCGGCCCACCTGTGATGCCCGTTTAGAATCAAATATCCATGCGGATGGAGCTTCTCGACCATGATCGGATCATCAAAGATCGGCTGTCTCGTCCGAATATTATTCATGATTGATTTCTCATAATTTGAGATAATCTCATAATTGGGGCCGATGTCAGGAAAGGTAAATTCATCCTGCGGATTGGGATGAAGCTTGTCACAGGGCAATTGCTTCGTCAGCATGCGTTCAAACAAGCTAGCCTTCACAGGATACGCAACTCCCTCTTGCTTTTTTACTTCCTCCTGTAAATACAGATCAAACTCACTCTTTGCCATAAACGCCTCCCCAAATACCTTTCAAAATCCTTCTTAGTTTTCATGCTCAAATACTGCCAAACTCCGTAGCGGAAATAAACCCATACGCGCTTTCCGCCGCCTTGGCTGCCCGCAAAATTGCCTCGCTCGTCACCTCAGCCGCCAACGCTCCGACTAGATCCATGTCCGCAGAGACATTCCCGACAGACAACGCATAGATGCTGTCTCCGTCCGCATTCGTATGTACGGGACGGATGGATCTGGCGTATCCGTCATGTGCAAGCCCTGCGATCTTGCAAAGCTGCGCCTTCGTAAATGCTGCATTCGTCAAAAACGCACAAAGCGTCGTGTTACCGACAAACTTATTTTCTACCACCTCAATACTGGACGCAAGGACGTCCATAATGTCGCGAAATCCCTTCTGATCCTCAGTCAATAGACCTGCAACCTTTTTCCCCGTCTTCCAGTCAAAGATATCGCCAAGTGCATTCAAGACGACCACCGCGCCAAGCTTTAGCTCGCCGATCTGAATGGCATAGCTTCCGATTCCCGTCTTCATGCAGGTCTCCATGCCGCAGGCCTTTCCAACTGTCGCACCACATCCCGCACCATAATTTCCATCCTGATAATTCGGTGCCTCATAGGCTCGCTTTGCCGCTTCATAGCCCATCTCGGCATTCGGTCTTGTAAAGGGATCGCCGACCGTGAGGTCAAAGATGTCAGATTGTACCACCAAAGGCACCTTCGTCACTCCCACGTCAAAGCCAATGTTATGCTCCTCCAGGTATTTCATCACGCCATCCGCCACGCCCAAGCCAAAGGCACTGCCGCCGGAAAGCACCACCGCGTGAATTTCCTGCATTGCCATCAGGGGATTGAGCATCTGGCTGTCTCTGGAAGCCGGGCCCCCGCCCCGCACGTCTAAGCCAGCCCTCATGCCATTTTTTGAGACGATGACGGTACACCCCGTTCCTGCCTCAGCATTTTGTACCTGTCCAATGGAAAAACCTTCTAAATCCTTGATAGAAATCTCCTTATATTTTACCATAACAGCACCCCACACTTTTTTTCTATTTTATCAGAATTTGAGAGCAAAGACAAGACATACACAAAAAAAGAAAAATCCCAGACACGCCTTTCTGCACGCCCGGGACTTTCAAATGAATCAATATATTTTCGAATGTTTAGTACTTCAAAATCTGGTTTGCCCAAATGAGATTCGGATTCTTGATCAGGTTCACCTTTACCAGCCAAGCCACGGTGGTGTTAAACCTGCGGGCGATCTGAGGATCATCCTGAAGGGTATTTCTAGCCTCAAGGATAAAAAAAGGCTCTCCATGGTACTCCATGGAAAGCCTTAATCTTTCGTGCAGAAAGAGGGACTTGAACCCTCATGGTGTTGCCACCACACGGACCTGAACCGTGCGCGTCTGCCAATTCCGCCATTCCTGCGAACAAAATGTATTATATCGTGTTCACCCAGAAAAGTCAATACCTTTTTTGATAAAAATGTTTACACATTTTATACAATTCATTTTGGCACAAGCAGTCGCAAAAAGTCCCGTGCGACTGCTTGTCCATTAATGTTCAAATTGTTCTATGCCTCGACCTCATTCTGCTGTGCAACAAGGTATTCCGCTCCATATTTCTTACGGAGGGCGGGCTTTTCAATCTTACCTGTGGCATTTCTTGGAACATCTGCAAAAATGATCTTCTTAGGTCTCTTATAACGAGGAAGGCCCTTGCAATACTCTTCGATCTCTTCCTCCGTGCAGGTCATGCCATCCTTAATCTGAATGATTGCACCCGTAATCTCACCCAATCGCTTGTCAGGAAGACCGATAACTGCCACGTCGCTCACCTTGTCATAAGCCGCAAGGAAGTTTTCTATCTGAACGGGATAAATGTTCTCACCACCGCTGACAATGACGTCCTTCTTTCTGTCGACAAGGAAAATGAAGCCATCCTCATCCTGCATTGCCATGTCTCCGGTATAGAGCCAACCATCCTTCAAGGTCTCCGCCGTTGCCTTGGGATCATTGTAATAACAGGTCATCACACCAGGTCCCTTGACGCAAAGCTCTCCTACGTCGCCCTGCTTTACAATCTCACCATTCTCATCCACAATCTTGCACTTCCAGCGATAACCGGGAACGCCGATGGCACCAACCTTGTGAATATTCTCGATGCCAAGATGTACGCAGCCAGGGCCAGTGGATTCAGAAAGACCATAGTTCGTATCATATGCGTGATTCGGGAAGTATTCCTTCCAATGCTTGATCAGGGAAGGCGGCACGGGCTGTGCACCGATGTGCATCAGTCTCCACTGATCGAGCTGATAATCCGAAAGCTTAAGGTCTCCGCGGTCCAGCGCCTCCAAAATGTCCTGCGCCCAAGGAACGAGAAGCCAAACGATTGTGCAATGCTCTTTGGAAACGGCATCTAAAATGATCTCTGGAGAGGTTCCCTTTAAGAGAACTGCCTTGCTGCCCGCGCAAAGGCTTCCCATCCAGTGGAACTTTGCACCCGTATGATACAAAGGCGGGATACACAGGAACACGTCATCCCTGCCAGTTAAATGGTGCTTCTGCTCCATCTGTGCAGCCTGCGTAAGGCTCTCATGATTATGCAAAATGGCTTTCGGGAAGCCAGTCGTTCCGGATGAAAAATAAATGGCAGCGTCATCCTCTTCCTCCAGACGAACCAAGGGCGCCTGGCTGGAGCAGTCCGCCACGAGCTCGCGATAGCTCTCTGCGAAGGTAGGGCAACCATCACCAACATAAATCAGAAGTCTGCCCTTGGAAAGCTTCTCCTCGATGGACTCAATACGGCCAATGAACTCAGGGCCAAAGAAAAGCACGTGAACCTCTGCCAAATCCGCACAATACTGAATTTCATCTGCAGCGAAACGGAAATTAAAGGGAACGGCAATCGCACCCGTCTTTAAAATGCCAAAATAAATCGGCAGCCACTCCAGACAGTTGAACATCAGGATTGCGACGCGATCTCCCTTCTGAATGCCACGGGACAACAACATGTTCGCCACGCGGTTTGCCTTCTCATCAAAAATGCTCCAGGTTATCTCACGGCGATAAGGCGTTGAACTCGTCGGCTGCACGAGGTCATACTCCTTCCAGGTCGTCTTTCTCGTGTCCGGCATGCTGGGATTCAATTCCACCAGCGCCACCTCATCACCATACAACTTATGATTCCGCTCTAATAAATCTGTTACCGGCATCTTTCGCTCCTCCACCCTTCCGGCATCGCCAAGCAATTCTCCATGGTCTATTTCAAATTTTCATGGCACCCCGAAATCTCTCTGTATTTATTTTCCTGCTTTAAACTATGACGCTTTAAAGCACCCATACATAATAAACTAACACAATTTTGCCAAAATGTCAAAGTGCATTTATGCTCCTTAATCATCAAAGCATGTTTACAAAAAACGCCCTATCAGTTTTTGTGGCCACAACCGCTTTTCATTCCCGAGAGGGCAGGCACGGGAATCAGAAAAAAAGCACCCCGCAGGATGCAGTCCTGCGGGGCGCGACTTATCGTATGAAATTATGCCAAATGTCCTTTCGCCTTAATGACCTCAATCACGGAGTCTACGTACTTCTCGCAGATCTCATTGCTCTCAGCCTCAACCATGACACGGATCACAGGCTCAGTACCGCTCTCGCGAACCAGAATTCTTCCGGTATCGCCAAGCTCGTCAGCAACCTTCTTAACCGCTGCCTGTACGTCGGGATCGTTCTGTGCGTCGGGCTTGCTCTTTACGCGAACGTTCTTGAGTACCTGAGGATAGAATACCACGGGAGCAGCAAGCTCACTCATGGGCTTGCCCTTTGCCAGCAATACTTCCATCATCTTCAGGGCCGTCACGATGCCGTCACCGGTCGTCTCATACTTCAGGAAGATGGTATGACCGCTCTGCTCGCCGCCGATACGGTTTCCGGTCTGAACCATGTTCTCATATACGTACTTGTCACCAACCTTGGTCTTCTCGTACTCAATGCCAACCTTGTCCAGAGCCTTGTACAGACCAAAATTGCTCATGATCGTGGTAACAACCTTGTTATTGAGAAGCTTTCCGCGCTCCTTCATGTACAGACCATAAATGTACAGAACATGGTCACCGGTAACAACATTACCCTTCTCATCAACTACCAGACATCTGTCTGCATCGCCATCAAACGCGAAGCCAACATCCAGTCCATTGTCAACAACAAACTTCTGCAGATGCTCGATGTGCGTGCTTCCACAATCGGTATTGATGTTGTATCCGTCGGGATGATCATTCATGACATAGATTTTAGCGCCAAGTGCCTCGAATACGCCACGGGCGATCTGCCAAGCCGCGCCGTTTGCAACGTCAAGACCCACCTTTACGTCCTTGAAGCTGTACTTGGACAGGGAGATCAGGAAACCAATGTAACGGTTTCTGCCTGCCACGTAGTCAACGGTACGGCCGATCTCATTACGCTCTGCAACGGGAATCTCAACCTTGCCGTCAATATAATCCTCAACCTTCAGAATGGTCTCCTCATCCATCTTCTCGCCATTACCGTTGAGCAGCTTGATGCCGTTGTCATAGTAAGGATTATGGGATGCGGAAATCATGATGCCACAGTCAAAATCATCGACTCTTGTGATGTATGCTACGGAAGGGGTCGTGGTTACGTGCATGATGTAAGCGTCAGCACCGCTGGCCATCAGACCCGTGCAGAGTGCATACTCAAACATGTAGCTGGATCTTCTCGTATCCTTACCGATAACGATCTTTGCCTTCTTCCCCTCTCTTGCTCCGTAATACCAGCCGAGGTAACGGCCAATCTTCACTGCATGTTCAAACGTCAGATCCTTGTTAGCCTCGCCACGGAAGCCGTCAGTACCAAAATACTTGCCCATTCTTACAGTCTCTCCTTTCTCTCAATATCCAGGAAATATTTGTAAGTGTCAACGGTAAGCTCGCCGCAGGCAGCCTCGTCAACTGCCAAAATTGCAGCATTGTGCATCTGTAGTGCGGAGCAGGTCCACTTCTGGGAAACGCCGCCTTCAACGGTTGCCGCAAGCGCTCTAGCCTTATTGTGACCATTGATAAGGATCAGTACCTCCTTGGAATCGGTAACGGTGCCAACGCCAACGGACAGTGCCTTTGCAGGAACCTTCTCGGGATCATTTCCAAAGAAACGGCTGTTGACGATTCTGGTATCGGTGGTCAGATCTCTCACGCCGGTGCGGGAAGCCAGGGAAGTGTAAGGCTCGTTGAATGCGATGTGACCATCAACGCCGATACCGCCCATGAAGAGATCAATTCCGCCATAGGAAGCAATCTTCTCCTCGTATCTTGCGCACTCACCTTCAGGATCATCCGTCATGCCGTTTAAGATATTGATATTCTCAGGCTTCATGTCTACCAGATGATTGAAGAAATTGTCGTGCATGAAATACCAGTAGCTCTGGTCATGCTCGTGAGGAAGTCCTAAATACTCGTCCATGTTGAAGGTTACTACGTTTGCGAAGGAAACCTCACCAGCCTTGTTCATTCTAGCCAGCTCCTTGTAAACACCGATGGGCGAGGAACCTGTGGGAAGACCCAAAACAAAAGGACGAGCCTCCTTGTGTGCATTGATTTTGCCTGCAATATAATTTGCCGCCCACTTACACATTTTCTCGTAATTATCCTGAATAACGACTCTCATATTCTATTTTCTCCCTAATCAATATACTTTATTTAATTATTGTAACATAGTTGCCGACGGGCTTTGAACGCCCCCTTCGGATTAGTTCTTCTCGACGATCTCACCGCTGTTCTTGTAAATGCTGTTAGCGGGCACAACGCCTCTCACGCAGGAGGTGGGATATACGTTGCTGTTTCTGCCGATCACGGTACCAGGATTGCAGACTGCATTACAGCCAACCTCAACGTGATCACCCAGCATGGCGCCGAATTTTTTCATGCCGGTTTCCATCTTTTCCGTGCCATTGTGTACGACAACAAGCTGCTTGTCGCTCTTTACGTTGGAGGTGATGGAGCCTGCGCCCATATGACTGTAATAGCCAAGGATGCTGTCGCCAACATAGTTATAATGAGGCGTCTGTACGTGGTCAAAGAGAATCACGTTCTTTAATTCTACGGAGTTACCAACCACGCAGTTAGCGCCAACCAGAGCTGATCCTCTGATGAATGCTCCATGTCTTACCTCCGTCTCAGGCCCAATGATGCAGGGAGCGCCAAGATATGCAGAAGGGAAAACCGTTGCAGTCTTATGTACCCAAACATGCTCGGATACCTCTTCATAATCCTCTCCCAGCGTAGGCCCAAGTGCAAGGATCATGTCCTTAATTCCCTTCAAAGCCTCCCAAGGATAGGTAAACTGAGAAAGATAGTCTTTTGCCAGCGTATGATCCAAATCATACAAATCACTAATCGTATACATAAAATCTCCTTACCCTTACGTCTTACGTGTTTCCACGATATTCTTATTTTGGCATTCGAAGAACCTCTGTTACAGTTTTTATTCTGCTTTTTCCTTTCTTCGTGTCGACCCGCCAAGGCCGTGACGGCATCCGCCGAGTCTTTCGATCACCGTCATCCCTCGTCAACCCTTAAGGTCCAGGCGCTAATGATCCCTTTTCCCTCCCTCCGGAAGGGATCATTTTATTATGAAATTGTCATGTGTTGCTTTAAGCGGCACATCCAAATCATCATTTTATAAAAAACCATCGGAAAAGTCAAGGAAGAATCCCTTCCTCAGCCTTTTCATCATAAATGCTGCTTTAGCCTGGCAGTCACTCCCTCCAGCTGGAGATTGCGGTTTCCGGTAAAATAATAGCGTGAACCATTGTGGTCAATGCGTCCGGAATGCCAGGATTCAATGTTAGACATGTTCTTACCGTCGTTATAAAGCAGTTCAACGCTGCGTCCACAGGTCAGCTCTTCATTCTCCAGCCAATAACGGCCATTCGCGCCAAGGCGAAGTCTCCCCTCAAGAACCACCTGCGCATTCAGGCGCTTTACCTGATAGTATGCCTCTTCCAGTTCATGACAGAAGCGTTCCAAACGTTCCTGAACGTACAAGGTCTCGGACGTCGGAATGAGGTCAGGAATATAGACCTGCTCCTGGTCTAAATACTTCGTCACCTGAAAGAAATCTTCAATCTGCTCCTGTAAATATCCAATCGACTGTAACCACTGCTCGTATTTCAGCATTTCTTAACCCCCTTGCGTATCCCAATAGATTCCCCAAAACATAGTGCATCCAGCCTGTCTCGCTGGTGTTTTTATTATTCTAACACATTTGTTACAATTTGAATAGAAAAACTTTGCCAGATACAACAAAAAAACGTGCCAGACATAAAACCTGACACGTTTCCATCATAAATTTGGGAATATATCTGAGATGCCTCGTAAAATTAGCGATACAAATCTCTCTTATCAACAACTCTTTTTGCCTTGCCTTCACTTCTAGGAATGGTCATCGGCTCCACAACCTTCACCTGAACGAGAATGCCCAGCATGGACTTGAGGCCTGCAACGATCTTCTTCTCGCGCTCGGCAACCGTCTTCGTGGTATCTGCCATCATCTCAGGCGTCAGTTCTACCTGAACCTCAATCGTATCATTGTTACCAATACGGTCAACGACGATCTGATAGTTTGCCTGATAGCCCTGATTCAACAAAACTGCCTCAATCTGAGAAGGCCATACGTTTACGCCCTTGACAACCATCATGTCATCGCTTCTGCCCATGGGCTTATGCATGCGGATATGCGTTCTTCCGCAGGAGCATTTCTCGCGGGTCAGGTAGCAAAGATCTCTCGTGCGATAGCGAAGCAGCGGGAATGCCTTCTTTGTGATGCAGGTGAATACCAGCTCGCCAACCTCACCCTCAGGAAGCACCTCGCCCGTCTCAGGATTGATGATCTCAGGAATGAAGTGATCCTCCTGCACGTGCATGCCCTTCTGCGCCTCACATTCAAAGGACACGCCAGGACCAGAGATCTCAGTCAGGCCATAAATGTCATAGGCCTTGATGCCAAGCGTCTCTTCAATGTTATGACGCATCTCCTCCGTCCAAGGCTCTGCGCCGAAGATGCCGGCCTTTAACTTAATCTTGTCCTTCAAGCCTCTTGCCACGATGCTCTCTCCAAGGTTTGCCGCATAGGAAGGCGTACAGCAAAGGATGGTAGATCCAAGATCCTGCATGAACTGCAGCTGACGCTCCGTATTACCAGAAGACATGGGAAGCGTCAGGCATCCAACCTTATGAGAACCGCCATTTAATCCGGGGCCACCCGTAAACAGTCCATAGCCATAGCATACGTGTACGACGTCTTCCCTGGTTCCTCCTGCTGCCATAATGGCTCTTGCGCAGCACTCCTCCCATATGTCAAGGTCTGCCTGCGTATAGAATGCGACAACGCGGCGCCCGGTCGTTCCGCTGGTTGACTGAATGCGCACGCACTCAGAAAGAGGTACGCCAAGAAGTCCGTAAGGATACTGATCGCGCAGATCATCCTTGTTGATAAAGGGGAGCTTATGCAGATCCTCTACGCCATGGATGTCCCAAGGCTTTACGCCTGCTTCGTCCATCTTGTCATGGTAAAACTTCACGTGATCATACACATATTTTACCTGCTCCACTAGTCTCTCGCTCTGAAGCAGCTTTAATTGCTCCACGGGCATGGTCTCAATTTCGGGCTGAAAATAATTTCCCATTGGTTTGTTCTCCTTTTTGTCTGTGCCGCACTTTCTTCTCACGGCAATTTTATGCATTTCGTTTTATCTTTGCTTAGCCTCTGCCAAGTAAAAATGCCTTTTGATTCAGTTCGAGGAACTTAGCGGGAACGCATTCCTCAATGGCTTTCTGCCACTTCTCCACGGGAATCTCGTCGAAATAGCGGGACAATCTTCCCATCAGCACGATATTTACGGCCTTAGCAGAGCCTGCCTGCTCAGCGAGGGAAAGGCAATCCATGGCATCTACCTTTGCGCCTGCCGCTTCCATCTTTTCCACCAAATCCGCAGGGTACTGCGTAGCGCCCGTAATGACAGGCATGGGATCAATTTCCTGTGTGTTGACCACGATACGTCCGTCTGCCTTTAAATATTCCAAATATCTTGCTGCTTCCAGCTTTTCAAAGGATACAATAAAGTCTGCCTGCCCCTTGTCAATAATGGGGGAATACACCTTGTCTCCAAAGCGTACGTAGGTTACCACGCTGCCGCCTCTCTGGCTCATGCCGTGTACCTCAGAAACCTTTACGTCATACCCTTCCGTCAATAATAAATGTCCCAATAATTTGCTGGCAAGAAGGGATCCCTGTCCGCCAACGCCCACGATCATAATATTCTTTGTCATTTGGCTCTCCCTCCTTACCCATTTTGCAGTGCATCAAATTTGCACAATTGCTTACATACGCCGCAGCCCACGCAGAGCGTCGTGTCGATGCATGCCTTGCCATCCTTGATGCTGATGGCAGGACAGCCAAGACGCATACAGGACTTACAGCCTACGCACTTCTCGCAGGCAACCTTTAAGGGCTTCTCATGCTTTACGTACTTCAGGAGCGCACAAGGGCGTCTCGAAATGATCACGGAAGGAGCCTTGACTGCCAGTTCTTCCTTGATGACGGCATCACACTGTGCCAGATCATAAGGATCAACCACGCGAACGCGCTCAAAGCCCATAGCCTTGCAGAGTGCCTCGAGATCGATCTTTCCTGCGGGGTCACCCTTGATGTTATAGCCGGTGGTCGGGTTCTGCTGATGTCCCGTCATGCCGGTGATGGAATTGTCCAAAATAATGACGGTGGAATTGCTCTGGTTATACGCAATGTTCGCAAGGCCGGTCATGCCGGAGTGCATAAACGTGGAATCTCCAATGACTGCAACGGTCTTTCCTTCGCTCTCCTCGCCAAGGGCCTTGTTAAAGCCGTGAATGGAGCTGACGGAGGCACCCATGCAAAGCGTCATCTCCATGGCGCTCAGCGGTGCAACGGCGCCAAGCGTATAGCAACCAATGTCACCTAAAACGGTGCACTTATTCTTAGCCAGCGTGAAAAACAGGCCTCTGTGAGGGCAGCCTGCGCACATCACGGGCGGTCTTCCGGGAAGGCTTTCCTCAAGCTTTCTGGATGCAGGGACCTCGACGCCAAGCTTTTCTGCGATCAAATTCTGGGAAAACTCACCCTCTAAAGGAAGCACGTCCTTGCCGGTCACGGTAAGGCCAAGCACCTTGCAGTGCTCCTCGATCACGGGATCCAGCTCCTCAACGATCACAAGCTTGTCTACCTTTGCGGCGAAATCTAAAATCAGCTTCTCAGGCAGGGGATGAATCATGCCAAGCTTTAAGATGCTGGCGTTCTCACCGAATACCTCTTTTACGTACTGATAGCTCGTGGAGGAGGTAATGATTCCGAGCTTCGTATCTCCCATCTCCACCCTGTTCAGGTCGGTCGTCTCCGCAAATGCGATCAGCTTGCGGGTTCTCTCTTCCACGAAGGGATGACGGCGAATGGCATTTCCGGGCATCATCACGTACTTTGCGATATTCTTTACGTAAGGCTTCTTTTCAGGAAGGATGCGCTCCTTTTCCTCAACAACGCTCTGGGAATGTGCAACGCGCGTGCACATCTTCATAATGACGGGCGTATCAAACTCCTCCGAAATCTCATATGCCTTCTTAACGAAGTCCCTAGCCTCGGCGGAGTCTGCAGGCTCAAGCATCGGAACCTTTGCCGCCATGGCATAATGTCTGGAGTCCTGCTCATTCTGTGAGGAGTGCATTCCGGGGTCATCTGCCACGCAAATGATCATTCCGGCGTTCACGCCAGTATAGGAACAGGTAAAGAGCGGATCTGCCGCCACGTTCAGTCCCACGTGCTTCATGCCGCAAAAGCTTCTCTTTCCGGCAAGGCAAGCACCAAAGGCCACCTCCATGGCCACCTTCTCATTCGGTGCCCACTCACAATAGATTTCATCATACTTTGCGGCTTCCTCCGTCACCTCGGTACTGGGTGTGCCGGGATAACTGGAAACCACGCTGCAGCCTGCCTCGTAGAGTCCACGGGCGAAGGCCTGGTTTCCTAACATCAATCGCTTCATTCCACTTCAATCCTTCCAATATTTATCTCGTGTTTGTAACCGTCTGATTACAATAAACCTTTTCTATCATAGCACCTTTATTTTTAGAAGTAAACAAAAAATTTTTCTCGTTTTTCACATTTAGGTCTAGCCAATCGCCGAAACATATGTTATACTATCCCTTGTCGAGCTAGAACGCATAATATTGAGCAGCTTCCATTGCTCCGTAATATTCCTGCAGATATAGTTCATTGGTAGAACATCAGCTTCCCAAGCTGAGGAGGCGGGTTCGATTCCCGTTATCTGCTTCTATTAACCCCTTGATCATAAGGGGTTTTTTGATATTTAATTTGTGGAGGCCTTAAGAATGAAACGAACCAAAGCACTACCCCTTTTCCTATCTCTGCTCAGCCTGACGCTGATCTCCTGCGGTGGAGGAAAGGAAGGCGCTGAAACCAGTACCATACAAAACGAGCCGTTCATCAGCAGCAATTCAGAGACGTCAAGGGTAAACAAGTATCCCTATGAGACCAAATCCTCCTATATGATTTATTACGGAGTGTTAAACGATGACATTATTGATGAAGCAAAGCAATACGAGGTTTTCATCCTCCATCCCAAGATGGGCGACATAACAAGAGATCAGGTTCAGGAAATTCGAAGCAGTGGTACAATCGTCCTTGGCTACATTGCCATCGGCGAGGATCTTCGCACGGCGAACCTGACGCCTGAACAAATTCTCCAGGATGAGCGCTTTACTGGCGACGGCACGGGGCCGCGCGTGGATCCCCGCCCGGCAGGGACGACGGCACTTGACGGCGTGGATCCCCTTGGCGTCTCCTCTCCCGGCGGTACGGGCTATGCCTCCTACTTTTTGGATGACAATGACCACAACGGAAAGCCAGACATTAACCCCGTTTTCAACTGCGCCTTTACTAACATTGGAGATCCCGCATGGTTTGAAGTACTGGACCAGATGACCATTGACGGCTTTGATAAGATTCCCGGGATCAAGGAAATCCTGTCGGACGATTATGGGCGCGGCCTTGGATGTGACGGACTGTTTTTGGATACGATCGATACCTGTGCGCCAAACAGCTATACGACTGATGACAGCTTTAACAAAACCAGGTTCGAATGGACGGCCACTGGCGTTGCCGACTTTATGGCCCGCGTAAAGGAGTCTTACCCGAATAAGCTCCTGCTGCAAAACCGCGGTATTTTCTTCTATAACCCGCAGCTGCCTCATTATAAATATAACCCTCGCCATTACGTGGATTACGTCATGTACGAGAGCTACCATTTGGACTCCAATACCAATACCCTTTACACCGAGGCTTTTTCCAGGGACAACCGCTATAATTATGGGCCAAAGCTCATTGCGGAGGCTTCTCGCCCGGATGGTTTTCAGGTTCTCTCCCTTGGATATGCGGAAGGCCCCGAGGAATATCACCTAAAGGAAACCCTGTTTGACAAATCCACGGCAGGCCTTGACATACTGATGGAAGACGTCAATTATGCTCAGGATGCCGGCTTCATGCATTACATAACTGACGGCAGTGTTACGCTTGTCAATGATTTTGTCATTCATCATGAATCCAAGGAAGATTCCACTGCTCCCGTGTGGAACAGCACTTACAATTCCTCTCCCGTCTGGCCTCCGGAGGCCCCCACGCCCCGCGTTGGCGTTCAGGAGGTACAGGCCGAAAAAGGCGGCGTGACCGTTCGTTGGGACATTGCCACGGATAAGAATCCCGTCACCTATGTGCTGTACTATCAGATGAAGCCCTTTGATTTCGATGCAGATCCAGAGCTTACAGGCGCTGAAAGCATAGAGCTGATCCCAGAGATCGGGGACGGTTATGAAAATGGCGTTGGCCCGAATGTTTATCCCAATCAGGCGACCGTGAGCGGTCTGGAGTCGAAAAAGACCTACTACTTCCTGCTCCGCGCCAGAGATGCTTCCGAAAATCATAACGAAGATGATAATCAAATAGTAAAAACCTGCGTTCCCAAATAGGGCGCAGGTTTTTTCTTGTCTAAATATTTTTTAGTTTATGGCAACTTGTTGACATACAGCACGTCGAGATCCACGTCTCCGTTAATTCCGTCAATCCGTCCCGTGCTGGAATGCTGCCACATAAAGTAATCTCCCCCATAGGAGGTGGCGCTCGTATAATGCGCAAGCCATACCGGAAGCCTTCGATCATTCATCCAAATGTTTTCATGGGAATTCTTACTGCCATACAAGCAGGCAGAATACCCTCTTGCCTGCAGCTCCTCCGCAAAGGCATAAAAGCAATTTGTCAGATCATGCAGGTTCATGCCATACCGTTCAAAATTCTTATAATCCTCCCAGTCATAGGCGATCGGGAAATCCAGCGTATTGCTTCCAAGAACGCCGAGTAAATAATCAACGCTCGCCTTGACCTCCTCACGACTGCTCTCCTCTGCATGCCAGTAAATCCCAACCTTTAAGCCTGCTGCCTTTGCATTTGCCATGTTTGCCAGATAATACCGATCCGTATAAAGCTCTCCGTCATCTAATCCGCCAAGCCTCATGATGACAAATTCACAGCCCGCTGCCTTAACCTTTTCAAAATCGATCGTCTCCTGCCATCTGGACACGTCAATGCCAAGGCTCGTCTGGTCTGTTTTATAATTCTTCACAAAATCAGAGAACTGCTCCTTTTTCCCACCGGAGCTGCCGCCTGAAGAGGTTGATTTCACCACCTTGACGCTCATGTCCTTTGCGGTCTTATGCCCTGCGTCGTCCGTCAACGTAATTTTCAGCGAATAGGTTCCCGTCTTGGAGGTATCAACGCTGCCTGAGACATCAATTGCAACATCCCTGTCAACGTCATCTGCGTAGCCCACGTATTTATGGATGTCAAAGTCTGCTCCCACCTTTACCTCAGGTGCAGAATTAAACACCAGAAAAACAGGCGCCTTTTGATCCACAAGGCCGTCTACCGAGCCACTTCCTTGCGATACGCTTGAAGCGGCTGCCTCGCTGGATGCCTTCGCTTCCGCCGTCTTCGACGCCTCTGCCGCCTTTGACTCCGCGGCTTTTGACTCTGCTTCTCTCGAAGCCTTTTCTGCCGATTCCTTGGCCGCCTTTGACTCTGCTTCCCTGGACGCCGCTTCCTCAGATTCCTTGGCTGCCTTTGACTCCGCTTCCCTGGACGCCGCTTCCTCAGATTCCCTGATTGCATTCAATTCCGCTTCTCTGGAGGCCTGCGCCATAGACTCCGCCATATCCACTTCCCTTGAAGTCTCCTCGGAAGGCTCTACGGGCAACTCTCTGGAAGCTTCTCCTAATGCTTCCTCCTCATGAATCTTCTCGGCCGTCATCACCTCTACGCTCTCGTCCCCTTCCCCTATTCCCAGCATTTCCGGGTAAAAGAAGCAAAGAACGCCCAAACATACCCCCAACACAACACAAATCCCTAGGATAACCCCAAAAGCCTTTTTTCCACTCATAAAAAACCGAAAACCCCTTCTTTGATCTTACAAATTTCTGTCTCGCTTAATGTCAAGCCTTTCCTTCGCAAGCGTAATCGCCGCATTCACCATAACGCCCATGACCGCAAGCAAAAGTATGATTCCAACGTCAATCAGGCTTACCTTTGCAAGCTTTAGGAGCATGCGAAGCGGAGCGATCAAAAGAACGCCAATCTGCAGCAAAATGCCAATGACGGTAATGACGTTCAGCACCCGATTGTTCCAGGATTCCTTCGTGAAAAACGCAAGACTTCCCTTAGTCTTGCAGACATATGCCATGAGCATCTCATTGATCGCCAGCGTGCTAAAGCAATAGGTTCTGCACATTCTCAGCAGCTCTTCATTTCCGCTCAGATGCCCCAGAATGTCGCCCGTACCAAACTGGGAAATCACAGGTAGCAGGAACGCCAACAGCGCAATCGCACCGCTGATCAGACCCTGAATGACAATGTTTAAATAGTCACTCTTGTTTAAGATACCAGCCTTTACGTTCCTTGGCTTTTCATTCATGACGGCATCAGATCCCACGTCCATGCCAAGTGCCAGTGAGGGTGCCGTGTCAGTCAACAGATTCACCCAAAGTATCTGAATGGTCGAAAGCGGTGAAGACAATCCTGCAAAGATGGAGGAAGCCATCAGCACCACCTCGCCGAAGTTCGAACGAAGCAGGTATACAACCGACTTCTTGATGTTATTAAACAGGTTACGTCCTTCCATCACGGCATTCTTGATCGTGATGAAATTATCGTCAACCAAAATCACCTCAGCTGCATCCTTTGCAACCTCCGTACCGCCGATACCCATGGCAACGCCAATATCCGCAGCCTTCAGGGAGGGCGCGTCATTCACGCCGTCACCCGTCATGGAACAGATCTTTCCATGCGACTGGAAGGCCTGTACGATTTGTACCTTATTTTCCGGCGAAACACGCGCAAATACGCGATAATTCAATACGTTTGCGCGGAAGACCTCCGGATCCATCTCATCGATCTCCGCACCGGAAATACTCTGAGAAATGTCCGTTGCAATGTCAAGCTCCTTCGCAATGGCAAAGGCAGTGATCTTGTGGTCACCAGTGATCATGGCAACCTCAATGCCCGCATGGTGGCACTCATCAACGGTCTCCTTTACGCCTTCCTTCGGAGGATCAATCATGGCAGCAAGTCCGACAAAGATCATGTCCTTCTCCTGCGGCACCTCGTCTCCCTCGCGGTAGGCCAGTGCCAGCACGCGAAGCGCTTCCGAGCTCATCTTCTCCGCACAGCGCGTTGCAAGAAGCACGTCCTCATTGGTAATCGCCCTGACGCCATTTTCATCAAGAATACGATCACATCTGACAATTACGGAATCAATCGCACCCTTGGTGTAGGAAACGTTCTTCATAATGCCATTCTTTTCCACGTGATCCAGGGTGGTCATCATCTTTCTGTCAGAATCGAATGGAATCTCATCAAAGCGTGAAATCTTCGACATGATCTCGTCATATCCCAGCTGGTTGTCCTTCGCATATTTGATAAAGGCCGTCTCCGTCGGATCGCCAATTTCCTCACCCGTCTCGACGGAATACTTTGCATCATTACATGCAAGGAAGCCCTCTAATAGCGTTACAAACACGGGATCATTTTTCTTGACGTTCTTCGATTCCGTCTCCTCGCCAAGCAAATACCATCTGACAACCGTCATCTTGTTCTGCGTCAAAGTACCCGTCTTATCGGAACAAATAACGTTAACCGCGCCCAGCGTTTCCACTGCGTGGATCTGCTTTACGATGGCATTGCGCTTACTCATCTTTTGGATTCCGGCGGACAATACCAGCGTTACGACGGTAGCCAGTCCCTCAGGAATCACTGCAACGGCGAAGGCAATGGAAATCATCAAGGTCTCAATGATGGCCGTTTTGTAAATAAAAATCTGACAGACAAACATTAGAATACAGAGCACCACGCCCGCAATGCCCAACACCATGGAGATACTGTTCAGATTCTTTTGCAACGGTGTCTCCTGCTTAGTAATTTTATGCAACATACTGGAAATCTTTCCAATTTCCGTATGATCACCGATCTTTTCAACGACGCCCTCGCCCCTGCCATATTCCACGAGCGTTGACATAAAGGCTTTATCCTTGCGATCACCGAGTGGTGTCTTTTCATCACTCTTCTCGTTGCAGTCCTTTTCTACTGCAAGGCTCTCCCCCGTCAGGGCGGATTCATTCAGCTTTAAGGAGCTCGTCTGTGTCAGCGCAAGGTCTGCGGGAACGACACGCCCCGCCTCCAAAATAACATAGTCTCCCACGACCAGATCAGCCGCAGGAATTTCCTTCTGCTCTCCGTCTCTGATTACCACTGCCGTCGAGGCATTGATCTGCTTAAGTGCTTCCACGGATTTCTCAGCTGAGACCTCCTGCACGGTGCCAATAATCACGTTTGCCAGCACGACTACAATAATGATGATACCATCAATCAGTTCACCCGTAGCAATGGAAATCACCGATGCCGCAATCAGCAACAACAGAAGCGGCGAAGCGAACTGTCCAAGAATCATCGAAAATAAACTCTTTTTCTTTCCCTGCGTCAGGACGTTTTTCCCTTCCTTTGCCCTTTCTTGTACTTCTGCCGTTGTTAAACCCTTGTTATCCATTTCTCTGTTACTATCTCCTTCTTTAAGTTTATAACCTGAAGCTCCCTACCATACATACGCTTTTTTAGGCTGGGAGGTTTCTTGTCAAACGATAATCGGCGCAATATTATGCTTTATGTGATATCTGTAAAAGAAATTCACGCCAAGGTTAAACATGGATCGGAACGGATGTCTTACAAAGCTCCTGCAAAAGACGATCCGCTTGAAGATGTTTTTCACCGAATACACCTCATTATACAGCCACCAATACATTTCATCAATCTCTTTTGCAGACAAATTGAGACTGTTTTTTACGGCTGGTCCCGATGGACTATAGGTGTAAATGTCCTTATTGACCAGCTCCTCGCTATCCTTGACGTCATCAAAGAAAGGCGTGCCCGGAACTGGAGTAATGATGTAAAACTTCGGTGCAGTAATCTTGTTATCAATCACAAATTTTGCCGTATCCCGAATGCTTTGTACCGTATCATCCTCCAAGCCAATCATCATCTCCGTCGCCACGTCAATGCCCGCATCAATGATGGTCTTCACGAGTCTCCCGTATTCACGCGGATCCTCCCAAGACTTATTGATCTTTTTTAAATTCCCGGGCGAAATGGATTCCAGCCCAAAACTCAGGCAAATGCATCCGCTGTCAGCCACGCACTTCAAAAGCTCTGGATCCTCCGCCAGCTTAATGGAGCATTGACTGTACCAGGTCATGTGCAGCTTTTTGATCTCGTTACAAAGATCCATGGTATATTTTCTGTCCGACAGGATATTATCATCAATGAGCAAAAACTTCTTAAAGCCAAGCTCCTTGACCTTCTGAATGTCCCGCATGACCTCAGGGATCTCCCTGCGCAGGTACTTCCCCTTATAAAGACATGCGATAGAACAAAAGGAACAACTATTCGGGCAACCTCGCCCTGCCTGCACGGGAAGAAAATCTCCAATCTTCTTACAGGTCACCAGCTCATATCTCGGCAAGGGCGTCGAGAGCTTGTCAATGGTCTTTTGATAAAACGGCTTCAGTGTTCCGTTTAGATAGTCCGTCAGCATCTCCTGCCAATACCCTTCCGCGTCTCCGATCATGATGCAATCGCAATATTGCTTCACCTCGTCCGATACAAGACTCGCCATATACCCGCCCATGACAACGGTTTTCCCGCGCTTTTTAAATTCCTTTGCAATCTCAATGCCTCGGATAATGGAATGTCCCATGCTGCCAATACCAATCAGGTCAATATCCGTATCCCAGGGAATTTCTTCGATGGTTTCGATACAAATCTCAACCTCCCAGTCATTCCCACACTCCGCTGCCAGAAGGGGCATGGTCAGACCAATGAAAAACAGACGATCCTTCTTGACCAGCAAATGATTGTTATCGTAGATCGTTGGCTGGATCAACAACATTCTTTTTTGCTTTTCCATCCGCTTCCCTTCTTTCGTATTTTTGAATTCCGCGATATTCCCAGATCATTTTTATATAATGCCACAGCATCTTCATGGCCCCTCGGAAGCACTTTACCTCCACGCGAACGCCACATTTTTTTCGGATGTATTTCAGCGAGCTAAAGCTTGCCGTCGTCCGAAAATACCCCCGGATGATCTCAAAATAATATTGGGACGGTGTCAGCTTGGTCGGCATGATGGCCAGATGCGTCAAATCCCACTTTTCATATTCCTCCCGCTTTAACAACAGCTGATCCTTGTAATCCTCATAAATCGGTGTCGCAGGAAGCGGTACCAAGGGTTGTAGATTCACGTAACGAATGTGCATGCTCCGAATCCATTTTGCAAAATTCTTGAAATCCTTTCTGTCCCAATCCGGGCCGACAATCGCTCCCGCATACAGGTCAACATGATTCCGATACAGCACCTCCGATGCCTTCTCACTCGTCTCCACGTCCGTCTTTTTATTAAAGTCATTTAGGTCGCTTTGCTTAAAGCTCTCAATGCCGACAAAGATCGCATCCAGTCCGTGCTCCGCAAGGAGCTTTATCATGTCAGGATTCTTCACGATAAAATCCGCGCGGCCAAACACTATAAAATTCTTATGGATGTCATTTTCTTCCAGCAATTTGCAGAATGTGATGATCCTCTCCCGGTGCACCAGGAAATTGTCATCCACGATAAACACGTTGGGTTCTTCAATTTCATTCAATTCCGCAATGACGGGAGCGAGCTCCCGCTCGAAATACTGATGCTGCGTAATCTGCACGCAAAAGCAGAACTTACAGTTGTATGGGCAGCCAAAGGAGGTTTTCAGCAAGGCACATGGCACGTGATAGGCATAGTCATAATGTTTCCTGTACCTCGCCGTAACGCTTCGATCCGGCATCGGCAACACATAGGTCTTATCAATCTTCTCTCGAAGGAATACCGGCTCCTCTCCCTTCTCAATGGCATTTAACAAAATCTCCGTATTTTGCATGCCATTGATGCCGATGACATAATCAATGTTTGGATCATCAAAGTCTCCTGGCAGAACCTCACTGTGAACGCCGCCTACGGCCGTCAGGATCGCCGGATCCACGCTCTTCACGAGTTCGGAATAATGCTTGATGACGTTCACGTGCGTGATGTATGCCGTAAACATGACAATTTGCGGCATGACCTCCCGAACCAATTCGTCCAGTGGTTTCTTCTCAAGAATCATATCCTCAAGGATGACCTCATGCCCAAGCTGCTTGCACAGCGTCGCAACATACTCCAGTTCGATCGGTTCGCACGTCATCAGGTCCGTCAGTCCCAAGGAATTCTTATGTGGTTTTGGCCTGACTAACATTACCTTCATAGTAATCACCATCCTTCACGCCAAATGCGCTGCCAACAAGGGGCCTATTTAAACACGTTAAAATGATAATTGGTGACTTTATACTGTAAGAAAGAATTATGTCGTTTGATCAGCCAATTGATAAATCTGTTACTGTGAGACAAAAGATAATAGTTGTAAAACATTTCCGCTCCGAATTTCATCTTCGCGTCATAGGCCGTCTGCCCAAACTGTACGTATCGGAAGCCGTTTTCAATGGCATATCTTGAAATATATGCAAGCATGTTATAATAGAGGTCATACTCATGCGCGATCTGATAATTATAGCCACAAAACTCAAAGATCAGCATGTCATTCCTCCGATCCTCGATCAGCTGGACAAACGCTTCCGTCCTTTGATTGATCTGAAGGAGCACGGTCTTTGCAATGTCATTTCGAAAGAAATCCGCCGTCAGCTTCTCCAGGGAATACTCTGAGTGATCAAACACCTGCTCGTACAAGCCATACATTTCATCCGTAAACTCCCGGTTGTCCTTCAGTTCCACGTAAGTAATATTCTTTCCCTTTTCCAATGCCTGATGAATTCTTCTGCGATAACCTGATCGCATGGATCCGATATACTCCTCCCAGGTCTTCCACCGATTCTCAAGAATACAAATGGGAAGATAATGCCCTTTGGAAAAGCCTTCCAGCTCCTCCTTGTCCACGTTAATGATGATCTTAATTCCCTTCATTCTTCGAAGGATCTCATTCACCTCCCGCTTGTCATCGCTCCAAATAATGCTGGGGTGCGAAACCGAAAGCGGCAGATACACAAATTTCATCGGCACGTTGATTTTATACTTCGTGAAAATAAATAAATTAAATCTGCGTTCAAACATCATAAAGCAGGAATAGAGCTTTTCTCCCTGATAAAACAAATGATAGGATTGATTACAGGGATTCACCTTCTCCATAAAAGCCAAAAAGGATCTGGACATATAAATGTTTTTCTCACAAAGCCTGTCCCATTCCTCCGGCAGATCCATTGCATGTTCGATTCTACGATACATTCCCTTCGCTCCTAATCATCCATTCCAATTTCATAGAGATGAAACTCTTTATTGATCCCTGTCGAAAGCTTCCTGCAAAGCCTTGTAGACGGCAGATTGTCTTCCAGAATAAAAGAGGAAACTCCACCCGGAAAATCCTTCTTTCTTATCTGGATGGATCTTTCAATCAATGCCACTGCCACACCGGAGGACTGATGCTCTGGCAATACGCCAATGACATTATAAATCACCTTCTTCGGGCGCATTCTAAGGAAGCGCAGAAAGAAAGTCACGTAATTCAGCCTTGGCTTTCCAAAGAGCTCCGCGTAATCAGGATGCGTATAGATAAATCCAATCTCTTTCCCATCCTTCATTGCAAAAATGATATCTTCCCTTCTCACGAGAAATCTCATTTTATTCATCAGCTCATACATCTCATACGGCTTCTTCTCTGCATAATAGGGAGTGTTTTTAAGGGAGGCATGACATAACTCTCCAAACAGCAGCATGTCCCTTTTAAAGTGTAATAAACTTAAATACCGAAATTTGTATTCCTTTCTTACCTGCCTAAGCATTGTCTGACTTATCTGCGACAAGCTGTGCTCCGCGTCATATTGATACGAAAATGCCCTCTTTACAACCGGAAATACCTCGTCCGCTTCCTTCGTATAATACTCCTTATGATAGTTTGCGTTAAATTCAAATTCTCTGTTGTAATCGGCCGTCAGAATTCCCAACCCATAACTAATCTGCCCATTAATGCCAACGATTGCTTTTTCCTTACCATACTTACGGAGCAGCTTTTTCGTGTATTCCAGCAATGCTTCCAAATATTCCCTGGCATGAGGAACAAATTCCAGGAACGAGAGCTTGATCTCCTTCGTATCATCAATGACGTACAGGCATTCGAGTTTGATTTCTCCCTTCTCCTTCATCTGGATTGGAAGAACCTTACACCTTCTTGCGAACTCATCCTGCTTGTATAAAAAGATCTTTACAAAGGTCAAATTCATGTCGCAAAAATTTGGATCATTTTGATAAAGATCATAAACAAACCTTAGAAAGCTTTTCTTCTCTTTTTTTGTTCTGACTTCACAAATTTCCATCATTTGACCTACTTAATTCTTTCCTTCGTAATTCTAACGTCCGCGATTCTTTTATAGCGGGGCAGCGTTCCATTTACCTTCTCTAAATACCTTCTGACCTCCTGCTCGCCAAGCTCCGTAGAAACCAGTGCAATCAACTGATTCTTCTCCAAAATCACGTTACAATCGTGAATCCCCTTATGCTTCAAAATCTTTTGATTTAGTTCCTCTGGTGCTATGTTTTTCCCATTGTCGCCAATGAGAATATTTTTCCGCCTGCCAATCACGTATAAATATCCATCCCGATAATATCCAAGATCCCCCGTGTCAAAGGAATGCCCGCGAAAGCCTTCCGCCTTCCGATCATTAAGATAGCCCTGAACTACGTTTCTGCCCTTTACGCAGATACGTCCCACGCCATCTCCATTTGCATCCTCAATCGAAACCTCATTTACCTCTAAAACCTCTCCGACGGAATCCGGACGTTCATGCTTCTTGTAATTGATGGCGATGGGACCAGAGGTCTCCGTCATCCCATACACGTTATAAATTGGCAAGCCGACGTCATGGAAGAATCGGCTTGTTTCATATGGCAAAAGGCTCCCCGCCGAAACGCCAAATACATAATTTCCGCCAAAATACGCATGAATTTCGGAAAACCATTTCTTCCGAACGTCCATACCAAGCTTAAATAACAAATTCGACAAAGCCACTGCTATTTTGATCTTGGCTCCTGACTTTTCAAAGACGGCATCCTTGATCCTGTTGTATATCAAAGGCACGCCCATAAAGAGACATGGTTTCGTCTCTGCCAGCACGCGCTGCAGCCTTTGATAATCCCATTCCAAAATGTTGTTAATTCCTGCATACAAACCATGAAACAGGCTCGTCAAAGCATAGATATGATAGAGAGGAATGATCAACAGGCAAGACTGCCAGGAGGTCACCTCCCACTTTCGATTGAGTTCCGGAATCACGCCATAATAGTTCTCTTCAGTCAGCATAACACATTTTGGTTCTCCCGTAGTTCCTGAAGTATGTAGAATCAAGTTCCCGGCAAATGACGCCGTTGCTTCGCAGTCGTTATCCTTCTGCATCGTCTCATGCATTCTCGACTGCATTTTTCCCCGCACGATTCCCTGCATTCTCACCTGCACTTCTTGAAAGTTCAAGACCCGATACTCCTCAAAGGAAAGACCAAGCTCTTCATCCATGAGAATCAAATCTGGCTTTTTCAGGTCAAAAATATGAAGAATGTCTTCTTTCCCCAATTCCTTGTCAATTAAAAATGCATCACCGATTAGGGACAGCACGGTCAACAAGGAGACGGCATATTCTAATTTATTATTTCCAATAATCGCAATCGTTTTCCCCTGCTCTTCGGCCAAGGAGGCCGCAAGAGAATTCACGTATTCCAGTAGCGCTGCATATGAGATCCCTTCATACTGCTCTTCCCTGCGATAAGTAAAGGCCTTGCTTTCAGGAGTACGACCTGCGTAATATTCCAATTTCTCATAAAGCTTACTCATAAGGGCATCTCCGACATACACCTTAATTATGCCCCAGGAAAATCCTGAGGCATATCGTATGAAACTTATTTAGAACTGGGATGTGGCATAAACTGATAAAGCATTGTAGCCGTCTTGCTTACAGGCATGGTCTGGAGGGTAACCTTTCCAGGGCCTGTCACTATGGTGTTAAATAATCCCTCGCCGCCGAACAAAACATTCTTCACGCCCTTTACCATCTGTACGTCCATCTGACAGGTGGCATCCATGACTGCAAGATATCCCGTATCGACGATCTTTTGCTGACCGGCCGCCAGCTCATAGGTGATGGCACATCCATCAATCTCGGCAAATACAATGCCATTGCCCGTACACTTCTGCATGATAAAGCCTTCACCGCCAAACAAGCCAGAGCCAACCTTTTTCTGAAACGCAATGGAAAGCTCAATGTCGCCAACGCTTGCAAGAAATGCCGACTTCTGCAGAATGATGGGACTACTAGGCGTTACCTCATATGCCACAATGGATCCCGGGAAGCTGGATGCAAATGCGATCTCACCGTCGGCCGTTGCCACGTAGCGATTTTGGAACAAGGATTCCTTCGTCAGCATCCTTCCCAATGCCTTGCCTAAGCCGCCTGCCTCCGTTTTCATCTGAATGGTCGGATCCATCCAGCTCATGGCGCCAGATTCACAAGTTACTTCTTCTCCCGCCTGCAAAGAAACAACCAATACAGGCAGAGTCTCTCCCTTAATGGAATAATTCATGGTGCACCTCCTTTATGATAAACTTTATGCATTTATCATACCACAAAAGTGCCAGATTCACAACATCAGTTTTCTCTGCTTAATTCATTGTTTCATGATCAATTTTTACAACTCCGCCATCCTCTCCCGCGAAAACGATGTATCCACCCTTGGGAAGCGGAATACTGGAATGATAATCCACCATCTGGCTTGAATACAGTACCTCGCCAAACCGATCATAGACATAAACGGCGCTGTTTTCCGGGCGTCCGATCGTAATGCAGGAATTGGCCAGGGAATCATCGATGTTATACCATGCGGCATGCCCCGTCGAAAGATGCACCTCCGTTACCTGCGCAGTGAAGTTCTCGTTCACGGACCTTGGTTGGAATGCCAGTCCCGTCGTTGAATGCAGGTTCCCAGCCTTGTCCACCCATATGTCCTTCTGATCCCTGTTGGCATCATCGGGAATGGTGGTAAAAGATTCCAAATGATCTTCATCCACGATCCGCAGCTGCCCATCCAACCCGTCACAAAGTACGTAGCCCAGGTTATCCAGTACCATGAGCCTGCAATTGGGATGCAGATACTCTTCAGAAGAATACTTTTCGGAAAAGTTTTCGTAAACGAGCTCCTCTCTGGCTTTCCATGCGGCAAGCGCCTTTTCCGATACCGGATTCACCTCCATCTTCTCTCCATCGAGACATGTCGACATCGAACGCAAAAGCCCTCTGTTGTAATCGCTGCACTCATTGACCAAATAGACTTTGCCGTCTTTTTCTTCCATCGACACGGCAAAGAAATTCACGTCCTGCTTCACGTTCCAAGATGTCACGTCGCCCTTTACCCTAACAAATCCTAGATCCGAGTAAGCAAAATACTCCTCTGAAGTCGTTTCTGCGAGATACCTTACCAGCATGTACTTCATCTCAGGGAACGTGATCTCTACAAGTCCTTCCGTGGTCGAGTAATACCCTGCATACTTTTGATACTCCCCCGGAACGGATGGCTCAAGCTTCGCCACCGGTACCTTGACTTCCTCCACGGTGATCCCCTGCTCCTCTAATACAATATTCATGAGCGCCTTCGCCATGGCCGAATTCAGTCCGCTGGAGCCGCCGCTGGTGGTCACGCAAACGCTGATCTGCTGCTCCGGTGCCACGACCAGTGCAGTGTGCTGTCCTCCAGTATCGCCGCCCTTTGCGACCAACTTAACGCCTGCCTCTTCATATTGGGGCAATGTTACCATGTCCCATCCAAGGCCGTATGTCTGATAAGGACTCGTCACAGAAAGAGCATTCATTTCCCTTTTGCTCTGCTCTGATAATAACCGGTGATCGCCTGGAAAGAAAGCACTGCCAAATTCACAGGTATCCCTGGCGGTGGAATAAATGCCTCCCGCACCTAAAGCCGTGCAGTATTCCTTGCCGTAACTGACCCCATTTTGATAGACATTCGTCAGTCTCTTGCTTCCGTACAGGCTAAGCCCAGTTCCAATGCTGTCTGCGCCGAGGGGCTTTGCAACGTACTTTTCCACGTACGCCGAGTACTCCATTCCAGTTACCCGTTCCACGATGAGCTGCAGTAGATCATATCCGTCATTACAATAGGCCGCATATGCACCGGGATCCGCCTTGAGCCTTTGATTCGCAAGGTTTTTCAAAACGGCTTCCCCGCGTCCGCCCTCCGTGTCATTCAGCAGAAAAATGCTCTCGGCGCTGGTTCCCATGAGTCCGGAGGTATGATTCATGAGCATCCTTACCGTAATGTCTTTATAGCGCTCATCTGCCATTTTGAAATCTGGCAGATAGTCAGTCACCGGCGCATCCAGCTTCACCTTCCCCTGGTCTACAAGCTGCATCACAGTCAATGTCACGTACACCTTACTCACCGAACCAACGCAGTAAACGGTATCATCTACGCTCGCCTCCGTCTCCTGTTCCTGCTCTGTCTTGGCCGCCCTGACCGTACCCGCAAGCGCCCCTATGGATATCGCGCTGATCATGATCAATAATACACCCAAAACCTTCTTTCTCATCTTACCATCCTCATCTTCCCATTTTCACACTCTAACTCTCCACCAATGTCATTAAGTTGTACTATTTATTTACCTAACTTAATGACATTGTCCCTGCATTCTTTACTCCGTCATGAGCTCCGTTACGGAAACTTTCTTCACCTTATCTGCTGATACCCAAGCCGAGCCATAGGTAAACAGGGTCACAAGGATCGCCGTCGGCACAAGAAGCAGGTATCTCGCCTGGAGACTGCCCTGTCCAAACGTGCCAATGATGAAAAACTCCGTCATAGGTATGGAAAGAATCGTGCCCAATATCACGCCCGGAATGATCACGGGCATCAGTCGCATGACAAGCTGCTTCTTAATGTCCTTTGTCGTGTATCCCATGGCCTTTTCGATGCCAAGCTGTTTTCTCTGTCTTCTGATCGTAGAGCTGATCAGGAAATTCAAGATGACGGAGATAATGATCGCCACCACCACTGCCAAAGCGAGCGAAACAATCTGACTCAACCTACAAATGCCGCCGAGCTGCGCTCCCAGCAGTTCATCAAAGGACGTGACCTCCATAATCCGCATCTTTCCCGTGCCGCCAGTGATCATTTGATCCCCGATCTTGATCGCGTAATTTGCGTTATCAATGCCATATTCAGAGATCAGGAGTGCCATTTGCTCCTCCGCCTTTGCACGGATGCGCTCCTCTAGGCTCCCTTCCACTTCCCCTCCAGCGAGAATTTCCTCATTGCTTCTTCCATACCTTTCCTCAATGAGCTTTCGGAAGTCAGCCACATTCACGCCGTCCTTTAGATAAACGCAGATAATTCCAATATTCGACGGTGGCGTGATCCGACTCATTCCCTCTTCGGTTACGTAGACGCCGTCGAAAAGACTGATCGAGTAGCCGGTAAGCACGAACTTTTTCTCCACGCCCGCTCCCTTGACCATCATCGTGTCACCGATCTCGTATCCAAGCTCCTTAGCCAAGTGTTCCTTCATGGCGATTTCATTATCCTTTTCCGGGAGCCATCCCTTCGTCACAAAAATGTTTTCCGTTGTCACAAAATCCTTGTAAATCAAGGCCTGAGGGCTTTTATCCTTGATCGTTACGTTATCATTAAAGAAATAGATTGCCTTTCTGACCTCTGGGAGGCTGGCAATTTCTGCCGTCGCATCCTTCATGTTCACGGTATCCTCGAAGATCAGGTAAAGATCGCTGTTCTCCCATCCAGCCGATTTGGTCATTCCCTTGCCGCCATCTCTAAAAAGGTCTGCGATCATGACGCAAAAGGCGATGGAAACACCCATCAGGACAATGCACAGGAAAATGCCAGCGTTCTGCCTTTGATTCGTCAGCAGTTCCTTGAGTCCCAGTCTTACGTTGACGTTCCCCTTGGCCTTTTCCAAAGGGAGATGGTTTTTCCCAAAGTGGTGCGTCCCTATTCCCTTGCGGAAGGCAACCACGGGTGGATACTTTTTGATCGTTCTTGCTTTGCCAAGCGCCGTCAAAAGGATGAGTGGCAGAAGGATAACGCAAGGCACCAGCATCAGTCCAAGGTTCCCGCTTCCGCTGGTTTTATGCCCTTCAAACACCTGCAATACGTAAGTCATTATGGGATTGGTACTCACCGTCAAAATACTTCCGAGGATACATCCCGCCGCGCCGAGGAGCAGATATTCACAGACATATGCCTTGGAAATCTCTGCGGACCGGTAGCCTAGCGCCTCCAATACGCCGATCTGTTCCATCTGGTCATTGATGTCTCCCGTGATCTTATGGAGGATCATAAAGAGCGCCGTCAGCGTTACGATCACAGCCATTGCACCGATGATCAGCATGATGATCCTTACGATGTCTGCACTGGTAGACGCTTCATAGTAGATGCTGTCAAACGGGAAACCAGATGGCGTGATCTTTTTTCCCGCCAGTTCGCTCATCTGGTCCGTCAATTCCGCTTCAAAGCTTTCCGCATCCGCACTGTTTTGGATCGTCCCTTCCTTTAGGTCAAAAGCAATGCAGACGTTTCGGCCTATGGCAGTTGCCACTTCCTCAAAATCCGCTTCGGAAATAACGCACTTAAAACTCTGATAGGCGTTGGAAAAGAGTCCTGTCTCATAGAAGCCTGCGATCTGAAAGGTAAACTCCTTGTTTCGGAGGGTCAGATGAATCTCTTCGCCAGGGCGGTATCCCATGTCGAGCTGCACATACTGTGGCATCCAGATCGGATGCTCCAGTCTTTGGATCTCCTCCTGGGAAAGCGTCGTCTCCTTCAGAAAACTGGAATACTTTCGCTCACTTTCCTCCGTGACAAAGGAGACGTAGAGATTCATAATGGAGCCATCCTTTTGCCTACAAGTGGAGGATGCATTGTCATCTGCCCGAAGAAGTTCAAATTTACTTACGTTGATAACTCTCGGATCGGTTTCGATCAGATCGCCGAACTCGGTTCTGTAATTTTTCTCCGCGAATACGAAGGCATACTCCTTACTTCCCGACTCATGAAAAGCCTGCTCAAGCAATGTATAAGCTTTGCCATAATTGATGATGGCGATGCTCATGAGCGTCATGGCGATGGCCGAAAGTAGGATTAGGATCGCCGCTTCTCTTTTTCTTCTTTTGATGTTAAAGAAAGATAATCTTAGTATTTTCATGTTCTACCATCCCATGTCATCCAAAAACTTTTGCAGTCCGTTTCTGCGCTCCTTCAGGTCATCCGTGCCGTAGGTTTGCATCCGATACTCTCCAACGACGCCGCCGTCGCGAAGGAAGATCACCCTGGTGCCGCGAAGGGCCGTTTTCAGGTCATGCGTTACCATGACAATGCTCTGCCCCTTTTTATGTATGTCCGTGAAGATGTCCAGCACGTCCGCACTGGAAGCGGAATTGAGCTGGCCCGTGGGCTCGTCCGCAAACAGCACCTTCGGATCATTGATCACCGCCCGAACGATGCCGACGCGCTGTGCCTCGCCACCGGAGAGCTGGTTGGGATACTTATTCCAGGTCTCCTCCGAGATGCCTACCTTTCTAAGGAGCTCCTTTGCCTTTTTCACCAGCTCCGGCGAATTCTTTTGCACCACCAGCGCTCCCGTCAGTACATTGTCGAGGATCGTCTGATTCTCCAGAAGATAAATGCTCTGGAAGACGAAGCCGCAGTTACCGCGGCGAAAGATCGCCAGTTCATCATTCGAAAGATTTTGGATCTCATAATCGTCAAAAAGAACCTTACCCATCGAGGGCTTATCCATGCCGGAGAGCGCATAGAGAAGCGTCGATTTACCGGATCCGGAGGCCCCCATGATCACCGTGAAATCCCCTGCCATGATCTCCAAATTCAAGTTCTTGATCACGTGCTGCTGTATGCCGCCGTTCGAAAAAGACTTGCAAAGTTTATCCGTTTTCAAAATAGAAGAAGCCATATACAATACCCTTTCCGTGATCGAATCTTACCGCGCTTCATCATGGTTTCTCGATCAGCTTAAGTGCATTATATATGACTTCGAAAAAAACATCCTTAAATCAAAATTGTAAAAATGTTAAAAACTTCTTAAATCGCTAACTCATGGGAATGACCAGCGTGATGGATAGTCCGTCGCCGTCGCTCTCCGCAATGAGGTCTCCATTCATCTTTTGCATCAGCGTTTTCGCGATGTACAGGCCGAGGCCATGACCGTCCTTTCCGGAATTTTCCCAGTCTTTACCACGGTAGAACTTATTGGTGATTAGGTCAAGCTCTCCCGAGGGAACGCCGGGACCGTGATCCCGGATCTGCATCTCCAGGAAGCGCTCTGAGATGCGAAAGTCCACTTCGATTTTCGTATTGGCATATTTGTAGGAATTGGAAATAATGTTTCCAATGACCTGCGACATGCATTTCTTGTCGATATTGATGATAACGGCTGGAATCTCTCCCAGCACGGCGAGATTCCTGTCATCAAAGCCCTTCACGATGTCGCCAAGGCTCCTGGAATCCTCATCCTGACACTTTACCTTGAACTCTCCAAGGTCATCTAGCGTTGTCGTAAAGAGGTCGCTAAGTAGCGTTGCGATCTGGTCGGCCTTGCCGCGAATCCCCTCCGCATCTGCCGAGAGCATGCTCAGTTCTTCCTGCGTAAATGTAATGTCGCCATGATTCGAAGCGCTCTCTCCTTCTTTTTTTACGGATATCCGCATCTGCATGAGCTCTGCCGTCACCTGAATTCCCGTCACTGGCGTTTTCAGGTCATGACTTAAGGAGGCAACCAGCTCCCGCTCTTTTTTCTGAAGCAGGAGCTCCCGCTCCTTTGATGCCGCCAGCTCTTCCCTCATAATGTCAAAGCTCTCGGTAAAAGCGCCAAATATATTGCCTTGATCCATCGCAAGTGGCTCGTCCAGCTTTCCCTGTGCCACCTTTGCTGCGAAGCCTTTCATGTTTGTGAAAGGAACAATAATGTTTTTGCGAACATACAACCCATACCCGATCATCCCCGTGATGAGTAAAAGACACAGGATACCGATGGCTACTGCAAGATGCCACGTTAGTGCCTGATACGCCTTTGTCCCGCCATCAAGTAGCACGATCACTCCCCAAGCCTTCGATCCATCAAACAAATATAAATAGGGGTAGCGCTTTTGTATGGCGTTTTCAACCGAAATCTCGTCTTCCGGGATCTCCTTGCCCGCATGCGCATACAGCAAATGATTGGACAGATCCGTAATGACGTACGACACCTCATACTTCTCGTTATCAAGGACCGTAAGGTCATCTGGACATTCTTCGGCGATCTTCGCGAGGCGATGCAACAGTGCGATCGTCTCTCCTGACACTTCATGGGATTTCGCTTGCGTATTCCTAGTGATCACAAGGAACACCACCATGGCAATCACAAACAGCGTTGCAAAAACGCCTATCATTTTGAAGTAGGTTTTCATTCATTTGCTCCTGACCAAAGGGCTGATTTTTCGACCACGTACCCTACCCCATATGCCGTCTTAATAATCTCCGGATTTTTGGGATCTGGTTCGACTTTTTCCCGAATGTGTCTGACATGGACCGTAATCGTTCCGTCGCAGGTATTCTCATCGCCCCAGACATTGTCTAAAAGCTCGTCCCTGGTAACGACCCTTCCCGCATTTTCCAAAAGATAAAGCAAAAGCTTATACTCCATTGCCCGAAGTTCTTCCTGTTTTCCACAATTCACTAGCTTATGCATGGCCGTGTCCAGATATAGATCCTTTCGAATCATGATCCGCCCGTCAGCCATCTCCGCCATCCGCTTTACTGTCTGGCCAGCGGCTGCCTGCCTTGCCGCCTCCCGCGCTTTTTCATAGCGCTCCAGCACTGCCTTGACCTTTGCAAACAGGATGTTCAACGTATAAGGTTTTTTAATATAATCATCACCGCCAATGTTTAGTGCAATCAAAATGTCATCATCACTGGTTCGCGCGCTGATAAAAAAGATGGGCATGTCATAGCTTTCCCGCACCATCCGGCACAGTTCAAAACCTGACCGCTCGCCAAGATTAATGTCAAGAAGTAATAGCGAAACCTCATGTTTTTCCAAAAAGTCCACTGCCGCGTCAAAGCTGGTAACATAGGTCGTTTTGACACCCAAAATATTAAAATAATCTGACGTAGACCTGGCGATCAGTTCGTCATCATCTATCATCAGCACCTTGATCTGATTCGATATTTCCATGGCAGGTTCATCCCCTCACAATTTCATCCGCTCCCATTCGGAAGTCACGGTTTTCTTTCTTCATATACCGGTTCTCCATACAGTACCCCTCTGCTCCCGGTACCGATAAAGAATCTTCCAAACACTCTCTTATCGCCATCAATGCTGTTAACGTCTCCAAAACACTGCCAGTCATGATTCAGCTTTTGCAAACTTCTTCCCTGATCCAGTGACCGATAAAATCCATACCTTCCGCCAATGTTGGCAGAGACATACAAGGCCTTCTCTTCCGTGAAATAATCGCCCTTTTCCCTAAGCAGGCCGAGTCCCACGTGATAAAACAAATCTTTAGGATCCCCCAGACGCTTACACAGGCATTTACCATCCTTTTGCAATACTTCCATGCGCCAAAGGCCCTTCGCTCCCGCTGCGAAATAAAACACGCCGCTTCTTCCGCTCTCTCCCCGGATCTCCACGGGATTTGCGCTGTCCACAATGCTAAAGTTTATCTCCTGATCCAGGCCCTCTGCCGGGAACTGATAAAATGTTTTTCCGCAGTCTGCGCTCAGGTAGATCTGTGATTTCTCGCCAAAGCCATAAAAGAGGTTGCTATTCATGCGGTCAGAAAAAACCTTAAGCCCACCATCCTTCTTTTCCTTCCCCGCCAGATCATAGACTCGCGTTGGCGTAAAGCTCTCTCCTCCATCCTGACTGGAAATCACGAGTCCTATCGGCAATCGATTCCACTTGGCAATGGACCAGACAAGCTTTTTCCCGTCCGGCGACATGGCAATCCAGCCACTATTGACGTTAGGCCGCTCCATCTGCCTCAGAGCTTCATCCAACGCATCGCTAAGTCCAAACGGCATAGGCAAACGCTCGAAGGTCCTACAATTATCCTTTGACAGGATGACACCACCCTTGGTATGCCCCGTCCAATTTCCTCGCGGCGTCACCGCAACCAAATTGGGATCCAAATCCGAATAATCTGCATTCAGGCATGTGATATACCGGTTCCCGTCTGCATCCGCGAAGGAATTCTCACAGGGCTTTGTCAAATCCCTGAAAGCGAAGCCTCCCAAATCGCCAAGAATGTCGATTAATAAGACATCGCCCTTTGGCGGCGCATAGACATTTAGGTGTACCGTCTCCTCAATGCCATCTGACCAATCAGAAAAAGCTACAATATCATCCAAGAGATTCCTTGTACGAAACACTCCCGTTCCCGTGTTAAACCAACCCTGCCCTGGATCGTCAGGGTCAATCTTAAAATCCGTCATCCAGTGGATGAGAGAACGATTCCCATTGAACCTCGGTTGCATGTAGGAAGCCCTGAAGACAAGCCTCCCTACGTCCAGATCATGCAAAATCTCCGTCCATGTCTCTCCATGGTCCATGGATCGATAAATACTGTTGCCTCCGTTTTTTCGAATCGTGGTACATACGACAAGTCCGGGCTGCTTTCTGCAAACGTCAATTCCTGAATATCCCAGATGCAGACACGCCTCAGAAGCTCCCGGATGATCAGGGATACTCTTTTCCTCCCACGCAGGCGTGATATCCTTTGCCTCGAAGGTTTTCAGTTCATAGCGCACGACATGACCATCTGTCACCTTTCCCGCGTCGCAGCTATACCCAAGTTCCGGCATAAAAAAGGCTTCACACCTGCCTGCATATGTTACGTAAAGATATTGATCATCCGTGGCATAACGCTGTGCGACCGGCCCCATCAGTAAATTCACCCTGGGTCCATGATATTCCGGCTGCCAAAGCGTCTCAAAGGTTTCCCCGCCATCTTTGGAAGCATATAATGCAGGGCCTGCCTCCATGTGCTCCTTTTGTTCCGTAACTCCTGCAGCTCCGACAAATAAAACCGTACCGTCATCACTTTGTCCGACAAAGGTTAAAAAATTCTCCCGCATGCCCGATAGCTTTTCCCAGGTTTCCCCAGCGTTTCTCGTCCTCCAAAGTCCAGAGGTCTGACTTGCAAAGTAAAGTATGTCCTCCTTCTGACGATCCAGGATCAAACGATACCCCGTTCCGCGCCCCGGTAGATTTCCATGAACCTTCATGGGCAGCGCAAAGCGCCGAAAGTGCTTCCCATAATCCTCTGAAACCGAAAACCATCCATGTTCTTCACGCCAATCACCGCTCGCCATATAAAGCATTCCCGGATGCCTTGGATTTACTGCAATGGCTATGGGATAGGTCTCTGCCTTATCCTCTGCCGTCACGCTGTCGCATAAGCTTTTCCACTTCTGATCCCAAGGATCAAAGCGATACGCACCGCCAATGTCCGTGCGTAAATATAACATGCCCTTGACGGCTGGTTCAAAGACAAATCCCGTGACATAACCGCCTCCCAGAATCGGTGCGTTCTGATAGCGATACTCCAACTGCTCCGTTACGTAATTCGCATTCTCCATAGATGTCCCTTTCTCTGCTTCGCGGCATTTTTATCCCTTGGTTGAACCGCAGATTGCCACAGTTTACGTCCGGATATGTTTCGATGTCCGTAATTGCATCACGTAACTTCGATTCTAAATCTTATTTTCCTCAAATAAACCAATTAACTCTTCTATGTTATTAACAATATAATCCGGTCTTTTACTATCGTCATCTATGCTCTGATAGATCGCATACCCTTGGCGTACCCATACTGTTTTCATTCCCAGTTTCTTTGCCGGAATAATATCATTATCCAGCCGATCCCCGATCATGATGGCGTCTTTCGGATCACAATTTGCTTTTTGAAGAGCCATCTCGAAGATTTTAAGATCAGGCTTTGCACATTCGGCTTCTGCTGAAGCCATAACAACGTCGAAATATTTGCCGATCCCCCAATGATCAATTCTTTCCCGCGTTCCTAATGTCTGGTTTGCAATAATGCCAAGCTTATAGTTACGATGCAAGCCGGAAATTACGCTTTTCGTCGCGTCATACAGTTTTTCCAAACTGTTGTCCCATTCCGGCATGACAACTCCATAAGATCTGGCCGCCGTCCCAATAGGGGTCGGGCTAGTTTTCGCTTCCTCACAAACCCTACTTATAAACTCAGCCATCTCCATGTTTAATTGTTTCACCGCATACTCACATCGGCTTTTATAAACGTCACTTTCATCAACCAATGTTGCTCCAAGATCAAAAAATATCCATTTCATGCGAATGTATCCCTACTCCAATTACGATTTATCATTATGAATGCCTTAAGGCAGCATTGCTCATGAAATGCCAGAGAATTCTACACTGCCTCTTCAACATATGGTTATAACAACGTAACCCTGTTTCTGCCGTTCTCCTTTGAGGAATACAGTGCTTTGTCAACGCGTCCAAAAACATTTTTCTGCAAAAGCTCAGTAATTTCTTCGATAGAATAACTTTCCAATGCTTTATCCTGCATGTCGATCACCTCCTCTATTTTTATCATAATACATTTTTCTCTCTAGATAAAGTTTTTTTACAAGGTTTTTCCACAAAAAAAGCACTCACTTGTTTGCGAGTGCTTTTTCTCTATGAGTTTATGGTTCAAACCTATGCCTTTTTTTTCTTGGCCCTGCGCCCTAATACAACACTTTGCAGAAGAATGAAGAAGCACAGCATTCCGCCCGTCGTGATGCTCTGCCACCAGGGCTGATTCAATCCGCTGGAGACTACGATCTTTTTTATGGTTGTCAGCGTCAACGTACCAAAGAAGGTTCCGATCACGTTACCCACGCCACCGGTAAGTAACGTCCCGCCGATAATGGAAGATGCAATGGCATTCATTTCCATGCCTGCAGCGTTTGTTGCATTTCCGGCTCCCGTATGCATCAGGAAAACATATCCTGAAATTCCGCTGAGCAGACCACTGATCACGTAACTCATAAAACGAGTTTTCTTTACGTTGATGCCAAGCATCAGTGCGCTTTGCTGATTTCCACCCATGGCATAAAAATTTCGGCCAAGGCGAAGGAATTGCAGCAGAATAAAGATCAGGATTAAACAAGCGATCGCCACCACGACGCCGAGCTCCATGCGGGCCGGAATCAGGTTCCCGTTTTTTGCCGTATATCCAAGCCAGGGAATCTCAATCTTCACGTCACGAAGTGCCTTAAACCCTTCATGCTCTGCCTTCTGAGGGTTAACGGAAAGTATGGTTGTCATACCTCTTGCAAAGAACATGCCTGCAAGCGTCACGATGAATGGCTGAATTTCCAAATAACTGATAAGGAAACCATGTACCAGTCCGAAGGCAAGGCCAATACCTAACGCGATCAAAACGGAAACAAAGATGTTACCTCCGGCGTTCAAGTACAGAACGCAGCTCATTACCACCAGAGAGGTAACGGCACCAACACTAATGTCAATGCCTCCGCCAATCATGACGATTGTTAAGCCACAGGATACGATGATTAGGCTCGCATTATCATTCAGCATGTCAAATACCTGCTGGGCGTGCAAAAATCCGCCGCCTAGCAAGATCATGGCCATCAGATACATTGCCACAAAAATACAAATCGTAATTGTCATCAAAAGCTGAGTATCCGTAAGCGGCTCTCTTCGAAAATCATTTTTCTTTTTCATTATTCCGCTCCTTTCGTTGATACTCTAGTCTGATTCATTTTCACGCGAGACATAAGCTTTGCAAATTTCGCTTTAATCACGGGCGAACCAATTACAACCAATAACACGATCACGATAGCCTTGTATGCTTTTACGTCCGTGGAAGAAACCTTCATGGCATATAACGTAATGGTCAGCATCTGGATCACGTAGGCACCAATGATGCTTCCGCTGATCTTAAATTTTCCGCCGCCCAGACTGTTTCCGCCAATGGCAACCGCAAGAATTGTATCCATTTCCACGTCGAGCAACAGTGTTTCGTGATTGATGAGTCCCAATCTGCTAACTCCTATGCATCCTGAAAAGGCTACGCAAACGCCTAGGATAATAAAGGAAAGCAGCTTGATGAAGGTCGAGTTAATGCCGTTTAGCCGAGCCGCGCTCCCATTAATTCCCACGGATTGCGTAAACAATTCCAAAGACGTAAAGTGGAATAACAGCTTAAACAAAATGGCGACCCCAATGACAATCAACACAGGCGTAGGAATTGGCATTCCGGGTATATTACTGCCAATCGCCTTGATAATCGGGCTCTCAACGGTAGGCGTCGCGCCTCCGTTGATCCAGTATGCGATGGATCGTCCGCAAGTATAAAGAATCAGCGTCGCGATCATCGGCTGTATTTTGAAAACCGCAACCAGCGTACCATTAAAGGATCCAAAAATCATTGCCACAATGCAGGCACATAGGAATGCCAACAATACGGTCCACCCGTTAATGGTTTCAGGAGTCTTCAAAATCTTCACAAAAGTGCTTCCGGCAATGGCTGCCGCCGCACCAACACTGATGTCCTGTCCTCCGCAAGCAGCCGTTACCAGCGTCATGCCGATTGCCAAAATAGCCAGCTCACTGGCTGCATTAATGATACTGATCAGATTCCCGGCGAGCACGGCATTGCCATCGTTATTATGCGTAATTTCTATGGCAAAGAAGCCAGGATCCCTGATTAGATTAAAGATTACGAGCAGGCAAATGGCTATGATTGGAATGGTAAGCTGCCCAAGATTTAGCCCAAATACCTTTTTTGATTTATTGTCCATTCTTAGCGTCACCTCCTGCAATCGTTCTCATAACCTGCTCCTGATTCAGTTCGTCGCCCTTTAATTCTCCTACGATATGCCTGTCGCGCATAACGATCAGACGACTACAGGTACGAAGCATCTCCTCGACCTCGGAAGAAATAAAGGTGACGCTGACACCTTCCTCAGCAAGCTTCAGAACGAGCTTTTGAATCTCCAGCTTCGTCCCAACGTCGATGCCTCTGGTCGGCTCGTCAAGTATTAAGTAATCCGGGTGTGTAAGCAGCCATCTGGCCAAAATAACCTTCTGCTGATTACCGCCACTAAGAGAACCCACAGGGGTTTCACGGCTCGCCGTTTTTATGTTCAGAACCTTAATATATTCATCCGCAAAGGCTTCCGACTCACTGCGGCTGATTGGCTTAAAGAAACCATTCAGGACCTGCAAGGCAAGAATGATATTCTCCCGCACGCTTAGTTCCGCAATGATTCCGTCTCTCTTTCTGTCCTCAGCCAGATAGCCAATTCCAGCTTTCATCGCATCAATCGGACGCGAAATCTTTGCGGATTGTCCTTTCATCCTTACCTCACCACCCGTTACCTTGTCGGCGCCAAAAATTGCTCTCACACTTTCACTTCGTCCCGATCCAAGCAGACCCGTGAATCCATTTACTTCTCCTTTGCGAATCTTAAAGTCAAATGGCAGTGCTTCCGTGCTGGATAGTCCCTTTGCTTCATAAAGAACAGCCTGCTCCTTTGTCTTTTTCTCGTCCACCTCCTTTAGGGAACTCAATTCGTCAAGCTCCTTACCGATCATCTTTGCGACAAGCTCCACCTGAGGCAGCTCCTCCGTCAGATACTCGCCCACTAATTCACCGTTCCTGAGCACCGTTATGCGGTCGCTCACCGCATACACCTGTTCCAAAAAGTGTGTAACAAAAATAATTCCAACGCCTTGCTTCTTTAAGCTTCTCATAAGCTCAAACAGCATATTAACCTCATTGTCATCAAGAGAAGAAGTCGGTTCATCCAAAATCAGGACCTTACACTTCATGTCTACGGCGCGTGCAATTGCGACCATCTGCTGAACGGCCAGAGAACAGCTTCCCAACTGCTGGCCGCCCCGCGCAGGGATCTTAAGCCTGCCAAGAAGCTCATCCGCACGTTTTTCATATTGTTTTTGTCTTATCCAGGCACCGCTCTCACGACCAATAAACATGTTCTCGGCAACCGTAAGATTCGGGCATAACGTGATCTCCTGATAAACCGTACTAATTCCCTTATTTTGCGCATCCTGCGGTGATCGAATGGATACACTTTCTCCGTCTACAACAATCTCGCCGCCGTCCTTCTGATACACACCGGTAAGGACCTTGATCAGCGTAGATTTTCCCGCTCCGTTTTCCCCCATGAGTGCATGGATCTCTCCCTTTCTAAGTTCGAAATCAACACCATTTAATGCCAAAACTCCAGGGAATCTTTTTTCTATGTGATGCATTTGCAGCAAGCTACTACCCTGCATGTGTTTCTCCTCCTAAAAAAGGCGCAACTGAAGCTGCCACTTACGTACAGCTCAGCTGCGCCGTTTGGTCAGCTTAATGCATTATTCACCTAAACCATAGGTGTTGATGTCATCATCAGTAAGAGTCTTAGCGTCAAAGCCCTTCTCCTCGTTAATGATCTTCTTGGAAGAAGCCTTGGTAACGCCCTTGATCAGATCGCTGATGATCTGTGCCTGGAAAGGAGAACACTGTCCGTCATAGTTCCATGCGCCAGCCTTTAACTCTCTAAGCGCCCATTTATTACAGTCAAAGCCCATAACGATAACCTTGCCATTTACGCCATGGGTAATGCCGTGCTCGTCGAGAGCTGCAACGGCACCCTTTGCCATACCATCGTTTTCAGCATAGATAACATTGAAATCTTCGCCACTGTTGATAACGGATTCAACAATTTTCTTAGCTTCTGCCTCATCCCAAGTAGCGGTCTGCTGAACAACCTTCTTCATCTTGCCAGATGCGAACTGAGCGTCAAGCGCACCAGTACGGCCGATCTGAGCATCAGACCCCATGGCACCCTGAATGTGAATGACATTGTATTCAGGAAGCTTCTGCTCAAGCAACCAATTCACTGCGGTTTCGCCTTCCTTACTCATGTCTGAAACAACCGCTGCCTCATAGAGACTCTCATCTACGTCGATCATACGGTCAAAGAGATAAACCTTAATTCCGGCTTCCTTTGCCTTGTTCAAAACCTCGTCCCATCCCGTGGTTTCTGCTGCTGAAATCAAAAGATAGTCTACGCCTTCCGTTATGAATCCCTGTGCCGCCTGAAGCTGATCATCATTCTTTAAGCTGTAAGACGTCTTCAGGTCATAGCCGTTTGCCTTGGAGAAAACTGCCTCCATGTCCTTAACGTTTGCTTCGCGATAACCAGATTCAGAAGGTGGATTATTAACCACGCCAACCTTGATCACCTTGTTGGAATCATTTCCGCCAGATGCCTTACTGTCATTTCCCCCGCCAGAACCACTTCCGCTGCCGCAAGCGCCAAGTACCATGCTTAACGTAAGTACTCCGGCCAACAACAATGCCTTAAACCTTTTCATATTCTTTCCTCCTCCTTTTTTTGCCGACTTTCATCGTCTGAAAGTATCATATCGCATAAAGGCGTGGAGGTAAATCAAGGTTGATTTTGACATGGTTGAAAATAATTTCATATCTCCCGCATGATTTTCAAATTAGTTCATTTTGATTTTATTCTGGTTGATTTTGATATTGCGCCCGATAATCAGACGGGGTTAAGCCTGTATTTTTCTTAAAAATGTAACTGAAATAGTGGGCATCATTATAGCCAACCTCTCGGGCAATCTGTAAACTTTTCTGATCTGTTCCTCGCAACAATTCTTTGGCCTTACTTAATCTCAAATAGATCAGAAAATCCGTAAAGGATTGTCCGCTCTGTTGTGAAAACACGGTAGAAAAACGGCTCTTGCTCATGTTCACGGCTTCAGCAACGTCCTGAAGCATCAAATTCGGATTGGAATAATTCTGAGAAATGTACAGCTTTGCCTCGCTGATCATCGAGGATACATGCTTATCATCATTCATTTCACCCATTTCCCTGACGCCAAGGATGATCGGCTGCTCCTCCGTTCTTTGAACCAACAAATGCCTGATGTGTCTGGCCGACTTATAGCTTTGGAGTATTTTTTCCGGCTCGTTCACAATCTCTCCGATCCCCACTCGGATCCCATCGCATCCGGAACGCTCCAATTCCCGCGCCAGAGAGGAAGCAAAAACATAAGCCTGTTCCTCTGCATCCTCTGCAGTTTTTCCAAGAACAAGCAATCTCGTACCATTTTTACTGGAAGAGGTATGTACGATCCCGCCACTGGTCTCCGCCAGCGCACCTGCTGCCTCCTGCCCGGTACCCGTCGGTGAAAAAGCCGCGTCAATCACCACGTAATATGGTGCCGGAACCGGACATCCCATGGAGCTTAACTGTTTCAAAACATTAAATGCATCTTCCTCTGCCGCTTCCTCCGCGAACAGGGATCCAATGAGCTTTTCCTTGAGGAACTTTCCGCCATTTTCCATGCGCGCGCGCAGACTGGCCGCATGCTCGATTGCCTTGCGCTCCTCCTGTAATTGCAGACTAACCTTGTCCAAAACAGCACGCAATTCCATGGCGTTAATGGGTTTTAAGAGATATTCTCTGACGCCGAGCTGGATACACTTACGAGCATATTCAAATTCATCATAGCCACTTAATACAATAATCCCGATCCAGGGCATTTGAAGACGGAGCATTCTACATAGCTCCAGACCATCCATAAATGGCATTCGAATGTCCGTGATCACAATGTCCGGATTGGTATCGCGAATCATGGGAAGTGCCATCTCTCCGTCTGGTGCTTCTCCAACCAACGTATATGGAGTTTCATCCCACGGGAAGGATTCCCGCATTCCTTCTCTGACCACAATCTCGTCATCCGCCAGAAACACTTTCATGCTCAAAAATCTCCTCTCTTGTCCTGCAAGGCACCCTAAAGCTAACCTCCGTGCCATCTGCATTACTTGCAATGTTTAATCCGTCCTGTTGGTTATAATACAAACGAATGCGCATATTGACGTTGACAAGTCCGAACCCACCCCCGTCCTCTTTGACAACAGGCTGTCCCTTTTTCATTCGTTCGTTTAAATCCTCCAACTGTTCCTTCGTCATTCCAAGACCCGTATCTTTAACGCCAAATATCAGATAGCCATCCTCCATCCGCCCGGACACCTTGATTGTGCCGCCTCCGCGTTTGATCTTGATTCCGTGATAAAGCGCGTTTTCAACCAAAGGCTGTAATAGTAATTTTAAAATGTAAAGATGACCGATCTCATCTGGTATGTCAATTTCATAACGCATTATGTCGCGATATCTTGTCTGCTGTATCTTTAGATAGCCTTCTATGTGCTTTTTCTCCTGACTGATCGGAATCCAATCCGCACCTGATGAGAGACTGATGCGGAAGAAATCGCTCAATGCACTGGTCAGCTGGATGACCTCGTCCTTCTCTCCTGCCTCTGCCTTCCAAACGATGGCATCAAGCGTATTGTAAAGGAAATGCGGATTGATCTGAGCCTGCAGCGTTCTGAGTTCTGCTTTGCGAAGCTTTCTCGCATCCTGATTGCTTTTCTCCATCATCTCTTCCAAACGATTTGCCATGGTGTTGACCTGCATTGTCAGGTTTCTTAACTCCGTCACCTCCGTATCGGTAAGCCTGGCATCCAGCGTACCTTCCGCCAATTGTGCCGCCACTACTTCAAGGCGCTCAATGGGCTGTCTGACAAATTGGGCCGTGGACTTCACGGCCTTATTTCGAACTAACCATGCTGCAACCACGATCAAGATCTCTGCAATCGCCGTCACAATGATGACCACCCCAAGACTCATGCTCATACTCGCAGTCGACGTAATCTCCTGCGCAATGTATTCGTTCAGCATGCTGTCAACCAATGCCGCAACGTCCCTGACCTCGACAAGGACCTCCTCGTTTTTCACCACTGGCACCTGCTCTTCTATGTTGTCGCGTATGTGATCGACGTAGTTCTCCAGTGTCTCCATTGTCCTGCTTGCCACGATCAACGATAATCTGTTTTCCTGCCCTGTTTTCTCAGTAATCATTTCTATCGTGTCATTCACTTCATGGATCTTCGCGTAAATCCCGCTGCTTTGAACCGTATCCTGTCCGCTGACAATATTCCACGCGCTCCCGGGAATTTCCTCGGCAACCACCTTTTTTAGGTTTGTGATCGTCTCCATTCTAACGATGGAGCTATGATACTTCCACGCATAAAACAGCATGAGTACTAAGCTGATAATGATCGGAAATACCAGCATCAAAACCAGTCTGTGACTGAGGTCATTGATTTGTCCAAGAATGCTTTTTTCGTTTTTTACTTGTCCATTCATATTATCTCAATAGCCTCTAGGTTCAATGTTGGCAGGATCCTGTTCATCGCTGAACACTTGCTCGACGGGATGAATCACGGGATCAACGGCTTTACCCGCTTTTAATTTCAATGCCGTTTCCATTAACTCCTTGCCGAGCTTCGGCGTGCACTCCACAACGCAATTAATCTTTCCTTCTTTTAAGACGTCAATCGCTTTCTGTCCGGCATCGATGGAAATGATGATCATGTCCTTTCCCGGAACAAAACCCGCCTTTTCAATCTCAGGAATGGCACCCAGCGTCATTTCATCGTTATGGCTGAATACAACGTCAATTGATTCCCCGTAGGTCTCCAGCAAAAATCGCATACACTCAGCGCCGCGGCTTTTCAAGAAATCTCCGTCAATACTCTCCAGAATGTTGATGCGTTCATCCTCAACGATCGTATCCATAAATCCCGCCTGCCTTTGTCTCATGGGCGTGGAATTTTCCGTGCCAGTGATCTCGACGATATTTACGTGTTCTAAGCCAAGTCCGTCAATCTTACGGAGCAGATACTCCGCCGCCATGACGCCTTCCTTGTAAAAATCCGCTCCGATCACACAGGTCGTAAGTCCTTCTTGTTCCGTGCTTATGTCCCGGTCCACCAAGATTACGGGAATTCCGGCATTTTTTGCCTCCGTCAGCACATTATCCCAGCCATCCTCCACAATTGGAGAAAAAGCGATAACATCCACCTTATATGCAATAAAACGCCGAATCGCGGCGATTTGATTCTCCTGCTTTTGATTTGCATTTTCAAGCATCAGGCTAATGCTGTATTTTTCCGCTTGCTCCTCTATGTCATGCGTATTGCCAATGCGCCATGCGCTCTCTGCGCCAATCTGACTGAACCCCAGCAAAAGCTCAGGTGATCCCTGCTCCGTCCCTTTTCCGCACCCGCCAGCCAGCACGACAACAAGCGCCATGCAAATAACCATAAAATGCTTCAACTGCCTCCGCATACATGCCCCCCTAAGTTTTCATAAAACAGCCCGTTCCCCTGCCGCCATGACGCTTTCCCTCAACGCAGTTACGCTCTTGTTGGCGCTCCCATTTGTTTTAGCTGCAGCTTACGCTGGTACATCATCTGATCCGCTCTTTCAAACACGTCACGAACCAATTGATCATCAGGCGTCAATTCTGAATAACCGATAGAAACCACTGCTTTTTTCTTTTTGACGTTTTCCTCTATCACATGATTGATCTCGGTGATTACGTCCTTTAAGGAATCAAAGCCTTTCTCCTGAAGAATGACCACAAACTCATCTCCGCCGATTCTATAGACGGCACCATGCGTAAAATACTCGCAGATCAGGGAACAGGCTTCCTTGATCAGCCTGTCTCCGGCAGCATGCCCCATGGTGTCATTGACAATCTTAAGCCCATTTATGTCACACACGACTATAGCCAGTTTATCAATTTCATTTTGTCTGATCCTAGCGTTAAGATGTGCCTCCATCTCTGAATATGCGTGTTTGTTTCTTACGCCCGTCATCGAATCTGTATTAGCCATATTGCGGAAATTTTGGGCATTTTTCTTTTCGACCTCCAGATCCTTTTGTGCCAGGGCTTTCGACATATATAACAGGACAAGGAAAAATAAGGCAGAAAAGCCCAGCGTGAACGCAATCTGCCTTTTACTCATTAAAAGGCTTTTCTCACTTATGCTACGAATCCTGTCCTGAATATCGCTCTCACGAATCAGAACCACCATCATCCAATCTGTATCCTCTATGGGAACATAGCATAATGTCTCTTCCATGCCATTTACGTTAAAGGAGATGATTCCATCCATGGCCTTCAAAAAGTTATCACGGTTTTCCGTCCAGGTATCCTCGGGGACAATTCCCTGTAATGCCTCAAAAAGATTATGTGTGGAAACAAAAGCTCCCAATTTAGTGCCAGAGAGGTTTTCGCCTTTTTTCCCGTAAAGGCCGAAATATGTTCTGTTATCATCAAAAGCCAGCAAATCAATGATTTCTCCCACGTCAATCTGGACAAAACATGCGACGTACTGTTTTCCGTCAATCGTTAGTTCATCCATGGGCGAAGCCAGACAAAGCTGCTTGGAAGAACCATATATCGAAACCGTACTGACGCTTCGATGACCCGTCATTTCACCGGAAAGAAAGGCATGGCGACTTCCACCGGCATAGGTTGTATACTGCGTATGAACAATCTTGTCTTTATCCACAAGCGCAAATCGATCAAGCGACAGCAGCCTTTTGATGTCCCCGATCGCATTTCGAAGTTCTTCTTCTGATTCAATCCCCTCGTTACTGATATAGTCAACGGCGATTTCCATCTGGTAGAAATTTTTGTTGATCAGATTCGTAATCGTTTTTGCGCGCCGATCTGCCATTGCCTCCAGATAAAACGAACTCACCTCGGCAACGGCCTCATTCGTGGCCGTCGTGGTCTGTCTTGCAGACACGATCGCATTAATAATCACCAGCGCCATCAATACGATGCCACCAACAACTGCCGTTACAATAAATGTTTTTCTTGTAATTTGTTTTTTCATTAATCATCACCATATAAAATATCAAGCATGATGGATGCATCATCCTGATATATTACCGTTGTAGCCTCATCTGTTTTTTCTTGAAACAGTACGCCAGGCTTGTTACCGTCTGCTATCTTAACCGCAGTCTGAATAGTATCAAAGCCGATTGAATAACAGTCTTGCACGCCAAGGCAATAGATCGTTCCATCTTTCAGATAATGTAGCGCCTCTTGGTCATGATCCATACCTACGATGACCGTATTGCTGCCTCTTTCAGTGATTGCTCTGGCAGCGCCTACGGGATTGCTCATGTTACAGCAGATAATTCCGTCAAGATTGGGATAATCGTTAAGAATCTTCATGGTCAGATCATAAGCAAGATCAACGGAGTCCATGTCATATTCCGTTGCGACGATTTCCATATCCGGATATTCGGCAATGGTAGCCTTTGCACCCTTTGCCCTGTCTTCATGGCACGGTGCGCCAACGCTTCCCACCAGGATTGCAACCTTACCCTTGTATCCAAGCTTCTTACATAGAGCTTCCGTCAGGTCCTTACCGTCTTCATAGTTATGCGTATTCCCTACATATGCAATTCTCTTGCACCCTGAGGCGGCGTCAGAGCTTGAAAAGGTCATGACCTTGATTCCAGAATCCACCATCTCGTCAAGGATCGGGGAAATAATTGCATCATCAGCAACGTCAACCCCAATCACGTCAAAATCCCCCGCTTTCGCCGCAAACAATCTCTTCTTCTGATCCTCAGCGGATGCCACGTCCGGAGCCATGTACTCATATGTGATCGTAATGCCCCTTTCAAGATATTGTCTCTGAGCATCTTCCATGCCCAGAGCCACCGCATCCCACCAGGGATGAACCGTCTTGTACGTAAAATAGAAATTATAACGATCCTTTTTAGGCTTATACTGATCTAATTCATGGTTAAAATCCACGGCACTGCTTACAAAATCCGTTGACGCCGAACCTGTTTTCGCCTCTCCTTCCGAGTCTGTCGAAACTTTCCCCTCGTCAGATGCAATCCTGGAAGATGCCATAGAGCACGACGATAAAAAGACCGCCGCTAACAATACAAAGGATGTTATGCCATTTTTTATAAAACTATATTTCATAAAGCGTTCCTCCAATCGCAAACCTCGCTGGAAGTTAACCTTTCCCAATCATTCTTGATGCGGCACTGAAACGATGGCATGGTTAAAATTAAACAGCCATTCCAACCACGGCCGCCAGACAAATAAGTCCGATAGGTGACAGACCTTTTTTGATAAACTTTCTTGAACCAAAATATATCACTGCAAGACCGCAAGTCATGAGTACTGCGGTAATATCAACCCTGCTCTCGGTTTCTACATAGCAATTTCCGAGAATCATATAGACGCCGGTTGCCAAAATTATGCCGATCACGCAAGGTTTAAGCCCTCCAAGAATTGCCTGGACGTATGGATTCTTAAGAAGACTCTTCGCGAGTACCATTATGAAAAGAATAATAAGAAACGCAGGAAGCATGACTGCCGTCGTGGAAATCACTGCTCCCGGCAAGCCACCCTTATTACTGCCTACGTAAGTGGCAAGATTCACCATAATAGGACCGGGGGTGCTTTCACTCACAGCTATCATGTAAGAGAGCATCTCATCGTCAAGCCATTTGTGCGCCAACACTACGTCTCTGATAAGCGGTATCGCAGCATATGCTCCGCCAAAGGAAAACAGTCCTACTTCCAAAAATCCAATCAAAAGATCTAAATATATCACGCCTGCCCCTCCTTTCCGTGTCCTTTTTCCACAAGAAAGAAGGCGACGCTGACAAGCACCGCCGTAAGCATCACCACGATCGATGATAAGTGCAACTTCAGCACGTTTGTAAGCATTATAATGAAAAAAGAAGCCAAAAGAATTCCCATTTGCAACGGTTTCATTTTCATCTTTTTAATCATCTTTAGCGCCGCATCGAGGATCAATATCCCTACTGCCATCTTGATACCCTGAAATGCGCGCGCAACCCACGTAATTTCTAAGAATCCTTCCAAAAACATGGATATGGCAAAGATAATAATGAACGAAGGTATAGCCACTCCAAGCGTCGCAAGAATTGCGCCTGGAAGCTTACCTTTCTTGTAACCTACGTACGTAGCACAATTAATCGCTATCGGTCCCGGCGTTGACTCGGCGATCACCATAATATTCATCATTTCGTCATGTGTGATCCAATTTTTTGATTCTACGCAGATATTCTCAATAATCGAGAGCATTGCATATCCTCCACCGAAGGTAAATAAGCCAATCTTGGTAAAGGTTACAAATAGTTCCATAAGTACAGGCATGTCATGCTCCTTCCAGCCCCTTGATAACTGCATCCTTATGATAACATAAAATCTGTCCAAAGGCAATTCTTCATCAGTTCAATTAAGGGATATTGTTTCTTCGTGGTTCAATCAATCTTTTGTTGGCCCAATGGGTAAAAAACCGTCAGAAATGCCTTGCAACCCATCCTCCAAAAATGGTATGATGTATTAGGGCATGCGGCTATGAAAGAAATCAGCGGAGGGTTTTTGATGATACTAGTAATCGAAATGGAAATTCTTGCAAAATTTAATGAAGAACAAATGAAGGAGCTTCTTTGCCTGACGGCAAAGGATCAGATCTTTCTCATCACGAAGGAAGACGGCGTCCTTCCCGTGAGTATGCTTCCCAAGCTTACGAAGATAAACGCCAAGTTGGAGGTAAAGACGCTTCCAAAGGGAGACTCCGGATTTGAAAAGGGCTTCCTCTACGGGTCGCTCTCAAGGGCGGCAGGCAAGGACAGGGTAATGATCCTATCTGAAGAGACGGCGCCCGCGTCCCTGACCGAAAACTGTGCATGGAACGAAGGCTTCGGAATAAAGCCAAGGAAAAAGACGGCATCGAAAGCCCCAAAGGCTTCGGAGAACACGCCGTTGACAAAGGAAAGTCCTGAATCTGCGCCCTCTCCCGTAAGGAAAACGAGAAAGGCAGCAGAATCAAAGGCTGAATCCGGTGAAAAAGAGGTCTTGGCGACAGGCCTATTTGACATCCCTTCCGTTAAAGGCTGTCTAGACCTGATTGGCGATAAAAAAGAAGTCTTTCGCAAGTGCCTTTCCGATGCAAGCGATGCGGAAATCGGCTACAAGATGTTGCTTGGCCTTAACTTTGGCAAGGACGGGGACGTCATCTGGGAAAAGACCAAGGGACAGTTTAAGAAGTTAAGAAAATTTTCCTAAGAAGAGATGAAGGCCGGCCTTCCAAACGGAACGCCGGCCTTTTCATGCTTCCCATTTCTTAGAATGAAAAAGAATTGGAATAGCGCTTCTTTTGGTTTGCTAATAATGGCGTATTTGCAGCTGCTTCTCCACTTCTGAGGCACTTAGTTTCTCAAGCTCTCCCGTTCGTCTCAACCATAGGATCACAGGTTCTCCACCATGCACGTCAAACCAATTGTCTGAAAACTCTCCGTCGTAATCCGACAGAGAAAGACAAACACTCTTACAAAAGCCATCCGCCGTGACAGTAATTTGAAAATCCCCTTCACGCCCGAAACTTCCACAAGTCGCGATGCCTGCTTTCATGTCCGTGCCATCTTCGGCTTTTGCCGCCATGCTTACTTCCGTCTTCACGTTCACCTTTTCAAAGGAAAACTCCTTCGGTCTAACAAACAGCGTTGTTCCGGCCGAAATCACCCTTCCGTCAAGGAGAAGGGAGTATTCCAAATATCTGCTTCGCCTATTCTCCAGTGTTTCCAAATATGGTGCAATCTCCCAGGTAAAAGCCTCCACCGCCGAGAGCGCAGGAACCTCATATTCCCGTTCCTCTTTTGCCAGCACCCTTGCACCATTATCCCGCAAATTACACCTTACGCTAAGTTTTTGCTGCTTTGGAGTATCATTTGTGACTACCAACTTAGGCCTACGGGGATCGCTATCATCGCAGCTTAAAAGAATGGGTGCATAGAACCTTGCAGCATAGTAATGCAGCGCCTTCCAGCGACCATGCCAATCTATGCTGGACCAGGAAATGACGGGGTTGGAATCATTCACCTGCCAATATGCCGATCCCATGCATCTTCCCCGTGCACGCCGCATATGCTCCACGGATGAGCGAATGCAATCCGCCTGCACCAGTTGGGAGCAGTAAATTAGCCTTTCAAAATCATATGGGTAATTCACCATCTGTGCCAGATAAAACATCAGCTTCTCATTTCCCTGCGTGCATTTCTGATGTGCCTGCATTACCACGCCGCAAAGGTCTAAGTCCCCTTTGTCCGGATCCACAAAGCTTAAGCAGGTTTTCATGTCCGGCAGGCTCTCAAATCCATATTCCGAGCAGAAACGATAGTAATATTGTCGAAAGGCCTCAATGGGCTTGAAATTGTGCCAAATATCCCAATAGTGCATGTCCCCCGCCAAATTGGAGGAGGAATTATGGAACCCTCCTCCCGAGGAGGGTGAAGACGGCCAATAAAAGGTCTGCGGATCCAATTTCCGTAAGATGCCCGGGATTATGTCCTCAAACAGTCTCAGATAATCCGCTCTGGCATCCGCATCCTCCCCCCAGCCCCAGCCCTCCCAGGCGGACTCAATCTCATTGTTGCCGCACCAAAGTCCGAGACAGGCATGGTTTCTGATACGCAATATATTATCCCGTAGCTCTGCACGAACCGTGGCTTCAAACTCAGGACTAAGCAGGTAGGATGCGCAGGCAAACATAAAATCCTGCCATACAATCAGTCCATTCTCGTCGCACCAGTCAAAGAAATAATCATCTGGGTAAAAACCACCGCCCCAGACACGGATGAAGTTATAATTTGCCCTCCTGCAATCCTCCAAAAGTCTTTCTGTGCGCTCCTTTGTACGCCGCGTCACAATCTGGTCCTCAGGAATGTAGTTTGCTCCCATGGCAAAAATCTTCTTACCGTTATTGATAAAACAAAATTCCTCCCCCCACTGATCCTTCTGTTGCGAAATGGTAAGAGTGCGAAGGCCGATGCGCCTTTCCTGACGATCCAACAAGTCGCCCGTCTGCGACGTCCTGTTGAATTCCTTCTGCGCTGTTTCTACGTCCAAACCACCCTGCAGGCTTCCCCCGCTTCGCATCTCAACAACGCAATGATATAAGGGTTGCCCGCCAAGTCCCCTCACCCACCAAAGCTGCGGATTTGAGATTTCCAGCTCTCCCTCCATCTCGTAAATGCCTTCCTCAGCATTCCCGGTCCGTGCCATATTTCCGTCTTGAATGGGCGCCAGCTGCGTCTGAAAGCTCTTCCCCTCGGGATCAAGTACCGTGAGCATACATGTGGGCAAACTCCTTTCCAAAGCTCCCCAAAGCTCTGCCCTGGCCTTGCATTTCAGCCAAACATGGCTGGCCTCATGCCTTTGCTCATAATAGACATCCCTGATCCTGCCGCTGGAAAAGCCCTGCACGTAAACCCTGCGCCAGATGCCCTCGTCCGGAAGCTTTGGCCCCCAATCCCAGCCAAACGTGCAATGTGCCTTTCGGAGATACTGATACCCGTCCATGCAATGCTCCACACCGTCCAGATGCCTTTTTGCGGCATTCTCCCTCACAAACTTATTTGGCGAATGGATCTCCACGCGAAGCAGATTCTCATCTCGAGCGATACCCGTCACGTCAAATTCGTAATGGCGATGCATGTTGTCCGTCCTGCCCAAATGAATGCCATTGAAATAAACGTCGGAGAGCGTGTCTATTCCATCAAAGTTCAAAAAGTTTCTATCCTCCCCGAGAATCGTCTCATCCAGCGAAAATGCTGCTTCAAACATAAAATCCCGGTCACAGATAGCCGTTGCTTCGCGCTCGTTCTCCCGATAATACGGATCCTCCATTTCCCCATTTTCCAGAAAGACCTTATAGACTGAGCATGGGACAGTACATGAATACCTATGCTCTCCGTCCTGCATGACCCAATCCTTTATTTCCCTGCATTGTTTCATTTATATGCTCCTGCCTTCTCATGATCATGTCTTTATGGCTTTTTTCATCTATTAACATCTTAGAATTCCGTCGGTCTTTAATGCTACTGAATTTTAACAGAAACTACTTTGAAATCAAATACTTATCGATACTAAAGGACGTTACCACGTCAATCGCAGACTTATGCTCACGAATGCAATCTAATTTCAAATCCTTTAGTTCTTTTGTATCTTTTTGGGATAACCTAAGTTCCATACAATAAAAATCTAATCTTGAAATATAATCAGCATATTCCATGATTTCATCTTTCGATATGATATCGCTTCCTTCAATAAGAGCTCTGATGCCATCATATTTCTCAAATATACTTACTAAATTACTTCCTAAAGTCAATTCCGTTTCCACAGGTTTCTCAGCTAACCCCAACACCCATGCCAACACTCTGGCCTGTTCACCTAAAAATGCTAAATTGCCTAATTGATCCTCCCCAATATTTCCCTTTGATATTTCTGATAAATAATTCGATAATTGATTAAATTCCGGAGCATATTTCAATGCCAGCATCATAACGTCTGCATCATCTACGTCTCCCCGATTATTTAATCTATTGAATGCTTTTCTTCCTACAAAAAAATCAAAAATGAAATGTAATGCTAATTCCTGTTTTTCCTCTATTTCTACAATAGAATCAACCGGTACAAGTTTCAATTCTTTATAGCAGGGTAGTCCCATTTTTTCCAAAATTTCACAATTCTTTTCTATTCTGGCTATATCATTACTTGAATAATTAACATTATTTGTATTTATCTTAAACCTTGAATTTAAATAGTTTTCTAAGAAATTCCCATTTTCTTCATTATTCTCATTCCCTTTATCCTTCTTAAAAATACTAAAAAATCCCATCTTCTTTTCTCTCCTTTCGCATTACCCTTTGACATAATTATTTACTCTCCCCGATGCTATAACTTATTAAGGTTTCCTCTCGCATCCTTTATCAGTCGGACGTAAGCCGCCATAAGTCATCAGAGCCGCCTCTGGCGGATAGGGATAAGGATCATCCAACGGTGAAAACGTAATATCCACGTAATCTGCCCTCTCCTACTTCAAAATTTCATCAAGCTCATCGGCTGCAAAAGTATAATCTCCAAGCATCGTCCGAATGCTGACAAGCTTTTCCCGGCAGGCCCGCTCCTTTTCTGCGTCCTTCTTCTCTTCGTACACGCGTCTTAAAAAGGCCGTATTGGCGTAATCTGAAACATAATATGTCATCTCGATTTCCTTCGGGGCCTCCATGGAAGTATATAAATCCGTAAAATATGTATTTGTGATTTCCCCGTAAGCCTTGTGTTCCAGCTTATAATCAAACACCCTCATAGTCATCTTATCTTCTTCCGGACCCTTGGCGTTTTGCTCTTCGCGATATTTGAAAGAACCTATCATTTCCACAAGGCAAAGGAAAAAAGCGACTGCAGCCGCCGCGATGAGAATATTTAACACCAGTTTTATCTTCTTATTCATGTTTGATGATCTCCTCCATGCGCATCGCCATTTTTGCATCAGACAGATCCAAAAAACTGTCAACCTCCTCGTCATCCATACCAAGGTAAGCCCGAAGCATTGCCCTCAGATTCTCTTCCATGTCATCCATGCAAGCGAGATACGCACTATTCTTCTCACGCTTTTTTTGCACTGCGTAAGTCTCCTGAAATGCACTTAAATATCTGCAGAAATGTGAGATCTCCATGTCGGTAGAGTCCCAATAATCCGGATCCGTGGAACGCAGGATGACGGACTCCATGTGCCTGACACAATCATAGTAATAGCCAGCACAGTAATCCACTGACCGGAATCTCTTATAAGGCTCCTCCCAAAAATCCACCCCGTGGCTATGGACAAACGAGACATACTCCTGATACTCTCCCCGCTCCAGATAACCGTCCATTTCAGCCGCATATTTCTCGCTGTTTCTTTTGGCATCCGCCTTTTTGATACTGCTAGTATCCGGATCATCATAATTCAGTCCACTCACGATAATCATGATCAAAATTCCGATCACCAGCACCGCCAGAATGGCTGCCCTGGTTCCCAGACCTTCCATTCGTTTTGCGCTGCCTTCCACCTCGCCTTGCGTTTTCTTAAATCTTTTATCATACTGTTTCATGTTGGCACCATGCCGTGCCGCCAACTTGTTTTCAGCGTTACAATATGGACAGACCTTATCCTCTATCCCAATCTTCCTACCACAGTTTGTACATTTCATGTTAATTCTCCTCCGTGCCCACGGAGTACTTCTGCATGAATTCCTCCTTGTTCTCCCGCTGACGCGCGCGGCTCCCCAAATTTGGCAGCATGTTAGCTGCAAGTCCCAACAGCAAAAGAATTGCCACCACCACAACAAAAATGAGAATCGCGCGAACCAACGATTTCACCGTACTCTTGTCTGCGTCAGTTTTATGTTGGTCAAGCTCCGTGCGAATGTCCTCAAGCTTTCCCATGTACTCTTCTTCCGCAGCCGGCTCATACGCCGTTCCACAATAAGGACATCTGATTTTACTTGCGGGGAACTGCGCCCCACAGGAAGAACAATTTACGTATTCTTTCATCACTTACTCCCTGATCGCATTTTCTTTATTTGTATTCATTCCGCATGATAGATTGCGTTTTCTATGCTCCAATCCATCTTATCCAGCACAACTGCATATCCCGGCATAGTAGCACGAATGTCAGCGCATCTTTCCGCGCATCGCTTTGCAGCATCCGCGTCCCCTTTCGCCGTGAAGATCTTCTCCTGAAAGAGCATGTCTGCATATTCTCCCAGAAGATAAAGATCCCGATCCTCGTCCTTCACCTTGGCTCCTATGCGCCCAGTGCGCGCCAAAGCGGCTACGTCGCCGTAACTTTCCCAGTCAAGGTACTTTAGAACAGTGGAAGGCCCTATGCTCTCACGCTCGTAAGTCCAAGCAATTTCCTCTGTTGCATTCCCAATCTTTACAAAAAACACCAAACCTAGTATAACGTCAAGCACGATCAAAATACCTAAAATAATTTTCTTACTCACCTAGCAGCACCTCCTCCAAATAAACCTCTTGCTTATTCATGGAAGAGCCCAGAAATTCTTCGCGCTCCTGATCATCCAATCCCAGATAAATCGTCAGCGCCGTATCCATCTGTTCCTTCATGTCAATCATGTATTTCTGATAATTGTCTTCTGGCTCATTTTCCAGCTTGCCATATTCATAATAAAACATATCAATATTTCTCCTGCAGCTGGATACATTGGATTCCTGCCCATACCGCGGTGCATCCTCCCCATACATGACTGCCCTCTCAATACTATTCATGGTCTGCGAAAATTCATATGCAAAATTAGAAAGCTTCTCAAATTCCTGAAACTCCGGTTCATATTCTGGAATGACGTGATACTCCTTGTATGCCACAAATCCGGTATAGTCCCCGGCCTCCAAATACTCGATCAGCTTTTTCGAAAACTCTTCGCTCTTCTTCAACGACTCTCTGCGATTTGCCCAATGAGAAAAGAGAGCCGCCTCATCTTCCACATAGAATGCCACACCGATTCCTATGATCAAAAGTACAAGAATCACCGCGCTTACCACCAGCGGTACGTTCTCTGCGATACTCTTCTTGACCGCACTCTTGGTCTTCTCACTTCGCTTCTGATATTTTTTCATCTCGGCCCGATGACCGGCCGACTCAAGGTTGACACTGCCGCAATATGGACAGGTTTTATCCAGAAGCCCTACCTCGGCTCCACAGTTTATACACTTCATTTTCCGCTACTCCTTGACCAGATCTCATGATTCCAAAACAGTATAACAACAAATCCTTATAAATACAATATTTTTTAGTGACTACCTTGCCGGCATAATTCTATGATCTGTCACTAAAAAAACGCAGTCCTAAGATTTCTCCTAAAACTGCGCTTGACACCGTAATTGTTGCCAAGTCTGTTGCAATCAGCTTCTTACACTTCTGCGCAATATAAATGCTAATTTTGCTGGCCCCGCAGGCACACTCTAGCACTTCATCTGTTGTCTCGTTTTTCCTCAGTTCAACGCCGACAATCCGGTCCAGATTGCCTTTCTCCCAAGAGTCACCTCCAAGCAAATCCTGCAAAGCCGAGTCGTAGGTGTCTAGGATTTCAGTCTCTTAACCATGTTGGCCAAAGATAGCAAACTTTCCGATTTGACTATGGCAATGCCCTGTCCTTCATCACCCAAAACAACCAACTGATCCCCGGGCGATATTTCAAAGAGCTTCCTGGCTTTTGCAGGAATGACAATCTGCCCCTTGTCTCCTACTGTAACCAGTCCAAACAGATGCTTTCCTTTAGGCGGAGTTGCCAATCCCAGATTCTCATCCGGTTCATAGTTT
>JAFXQK010000059.1 GCA_017527205.1 Lachnospiraceae bacterium | reverse complement strand
TTCATTGATACCCTTGTCATTCCTCCTCAATGGTACACTGGAACCTGTTGGTAAACCCGTCCTCAGCCGCGGCCGAATACTGCAAATCCGAGGCCAGTCCCTTGATCATGGCATAGGAAAGGTCATTCTCCGAGTTCTTCGGATCAAATGCCAGGCCGTTGTACAAAACAGTGACAACAATCCTTTTCTCCGCCTCGGAATACTCCATGGTAAACTTTATCTTCGGATCCGGGAGCACCGGCATGAGGATCTGCTGCACAAGCTCCTCAAAGGTCGTGTGAATACAGTACTTCATGCGAGGCGCAATGTCGTTATGGAAGCAATACTGGTTGATCTCCGAGCCTGCGCTGAGGAAATCGTACTCCCAACCGTCGATTTCGATCTCCATGACCTTCAGCCTCTGAATAAACCGACGGGTCAACTCCTTTTGCGGATGGTCGAAAACCTGCTCCGGCGTACCATCCTCATAGATCCCGCCTTGATCCATATAGAACACGCGGTTGCTGATGGCGCGCGCAAACTGCATCTCATGGGTCACGATCATCATCGTTTTCCCCGTCTGCGAAAGATCCCTGATCACGGCCTGTACCTCCCCCACCATGGTAGGGTCGAGCGCACTGGTGGGCTCGTCGAGCAGGATCACCTCCGGATCCATGGCAAGCGTTCTCGCAATGGCAACACGCTGCTTTTGACCGCCGGAAAGCTGATCAGGATACTGATATTCCCTTCCTGCAAGCCCTACGCGCTTTAGAAGCGCAACTCCGTTCTCATATGCTTCCTGCTTCGACTTTTTCAGAATGTCCATGGGCGCCATCATCAGATTTTCAATGACCGTCAGATGTCCAAACAGGTTAAAGGACTGAAACACCATGCCCATTCTCCGCCTTGCCTGCGTCAGATCATATTTCGGATCGGTAATGTCAACGCCATTAAAAAGGATCTGTCCGCCCGTGGGGTGTTCCAGCATGTTGATGCAGCGGATCAGGGTCGATTTACCCGTGCCTGATGGCCCGATGACGGAGATCACGTCCCCATCGTTGATCACGGTATTGACGTCCTTTAGGGGGGTGACGTTCGGATATTTTTTTTGCAAATGTACCAGCTCTATCATGCTTCCTCAATCTCCTTCCTGATGGACTCCGTGGAACGATGCTTCGGGTCGATGCAAATTTCGATGCGCTTTACGATAGCAGTCAAAACTGCTGCCAATACAAAATAGATGACTGCAACGGCGATCAGCGGGAAGAAAGCCTCCAGGGTACGGCTTCGGATGAGGTCACCCATCTTCGTCAGATCCTGTACGGCAACATAACCTACGATGGCCGTCGCCTTGATGATGTCGGTTATGGAGCTCTTATACGCCGGCATGAAATGTGGTAAGGCCTGCGGCAGAATGACGCGGTAAAAAGCCTGCCTGTTGGTATAGCCAAGCGCATAAGCCGCTTCCAGCTGTCCCTGGTCGATGGCACCTACGCCGATCTTGATGCTCCCGTATACGCCGGACGCAAAGACCAGCGTAAAGCATACCACCGATACTGCCGTTCCGGAGATGGAGACCTTGCCAAAGATGATATAATACATGATCATCAAAAGAACGATCACCGGCATGCCGCGGATGAGCCAGATACAAAATCTGGTCACGGAGTTTGCCACGGGATTTCCGTTTCTGCAGAGCATGAAAACAAAGAATCCAAACAAGGTTCCAAACAGGATGGACAAGATCGTGATCAGAAGCGTCGTACCGATTCCCTGAAGGAACAGCTTCCAACGGTTTTCCCGAAGGAACGTCCTTTCAAAGCTGCCTTCGATGGAGGACCATAATCCCTCGCCGCTCCCATTCGCAGGAGAGGCTTCCTCTCCGGCAGCGTTTCCAGACTGCATGGCACGGACGATCAGGACAAAGGCCGCGGGGTAATAATCCACAAAATCGACAAGCTCTCTTCTCTCATCCGTGACAATGATCGAGCCTGCGCCAAGCGTAGCCTTGCCCGACTGCACGGTGGCAAGGATCGCGGAGAACTCCATGCCCGTAAATTCCACGTGCACGTCCATCTGCTTTGCCATAAGAAGGATCATCTCCACGTCAAAGCCCATCAGCTTTCCGCCCTCACCGGCATAGCTCATCGGCTCCAGCGTGTCGCAGACGGCGGCCTGAATCGTGCCATTCTTACCGGGCCAGTCCTGCGCAGGAATAACCTTTGCGCTCTCATCTGAGCCTGTCCATTTCTCCCAAAGGGCCTGCTTTTCTTCCTCCGTGATCGTATCATAGGCCTTCTGCCACGCATCCCTCGCGGGGTCACCCTTTCGGAAGGCGATTCCGAAAACGCCGTCCTGAAGACTAGGCGGGAAATGTGCCAGCTTCTCAGACTGGTTCACCACAAGCGCCGCAATGGCGTTGTTGATCAGAACCGCGTCCGTCTTCCCCGCTTCCAGCGCGAGGAGCATGTCCGGCGTATTATTATAAAACGTAAATTCCCTAATGTCCTTGTTCTTGCTGCGGGCAAGCTCCTCAAAGGGTGCTCCGGTCAGCATGGAGACCGTTTTTCCGCTAAGGTCAGAAAACTCCTTGAGTTCCGCCTCCTTTTCGCTCGGCGCGCCGCTGCTCTTGCCCTGTGCTCCCCCGGAGCCCTCTTCCTTCTTTTCGCCGCAGCCGGCAACCAGAAAAAGCGCCAAAAGAAGGATGGCCAAAAGACATCGTCCGTAAGGTCTGTTTCCATTTCTGCGCATCATGTGTTCCTCCGTCTATTTTTGATCCGCTTTGGGCATCCAAGTCACTAGCTGCCAACCGTCATCCCCGCTGCGGGCAAGCCACCATTCATAATCCTCATATTCCTCATTCGGCCTTAGCTCTCCGCTTCCCGCAGGGGGAGTGTGGAAGGAGCTGACGAATTTCATGACCTGCGTATATCCTGCGTCGCCGACCAGAGAACTGATCCGCTTCAGATTCTCCTCGTTACTTGCATCATCTCCCGCATAGGTCAGGCTGTGAAGCTCACAGCCGGCAAAGGTTGCAAAGCGGCACTTGATCTGCACAATGGCTTCGTCCAGCTCCTCTCTAGGATAAAGCGTAGACATGCCGTAATCGATCATAACCTCAGGCGCACGATAATTTCCGACGTACTCCTCCAGCGTGACGTCCTCCTCGGTGATCTTCATCGCAAGCAGCACGCTGTCCACGTAGCGGATGTGCCAGGGCTCATAGCCATAGCCCGTAATATGCTCCCGTCCCTTCAGATATCGAAGGATGAAGCCATACTCGGGAAGCTTTTTGTGGATGACCTCCCAGATCTCCGGATACTGCACCATGTCCTCGTTATAATAGACATCCGTAAAGGTTCCGTCCTCTCCCTTCAGACGAAAATAAAGATCCAGCGCAAGACCCGTATGATGCTCGGAATATCCGGGCGTCGCAACGGTTTTCGCCGCATAGTCCGCACCGTATTTTTCCGTAAAGCGGTCCATGATGTCCTGCTGCGCGGCAACGCTTCTTCGCGCGGAATCCAGCTCCAGATAGATGCCGTCATTTTTCTCGAGATCCGCCTTCAGACGTTCATAGGCAGCGTAGGCCTTAGCCTCCACCTCCACCTCATCCCCCACGGAATTCGTAACCTTTACAGTCTCTAATTTGTCCTCCCAGCCCTCTGGCAGGGCATGGAGCTTATTCACCAAAGCAAGATAGTCAAGCCCCATCCTCCATGCGTTAGAACTGGTCGAACCGTCTGACTGCCCCGTGCATCCAGCCAGCATCATCACCAGGGCAACGACCATTGCAAACATCATCCCAAAGATCTTATCATGTTTTTTCATAATCATTTCTTCTCATACCTTGCCTGTGGGTACTTCCTTCTTTCCGTTTTGTAAAAAACAGAGCTATGTCTCCATAGCCCTGAAATATTTTGAGATTTTTCTATACCAGGCCAACTCTTCCGGGAACCTCGTAGCGGATGCGAAGCTCGGGGGCGGTCTTTAACTCGCAGTAATAATTGGTTGCCCAATCCGGCGCATCCGTCTTCGGATTTACGCCATCAGCGGGCGTGCCAAAGATACGCATGGGAAGCACGGTCGGTCCATCCAGCTGCTTTTCGAAGAACAGGCTCATGAAATCGATGGTCTTCACGCCCTTTGCCTTATAGAACCACTTGCCGCCAAGCTCAATCATCAGGCTGGCATCCTCCTCAAAGGTTGCCTCACAGAATTCCGGCGTTCCATCGAATGCGATGGGAAGCTCGATGCCGTCCGCATCATCTGCCCCGCCCCAGCGAAGCTTTGCAGGGAATGCCGCCTTCTCTCCCTTCGTCATGGAAGGCAGGAAATACGGATCCTGGATCAGCTTCTTATAATCAGCCAGAACGGGCTGTTCGATGCCAACCGCGTTGTTATTCGGATCCTCGATCTCAAGGCCAAGGCGGCCTCTGTCACGGAACTGATACATCGAGATTCCGTCAAACCACTCGCTCGTGTTGTTGTCCCTAAAGTACTCGGCAAACTTCACGACAGCCTCACCCTGATGGAAGGGTCCGGTCACGTCGCCGTCCGTATTGCTCTCAGCCGTGGTCATCGGGGTATGTTTCCCCGTAATCTCCCTCAGGCGCTTTGCCGTCGCTTCGAACTGCTCATAAATCTCGCGCACGTTATCTGCCTTGTAGCTTCCGCCGCCAACCTCCGCAACGTCGTAGGGCCAGCCAAAATGCAGTGCGGGATAGCTGTCGGCAGACCAAACGTCAGCAGCCTTATAAGCCTCTAAGAAGGCATCCTCCTGATCAATTTTTCCGTCTGGCTTGATAAAGCCTGCACAGAAGATTGCTTTTACGTTCGGTGCTTCCTCCTTCAGGATCTTACGAAATCTTACAAAGAAGGCTCCGATCTCCTCGAAGGTGAATCTCTTGTTGTGGGTAAACCAGTTGCCCTGACACTCATGATTGATGCGGATCCTCATGCGTCCAAACTCCGCAAACTGTTTTGCCACGCCGCGAAGATACTCGTCATCCAAAGAGCAGTCTACCGTCAGCGTAAGAAGTACGTCCTGACCATGCCTTCTGATGTCCTTCATCTGCTCGAAGGGCTCTCCGTCCGCGCCAAAGGGGAAATAATCATCATAGGGATAATCCCACTGAAACTTAACATCCATGTCCGCGCAGGCCTTACTGATTCTCTGAGGCCACTGTGCATCCTTCGGATACAGGGTATACATAATGTTGACACATCTGTGCGGCCTGCCTAATTTGTGCAGGATATAGTCCTGGTTGACGTACTCCGCGCGCTCGCTCCCGTCTCCCAGATCAAGGCCACATTTGGCCTTTCCAAGCGTTATCTTAAATGCTTCCATGCTTTCCTCCGTACGATATTTTTGTTTCTCATTTTCCTTTTCCGTGCGACGAAGAACATTGTGGCGCGTCGCAGGTTTCCGTAACTATTCTGAGCCGTGCATAAATGACTCACGTGCTTGCATATGTGAAATAGTTACCATTATTTTAAGATTGGTTGCCATTTCTGACAACCCCTCAATCTTGACTAAACACCTGATTATCTTGGCAAACGTCCGGCTTACCGTCTATTTTCTTGCAGATTGCCTAGGTACCTGCTGCCTCTTAGCGTCCCGCGACGCCGTCCTTGGCATGCACCTGTTTCTTGATCTCATACATCATTCTGTCCGCGTCCTGAACGTAGTCCTGCAGCGCCGCCGGCGAAACGGGATCAGTCACCACGTAGCCACAGCTTGCAGAGATCTGGTACGGCTGAGAGCCATCATGATTCTTTTTATCCAAATAGTTCAAAATGGACTCACGCACGGTCTCTGCCTCCGCCTCATTACAGCGGGGCCCGATGATCAAAAATTCATCACCGCCATACCTTACGGCGATCCAATCCTCGCGAATGTTCTGCTTGATGGACTCTGCGACTGTCTTGATCGCGTTATCGCCGTGAAGATGTCCAAACTCGTCGTTGATCCGCTTCATGTAATTGATGTCAACGAACATGACAGCCAGAGAGGAATATCTCTTTTTACATTCCTCAAACAGCGGGATTGCCTTGTTTTCATAGACAAAACGATTATAGAGACCCGTCATGTGATCTCTGTCATAGATTCTGGTCAGGTTCTTATTCAGCGTATCCAGACGTACGTTGATCCGAAGAAGCTTTAAGGATTGCTGAAGCTTTTCCATATAGGGATACAGCATGTCAGCGCGGATCAAATAAGGCTCATCCGCAAAAACAACATACCCATAGTTAAACTGGAAATGATGTAACGGAAGCAGATAATACACATGCTGCTCTCCCGGAAGCTTCTCATATCCGGGAATTAAATTCTTACGATTGACGCTCGGATTCTCAAGGATCTCACCGTTTTTGAGGGCTACGATGACCTCCAGTCTTTCTTTTTTGCCGCTGTTCCAGAGCTCCTCCTCGCTTGCCGTTGCATCCTCAAAGTAGTCCGAGTGCACAATCACGGAAAAAGTGCCCCCCTCATAACGGTGATTTCGGCGAAAATGCTCCTGCAGGTCACGCTTGAGTACCTGGTAAGAAAGGATGCCGGACATACGGTTTCTCATCACGCGTTCCGTCTGCTCGAGCATGGAATCATCCAAATGCCTGCGATAGGCATTTTGGCAGTAGCGCTTACGAATGTTGACGTTATCCAACTCCCCCTCGCATCCGCAGCTCTCTCCGCGGACAAAGGTGGAATGCAACAGAACCTTTGTCTCCTTTAGCGTACCGCTCATCTGTTCATAAATCATCTCGCACGCCCGATATCCCACCTGCTCATAATTCTGCTTTACGGTGGACAATGCCGGATAGGCGTACTGACCTGACAGGATATGATCATAGCCTGTCACAATGACGTCCTCAGGCAGGGAATATCCAAGCTCCTGCAGCTCCGTGGAGGCTGCAAGCGCCATGATGTCATTCGCGCAGACAATGGCATCCGGCAGAGGCTTCCCAGATGCAGCCAGCTTACGCACAATATCCGCAGGGCCACTGTTCCCCCACGCGCCGTAGCATACATCCTCATCAGAAAGCGTAAGGCCATGCTCCTCCATGACTTTGCGCGTGGTCTCGAGCCTCGCCCTGCTGTCCGGGTGATCCTCCGTGCCGCCCATGAAAAGGATCTTCTTAACACCATGAACCTCAAGAAGATGCGTCACCAGATCCCGCATTCCCTCTTCATTTTGGATGCAGATGGAGGGAATGCCATTCATCGCCATGCCAATGCTGACAACGGGAATTCCCTTTTCCTTCGCCTTTTCGCAGAGGGAATAGGCTGTCTCATTGGAATTCAGCATCGTTGAAAACACGATGACGCCGTCATAATCCTCCATCGTACCGAGATTGTATATATTGAGCTCGCCCTGATTGAGCGTATAATTCTCACTGTAGGATGCAAAGCTCATAAATACGAAGACGTCAAAGTCTTCCTTTGCGGCATATTCCCTGATTCCCTTGATCCCAGGCAAAAAGGAATCATTACTCCATCCATTCGCATATACTGCCAGTTTTTTCTTCATAAACTACCCCAAATCTATTCGTAACAACCATCACGTTTCAAATCGTTCGCAGGTCATTATGTCATCGCATACAATGTCTAGTTTATTATATGCCGTTAGCGCCAAAATGTCTAGTAGCAAGAAAAATCTGGTGAAAAATTCAATCAAAGATGAATCAAGTATGACCGGCTTCATGACGTTTACTTCATCACCTGCTGGAATTGTTCCTCAAAGTCTCCGGTTCCCTCGTAGAATGCCTTGACGTCCTTGTAGACCCTGCGAAGCTCATTCCACTTATCCTTATAGAGCGTCATCACGGGGCGAAACTCAATGCAGGCATTCACCTTGGCATAATACTCCCGAAGTTCCTCGCGCTGCTCCTTCGCATAGTCCTCCCGATAATACCTAAGGATCCGTTCCGTAAGCCTTTGCAGCTTTTCCGCGTCCATCTCCACGGGTGCATTTGCAAGGAAATCCTGCAGCTCCCGGCGCGCCCTGCGCTCCTCATCAGGCGCCGCATTCTTTAACGTATCTGACGCTGCATACTTCGCAGTACCGTTTCCATGGAAGACGAGTCCCTTTTTCATCTCCCGAATTGCCTTGACGTCGCCCGAGAGCAGCCGCTTTACCAGCTCCGCCAGCTCCGGCGTCACAAACTCGTCATACTCATAGTGCATCATTTCCATGGAATCCGCAAACCCGTCTGCCACGGGCGTATTGGCATCCTCTCCGCCAATCGGCGTCTCCTGATAATTCTTGATGTGCGTCAGCTCCTCCAGGCTTTTCTGGAAGGCATATGGGCCAAACGCCGCATCATAGGAGCGATGTACGTACTTCCCAAATCTGGCGATGATCTCCTGATACAAGCGCTTGAGCTCGCTTATGTTTAACTGCACTTCCTGCTTTACCAAAATCGGATCCTGATCTTCCACGTAATACATGCCATGCCCTCCCTATGCTTTCCGTGTTTTCTATGCTTTCCGTGTTTCCGTTGTTTTGCTTCCTCGTTCCTTCTTTGCTTCCTAATCGCTTGCAATTTAGAATGGCTTCTGAGATTCCTTAGTCCTTCGTCTTAAGATACAGATCCTTCGCGAATTTTAGGAGTTCTCCATCCACCTTCCCGGCCTGCGCCTCCTCATCCAGAATCTCAAAGGCGACCTCCACGGACTTTGGCTTTTTATACGGTCTGTCATCTGCGATCAGCGAATCATAGATGTCCATGATGGTCAAAATCCTTGTCATCACGTCAAGGTCCTTTTCGGAAATCCCCTTGGGATACCCCTTTCCATTCAACAGCTCATGGTGATCCGATGCCATTCTTCTAACCTTATGGAACGCATCTCCGAACATCATGCGCGATAAAATCTTGTCCGTATATTCCACGTGGCTTTGCATGATCTTGCGCTCCCTGTCGGAAAGCGTTCCCCGCTCGATGCGAAGGTCCGCCTTCTCTTCTTCACTCAGGTAAGGTATGGTCGTCCCATCCTCCCCTTCGTAGCATCCCTTTTCCATGGCCTCGATGACGGCCCATTCCTCATCCTTTAAGGGTCTTCCGCAGTTGAAGGCACCGAGGTTTTGAAGAAAACGCTCAATCTTTTTGATCTCTTCTTCGGCAAACTGCCTTTCCTTTTTCTCTGTCAAAATGTCATTTTGATATTTCAAAAGAAGGATGTTTAGCTTGTCCTTCAACCTTTCTTCCTTGCTTCCAAGCTTCGTCGGCTTATCCATGACCTCCAGCGGCACGTCCATCTTCCCGACGTCATGGAGCATCGCGGCAAGATAGAGCTGATCACGATCATTCTTAGAAAAGTGAAGCTCCGTTTTTCCTTCCTTGTGGAGCCCATTGATATAGTCCAGCATTTCCACGCAACGCTTTGCGACATTCTTGGTATGATTGGCATTGTACGGCGTCCGGCCCTCAATGGCCTCCGCAAAGGCCTCCGCCATGGAAAACAGCATGACCTGTGTCTCACGCTGCCTCTTCTTTAGCAGCTCCATATATTGATAAAGCAAATTGCCAATCAGCAGCGCAAATAATCCAAGGAAAACGGATAACAAAGGGAGCTTATAGGAAAGCAAAACAAAGCATCCATATGCCGCCATGGGATAGGCGATCAAAAAAAAGCCAAGGCAGAAAAGATTTCTTTTTACGCCGCCCCGATGAAGGAAAAATGCGTAAACAGATAAAAGCAAAAACACGACGACAAAGGATACGACCGGCATGTCTGTCTTGACCGTTTTTCCATGTAATAATGCGGAAATCGTATTTGCCTGTACTTCAACGCCATACATCAGTCTCGACCTGTCACAGGGCACCTGATAGGCATCCAGCATTCCCTCAGCATAGGCTCCCACCAATACGATGGAATCCGCAAAGTACGAAGCGGGAACCGTTCCGTCAAGCACTCTTGCCATGGAAAGGACTTCCGTCTCCCCTGGCTTTCCGCTATATCGGATCTCCTCCTTTGCATGATACTTTGGAAGCTCCTCCTTCGCACGATACTCGGGAAGCTCCGATAGCATGGAGGTGATAACGTAAGCGAAGCTTTGGTACTCTGGTGAAAGGGTGGTATAAACGCGCCGAAGCACGCCGTCCTCATCCGTGATCACGTTGGTAAATCCAGAACGAGTCACGCTTGCAAGCGCCTCATAAGCCTTGCTTTCGCTTGTGACAACGGACTGTACGTCATAGCTTCCGCCATCCCTTTTGAGTTCCCTGGTGGTTTCCAAAAGCGATGCCAAGACAATGTTATCATATTTTGATGCGACGTCGGCCAGCGCCTGATCCTCAGGAGAATCATTGGTTCCTGAAAAGATGACGTCGATGCCGATCACTGCCGGCCTTTGATCCTCCTGTGCATTCAGAAGTTCAATGAGCTTTGCGAAATATCCCCTGTTCCAGCTGGAATAGGGTCCCAAGGCAGTTAGACTCTCGTCATCAATTGCTATGATCTTGATATTTTCCCTAATTCCATCCAACCTTCGGTACAGGATGTCTTCCGCATAGTTTTCGATCCCTTTCGGAAGCTTCCAAGCACCGCAGATGCCAAAAATCGCAGCCAAAAGCAGGATGGATGCAAGTAAAATACAATTTTTCCGTTTCAAAGAAGAACCCGCCTTTCTCCGCCAATTGGCGGCAGGTACTAAAAAGCTACCAGTTTATGTATATGGCAGGGCGGACGCCATGCGTGTAAGTGACTACGGAGTTAGAGCCACGCGCACCCGCATGACCATCGTAGCCCACATAACATACAAAGGTACCATCATAGCCGGCATTGCGAATCCACCAAGCTGACCCTTCCATACCGATGCAGCCAAGGCCATAATTCTTTTCAGCCAACGTTTGATTGTAGTAGCCTTCAGTTATCACACCCAAAGCTACGCCCTCGTGTACTGCATGCGTGGTTCCGCGAGCTATCAGGGAAGCGCAGTATCCGCTATAGTTATCCGCATCCCATGAATCAAAGTAGAAATAATGACGCAATTCCGGTAAACTGAGCACAAACACTCTGTCCTTCGTATCATTCCCGCCCGATGTCCCAAATAACTGGTTATCTTCATTTACGAGCGTCACGGTATTGATCCAAGCCTGTTCTTTTTGATTGAATGCCAAGTGATAGAAATCAGAATTCAGCCACTTTCTAAGGCTGCTGGTCTCCCAAGTCACATCCGTCCGCTCGTCATTATACTTTGCACTATCAAGGACATATCTGCTCAGAAGGAGCGTTCCGTTTTCATTTTGATCAATTATCCGCCACTCGATGGGCTCTGGTCCGTTGGATTCATCTCCGTCCTGTTCATAGGAGCCAAATTCCACGTAGCCTTCGGCATTTGTGTATATGAAGTCCCCTGCGATGTTTGAATGTTCCTCTCCGCCAGCTTCGCCGTTGCCATTCCCGTCAGTATCAGCGCCCCGGCCTTGTCCGCCTGCAGGGCTTAAGAGGAGCTCGTCCTCCGTGATGGTCGCCTCGTCGCCTGCCTCCAGCCGTGCGCTTTCTCCGCCGCCTTTTACTTTAACAACGCCCTCCGTCACCTTGACAGTGGTGGTCTGATCGGAAGGATCATAGGACACGGAGAAGGTCGTTCCTCTGACGCTACAGCTTGCGTTGGGCGTCGTAACCTCGAATTCGGAATTTTCACTCAGCTTATGGTCAATCGTGATCAAGGAGCTGCCATATTCCAAGTGAATGCTTACGCTCCCGCTTTTTTCACTACCCGAAGCATGGATGGAAAAACAGGTATTTTCCTCCGCCACAATGTGCTTGTCATCATCCACGAGAAGCACCGCCGTTGATTCCTCCTTCGTCTTCACCTTGTCGTCAGGTATGAGCTTGATTCCCTTGAAGACCTTTTGATCACCGCCTTCACGTTTCAGCTTCACCTCGCCCTCGTAGGTTTCAATCTTCACGGAACGATACGATTTCTTCCCGTTTAGCAAGAGCACAATCGCTACGCCAAGGACAATCACTGCCAAAACCGCTACGATAATCACGACCACTACTTTTGATTTCTTTTTTGTTGTCTTTTCCTCTGCCATTTTTACTACCTTCGTTTCTTATCATTGAATGGCATTAACATATCCATTCCCTTTGCTATTCTTAATCTTGTCATGATGTCATTCAATTACCAATCTTTAGCATTAACGCTTCTTGAAGAACTCTCGATAAACTTAGATTCCGTTCCTCCGCCTCTGCAGCCAGCCAAGCAGGAATGGATAGTGTTTTCTTAATTGCCCTCGTATCTCTCCGATATTTAATGTCATCCGTGCATACATAACTAATGATATCCGAAGTTTTTCCGTGAATGTTCCGAATGTCGGACGGATTCGGTATTTCAAGCTTTTCCTCCAATAAATGATTGATATATAATCCCAAAGCTTCTTGTGCCATTTCGATGGCATTTTCTAAAGTATCACCCGTTGTTTGACAACCTTCCAAGTCAGGAAACTCCACCCAGTAAGAACCTTCCTCTTCATGAAAAATTGCTGGATAAATTCGTTTCATATAAACACTCACCTTTCATCGTGAAATATTATCTCCTTTTATATTATTACATAAAATACATAATTTCAACTATTTCTAATGTGTTTTTGAAAATGTTGGCAGAACTGCCAAAAGCTAATAGAATCAATGACAAAAGCTCAATGATCTAAGAATGAAATCATAGTTTTATGTTAATTTTTAACAGTTGTAAAGTCAAGATGACGTTTTATACAATCACATAAGCCTGAAATTAGCAAAAATGGATATGTCCTTGAAAAAAAACATTGAAATCTTCTGAAAAAATGGTATCATAGCAATATGATTTTTAAAAACTAGGAGGAAAAAGAGATGAGAACAAAAATCAAAGAGCTTTTCAGAAACACGTCTGAATATGCTTCCAAAGAAGTGACCATCTGTGCCTGGGTACGTACCAATCGCGCACAGTCACAGTTTGGATTCCTGAACGTAAATGACGGATCATTTTTCGAGAATTTGCAGGTTGTTTACGAGAATGGACTTGAGAATTTTGACGCCATCTCCAAAATTAGAGTTGGGGCAAGCGTACAGGTCGTTGGAACGGTGGTACTGACGCCTGAGAATCAGCAGCCCTTTGAAATTAAAGCAAAGAGCGTTGAGCTTTTGGGAGACTGCCCTGAGGACTATCCCATTCAGCCCAAGCGCCATACCAGAGAGTTCCTTCGCACGGTGGCACATCTTCGTCCCCGCACGAACCTGTTTAGCGCAGTTTTCCGCATCCGCAGCGTTGCTGCCATGGCCATCCACGAGTATTTCCAGAGCAATGGATATCTCTACGTGCATACGCCCCTGATCACCTGCGCGGACTGCGAAGGCTCCGATCAGATGTTTAAGGTAACGACCCTGAACATGAACGACCTTCCTCTGACGGAGGACGGCAAGGTCGATTTCAGCAAGGACCTGTTTGGCAAGCAGAGCTTTATCACCGGCTCCGGCCAGCTGCAGGGTGAGACCTTCGCCATGGCCTTCGGTGACATTTACACCTTCGGCCCCACCTTCCGTACGGAGAATTCCAACACACAGACCCATGCAAACGAGTTCTGGATGATCGAGCCCGAGATGGCCTTCTGCGACCTGAACGGTCTGATGGACATTGAGGAGGAAATGCTGAAGTTCGTCGTGAAATATGTCTGCGACAAGTGTCCTGAGGAGATCGCGTTCTGCGATAAGTTCGTTTCCAAGGGATTGAAGGAAAAGCTTGACGGCATTGTAAACGCTGAGTTCACCAGAATTACGCACCACGACGTGATCGACCTCTTAAAGAAGGCTGACGTCAAGTGGGAGTTCCAGCCTGATTATGGCGAGGACATCGCGAAGGAGCATGAGAAATACATCGTGGAATACTTTGGCGGCCCCGTGTTTGTCACCGATTGGCCAAAGGACATCAAGGCTTACTACATGAAGGTAAATCCTGACAACAAGACCGTTGCGGCAGTTGACCTTCTCGTTCCTCAGGCCGGCGAGCTGATGGGCGGCAGCCAGAGAGAGGAAAATCTGGACAAGCTGATTGAGAGAATGAATGAGATGGGCGTTGACAAGGAAGGCATCGACTGGTATCTCGACACCAGACGCTACGGCGGCTGCATCCACAGTGGCTTCGGCATGGGCTTCGAGCGTCTGATCATGTACCTGACCGGCGTTGAGAACATCCGCGACGTCATCCCTTACCCCAGAACTCCCAGATCTGCGGATTTCTAACGGTAAAAAAGGACACGGGAAATTTTCCGTGTCCTTTCTCTTGTCAAATGGATATCATTGTTCATCAGGGCGGCTGCCCTTCGTTTCGTCCCGCTCACTGCCTTGGAATCATGACGGAGAGGGTAAACCATCCTTCTCCCGCCTCACTCTTCAGTATCCCGTTATTCTTCTCCACCGTAGCCTTGATGTTCTGTGCCCCATATCCGTGTAAGCTTTTATCCTTCTTGGAGGTGCGTCTTTCTTTTCCATCAAAGAGCTTCCCGAGGATGATGCCTTCCGTGCGCTCCTCATAAGTGTTAATCAGCTTGATGGCAAAAAATTGTCCTGCCTTTTTGATTTCTAACCGGATGATTCTTTCCCTCTCCTCCGGCATGTTTTCGCAGGCTTCTATGGCATTATCCAGCGCATTGGCAAAGATGCTGCATATGTCCGTGGGCTTCATGGAGAGGCCTCCGTCCGCCACCCCGTCGATGGAAAAGGCAATGCCTGCCTCCTCCATGCGTCCCGCTTTCATGCCCACCAGACAGTCAAGCATCTCATCCCCCGTCACATATTTTGGCGACATTCCGCGGACATTCCCCAAAAGGTCATTCAGATACTGCTCCGCTTCCTCATATTTCCCCTCCCCCATCATGGCGGAAAGCAGGGATAAATTGTTCGCTATGTCGTGCCGAAAGGCTCTGGTCTCCTCCTGACTTCTCTTATATTGATCAATATATTCCAGCTCCGCAGCGATATAGCCCTCCTGAAGAACAGTTTTTTCCATGGCACTTCGTCTCGTCACCATGATCATGATGAGGAAGGGAAATGCAATTCCAAGAACTGGCAGCATAATACCGATCATATTCTTCATCGGAACAAACAGCCCGGCATTTTCGCCGGCATGATTCAAAGGTTTGACAACGCTGTAAAGAAGAAAGAATTCCCATATTACAAAAAGAATCCTGTATTTATAACTCACATAGAAAAATCTCTTTCGCCTGTACAGCCCCAAGTACAAGCCCAGAAACAGGAGCAGCGCAACCAGGAAATAGCAGAGAATATAAAGGTTGAAGGCCTTTGGAAGCACAGCCATCAGGTTTCCCGTGCTATTGTAGAATTCCAGAATGTCATCCGCGAGAAATGACATGGAACAGGTAATCATAAACTGTTGATATAGCTCTATCACGATGAAATAAATGACGTTCTCAATGCCATGCAGCAGCTTATGCCTGGAATAGACCGTGATGGCAGCAAGAAATACGCACGCTGTCTGGATCAGCGTCATATCCAAAGCTTTCGATGTTTTCAACACTTCCGCAGCATGTTGCCTGCTATAAATAATTGCATTGATGGAAGCAAGCGTATTGCTGATCACCGCATAAGCAGGAAGAATCCCTGTAATGATAAAGGTTGATTTTTTTAGTTTGCCCTCCCTGCCAAAGAAGCACAAAGGAATCAGAATCGTACTCAGTGTCAAAAACGCTTCCGCAAACACTGAAAGCGTTCCTATCAGATTCGAAAATAACAGGGAAGGAAGCATCTCCGCATATGTCATAAGATCACCATCCGTTCATTTTTTATGAAAACCCTTTTTTAGAATGCGTTTTCTTCCAAGTAGGAGTATAGCATATTTTTCAGTCCCGCTGCGGCGCTGCGACTGACCGGTACGGAAACGTTTCCCTCCAAAAGCACCTCACTCTTTCCGATCCGGCGCACCTTTGCTAGGGAAACCAGATAGCTCCTGTGAGGCTTCACAAAACCATCCTTCTTCAGTTCCTTCTCATAATCCGACAAATTATATCTCACCAGATAATCCTTATCCATGGTATGCACCATCACATACTGATCCTGGGCCTCGAAATAGAGGATGTCACTGACATTCACAAAGACCTCCTCCCCCTCCGTCTTTAACATGATCTGCCGCTTGGCGGACAATTTCTCCGATACATAGGTAAGCACTTCCCGGAGCTTCTCCTCCTTCACCGGCTTTGTGAGATATCGGAGAGCGTTCACTTCATAGCCCTCCAGGGCGTACTCCACGTGCCCCGTGAGAAATACAATAAATACCTGGTCGCTGATCGCCCGAAGCTCCTTAGCCAGCGTGATCCCATCCATCCCGGGCATCTCAATATCCAGAAACACAAGGTCATAGGGATGTGCCCTAAACCTTGCAAGCAATTCCTTGCCACCGGAAAAGCTGTCCACGATCACGTCAAGACTCCCAAATATTTTATCGATATGCCCCCGGATATCGGATCTGAACCTTTCTTCATCATCACAAACTGCAATTCTCATACATTCCCCCAGCGAGCCATACGGCGTATTTCATTTTCCTATAGTATATCTCTAAATCTCCCACATGGCAAGGACGGGTCAAACGGCCCGCCCCTGAAACCACCTAAAACTCTTAAATGGCAGCCAGTCTGCCTTCTCCCTTCAGATCCCTGCCTGTCATAGTAAAAGCAAGGCAGCCGAGACCGATCAGGATAAATCCAAAATAAACCACATAGGGCAACATCAGACCAGACATCAGTACTCCGGACAGATTAAAGATAAAGTGCATGATCATTCCGGGCAGAATGGATTCATATTTCAGATCGATCAGGGCAACCAGCACACCCATGACGAAGGTATAGCAGATCCAGAGCAGATTTCCGTGTACCAGTCCAAACAGGAGGGCGCTGAGGAGCACTGCAGCCCATGCGGGCATTACCTTCTTCAGCCTTCCAAGCACAATTCCCCTAAAGAGCAGTTCTTCCGCCACTGCCGGAGCCAGCACGATACCGATCAGCTGTCCGATCAGATTCATTCCGGAGATAGGTGCGGAAGCCGAGGAATAAGACTGCATGAGCCATTCTGGGAAGGGAATCACGGACAATACGCCCTGGATAAGTGTCGTCATTCCAATACCTGCCAACACTGCAAGCAGCGTCTTGCGAAGGGTGATCTTTTTCAGTCCCAGCTCTTCCCCTGCCTTACTCCAGCGCTGCGCCCGATTCTCAATGACTCCCTCCTTTTTGGCTGCGCGCTTCCGGCTGCTTACCGCCATCCCCACAAAGATGCCGGAGGCGATCACGGATGCGATAAAGTTAACCATTCCCATGGTGGAAGATAATACCTGCGCTGCCCTGCGAGCATATTCCTCTGCACCTTCCTGCGTGTTGATTTCAAAGCCTTCCGCCTGCATTTTTACGATCTCCTGATAGTCCATCACACCATTGACAACACCGCTCACCACAAATTGGATTCCAAAATACAAAGCCACAAACAACAAACAAATTACCACACTCTTTACTGCCTTTTTCATTGCTTTATTCCTCTCTTTCCTTTTCTTCTAAGAAGTTACCTGCATTCCTTTCGGAACTCCTCCATGTCCTTTGGAGGCTTCTCCAGGTTCTTCGATAAAACAGAATCTGGATCCGCAAAGATCTTAGCCAAATGTCTTTCTTTTATCTCTACGACCCTTCCGCCTTTCACATAATTTGCAGCCCACAAAAAAATCACCTCTTTTCTGTTTTCGTGTTCCCTTTCGTTGGTTTTGTTATAACACGAAAATGAAAAGTAGATGATTTTTTGTCGCTAACAGTATTTTCTTTGTCGTAAGCGGTAACCTGCGGCTTATCTTCCTAAGCCTTGAGATATCCCATCTTCTCCAGCACGTTCATGAATTTCTCACGGATGGCAACTTCGTAATAGGTTCCCATCGGTTCCACGTTCTTCATGGGGATGAAACCGCCAGCCATGGAGGCATGTCCGCCGCCATTTCCCAGCCCTTCGATGGCATCTCGAATCAGATATCCTGCGTGAACCTTTTCGATCTCGGAACGAACGGAAAGCTTTAAGCCATCGTCTCTCACGGAAATCACCACGGCAACCTCTACCTCGTCCAAGTCCAGAATAAAATCTGCCAGGGTTGCAATCAAGGCATCCGGGCAGGCAAAGGGAATAACGGTGTAACCAAAGCGCTCATAGACCGTAATGTGTTCAATGGCAGCACCATAAGCCTTCAAATCACGGAATGCCATGGTATTCTGCTCAAGCCTCGTGATCTTCGCCTTATTGTGAAGCGGAAACAGAAAACGCAGCGCCGCAATGTCCAGCTCCGTCACGCCTCTGGAAAACTGCATCGTGTCCATCTTCAAGCCATATAAAAGGGCGGATGCCACGTTCTCCTCGGGA
>JAFXQK010000058.1 GCA_017527205.1 Lachnospiraceae bacterium | reverse complement strand
GGCATGGGAATCCTCCTAGGGTGTGGTTGTTTCTCGTCAATTCAATTATACCACAGAAGCGGCTTCCATGCCTTTTTAATTGCCTACATTATTGAGTTTTCAAGGTTCAACACACCTTTGAGGTGTGGGAAGTTTTAGTAAGTAAAATCTAAATTTACAAACAAGCCCTCCATGTCAGTATGTTCTTTTGAAATCGAGACAATATCTTCCAACGACCACCTGTCTTTTCCCCATAACGCATCAGAAACAATTAAGATTTGAGGCATTCCTTCCACCCCTAATCCTATCCACTTCTGATCTATAGTACCGCTCTGAATTATCCCAGAAAATATGTTTTTTTTGATTTCCAAAGGTACATAGTCGTCTAAGTTTGCCAATACTCCTTTGTAATTTAATGCAAGTATTCGTTCATCTCCTGCCCACATGCAAAAAAGGTCAGGGCCTTTTCTCAGTGCTAATTCCGCCATGATTGCATTCCAAAAGTCCTCTTCGTCATCCGTTTTAGAAACAAACTCTATATCTATTTCTGAATGATTTCCATTAAACTGTGATACCCAAGACTTTATGTGAGGCACTCCCGTAAAATCAACCATGCTTATGTTATTTGTCTGATGAGTTTCCGCTATTGTTGGGATGCTTTTTTCTTTCGTTTGATTCTTATTATTTTTTGTAACACAGGCGGTCAGAAAAACAAACGCAAATAACAAGATGCATGTAATTTTTTTTAACATATAATACCTTTTATAATGTATTTATAATCGAATACATCATATTTCCCTTTCTTTTGATATTGTGGTTCAATACAATTCAGATACTGTGGACTTTTGATACTTTCCCGTAGCTTTGACTACTTTACTGGAGTGTATTGCCGCTACCTTATCTAAATTGTTTATAAGCGGAATGTTTCCGGTGGCTGTCAATTCAGCCCGAGAGTACTTATTTCTATCAAGTCTACATGGATAACCGTTGGCGGACATCACAGTATCAGACTTTTAGAAGGGAGGGTTTCTCAACGATGAATCGCGTTTTAATAATCATCTTCAAACTCTTCTGAATAATATTTCTGAAGCCAATCCGTAACGATGCCCCCTATCAGTTTACGATTTTCCTCCGAAAGACTATTTAACTGACGTTCCGCTATTTGTAACAAGTATTCCTTAAAAGTCAGCCTTCCTTGTATCCGATATGCATTTGTCCACTCTCCTTGTCCATGATAGACCTCACTTAACGGACAAAACAGCACGCGATGATAGTAATCTGTTCCTCCACCATTGCCAGCACTATTCGTACCATAAATTAGGTAGAGCTTTTCATCGCTAATCTTAAAATCCAGACGAATCTGTTTTTCCACATCCTTCCATTTTAGGGTCTCATGCGGGATGGTAACCTCACCATTCTTGGTTCCCTTCAAGTTATAAACATATACCTTTTCTACATCCGATATAAAAAACCTTCCGTCATAATATGTCAAGGAATAATATCCATTATTTCTTGGGTTAAATTGATATTTTCGTTTATTGAACTCAATCTCCGTCTCAAAGGATTCCTTTGGAAGTATCACCTGTGTGTTAGCATCTATCGCAAGGATGCTAAGATTGCCCGCATCCTTTCCCTGATAGGTCCGCACGAGAAAATATTCCCTTCCTTCCGTGAAAACGGCTGGGGCTCCAAGGTCTATAAAGCTTTTTCCGAAAATCTCATTCTGCTCTTCTGTTTTGTAAAATTTTGGATCTGCCGCTCCCACTCGATCTTCTGAAATGACATAACGATACCATAATTGCCTTCTTGCACCCGCATCATAACGGTAATAGTATACATAGTCGAAAACACCATAAAGATACGCAGGAGCACTAGACTGCAAGGTTTCATACTTTTCAAGCTCTTTGACTGTCCCCGTGGAAAGATCCACTTGATAGAATCCAGCACCGCGAAGCCCCGCACTACCATTCCCAAGCATCAGGTAAACGGGTATATATGCGATACCTTTGTGAATAATAAAGCTTGTGTCATCATGATCATGGTTCAGAATTGCCGCTGTTCTCCTGGACCGATTAACTTTTTGATGTTGAATGTTGTCCGTCTCAAAAACCGTTGCCACCTTATCAATGGCGCTTCCATCCAAGGCCGCGCGATACAGTCCTAAGCTAATGTGATCAGCAATTTCCGTTTCAGGTATGTCCCTCTCCTTATATGTGTCGTTACAAACGCCCTCCCACCCAAGCAGATAAATGTATCCTTCATAAAGGCAGGCATTTACAACCTTTAAATTTCGATAAGTCGCCTCACAGGTGTCATCACAATTATGCTCACACTCGGGTTTGTTACAAAGAATGATAAAATCCCCAGATTCCTTGTCATAATAACGCAGACATATTTCTTCGTCAGTGCCTGTCGTATACCACCCTAAATCCGTTTCCATGATTGCAGAAATTCCATGATTCCACGGCGTATCCTCTGGCAAATCCTTCCCTTTTTTCCGCCGCAACCACTTAAAAAGATACAAAATCCCAAGGTCAGAACTACAGAGCTAACAATATGTTTCATGCCGTAATCCCCCGTTCACTCTTATCTAAGATAATTATGAACGGAATCAAAAGAATAAACAATAACCTTAAACAAATCTTAAACTTTAAAATTTGCCGTATTTGCTTTTCTTCTTCCTAAGCATGTTTGGTGAATTTTGAGTATTTTATTTGGTAAATTTCGAGTGTTTCATTTGGCAAATTTCGAGTGTTTCATTTGGCCTTTCGTTCCTCTTCTGCCTATTTATTTTCATTGACATACAGCCTGGTCCGCATCTCCAGGTGATCATACAACTGATCTCTTGTTTGATCCCCAGAAAAATACGCTTCTAGTTCTTCACTCCAAATATCCCTCAGTTCCTCTGGCAAGTGTTGTAGCGGCTCTGCTTCCTCTAAGAGCTTTCGCAACATTACTGAATCTTCCTTCATCACTTCCACAACAGGAACAAAACCATATGTTTTATAGCAATGATCCATGTCCCATTGCATCTGCGCTTCAAAAACATCCTTTCGTATACTAATTCCATAATTGTAATCCTGCTTAACGGCTGCCATCTGACTATCATAGGAAAGTACCTCCAAAAGGAAAGCCTTTGCCACTTCCTTCTCCTTCTCCGAAGCCGTATTACGTATCGTGATCGGAAAAACGGCACTAATGTAATGCTTTCCGCCAGAGCTCGTTGGGTAACCCGTGACATAAAATTCTCTAGAGGTCCAGAGTCTTATCCCATAAAAATCGTTTACAGATCGAAACGCAACCAAACGACTTAGTACCTTCCCCTCCTGAAACAATTCCTTCCAATTTTCTGTGCTTGCATCACTGTTATCATTATATTTTTCTGCAAGATCCAAGGCCCTTTCTAACCGTTCCCTGTTCACATAATTCCCATGACTTTCAATATCAATGATATAATTGTCTTCCAAACCATGCATCAGAAATCCTACGATAAAAGTGTATGGCGAAAAACTGTTAGCCCCATTTGTGTATGGCAATTCCAATTCAGGATCCTCTGAGCGACGTAAAAAGCCTTCATAATCCCAATCTTCCTTTGCGATCTCCTCTCGGGTATAAGTTGTGTCCAGCATAAAATCCGTGGCAACGGCATAGGTGACGCCATCAATTTTGCAAAACTCCATTGCACCTTCGAAAAGCAGATCGTCCAGCCCCGCTGATGTTAGGAGGTCATCCAAGGGCTCCCAAAGCTCTTTCTGCTCCTTAAAATTCGTAAGATATGCATCAATCAGGACTGGACCACTTCCCGTACCGAGCTCTGTCAAAAGGCGCGCTTCTTCGTCATAGCTCGTCGTAATTTTCACTTGATAAGCAGGATACTTCTTGTTAAATGCATTTACAAACGGCGTATAATGCCCCAATCGATATTCGGGAATGGCCAAATAAATCTCCGTCCGCTCTACTGGTCCCGCAGAGGGAGAAAGCAGCGTAAACCAAAGCTCTTCGTTCTCCTGATATAAGACACCAATCCTAGCCTCTCCCATGCTTCGAAGCGCATACAGGTTTTGAATGGCTACCCCATGGTTTTCCCATGCATATAAAAGAGTGTCGTTTTGAAAGAAGGCACTGCTTTGATATAGTCCCGTCTTATTTGCATATGTGATTCCTTCCGCCCCATGGGAAATCGGATTTTCGCTTTTAAGAACATACGAAAAGCCCTGCGATGCTTGCGCGTTTGCTTCGCGCGTAAGAACTCTCTCTCCAAGACCCTCACTGGAGGTTCCATAGTAGATTTCATCCTTATCCTTCATACGCTCTGAACTAGAGCATTTTAGCAAAAGCTTGTCATTCTCCGTAAGTATCCACTCATGGGAAATGCAGGTAGGATCCAGCATTTCTTCCAAGTGATAGCTGTCAAGTAGCTCGCCCTCTTGGTCAACCACATAATGCGTTAATATGCCCTCCTGCAAACTGCGAAATTCCAGGTGAATCTTCCCTTCCTCGTCGCTGATTACCATCTCTGGATAGATATTCTCTGGTTCATCTAGGAATTCAGCGACAAAGTCCCACTGGGGCGTCAGCTTTTCATCCAGCTCAAATACGCGCCACTGTACTGAGTCACTTTCCCCCTCAGAATTCACGCAAAGAAGATGATCCGTTCCTGCCACTGGCCCCATCCTGACAATCTGATTATTATTTTCTGGCGTAAAGGATAAGGATAATTTTACATGCTCCACCTTTCCATTGTCGTCTGCAATGATCAGCTCATCCCACCCCTGCCTATAATCTTCCATGCAGAGATGCTTTTGGAGGATATATGCTTTTGTTTTTGTAAGCATTAGGTTCCTTCCGCCATAAGAGAATCCTGCCTCCAAATCAGATGGTGTCATGTTACAGTGAAAAAGCGCACAATATCTGTCCTGATCATTATCCTCCCACGCTGCTTCCATACTCTCCGTATTTTTAGGAATCTCCTTATGCTCCTTGCTGCAACCGCAAAACATGGTACATCCTAATATCATAACCAAACACAACTGGATTCTCTTTATCATGGATACCTCCGTTTCACTAACAAAACGCCTATTATCATATTTTTAGTATAAAGCCCAAAATAGTAAAAGAAAACCACCTCAGCAGAAGTGGTCATTTTTCCTGCAGAAGTGGTCATTTCCCATATTTTAATCTATAAATAGTCAGAAAATAATATGCATTTTTTTGTCTTGTACTAATTCTATAAAGGTACTCTCCCTAAAAGAGCTGTCGATGCCAACACAATTTGATACAGATTCCCCTCTTCATATCCTGTAAGATCAGAATAAGCCTCTTCAGCAATACAATAGATTGGATAACCAGCATTGATTAGGCTCTGTACATAGTCTGCCCTACCCTCTGCATCATTAATTTCTATCAATACCCATTGGGGAATCAATATCAAATCATAATCCATTAGTATTCCATCTAATCTGATTCCTTTTTTCTGAAGGCCTTGCATAAAGGAGATGGAGGAAGTGTCCAAGAGCGCAATATGTTTCTTATTTATCTGGTTGATTTCTTCAATTTGTATCATTCGTTTCTCCTTGTAATTATCTGCATCTCCTTTAAAATACCACTTAAGAATACCTCGTTATCTCCATGATATTGAAGCTCCGGGTCTGCTAGTTTTCTTCGTCTAATTCTCTCCTGTAAACAAGCAGCGTTAATCACATATGATGGCAGGACCAAATCATCGTCCAATCCAAGCTCTTGAAATTTTTCTGCGATATTCTCAATTCTAAGATCTATGATTTTTTTAATCTTACTCTTCAATTTTTCATTTTCGTTTCTCGACGCATCCTCATATAACGAAATTAGCACAGCCTTATATGGAGCTTGAAAGGTTGACATACAATAAAAAACCTTAGACAACAAATCCATAGGCGGTAACTCCGCAAAATATTTTTCTATACCTTGCAGTAGAATACGCGCAGCAAAAAACTCTGCTTTTCTTTCTTCCATCATATTATCGTTTTCTATCACATGATCTATAAGTACTTTGTCAAAAACTAGATGATAGATTTCATGCCATGCAGCAAAGTATTGATTAGCACGCGGTAACGCAGTATTGAGGACTGGTATTATTTTTTCATCTTTTACAAAAATAGCACCACTCCAATATTTATCCTCAATTGGAATTTGGATAAGTCCGAACCCACGAAGTATCAGCAGTGCCAACTGCGGCATGGAAGCTACTCTCATAATAGACATATTGGTTTGTAGCTGAAATGCTTGTGCCGATACTTCTTCCGCAATCCTCTGATTTTTTTTTACAACCAAATCAATATTCGATGCAGTTATAATTTCACTCATATGCTTGCTCCTTAATAATATATCGAACATAAGTCGACAATATCCATTAACAAATCATACTGCTTTCTTGCAGCATCGTTCATCTCATGATCATCAGGAGTATTTTGCGAATATACCGCCATCAAAGTCTTCTTTGGTGATGCCGTATATAACATCAACTCATCAACTGAAATATTCATCATTTTCAAAATCTTTTGTAGGTGTCGATCAAAGGTGGTCTTATTATTTATACTTCCATTCAAAAGCTTATCAAGTGTAGGGCGGGATATTTCTGCATGTTTAGCAAAAGAAACTTTAGTATAACCATAATCTCTGATATATTCTTTCAGCTTTAATGCCACAAGACTTCTCTGTTCAAACAATTCTTCAAATTTCATCTGAATGCCCTCCTTTCCCAGATAATCATATTATAATCAAAAACCAAAAGCAAATCAATGGAATGTAAATAATATTTTTACTTTTTTACGCGCAAGATAGTACATTGACAGATTTTCCATTCTGTACTACTATAGATTTTGTGTGTCGTGCAAAAGCGACCGCAGAAAGAAGGGGATATAGCATTGAAAAAGAAAGTAATGTTACTGTTAACCGGGGTACTAATGACCGCCATGCTTGGCTGTAGCACTGGAAATGACGTGAGCACTTCCTCACAGACGCCTGACACCCAGACGGAAAGCCAGGTAACTAGTTCGGACATACAAGAGTCCTCGTCTGAAGACGCCTCCTCGGAGTCAACCTCTGAAGCGACTCCCGAGCCGACGGCAGATCCCGCCGAAAGTACTAGCTTAAAAGAGGTTTTCGCCGCTCATGGCATGAAGGTTGGCACCTGTCTTACAACGAATATGACCAGCCGCGCCATGGCGAACAGTCTGATTCTCGATCAATTTAATAGCGTAACCATGGAGAATTCCATGAAGCCGGATTCTTCCTTGAGCCAAAAGAAAAGCAAGGAAGCTGGCAATCTTGTCGTAGACTTTAACCGTGATGCAAAGCAGATGATGGAGTGGGCAAAGGAAAACAACTTCTCCATGCGTGGTCACACCTTTGTTTGGTACAGCCAGACACCCGAATGGATCTTTCATAAGGATTTCGATTCCAAGAACGATCTTGTTGATCGCGATGAAATGCTCTCTCGCATGGAAAGCATGATCAAGAGCGGCTTTGAACAGCTTGAGGAGCTTGGATACATTGATCTCTTCTATGCGTATGACGTCGTCAACGAGGCATGGATGGAAAATGGCACCATGCGCCAGAATCGCTGGTCTGAGATCATCGGCGATGATTATCTCTGGTATGCCTTCTATTATGCCGACAAGTACGCTCCGGAAACCATCGATCTTTACTACAACGACTATAATGAGCAGTTAAAGACGCAAACCTTGATTGACTTTGTCAATACGCTGAAGGATGATGATGGTAATTATCTGATCGACGGCGTTGGCTTCCAGGCACATCTTTACACCAGCGACAGCCTTGAGCAGTATTTCCAGACCATGGATGCCGTTGCTGAAACGGGCTTGAAGATTCAGCTGACCGAGCTAGATGTCTGCCTTGGAAGATATCAGGCTCCCGGTAAAGCAACGGAGGAGAACCTGAAAAAGCAGGGCCAATTCTATTATGATCTGATCCATGGTATTTTTGAGCGCGTGGATTCCGGTTCCGTAAAGATGGATTCCCTGACCTTCTGGGGCTTTATGGACAGTCTCTCCTGGCGTAAGGAATACAGTCCTCTGCTTTACACCTCGAACTTCCAGCCGAAATATGCGCTATATGGTGCACTTCAGCTGAAGGAATATGCAGGATACTAAGTGGCAGGTGTATCGCCGAAACCATGAAAGCTTTAGTATCTCCAAAAAATTTTGTATGATAGATATCGGGTATGCGTCACACTGCGACACATACCCGATATTTTTTTACTCCTGTCCGTTTTCTTACTGCCCACAAATCTATTTAACCATAATTCTTACGAGAAGTGCTTTTATGACAAGATTACTCACATATTCGATTTTCTCCCGTCGCATAATCTAGCTCAATCCCCGGCTGTACGTTATACACAAAGACATGAAAGCAAACACCTTTCCCGGCGTCTTCGACGGAATAGGCCTCCATCTCCACGCCCCTCGCCAAGAGTTCATCCCCCAGAAACAATGGTGTCACTCGATAGAGCACGTGATTGTCACAGGTTTCCAAATACTTCATTACCTGAAGCTCCCAATATATCATGGAATCGGCATTGAAATGCCTCGTTCCCGTGATCAGGTTCTTCTCATTGGCATTCTGTCCCGTCAAGGCAAATGCGATCAGATGACAGCGATTATAGAGGTACGGAGGCTTTGAATCTACGATTCCCTCATACTTATGTTGCACCCAGCCCGTCGGCTTGATCTCACCGATGTCCTCTCGCTCTTCCTTGGGCGTCATAGAGGCATGCAGCATGGCCGTTGCCCCCTGGCACCTCCCAAGCGCATCCAATTCCTGATAGATCTCGCCCTGTAGGTTTTGGAGATCATATAAGGAGAAGTCGGGCAGTCCATCGTTTAAGACGATAAAATCCTTCCCGTCATATAAGGGAATGCTCTGGGGAGTTCTTTCGCAAAGGCTCACGGAAAAACCATTCCCTTTTGGCATCCTGGCAAGCCTCTCTTCCCTCTGCGCGGCCTCCTTACGATCCTCCAGCGACCGCCAAAGCATTGCACCACCTAGCGCCAATACTCCTATGAGAATCAATCCTATCGTAATAAAGCCATTCCTATGTTTGTCCCAAAAGATCTTTCGTTTGATTCTTCGTCGATATTGCTTCTTTTTATCCAAGCGCTATTTTATACTCCTAACATCCATTTCAACATCCTTTTTTCATGCGTTCTTTTCTTGCATTCTTCTTTCATGCATTCTTCTTTCACGCATTCCTCTTACGTGCTCTGAAAGTTCCCTCTTTTTGTAACTATTTCATCTTCTGGATGATCTTGTGACCTCAGGGACTCATAAAACGCCTGCAGCACGTAAAAAGCAGGCTTTCGGTAGGTTTTATCCTCTGACAAAAGTCCCTTGCGATTATAGTATTTTTGCTTGTAGCTGGTTCTTCTCGGACAACGGAAATCAAAGAGAATCCACGGGGTCATCCCCTTGACGTATTCCGTGCTTCCAAGCACCTTGACCTGCTTTTCATAAACATCCTTCTGACATTCCTCGGTGCCCTTCTCATCAGCAGTTCCATGAAGCCCGGCAAGTGCATCCGCTCCAAATTCCGTTATGATGACGGGCTTCTTTGGACTGCTATTGTTTAGCATCTCCGGCAGCTTTGAAAAATCCGGCGCATACCAACCGTAGTATTCATTGATTCCAATAATGTCAAGATATTCTGCCAGTCGGTCCGCGATCGCGTTCTTCGCACCATCTACAAGACATGCAGCTGAAACAAGCCTTGTCGCATCCATTTCATGTGCCTTGTCCGCCAGGGACTTCATAAAATGCAGGCGTTCATCCGTGTCCATATTCTCATTCCCCACGGACCAAATAATGACGCTGGCACGGTTTTGGTCTCTCGTGATCAGCTCGCGCAATTGATTCTCCGCATCCTGATAGGTCTTCTCACGGTCAAACCGAATCGCCCAATAAACCGGGATTTCCTCCCATAATAAAAGTCCCATTTCATCCGCCAGCTTCGCCATGTTTTCATGATGCGGATAATGCGCCAGTCGCATGAAATTACATCCAAGCTCCTTTGCTATGCGAATGGTCTCCTCCTGTTCTTTTGGTGACACGGCCTTGCCATTTGGAACGCTCTCCTCGTGACAGCTGATCCCGCGAAGAAACAGGGGCTTGCCATTCAGAAGAATCTCCCTTCCGTGTACGGAAATCTCGCGAAAGCCGATTCGGTCTGAAACCTCATCTCCTTCAAACGAAAGCTTTACGTCATATAGCTTTGGATGTTCCGGGGTCCAGAGCGCGGGGTTTCCTTCCAGCGTCACCCTGCCGGTTCCCTGCTCTATGGGAAGATCCATCCGTACGCCAAGCTCAGGGATTTCCAAAATAGCCGTCCCACAAACTGCCTCAGAAAGCTTTACTTCAGCGTCAATATGCTGATAGGTTCCGTCAGGTACAAGTCCAATCCGGAAATCCTTAACGTGAACCTTCGGCACGCATATCAGCTCGATGTCACGATAGATTCCGCCATAGTTAAACCAGTCCGTATTCTCCGTTGGAACCTGCTCGGGTCGCCTCGTGCTGTCTGCCTGAAGCAGAATGCGATTTTTCGCCTCCAGCACCTCCGTCAGCTTAAAAAATGCAGGCGTAGAGCCGCCCCGATGCATTCCCAGATACTTTCCGTTGACAAACACACGCACCAGGTAATTTGCCGCACCGATCCGCAAATAAACCTCTTCCCCTTCTTTTTTCCCCCAGGGAAAGGTTCTGGTAAAGATCATGCTGCCTTCATATAAATAGTACATGGGATCCTTAACGTTCCAACAGGTCGGGAGCTCCATCACCGGCCATTCCTCGAAGGAATAATCCAGCGGGAAGGTAAAGCCATTTTGATCAATGCTTTTCTCTAAAAACCACTGCTGCCGAATGCAGGTGTCATACTGATCAACCGCATAATTCCACTCACCATTTAAGGACTGCGTTTTTCTCCCGCCAAGAAAGATCATTGCCTCTGCCGTCGCCTGCAGCCCTTCATACTGTGCCGCATAATCCTCTACGTGAATGTCTGATACAAAGTTATTCGCCTTTTTCACGTGATCGTACCCCCCTTTATCCTATCAGGATTCAAAACCTCATTCGCCAAATATCCAAATGCTATTTTGGCATCATCCCGTAACTCTGTTTTTATGCTCAATTCTGCACTTGCGATTTCTCTTTTCGTTTCTTAGCGGTCTCTACCAACGCGCTAGCCTCAGCAAATGCCGCAGGAAGGTAATCCGCATACCATTCCTTGCCCGCCTTTTCCTGCTGCTTAATCTTCTCCCATGCCGCATGGCGTTCCTCATCCGATGCAAAATTTACGCCGCTGAAAACATGCGGATGCCGGCGAACCATTTTTTCATTGATGGTTCTTGCGACGTCCTCAAAGGTAAAGAGTCCTTCCTCCTCCGCAAGAACGGCGTGAAACATGACCTGTAACAGCAAGTCTCCAAGCTCTTCTTTTAGGTTTTCCGCATCGCCTGTCTCCGATAAAATATTGATTCCGCAGATTACCTCCGCTGCCTCTTCGATGACCTCAGGCTTTAGGCTTTCATGCGTCTGCTCCCTGTCCCAGGGACATCCGTCCTTTGCCCGCAGCTTCTCTACAATTTCCTTTAAGCGTTCTATCTCTGACATGATTTAACCTCGCAATTCTCCGACGTTGATTCCTCTATTTACTTTATCTTCCGCAACCTTGTCGATATAAAGTGATTATAACATGGATTCCATGAAAGCGCCAGATGGAACCATGCTTTTCCCCTGTCGTCCTAAGTTCTATGCCTTGCAGAAATGCCCTGACGACACTTGCTTTGCATGCCCCGATAATACCAGCTCCATGAGCTTTATGGTGCAATCCTGAACGGATATCGAAGCTTCAAGACCATGTAATATCTCCTCCACGGTTTTGGGAGTATGCTCAAGCTGCTTCCATAGGGACAGCAAATCCTCCCGAAGGTCTGGCTCTTTTCCCTTTTTTGCCTTCTTTTTTGTCGGGCTGACAGATTGGAGAAAATAGGTTTCCCTAAGCTCCTCCAGAAAGCCCTCCGGATCCGTATAAACAGCCGCCCCTTGTTTTATCAGGCGATTGCAGCCATCGCTCAATCTGTCCGTGATGCGGCCCGGCACGGCATACACCTCTCTGCCCTGTTCCAGCGCCATGGAGACCGTAATGCTCGTCCCACTTTTCAGCGCCGCCTCAACGACCACGACCGCCGTAGCCAGACCGCTGACGATGCGATTTCTGGGTGGAAAATTGCGGGCGATGGGCTGCGTTCCGGGCGGATACTCGGAAAGAATGCCGCCATGACCCATCAGTGTTTGATATAGCCTTTGATTGGACTGCGGATAACAGACGTCGACGCCGCAACCAAGAACGCCAAAGGAATCTCCGCCTGCCTCCAATGCCGCCTGCTGACTGATGCCGTCAATTCCCCTAGCCATGCCGCTAATAACCGAAATCCCTTGTTCTCCCAGACAGCACCCCAAATGCCTTGCCACATAGCTTCCATATTCCGAACAATCCCTAGATCCAATGACAGCCACCGCGAGGCTGTCACCATCCGGCAATCCTCCTTTGTAGTATAGTCCCAATGGCGGATCCGGAATATCGTTAAGCCGCCTTGGATATTCCTCCTGTCCGCGTGCCACAAAGGAAATCCCCTGCTCCCGTAGCTTTTCATATTGTTCCTGCATGGCAGCCATGCTTTCCGCCTGACAGCGTTTCCATAGAAGTCCCGCCTGCTTTTCCGGAAGCAACTCCTCCCATCGCTCCTTCGATACCTGAAAAATCTCCCTCGGATCAGGATATGCCTCCAATACCCTTCGATGCAGTTTTCCAAAAAGTTCATATTGACTTGCAAGCCACTGAACGTAATATAGTTGTTCCTTTTGTAAATCCCCCATGCATTTTCCTTCCTTTTCTGTGATTTTCTGTGATTACTTGTGTTTGCCTGTGCCTTCTTTGATTTTCCATGATTACTTGTGTTTGCCTGTGTTTTTCTTTGATTTCCCGTGATTACTTGTTGTTCCCTCTTATTTCCCGTTACCTCTTTTGATCTTGCGTTATCTTTCATCCACTTTTTTACTTATTCCTTGACCGGCTGCCCCATGATATGCTTACCTTATGACGTCATGTCTTCCAGACCTCCTGCGCCGGACGATACATGGCTGCCTCTAGCAGATGCTCCGTCCGAATGCGGTCTTCTCCCTGGAGATCCGCAATGGTCCTTGCGACCTTGCGAATGCGATGATAGGATCTCGCGCTAAGTCCCATTTCTTCATAGAGCTTTTTCATGCAGCGCTTTTCTGCCTCTCCCAGATAGCAAAACCTGTCCATGTCGGCCGCCTGAATGTCTCCGTTAAATCGATAAGCCGTCCCCTGAAAGCGTTCCATCTGGATTTTTCGGGCCTTCTCCACCTGTTTTCTCATCTCTTCGCTGCTCTCCCCACAGGCTTCCTTTTGCAGGCTTTCCACGCCTACGGCCTGCAATTCCACGCAAAGGTCAATACGATCCAAAATGGGTCCGGAAACATGGCCTGCATAGCGTTTGATCTGCGGCTCCGTGCAGCGGCAACGATTTCTGTCCGGAAAATAGCCACAGGGGCATGGATTCATGGCACAGACCAGCATAAAATCCGAGGGGTAAATTAAATTTCCCCCTGTTCGGGTAATCTGAACCTGCTTATCCTCCATGGGCTGACGCATACTGTCTAAGCTAGCTCTCTGAAACTCGGGTAATTCGTCCAGAAATAGGACGCCTCGATGGGATAAAGAAATAATGCCGGGCCGTGGGATCACGCCTCCCCCCGTCAGGGCCGGCGATGAAATCGTATGATGCGGACTCTGAAAGGGCCTTTGTGTCATCAATGCTCGATCCCCCAGTTGACCTGCCACGCTGTAAATTGCCGTCACCTCGAGACTTTCTTCAAGCGTAAGCGGCGGCATAATGCCAGGAATCCTTTTGGCAATCATGGATTTCCCTGCGCCGGGCGGTCCGAGCATTAAGAGATTGTGAAAGCCCGCTGCCGCAATCTTAGCTCCGCGTTTTGCCGTCTCCTGCCCCTTCACCTCAGAAAAGTCATTACCTGATTGCGTGATGCCTTGACGAAATAAGCCTTCCACGGAAACCTTCTTAACGGGAAGAATGCTTTCCCGTTCCTTTTCCTTCGCCAATAGAAACACCATGACTTGCTCCAAATCCTTCGCGCCTTGCACGCGGATGCCCGGAATGACTGCCCCTTCCGCTGCATTTACCTCCGGAACAATGCACTCCGAAATGCCTATGGCGGCTGCCTCCCGGACAATGGGCAAGACCCCTCTTACTGCCCGAATTTCCCCATTGAGTCCCAGCTCTCCCAAAAACAGAATTCCCTTGGCGCTTCCCTCTGGGAAAAAGCCAAGCGCCTCCAGCATGCCAATGGCAATGGGAAGGTCATAGGCCGTCCCTTCCTTTCTAAGATCCGCAGGCGACAAATTGACGGTGACGTGCTTAGGCGGTATGTCAATACCCGCATTTTTTAGCGCCGCCATGACGCGCTCCCGCGATTCCCTCACCTCGCTGCCAAGGGATCCTACCATGCTCATGGAAGGCAAGCCGGAGGTTGCATCCACCTCGACCTGCACCATGCTTGCATGGATTCCCAATAGTGCTCCTGATAAAATGGTACTATACAATATATCTCCTCCTTCTTTTCATCGCTTCGCGATCATTTGCTACGCAATAAAATTTGCTTCATTCCTCTCGACTCAATTTATCGAAGAATAGAATAGATCGTTATCAATAAAAAAGTACACAAAAACACTCCTCCGCATTTAGTTAACAAATGGGATTTGAACCGCCAAAAAACGATTCCTTGAATGCATGCGCCACGATATATCATGGCGTCGCCTATAAGAATGAAACAACAGACATGAATTCCGTCACGGATTCGTTCGCGGAAATCCGTGACGGATAGAATGAATTAATTATAACTGAATGGATCCTAAATTACAAGCGAAACATCATATTTTTTGTTGGACAGCCTTAGCTCGAATTCGTCCTTCGGAAGCGGCTTATCAAAGAAATACCCTTGCGCAAGCTCGCAGTTGTTTTCACGCAAAACCTGAATTTGCTTCTCCGTTTCTACGCCCTCTGCAATACACTCCAGCCCCAACTGTCTTGCCATGGAGACTACATGCCCAAACATGACGCTTCTGGTACTCTTTTCGTCATCGCCTTGAATCGGCAAAAAGCTTCGATCAATCTTTAGAACGTTCCATGGAATGTCACGAATCAAATTCAGTGACGAAAAACCAACGCCGAAGTCGTCCACGGAGGTATAGAAGCCCAGTGCGTGCAACGCTCCCGTGATTCGTTTCAGATCACTAAAGGCAACGTCCGTGGTGGTCTCCGTAAGCTCTATCTCAATGTATTTATGCGGAATCTGGTAATGATCCACGATTTCCGCTATCGTTTTTGACAGGGCAGAGTTCATGATGTTCTTTCGCGAAAAGTTCACGGAAACCCTGACGATATCTTTGCCCTCATCCAGCCAGCGGCGCAGATCCATGCAGACATGCTCCAGCATATAAAGATCCAGCCTACAAATATCGCTGGTCTGCTCCAGCATCGGAATAAATTCAACCGGCGGAACGATCCTTCCGTCATGGAACCATCTGCAGAGCGCCTCCGCGCCTTCCATCTCCCCAGTCAGGATATTAACCTTCGGCTGATAAAACGGATGAAATTCTTGTGTCCTCATGGCCAGCGGGAACAGCTGCTGCACACGCATACTCTGCTCTCTCCTAAGCAGGAGGGAGTCGTCATAATAGACAAAGTGATCCTTGGTTCCGCTCTGAGCAACGCGGTAAGCCGAAATGATCTTTTCCATGAAATCACTCGGATTGCGAATGATCTCCCCTTCCATGGTGACATAAATGCCTGCCTTAGTTGACAGGTTCACTTGATTTCCATCACCAAAGGGAACGGCAACGTCCGTAAGAAAGCTTTTGACCTCCTCTAACCGCTCCAAGTCACATAAACCGATAAAATTGTCACCGCCAAGTCGGATGAGATAACCGTTTTCACCGATCATCTGCTTTAGCATCTGAAAATGGTTTTTCATGATGACGTCGCCGGCATCCCTGCCAAATTCCTGATTGATCAAGGAAAAATGACGCAGGTTATAATGGAAAAATGCCAACCTTCTCGGAACGTCATTATTCAAATTCCGCATAACGTATGCATTAAGACTTCTGAAATTCGGGAATCCATTTTCATCCTGATAGGTCAGTTCTTCCACCATGTCCTTTAAGCGGTTTCTGCTGACAAAGCTCAGGGTTGTCCTCATGACGAGCTCCACCTTCCACCGTTCCTCTTCGGTGAGCGGTTTTTCGTCAGGCGACATGTATACGGTAAGCGTTGCGCTGGACATCACCTTCGTAACGACGCGCAGGGATAGGATTTCCTTTCCTTCCTTACCCGTGTCAAAGCAGCACAGGGTCTCGCCACCGCCCGTTCTCTCCTCCTGCGGATTGCGATATACTCTGGTCACGCCCTTGGAAAGTCGGAACATGGTTGAAATATCGATTAAGAGCTTCTCAATACGAGGTATGTCAATCCCGTTGAGATCCGTCATTGCCGCAACCAGCTGCTCGTACAGGATGTAGAATCTCATAAAGTCCTCGGGTCTTTCGTCCTTGTTCTCCTCATCAGCGAGTTCACCCTTGAACCATTTTTTATTGTCATACATCAAGGCATCTGCACGTTCAAAGACATCCTGCACGCGCATGTCCTGCTCCGGGATATAATCAGAAATGCCATAGGCCAGCGTTACAAGACCGTTTTGCTTATTATCCTCCATCCGCTCACGGAAGCCCTTCATCAGCTCCCAGCGATTTTCAAAATCATTTCCCTTCAGGATCACGACAAATTCATCGCCACCGACGCGAAATACGGGGCTGTGCTTAAAGGTATTGCAGATCATCATGCAGGCATTTTTGATAAACTCGTCTCCGGCGCTGTGACCCTGCTGGTCATTGACCTGCTTTAACCCATTGATGTCACAGACCGCAATGGCAAAGGGATCCTCTGCCAATTCATTAATCTGTTCATCCAGCTCCATCTCAATTCTGGCATAGGCATGCTTATTCTTCACGCCCGTCAGGGCATCCTTGTTTGCCATGTCCGTAGCAGAAATGATGGCGCGCTCAAATTCCAGCTCCTTGCGTTTTGCTTCATCAACGTTTTCCACACCGACAATAATATGATCCAAGCTATCCTTCGGTCGTACGGCAAACAGCGTTACAAACTGCGGTCTGCCATCAAGCATCAAACGATAGCTCACAAGAATTTTTCCCGTTTCTTCCAGACATTTAAGCAAATATTTCTTCTCCATGAGCCTTTGCATCATGGGTAAATCCTCGGGATAAATGTCCCGCTTCATGTTATTTTGCGTATCCGTGAAAAAATCAGTTCCCTTGGTTCCCACTTCAAGCTTCGCATACTTTTCACTGGCACTGTACTCTAAATACTCATCCGTCAAAATATTGACGTGATAAATAACCTCATACCTGACGGCTAGGGAAAGAGCCATTTCCCCAAAGATCTTGCTCTCCGCCAGCATGGACTGCTCCCGGCGAATCTGTGCATCCACGTTCATGACACCCATGACAACGTGCTTCGGATCGTTTTTAGGATGAACCACGGCCAAGGTAACATACTGACTCCTGTCCCCCAAGAGCTGCCTGTAGGTCAGGGTCATGGAACCACCCTCCTCCAAATGACGAAGCAATCTGTCCTTTTCAAGCTCATAGAGCACACGATTTACGTCATCCGGATGAATGAATTTTCTGACGTCAAATGTCGCATCAAAAAAGAAATCATCTCCAGACTTCATCAAGCCAAGCTTCGCATAAACGTCACTGGAGCTGTATTGCGTATAGGCATTCGACTCAACGTTAATGTAATAAATCGCTTCGTAGCGGCTCGCCAGCGCACCTGCAATGTGCATGTAGGTTTTTCGCTCCTCGTCCGCTTTCAGCTCACGCTTTCTCTGGGCATCCACGTTCTGCACGCCGATGATTACCTTCTGATCCGTTCCGCGAATGGTTTTCAGAAAGTAATGCAGTGGTGTGCCGTTTACAACCAAGCGATAATTCAACGAAAAGGACTTCCCGTTCTTTAGTACCTCTGTTACGTTCTCCTTCTTAAAGGAATTGAGAAACCTCTCCTGATCCTCCGGTGCCACCTGTTCACGGCAATTATAAATTACGGCCTCATAGAAATTATCTCCTGAGGTCCTTTCTACCAGTTCCTTGTTATCACCCCAGGCGATGTACTCTACCCAACTGTCGTCTTCGGAATCGATCACGTAAAGACTTTCATAGTCATTTGCCAGTGCCAGCGCAATCTCACCAAAGGTTATGGAATTCTTCTTAGCAGCATTCTCTTGATCCATAAGCTTTCCCTTTTTCGTGTGTTCAAATGGAATGGTTACTGATTATCATTTTATCATCTTTTTTCTGTTTTGAACAGGCATTCGGTCAAAATCCTTTTCGCAATTTTTCCAGGGCACGTTTTTCAATTCGTGAGACATAGCTTCTGGAAATCCCCATCCGCTTTCCAATCTGACTTTGTGTTCGCTCCTCCCCGTCGAAAAGCCCATAGCGAAGCAAAAGTATTTCTCTTTCCCTTGGTGTTAACGCCTCTCGCAAAAGAGTTCTTAGCTTCCCTACGTTTTCATTCAGCTCCAGCTGATCAGCGACATCCATCTGTCCCTGTTCTATGACGTCCACAAGCTGAATTTCATTGCCCTCCTTATCCTGTCCGATGGACTCAAAAAGCGATACCTCGCGCGAGGTCTTTTTCTTGCTTCGAAGAAGCATCAAAATTTCATTGTCGATGCACCTGCAGGCATAGGTGGCGAGCCTTCCCTTCCCCTCGTCAAAGCTGTTGATCGCCTTGATGAGTCCTATGGTTCCAATGGATAAAAGGTCTTCCGGTTCCTCCTCTGCTATCTGGTATTTCTTAATGACGTGAGCCACCAGCCTCAAATTGCGTTCAATTAGCGTTTCCCTTGCGGCATTTGCCTCCTCGGGATTTCCCTCCCGCATAAGGCGCAGCTGCCTCGCTTCTTCCTCCGGTGTTAATGGATGCTGAAAGGTTTGCAACATTGCCTCCCGCACGTTCACCGAAACGGCCTTCGTTAAACATAGTATACGTGGGGACAAATTTTAGGTTGCAAGTCCTTACAATAAGAACTGTGCGGAGACATAATTCCCTAGGTCCAACCCCCTTGCAGACAGGCGGATGAATTCTCCGTCATCCATCAAAAGTCCGTCCGCAACATTTTTTTCAATCACCTGACGCCAATACTGATCCATGTTCTCGCCAAAGCACTCCTGAAACGTACTGCGCGAAACGCCCCGAATGGTGCGAAGTCCGAGAAAAGCAAACTCCTCCATCTGCTCCTTTCGGCTTAGCGTTTGCTCACTTCTGCCCGCAAGAGGATCCTTCAAATATCGCTCTAAATCCGTTTCATTTGCATAGCGAATGTTTCCGAGAAGCGAGGCCGCGCCAAGACCTAACCCTAAGTATTCCTTGCGCGTCCAATATCCGTAATTGTGCTGACAAGGATAGCCCTCTCTCGCATAATTTGAAATCTCATATTGCTGATATCCCGCCTGTGCCAGTCGTTTTCCCGTATAGGCATACATTTCCCGGTCTAACTCCTCGGAAGGAATCTGGAGCTTTCCCGTAAATCTCCCTTGTGAATTCCACTCAAAAAAGGGCGTACCCTCTTCCACGATCAGGCTATAGACGGACAAATGCTCCGGCGGAGGCGTTAGCGTCAAAACGCGTTCTAACGTGTTCTTCCAGGACTCCATGGTCTGACCGGCCAATGCATTCATCAGATCAACGTTTATGTTTGTAAAGCCTGCCTTTCTCGCCAGCCGGTAGGTTTCCAGAAATGTCTCATAATCATGGATTCTGCCAAGGAGCTTTAATTCCTCGTCATTCGCCGACTGGAGGCCAAGGCTTAAGCGATTGACTCCCGCGGCAAGATACCCTGCCAATTTTTCTTTCTCGTCAAAGGCATCCTTCCCTTGCTTTTCTGCCGTAGCCATCCCTTTTTGATCCATTTTCTTAGATTGAAAAGAAATCGTCCCGGGATTACACTCCATTGTAATTTCGGCGTTAGTTGCAAAGGCGAAGATTTCTCTTGCAGTATCAAGTATTTTCAAAATCTGCGCAGGCGAAAGCAGGGAGGGCGTTCCCCCGCCAAAAAAGACGCTGGTCACGATCCTCCCTGAATATTCTTTTCCTCTCACTCGAAGCTCCCTGCAGAGCGCCTGGACGTACCTCTCCCTTGTCTCATCGGTATGCACCGACGAGAGGAAATCACAATAATGACATTTTCGCACACAAAATGGTACGTGCAGATAGAGCATCAGCTCTTTTGGTTGTTCCATGTCTTAATCCCTGTCATCAAGCTTTAACACGCTCATGAAGGCCTTCTGAGGAATCTCCACGTTGCCGATCTGGCGCATGCGCTTCTTGCCCTCTTTTTGCTTCTCCAAAAGCTTCTTCTTACGGGTAATGTCACCGCCATAGCACTTTGCAAGCACGTCCTTACGCATGGCCTTTACGGTCTCACGGGCAATGACCTTGCCGCCGATGGCTGCCTGAATCGGAATCTCAAAAAGGTGTCTCGGGATCTCGTCCTTGAGCTTTTCGCACATCTTTCTGCCACGCTCATAAGCAGAATCCGCGTGTACGATAAAGCTCAGTGCGTCCACCTCTTCCTTGTTGATTAAAATGTCAAGCTTTACAAGCTTCGAGGTTTCATAGCCCTTAATGTCATAGTCGAAGGAGGCATAGCCCCTCGACCTTGACTTCAATGCGTCGAAGAAGTCGTATATAATCTCGTTTAACGGCAGTTCGTATTTCAAAAGTGCCCTGTTCGCTTCAATGTATTCCGTTCCCAGATAACGGCCGCGGCGTTCCTGACAAAGGGTCATGATGGAGCCAATGAATTCACTGGTTACCATGATCTCCGCGTTAACAATGGGCTCCTCCATGTATTCGATTTCAGAAGGGTCTGGCAGGTTCGAGGGGTTGGTCAGTTCAATCACCTCACCGTTGGTTTTATGCACTTTATAAACAACGCCAGGGGCGGTCGTCACAAGATCCAGGTTATATTCTCTCTCGAGGCGCTCCTGAATGATCTCCAAATGCAATAGTCCAAGGAAACCACAGCGGAATCCAAAGCCAAGGGCAATCGAGGTCTCTGGTTCATAGAACAGGGAAGCATCGTTAAGCTGCAGCTTTTCCAATGCATCTCTCAAATCCGGATACTTCGCGCCGTCTGCCGGATAGATGCCGCAATATACCATGGACAGCACCTTTTTATAGCCTGGCAACGGCTCCTTACACGGGTTCTTCGCATCCGTTACGGTATCGCCAACGGCCGTATCCTTCACGTTCTTAATGGATGCCGTAATATAGCCTACCATGCCTGCGGAGAGCTCGTCACAGGGGATGAATTGGCCTGCGCCAAAATAACCGACCTCAACAACCTCTTCCTTCGCGCCAGTTGCCATCATAAGGATCTCCGTCCCCTTTTTCACGGTGCCTTCCATGATGCGGCAAAAGACGATGACGCCCTTATAGGAATCATATACGCAATCAAAGATCAGCGCCTTCAGCGGTGCGGTCGGGCTTCCCTTGGGGGCCGGAATCTTTTGCACGATCTGCTCAAGCACCTGATCGATGTTGATGCCGTTCTTCGCAGAGATCAGCGGCGCATCCTGCGCTTCGATGCCGATCACGTCCTCGATCTCCTCTATCACGCGCTGCGGCTCTGCGCTGGGCAAGTCGATCTTATTGATGACGGGAAAGACGTCCAAGTCATGATCCAACGCCAAATACACGTTTGCCAGTGTCTGTGCCTCAATGCCCTGCGCCGCATCCACGACCAGGATGGCGCCATCACACGCCGCAAGTGAGCGGCTGACCTCATAGTTAAAGTCTACGTGACCCGGCGTGTCAATTAAGTTAAAAATATATTCCTCACCATTTTTCGCCTTATAGACGGTGCGAACTGCCTGCGCCTTAATGGTGATGCCTCGCTCACGCTCCAGATCCATGTTGTCCAACACCTGCGCCTGCATCTCGCGGCTGGTGAGTAATCCCGTCTGCTCAATGATGCGGTCTGCCAGCGTGGATTTTCCATGGTCAATATGCGCTACGATACAAAAATTACGAATTTTCGACTGATCGATCTGGGACATGTTCAAAACCTCATTTTTCCATTAGTCATTCTGAATGTTACTTGAACTATTATTCTAACAGAAAAAGGGCAGATTGTCCATAGTTTTCAGGGTCAGGGGAACGTCTCTCGCTCCTTCCCTGACAGCACGAGGTTCAGAAGGCTCGCCAAGGGCTCACAGGCATGGATCGCCTCCTCGAAGGTATTGTTTTGCGCCCCAAGCTCAATTAAGAGCGTTTTGGGGCAAATATGCATGTTGTAGCGATATCCCTTGAGGTAAATCTTTCTCGTCAGATTGGGATAATATTCCTGGGCTGCCTTTTCGAGCTGAAAGGACAGCGCTAAATTATCCTCCAAATAGGGATTGAACAGATATTCCAGCTCCCCTGTTTTTCGCGTCCTGCTAATCCCATTAAAAAACATAAAGCGAGCCGTCTGCTTACCGTCAATTTCCGTGACAAGATGCACCTTCTCAGGCATCTCGTCCCTATGTAAATCAATGACGACCTGAATGGAAGGATTCTCCGAAAGGATCTTCTCCACCTCCGGCAGTGCCCTTGAGTACGCCCCGTTTCTGGATGGCAGGTCATAGACGCCCGTATGATGGAATACCTGATAGCCATAGCGCTCCGTAAGAATCCTTGTCAGCTCGTCTCCAACGCCGACCACCGTCTGACTTGCATCGCCTATTTCCGAGTCCACATAGGCCTCCTGAGAGTGCGTGTGGTAGATTAAAATCTGTGGGCCATCCGCCGTTATGTCGATGGTCAAGTCCTTCGCGGAAAACCGCCCCGCATCCAAAAGGGATGCGTCTGCCATGGTGGTCGAATCTATGACATAAAAATTTTTTACAAGCTCTTCATAGGTGCTCATGGCGTCCGCGGATATGGTGCGCACCTTATTAGGCAAAAGCTCTTCCTGCGTCAGCCCGTCTTGCTTTATTTCTTCCCGCATTAATTCTTCCTGCATTAATTCTTCCTGCCCTGGCTCCTCCGACACGAACCTTTCTCGCCCTGGCTCCTCTGGCATTAACCCTTCCCGACCCGGCTCCGTTTGATTCCATTTCTCCAAGTCTGGTTCTGCTTGACTTATCTCGCCCAGTCCAGACATGGATTGTCTCGGACCCTCTTCTAAATCCAGTCTAATTGAGGCATTTTCCTCTCCCTTCCTTCTCCCAACCTCCGCATATTCCGTATTTTCCCTTTCAGCTTCCCAAAAGGGGTTCTCTTGGCTTAACGCATCCAAAAGCGAGGCTGCCCCTTCACCCACGGAAGGCCCGTCGCCGTTTACCTCGCAAAAGGGCCCGTCCAAGTCCATCGTCATGACGGGAGCCAAAAATGACAATGCGTCCTGCCTTAGCCATTCCATGGGCCACGTGCTTCGAAGGCACAGGTTCGGTGCCATAGTTTCTTCTACACTTTTTTGAAGCATCACCTGCAGACAACAAAACAGACTTTCCTTCTTTCGGGCTTCCCATCGCTCCCGCACCTTCTCGGCAGCTCTGTGCGTTGCCCAAATACACAAAAGTGCCGCAAGCAAAAAGAGTCCCCCTCTGACCTTTTTCCTTTCCATATTCCTCCTGGCTGCGATGCTCTTTTTATTCTATGCCAAGCGGTTTCTCTCTATGCACTTTTGGATCCATGCGTTTGCGTTGACACTATTGAGGATCCCCTTCCTTGATTACATCCTTCGCCGCCTCTGACCCATTCTCCTTGAGCGCAACGTTGATCCCCTCCGAAATTGTGTAGCTCATTCGTTTGATGACCTCATCCACGTCCTTTCCCGTCATATACATGTTCCGTAGCTCTGCCAGCGCACTTCTTCGAAAAACGGTCTCGGTCCCAAGAAAACGTTCCATGGCATCCCCAACGATAGTCGCTGCATCGACAACGGTCGGCACCCCAACCGCAACGACAGGCACGCCAAGGCTTTCCCTCGTCAGCGCATTTCTATGATTTCCTACGCCCGATCCCGGCTGAATCCCCGTGTTGGTGATCTGTATGGTTCGGTTCAGGCGTTTTGTGCTTCTCGCCGCAAGGGCATCCACGACAATGACAAGATCAGGCTTCGTCTCTCGAACAACGCCGCCGATGATTTCTGCCGTCTCCATGCCCGTTTTCGCCATAACGCCAGGTTCAAGGCAACTGATCAGCCGAGCGGATTCGCCCCCTACGGCCGCTTTCCCATAAAGCTTTACCATATGCCTTGTAACAAACAGGTTATCCAGCACCTGCGGCCCCAAGGCATCTGCCGTGACGTTCCTGTTTCCTAAGCCCACGACCAAAATGGAGCTTTCCGAAGCATCCTTTTCCTCTAAGATCAATTCCCGTAATTCCTCTGCAAAGCACAGGGAGATCTCTCGGTGATAGCCCTCGTCTGGCTCGCCCAGGGACTCCGCCTCCATGGTAACATAAATTCCGATCGGCTTGCCTAATCTGCTGGCCGCATTTTTGGTATCCACGTACACCTTTGTCACGCATACCCCTGCCTCTTCATATTCGTATTCCTCCGTCCGCACGCCGCGCAGGTTCTCTCCCGCATTGACAACACTCTCCCTCGCTTCCAAAGCCAAATCCGTCCTTATGTCACTTGAATTCATGCCCGATTCCCTTTCAACCTCTCTTCCTTAAGAATTATCCCTATTTTTTGCAAATTTTTCTAATTTATGTATTGACAAAAGTAAAATAATTACCTAAACTACAAGAGTATGTTTACATTAGTCCTCCGTGTCTGGCTATGTAAACAATTCCGAAACATATGTTTAATTATCAAATGGAGGTATACTACATTGGCTAATATTAAGTCCGCAAAGAAGAGAATTTCCGTAGCGCGCGTAAATGCCGAGAGAAACAAGGCTATCAGATCTGGCGTTAAGACCGCAATCAAGAAGGTTTTCGCTGCAATCGAGGCTGGCGACAAGGAAGCTGCAAAGACTGAGCTTGCTTCTGCTACCAAGGTAATCGAGATGGCTGGTTCTAAGGGCGTTTATCACAAGAACAACATTGCCAGAAAAGTAGCTCGCATTAGCAAGGCAGTTAACGAGATGGCATAATCGTCATTCGCATCAAAACAGTCGAAATTGCATTTTAATGAAACCATAAAAAAGCATCCATGCCGTCACGTGGATGCTTTTTTGTATGTTTTTTTAGTTTTTTGTAAAGGGGGTTTGTTTTTGTAAGATTTGTTTTATCTTCTGTGTCCGCCGCCGCCATGGCTAAAGCCGCCGCTGCTGGTGTGATGTCCATAGCTTCCGCCGCCTCCGCTTCGCGAGCTGCTTGTCTCAATCTTCACCTTCGTAACGTTCTTACGGATGAAGTCATCCCTCTGGACGTTCATGTTCCCCCTACCGCCGGGAACGTAGGTCGTGGAAGTCGTCGTATCCTTTCCGGGAGCCTGCGTCATGTTAATGCCTGCATAGATTGCAGCAATGACGGCCGGAACAATCAGCACCACGGCCCAAGGAATCTGGACGGGCTCGCTTGCGCCATCTGTTTTACCATAATATGCAATCTTTTTCATGGCTCTGGCATATGCCTCATAGGTACTGATTTCGAAGCCAGAGTCCAAGGCATCCCAAACCCTGTTCTCCTCACTCTCGCCAATGGCATATTCCAGCTTACCGGAGGTCGATAACCATGCTCCTGCCTGACTGTCGTCCTGCCCCGCATGATACCAGTTATCCACCAAAACCGCACCATCTCCGTGAGGCTGGTCGTATCCAAATGCATTCTGGTCATAGAAATCATCAGCCAGATTTACCATGGTATTCGTCCACTCGGAATCACTGAGGCCAACTGCCTGATCAATGGTAACCAGAACCAGGTCACACTCAGATTCCGCTTCATATTTTGCAATCAGCTCTTCCAGCTTTTGTTCTTCAGAGGAGGTCAACACCTCAGCATAGTCGTAAACTCTCTGGGAAGGAGCCTGGGAGTTATGGCGTTCATTCTTAACCACAGCCTCTTCCTTATGCGTCAGCTTCATAACGCCAAAAACTAACAGGGCAATGGCTGCAATAATCATCCAAACGCAAAAATACTTAAGATATCTCTTCCGCTCTTCTTTTTTGTAATCGTAATCCATGACTCCACCCTCCTACAGTAATCCTAAGATTCCTTTGACGGCAGCAAAAATCACCGTCAACAAAACCCACAAGGTCAGGGAATATGCCCAAACCTTCCCCTTGGAAAGCGGGACCGTTCCAATAATCTTTCCCGTCTCTCCATTGACGTAAAAAGGATAAGCCTTGTTCTTGTACTCATAAACATACTGCCATACCGGCATCAAGCCATACGCCGAGTTTCGACTTAATATGCGCACGTTCTGGTTCTTTGTAATCAAGGAAGAATATCCGGAAACACTACTTCTAAGAATGGCGGACGCATCTCCCTCCATCTTCTGCTTCGCACGGTTTTCAACCTCCTCCGCCGGCATATTATAATACTCCGCGTTAAAGCCTGACAGATATTCCGGCATAAAATCCTTCAATTTTGAGTAATCATACGGCTCCATCAAATCCATGATCGAATCATCCATCTTAATGGATGCATCTGCGGGAAGCTTCTCGAAGGGGATGTTCATGTCACGTACCACCGAATAATAGGAGGTTTCCGTGTAACGATAGCTGCCGCTCGTCCAGGAACGCACCTTCGTTCCCTCGCCTTCAAAGACCGCATTGGTCTGATAATCATAAAACCAAAATGGCACGTAAATTCCCTTCATGCTGTCCAGGCGCGCCTCTGAAAGGAAATCGGCAGGAGCAAAGGTATATTTCTTAAAACGATCTCGAATCATTTCCTTTACCTTTTCCTTACCAAGCTCAAAGGGAATCAAAAACTTCGGAAGGTACTGTCCCTCCACCCTCTCATTAAAGATTACGGAATTATCGCAATAAGGACACTTCATGGCACTGTCATATTGCTCTACGGGTATGGTACCGCCACACTCCGGACAGACCTCAAGACCATAGGTAGTCTCCTTGTCCTTTCGCGTATAACTGTTTTCGCTCTCGCAATACGGACAGACCATCATTTTCTTTTCAGGACTGTAAACCGCGTTTCCTCCACAATTCTTACACTTGAAGATCATGCCTTTCTCCCCCAAATGAAATAGTTTTCTTTAGAGCCAGCGTCAGACGTCAGCCCGCGCTATTTATGATTATATCAAAAAGTTTGCGGTTCTCATAGAGGATTTTTAAAAAAATAAGGAGTTTTCGTCACGAAAAACGAAAACTCCTTACCTTATGCCTAGCGCCGTTGGGAGACATGCTCCCATAAGCATTGATTACTTGTTGTAATTTACGATCTTGCCGAAATCGGGCTTCAGGGAAGCACCGCCTACCAGACCGCCATCGATGTCAGCCTGTGCAAACAGCTCGGGTGCGCTGGACGCGGATACGGAACCGCCGTACTGAATGCGGATGGCAGCAGCCGTTGCATCATCATAAATCTCAGCGATGCAATCACGAATGGCCTTGCAAACCTCCTGTGCCTGCTCGGTGGTAGCAACCTTGCCCGTACCGATCGCCCAGATGGGCTCATAAGCGATAACGGCTGTAGCTGCCTGCTCTGCGGTCACGTTCAAGAAAGCGATCTTGATCTGTTGACGAATCCAGTCAATCGTAATTCCCTGTTCTCTCTGCTTTAAGGACTCGCCGCAGCAGATGATCGGGGTTAAACCATGCTCAAACGCCTTTAAGATTTTCTTGTTTACGGTCTCATCGGTCTCTGCAAAGTACTCTCTTCTCTCGGAATGTCCGATGATGACGTACTTAACACCTGCATCAACCAACATAGCAGGAGAAATTTCACCGGTAAAGGCACCCTTCTCCTCGAAATACATGTTTTCAGCACCAATGTTAATATTGGTTCCCTTTGCAGCTTCCATCGCTGGAATGATGTCGATTGCAGGTACGCAGAACACTACGTCCACGTCATCATTCACTACGAGGGGCTTCAAGGTATTTACCAGGGCAACTGCTTCACTGGGAGTCATGTTCATCTTCCAGTTGCCTGCAATAATCTTCTTTCTTGCCATTTGTTTATCCTCTCATTCTATTTAAGCCATGACTTAATCATTTACCAAGGGGCCTAGCTTGATAGTCTTCTCTCCGGCCTGTGTCCAGCGTGCCGGAAAAAGACCATCATGCAAAAGCCCCCTTAATCATTTATCATGACTTTCAATTTACTTATCGTCAGCTGCTGCAACGCCGGGAAGCACCTTGCCCTCAAGGAACTCCAGGGAAGCACCGCCGCCGGTGGAGATGTGGCTCATCT
>JAFXQK010000057.1 GCA_017527205.1 Lachnospiraceae bacterium | reverse complement strand
CGTAGGCTCCCTTGTTTTTCTCGGCGTTAATCCGCCTGCGGTCCGCGTCAGTCATGGTTTCGGCGGCAACTGCGGGAATCGAGTTCTTAATGAACGTGTAAGTGGCCTTGTTGAGCTCAACGGCCTGCCTGCAGCATTCCTCAAGGGACGCCTTCCCGTATTTCCCGGCAAAGCCGAGAACGCCCATGCATTGCCTGTAGGTCTGAACCTCGTACTTTTTGCTGGCAAGAATGCGGCGAATCACCTCAACGGCATTGGGACCTACGGTAAGCGCCTTTTGAAGAAAGTAAGTGCCGTTCCATTCCGAGTAGTTTTTGTAATTCTGCGGAAGGTGTTCCGGATTGGTCTGCCACTGGCCCTTGCGGGTTGCGCGGGGCCATTCGCACAGCTTCGTGCCGTTTTGGTCAAGGATTCTTACCGTGGCGGCAGTCGCGCGGATCAACACCTGCTTGTGCACGTAATTCTTCGGAACGCTGTAATAAGCGTTGTCGAAACGGACATGAAAGTCCGCGGAAACCTTGGCGTTTCTCCTTTCAAGGTAATGATAAGGTTCGGCTGGCAGCGGAAGGAGCGCCTGCCTTTCCTCAAGGAAGCGGTCAAAGCGGCTGTAATCCTTGCCCTTGAGCTTTGCGCGGTTAAGCTTTTCAAGTCCCGCCCAAAGGTCACTGTTGAAGTCAGCCAGGCTAAAGTAACGGTTTTCCTCAAGTTCGTGAAAGAATCCCTTTTCAAGGATTCCGACCGCATTTTCAACGGAACTCTTGTATTTCGGTTTGCGCACCTTTGCGGGAAGGATCACCGCGTGATTGTGCTCGGCCCATTCGGCGTAATCTTTGTTCAGCTCAGGTTCAATCCAGTCCCTGTTCGCGATTACGGCCTGCTTGCAGTTGTCGCAGACCACGATGGGCGCAACGCCCTCAAAGTAGCGCAGCGCGTTGTTGTTGACCTCGATCCACTGAGGTTCCCTGGTCGAGAGCATTCCTTCCGCGTACACGTACTGCGAGTACGGAAGAACGGCCACAAACACGACTATCTTGAAAACCTCGCCGGTTACGGGATCAGTCAGGTCAAAAGTCTTCCCGGCGAAGTCCACCTCAATCTTTTGACCGATCACGGCGTTGAGGTGCATGGATTCCGCGTTTTCCCTGCACCATTCCTGATACAGTTCACAGAACTGTCGGTAGGAATAGAACTTGGCGCCGTCAGCCACGCACGCGTTTTTATACCGGCCCCAGAGAAACGAAAGCGTCATGTTTTTTCGGCTGCCCATCAGGGATTCCACTTCCGCGAAATCCGGCAGCGTGAAACTCAGGTTTCGTCCTCCCGTGGCATGGCCGTACACCAACTCGGCAATCCCGTAGTTGGTGATGCCTTCCGGCAAAGGGTACTGAAGGGCGTCACACCCTTCAAATGCGTTCAGGAATTCATTGACTCCTGACTTGCTCACGCCCAGTGATTCCGCAATCTGTCTTCCCGACATTTCCAGGGCGTAGCGTTTGATAATGATGTCCTTGTAATCAAGCATGCATTATCCCTCCGTATGATGTATTTACCACTTTCGTGGCATAACATCATTATGAGGAATAACGTGGTTTTAAATCAAAGCAAAAGTATGGCCGCTCGCTGCGCATCGCGGCCGATTAGCTCCGCAAATGCGGCCGAAGTAGGACGCCATTTGCATTCAGATTCATAAACTTTAGGGAATCTTGCATCATAAGGGTTTAGGCAATGACTGCCGTGCCAAATTTGTCTCTCTTCGTCTTGTATATATTATTCTTGTGCATGGACGAAATCTTGATAGGGTTTAGAACGCACACTTAGTTACCTAGGGAAAAAGGAAACAAACAGAGTCGTTACCGTGATGTTCCGTCGATTCACTAGACATATGATGCTGTTGCCGTGTTTAAGAGAAAATAGCTTAGAATGCAGCAGATAGAAGCCATCATAGTCATTTGTGAATGTGAACGGTTCGATGAGTTTTTTCCAATCAGAAGAGATCGCGACGGCGAAGTGGTTGAGTTTGGCAATACCAATGCCTACATATATCATGAGGTTACACTTCCCTTTCAAAGAGTCTGATACTGTGATGTCCACCAACTAATATCATCGCAGACTTGATTGAAATATGTACTCAGAGCAAACACTTCTTCAACATCCAGCTGATAAATAATTTATATATCAGTAGCGGCAATACATTCCAGTTGAGCTGAGAAGCTACGGAAAGAATTATAAGTCCATTGTTTTTGTCAATTTCTTTTGTTTTGGTATTATTGCAATTTTTCTTACAAAACTGATCAAGAGAAGCAATCTCAAATTCATTATCGGAGAATAATGAGCGTTATGATTTTTTCATTAATGCTATCTGCTTGTCTACTGATTAATCAACATATGCGGGATTGCCCACCAGTATAAACTGTAACTCAAATTGGAAGAAATCAAGCACATTACCTGTGAAGTAATACTTAGTATTGGGAAAAAATGAAATTTTTAATTGATGGAAGGTAGAATGATTATGGTTATAACTAATACACTTATGGTACTTTAGATGTAACTCCCTATAGGAATTCATGTGGTTTGTAACCACTGGCATCAGGAACATCGGTTAGTTGGACTGCCAAACAATTATAAGACTGAATTCCTAGAGGTCGTACGGTGAATCATGCTTTAGGATAATATGGTAATTTTTAGAATGAATTGGAAATTTTTGAAGAAAAGCTAAAATATTTAAGAAACAAAAGGAGAGACATGTAATGATTATTAACGAAGCTTTCAAAGGAAAAACATTAGTTATTACGGGAGGTACAGGATCTTTTGGATCAACGGTGCTGAAACACTTTCTGACCTCAGACATTTCTGAGATCCGCATCTTCAGCCGCGACGAAAAGAAGCAGGACTGGATGCGTCATACGCTGCAGGCGCAGTATCCGGACTATGCGGCTAAGGTGAAGTTTTTCATCGGTGACGTGCGTAACGTGGATTCCGTTCGAGACGTGATGTACGGCGCGAATTACGTGTTCCATGCGGCAGCGCTGAAGGAAGTGCCTTCCTGCGAGTTCTTCCCGATGGAAGCCGTTCGGACGAACATCATCGGTACTGACAACGTGATCACGGCGGCAGTGGAGAACAAGGTAGAGAGGGTTGTGTTCCTGTCTACCGACAAGGCAGCTTACCCCATCAACTCCATGGGCATGACGAAGGCCGTTGGCGAGAAGATCGTTGCAGCACGCGCGCAGACCGCGTTTGACAGGTCCGGAACCGTTTTGGCCTGCACGAGATATGGAAACGTAATGTGTTCCCGCGGCTCCGTTATTCCGCTGTTCATTGACCAGATTAAGAGAAAGGCACCGATTACGATTACGGATCCTAACATGACCCGTTTCCTGATGAACCTTGACGAGGCCGTTGACCTGGTGGCATTTGCGTTTGAGCATGCGGAGCCCGGCGACCTGTTTATCCAGAAGGCTGACGCTTCGACCATCGGTGACCTTGCTGACGGCGTGATGAAGGTGTTTGGTCAGACCGAGAAGAAGATCATCGGTACGAGACATGGTGAGAAGCTGTATGAGACGCTGATGACTCGTGAGGAGAGACTTCGCGCAACCGACATGGGCCATTACTTCAGAATCGCTCCCGACGGAAGGAGCCTCAACTATGACAAGTTCTATGTGGAGGGCAACGTGCTGACTGAGGGCGACGAGGCGTACACGAGCCACAATACGGTGAGACTGGACGTAGACGGCGTCGTAAAGAAGATCATGTCGACGGACTATGTAAGGGAAGAACTTGAGGGCAGACCTCATACGGTGGAGGCATAAGATGGCAGACTGGAAGGAAAACGGAAAGATTAAGCTGATGATCATCGTGGGCACGCGTCCCGAGATCATCCGTCTCGCGGCGGTGATTAAGAGGTGCCGCAAGTATTTTGACACGATTTTGGTACATACCGGTCAGAACTATGATTACAACCTGAACGGCGTGTTCTTTAAGGACTTAGGGCTCGCTGATCCCGAGCTGTATCTGAATGCGGTTGGCGCAGACCTCGGCGAGACGATGGGGAATATTATCGCAGAGGCTTATAAGGCGATGGTGGAGTTAAAGCCTGATGCCGTTTTGGTACTCGGCGACACTAACAGCTGTCTGTCCGTGATCGGAGCAAAGCGCCTTCACATCCCGATCTTCCACATGGAGGCCGGAAATCGCTGCAAGGACGAGTGCCTTCCCGAGGAGACGAACAGAAGGATCGTTGACATCATCTCCGACGTGAACCTGGCATATTCCGAGCACGCTCGTCGTTACCTGGCGGACTGCGGACTGCCGAAGGAGAGGACTTACGTGACCGGGTCTCCCATGGCGGAAGTGCTGACTGAGAACCTGGAGTCCATCAAGGCTTCGGACGTGCATGCTCGTCTCGGACTTGAAAAGGGTAAATATATTTTGTTGTCCGCGCATCGCGAGGAGAACATTGACACGGAGAAGAACTTCAATTCGCTGTTTACGGCGATCAACCAGATGGCGGAGAAGTATGACATGCCGATCCTCTATTCCTGCCATCCCCGTTCAAGAAAGCGCCTGGAGGCGTCAGGTTTCAAGCTTGATCCCCGCGTGATCCAGCATGAGCCGCTCGGATTTCATGACTATAACTGCCTGCAGATGAATGCGTTTGCAGTCGTTTCCGACAGCGGAACGTTGCCTGAGGAATCTAGCTTCTTTACGAGCATTGGGCATCCGATTCCTGCCGTATGTATCCGCACCTCTACGGAGCGTCCTGAGGCTTTGGACAAGGCTTGCTTCATCCTGTCCGGCATAGATACAAAGGGACTGCTTCAAGCAGTGGATACGGCCGTGGAAATGGTGAAGGAAGAGAAGAATGGCGGAGCGATTCCCGTACCTGATTATGTTGACCTGAATGTGTCGGATAAGGTTGTGAAAATTATCCAGAGTTATGTAGGCGTTGTGAACAAGATGGTTTGGAGGAAATCATGACCGTATGAACTATGCTGGAAAGATGGGGAATAATAAGTGCCTTCACTAATTAACAGGAAAAAAGCAAAAGCATATTATATTCTAGACTTATTGGGAGAAACATGTACGGAAAGTGAATTTGTTGATAAGTTTAAGGAATTATATTCTAAAGACTGGATGCTAATTGTGAGTAAGTTTGAAGAAGAGGAACAAAACACTAAAGTAGGGAAAAGGCATCCGATGCCGAATCCAGACCAGTATATGAAAAACATGTTTCGAAATTTTAAGAACAGAAAAGATGCTGAAAATAAAGAGGGATAAAATGAACATATTGGTTACGGGCGCAAAGGGTATGGTTGGAACCGCCCTTGTAAATAACCTAAAGAACATTCGTGATGGAAAAAACAACACTAGACCTGAAATAAAGGTTAACGAAATTTATGAGTACGACATAGATTCCGCATACGAAGAATTGGACGAGTACTGTGCTAAGGCAGATTTCGTATTTAACCTGGCAGGCGTAAATCGCCCGCAGAATCCAGAGGAATTCATGCAGGGGAATTTCGGATTTGCAAGTACGCTATTAGATACTCTGAAAAAACATGGGAACAAGGCACCGATCATGCTGAGCTCTTCACTTCAGGCGACTCTTTCTGGACGCTTTGGCGATTCCGAATATGGTCGCAGCAAGAAGGCCGGAGAAGAGCTGTTCTTTGAGTATGGAGCAGCGAATGGTGTTAAGGTTGCCATTTATCGTTTCCCGAATCTGATGGGGCATTCCAGACCAAAGTATAATTCTGCAGTGTCTACCTTCTGCTGGGCCGTGGCAAATGACGAGCCATTTACCGTGAATGACAGATCCACGGAGCTGGAGCTGTTATACATCGACGATCTTGTGGAAGGCATGTTTGACTTACTGGAAGGTAAGGAGCAGCACTGCGAGTTTGACGGCGTTGAGACGGTATTGAAGGCTGAAGGAAAGTTTTGTTGCGTTCCCATAACGCACAAGGTAACATTGGGTGAGATCGTGGATCTCCTGCAGGAGTTCAAGGCGCAGCCTGCGACGCTGATGATGCCGAAGATGCCGAACGGTTCCTTTGCAAAGAAGCTGTACAGCCTGTACCTGTCCTATCTGCCAACGGACAAGTTCAAGTATGCGCTGAAGATGAATGTCGATGACCGCGGATCCTTTACGGAGCTGGTACATACGGAGGACTGCGGCCAGGTGTCCATAAATATCAGCAAGCCGGGCGTTACGAAGGGTCAGCACTGGCACAATTCCAAGTGGGAGCTGTTTATCGTCGTTGCCGGACATGGACTGATTCAGGAGAGAAATATTAATACCGGAGAAATGGTGGAGTTCGAGGTTTCCGGAGAGAAGATCGAAGCGATCCACATGATCCCGGGATGGACCCACAATATTATTAACTTGAGCGAGACGGAAGATTTGGTGACGGTGATGACATGTAATGAAGTGTTTGATCCGAAGAGACCTGATACTTTTAGGGAGCCGGTCTAAAGACTGGCTCTGAATTGTTTAGATTGATACGGATATATGGAGCAAATGTGGGAAGACGAAAAAAGAAACCTAATGGTACAACTGAAAAATCCATGCAGGAGATCATGAGAGAAGTAGTCGCAGCGTATGGGGACGAATTTGATGACAGAATCCCAGTTGGTGGAAATCATGCAACGTTACGCGATGTGGTACATAAATGCGATATTACAATGCTAAAGGCTAGAAAGATCCTGATAACGGCTGGTAAGTATTCTACGGCGCTTAGCCGGCAGATTCAGGAATTGCATGTCCGGGGACTAAACATTCAGGCAATCATGAAAATCACGGAATTATCCAGGGCCTCCGTTCACAGTTACTTGCCGTATGATAAAATAGTGTACAAGCTACCGGAGCGGAGCACCTGCGCGGATCGAATGAAGCTTTCGCGAGACCGCAAGTGGCAGTGTGAAAGGTTCAAGGAAGAATTGCCATATATACCCGCTGAAGAGGCTAGGAGCGCTTTGTGGAACCTTATTGAGGCACATCAGGGATGCGTGTTTCAAACGGCAAAGGGATTGGAGTTCCGATACAAGGTCAAAGGAGGGGAGATATTTGTTGACAGAAAGAAGGATAGCATTACCAAGGCAACGGTCTGGAAGGCGCTGGAGAATGTGATGGAAAGGAATGGAGAGGTGAAAGGGCCGAAGAAGATCGGAGTATTCGGAGCGTCATATTTGTGGGGGATGTTCGTAAGGTTTGGAGTGATCAGCAATGACGCAAAACAGACAAATGTTATCTAAAGGAAATTGACATTACGGCAACTGAATCTGCAGAAAGGAAATTCCAGATCGCCGTTGGAGGGCGCGAAAAAACGATTAATGCGGAAGGGGGAGGAAAATGGATAATTGGGATATCCTGTTTGAAAAAAGACAAAGCATTCCGTTCTCTGAGCACTATGTTTCTGAAGATAATGAAAAGAAAAAAGAGATTGCAGAGAAATACTCAGCGGAGACGGCGAATCTGTACTTACTACTGGACGACGCATATGAGGTTTTACGCCAGTGCCTTGTCATTGTAATGGTTGATTTTCCTGAAGGTTCCTATCAAGGAGCTGCCGCAGGAGTCATTAGCAACAACCTCGAATACTTGATGACAGCCATAAAGTTGACGAACATGGGGAGGTATTCTCAAGCCAGAGCCCTATACAGAAATGTTTATGAGGCATTGGTCTTAATGAAATATATTAGTCTTTCTGGAAACATGGAATTATTACAAAGACTTCAGCATGACGTCAGGGTTTCGTTAAAGAAAGAAGTGTATTCGAAGGTGATTTTTGATAAAGAGGAAACTGACATACTGGCCAGGTTGTGGAATGAGTTATGTGAGTATTCTCATTTTTCCGTAGGATCATTAACTTTCATAGACATTTCGGATGAATTGCAGATTCAAGCAAATTACGATCTCGCGAGAATACTGCTGTACATGAATTATCATGTTTTAAACTCACACTGCTATAATGGCAACATGAAAGCGATGGCGGACCGAGGGTCCCGACTTTATGATGACATGTCATTACGGGAAATGAGAATGAAATGCAGAAGCGATTATCAAAACGCAAGAAGACAACTGTCTTTATTCGGAAAGCAGGTGGTAAGATTGTTCGTTTCCAAATGGAAATTGAAAGGAGCACTTGCTGAGAAAGACGATTGAAGCAGTGTGCGCTTGCCTTTATGTTTGATGAGCTCATGATTGCGAAGAAGAGCAAATTAGGGTATAATTGAATTGAAAATAATGAAGAACACTATCATTGCAAAAGATTAATGGAGCAAAAGTTTACCAACAAGGGGAAGTGTTTTGAAAATGAGAATATTTATGGATGCAAATGCTTTTTATTCTTATTATGGCAGAAGTAAATTAGGAATGAATTCTGAACCGGTTGACCCTCGAGCATTAGGACAATTTTTAGACAAATGTAAAGCCAAAAGTCTTCCTACATCTGCTTTTATAGAAATAATAGTTCATTTTCGTGATTATCCGCAGGTGGTTAGGAACTTCCTTCGTTTTATTACTGATAAGCACATATCATGGGGGTGCGGACAAAATCCTGGACACTTTGACACCGTAAAAGACTATGGCGTCACGTTATTCCAAAGAGCAGGTTCATGCCGCACTCACGTTGTATAGTAAGTTACATTCTTTGCCTAAAGTTGTCAAAATGCTAGGATATCCCTCAGTGGGATCCCTCGCTTCGTGGGTACATAAATACCCTGAAGTTGTTGCTCCTAAATCTCATAAAAGACCTATTAGAGCTCCCATCAATGTCAAACTTGATGCTATTCGACGTTGCTATGAGAATGGAGAAACGTTAAAATCAGTAGCAGAAGAAATAGGTTATTCAAGTGTAGCCATATTGAACTGGCACAAAAAATACCAGGAGAAAGGGCTTGTTGGGCTTATGAATAAATCTGATACTGATTCATCTAAATCGCCAAAGGAT
>JAFXQK010000056.1 GCA_017527205.1 Lachnospiraceae bacterium | reverse complement strand
GATATGTTCATCGGGCATCTTCCAGAGTATGTCCGGACTACATTGATAAGGGCAACGCTGGCAGCATAAATATCAATCTGATTGCCTGTATTATTGAGTTTTCAAGGAGCGAGTCCCATTTTAGGTATGGGAAGTTTTAGTAAGTTTTATATACGCTGAATATTGCATGCCATTACAATACAAAAAATCAATTATACCTTTTGCGAAAACGGACCAATTGATATCTATTGTTTTATTAATTAGTTCAATATTATGCTTAATACCAATATCATTTCTTCCAAACCTATAATAATCCATTACTTTATCATAATTATCTTTTATTATTCCTTGTTGAACATATAATTCTACAGGTCCAGTATTCAACTTAAAAAATGAAGATACCCCAAGGCTTTTTGCAAAAACATTAAATTGATATTTTAAAAATGTGTTTAAGTTGTGAAACAAGATGTCATATGCAGCATATATAAATGCTTTTCCATTTTCCCCGGCATCACTCTGTCTTGAAATTCTTAAATTGTCCCAATTATAATTCTGTGATCCCATATCCGCATATTTAATAATATAATTTATGTTAATTACCGTATTTATATGTTCCATATCTTTTTCATAACTTTTATAATTTGTATTAGGATTATTAGCCCAAACAGCTGAAAGCGGACCTGGTAAATTTATTATTATATAATCATCTCCTTGATATTTTTCGCTACCATACATATCCGGAATTCTCAAAAGCAAAAATATTCCAACGATAAAAAAAGAATACTTAAATATCTTTTTAAGTGATATCTTAGTATTTTTTTGATAATAGGCACCATATAGCATAAACGGAAATGCTACTAAATAAGCGATGCCCTCCCCCCTCCAACACGCAAGAAAGCATATTAAAAAAGAAAGCCAAAGTATTTTTGCCTTCGTAATTATAACATTATTCATATAATCCACAAGAAAAATACCTAATGTACAAACACTAAGAAGTGCATAATGATAATTTCTGCCAGCATAAATAAAAACCTGTACTGTTTCAGGCATCGAAAGCAAAAAAATGAAAAAGATAAATATACACAATAATTCATGCTTGCAATTTTTAATCACGGATTGATAAAGTATATAACATAAACCTGTTATTCCAAGCAAAAAGGGAATTATGGACATTGCCACGGGATGCGGAAAAATAATCATACATGCACAGTGAACTACATTCGTAAGAAATCCATGCCAATACATAGGCAAAAACTCTCTTGCATAAACATAATTCCATGCTGTATCTGGCGGATCAGAAACAGGGGTGGGATATAGTCCTATAATCGTTAAAATGCCCAAAAATGATAAGATTAAAAATAACAAAACATAAATTCGTTTAGATTTACACTCGTTCCAAAGCTTAAATAGTCTAACAATCCAGTACCACATCAAATATAAAAGTAACATTGCCAATATATAAGAATATATCATACAAAGTAAACGACCTAGAATTTCTTCTTCCATCGTTTCGCCACTTGACAACCATTTGTAGGCACGGTTTTCCCATCCAACATGTTCATAAATTGGATGGAAGTAAAAGATACTGCATATAAAACATAAAATGAGATTTAATGCGTATCCTATCAATATAACCTTATTAAATACATGTTTCTTTTTCATTCTATATCATATATTCTCCGATCAACCTTTAGAGTAATTAAAGTTTGAGAAATCTTTGCATATAATTCTATCTATCAGTAAATTTCAATTATGTTTAAAATTTTATTTTAACAAAGATTTATTGAAAATTTCATAAAATTCATTAATGCTTTCATAATAGTCTACTTTTGATTGAGGAAAATTATTTATTGATGTAGAATAAATTGAAACATATTTTTTTATATTTTCTATGCTAAGATATCTTAATAATTCTGCCGGGAAAAATCTGTTTATAGCTTTCAATCCACATTTTGTATAGTCAATCGAATCACGTGGGTGCGGCTTAATAATAGGAGTATATCCTATTTTTTTATAATATGTACAAATATTTTTATATAATAACACTTGCTCATGAATATCATTTAAGTATCCGTCATCAAAAAAACAACAAGTTAATATTAGAGCAATATTGTCTTCATTAAGAATTTTTGTGTTGTCAATAAATATTTTTATCACATCGTTCACATTTATGTCATTAATTTTATCAAACAACATATATCTAGGCAAAACAATTATCCTATTGTCATTTTCATTAAATATCGTCCCCTTAACATCATTTAGTTCAATAGTCTTAACATATGGGCAGTTAAAAAAATATTTATAATTCTGTGTGTTGTGCTTAAATAATAAGTTGCGTACTTTATCTCGAAATCTAAGTTTTCTTGAAACCATATAATAATATGCGCTATCTTTTCTTACTTTAAAACTATCAAACCCATCTTCCAACAGATTGTAATATATATGTTTATCTTTTAAATATCTAGCAAAGCATATATCATCCATATATATATATATTTCTTCGTATTTTTCGAACAATTTACCATATTTTTTTTCTATATTAAAGACATTTAAATACCCAAAAAAATAGCATTCCAACCTATTTCTAGGAATCCATTGTTCCAAAACAATAATTTGATTAAATAATGTTGATCTACTAATTCTATCAACAAGTGCTTTATGCTCAGGAATATAATCCGTAATAGCGATATCAAATTTCTTCTTCATATTTAGGCTTTTTAATACAGTTATTAACACATGATAATAAGTACTACAAATATACAGATTCATTCTAATCCTCCGTTAAAAAAATATATAAAATCCTATATTATGAATCCAATATCTAACCACATGAAAAAATGTATTAAATCTAAATATTATTTTTTCTAAATCTCTTTATATAATTCAAAGCATCATCCTTTAAGATACATAAAATGAATATATAGGTTAATAGACCTAAAGTAAATTGAGAAATCAAGGCTACAGCTGTATTATCTATAATTTCCCCCAAATGATGTATAATCATGCACATTCCTATGCCAGCGATAAGTTTTTTCCATGTATGTTCTTTTAATAATTTAATAGAATAATATCCATTACAATTAATTAAATACAGTAACGATATTATACTTTCTGCAATAATGGTCGAAATAACCGCACCGACACTTTTAAAATATGGAATAAGTGAAATATTTAATGACAAATTTATGACAGAACCTAATATTATGAATTTAGCACTCTTACTTCTAAATCCGGCAGGAATATAGTATTGAGCCCCCAGGCAATTGCTTATTCCAACAATAATAATCATTGGAGCAAGTAATTTTATTAAAACGATCGTTTTATCATAACCTGCTCCAAAAAAAAGCGGGACAAATCTATTAGCCATTCCTATAATTCCAAAGCACATCCCAAATCCCATAAAAAAAATGTATTCCATTGAGAAAGCTATATTTTTAATTATTTCATCATGTTTATTCTGAGAAAATAAAAAAGCTAATCGCGATTGAAAAACAGCATTTAGTCCCGTAAACGATAAGGTTTTACACATATTAACTATTTTCGTGGCCTGTTCGTAATTTCCGTTCTCGCTCGTTTCATTTGTAATTATGCCAATTAATGTTTTGTCAAGAATTGTATAAATGGATACCGCGATAGATGGCAAAAAAAATACTATTGTATTCTTCAAATGGCTTAATGGTTTTAATTGCTTTATTGATACATGGCATATATATTTTTTTAGAAATAACCACAATGATACGTTCGCCCCAAAAATAACCATTGATAATATAAAAACATATTTCCATAAGTCTTCTGGTTTATTCACATAAAAAAATATACTAAACATCCCTATAAACTTAAACAAAATATTCAAAATAACCGTGTACTTAAATTCTTCTACTCCCGCAAAAAACCATGAAATATCAAACATATTTCCAAATAAACATATTGTCAATATGCCAAATAATAACCTATATTTTGAATTAGTCGTAACCCAAATAAGCCACAGCATTATTGTTAAAAAAGATGTAAATATGCTTAAAATTTCAATTTCCCAAAATATATGGCTTCTTTGCTTTATATCATTCCTGCTTCTTGCAATTTCTCTAACACCATATGAATTTGTACCTAATGTAGCAAACATAGAAAAAATAGCAACATAAGATTGCGTATAACTATATATTCCTATTCCTTCCACTCCTAAGGTTCTAGAAACATAAGGTGCCGTAACAAATGGTAAAATCATTGTCAAAGCTTGATTAATTGTACTTATAATGATATTCAATTTAAGCTTATTATTCATAAGATTTTTTCGTTTTAATGAATACTTTATTGCTATTGTCAGCTTATAAGCCTTAAAACAGACTAATCATAAATAGTTACAGTTAAATCACTATCTTAAATCTTAATTTTCTAATTATCCAAGACAATAAACCCCAAAAAGTAAAGCCTGTAATTCTGTTAAAATAGATAAAAATAATAAATTTAGTATTCGCGCCCTTATATATCATTTGATTTTTATAGTATAGCCACCGATCAAAATCAATTATTTCACACTTGGATTCAGTACTATTTTCCATCAGTAAAAATATTTTATACTGTTTCAAAACAGCATGATTTATTCTATTGGAAATAGCAATTTTAATAGTTTCATCAAGTTTACTTTGCTTTTTGTTATAAAATGACACAAGCCTTTTTACAACTCTTAAGTGTTGTTCTCTTCTTTTAATATAATTATTTTTATCAACGCTTTGTTCCAAATTACCTATTTGGTAAACATATACAGGAAAATCTAGACATACGAAATTCTTTACATTTTCAAGAGGGAATAGAACGTATTCAACATCTACATAGAAACAATTTTCATCTATTTTCTCTGACATTTGTTTGACAATAGAGGTTTTAAATGTAATAGCATGCATGTAAAGCTCAATAGTATCAATATGATTCTTTTGATATATCCTATTAATCAGAATTCGATTAGGATAAGGAATTATAAGCTCATTTTCCGAAGAATCTACATGAAACATGTAAAAAGGATTAAAAACCACATCCACTTCATAGCTTATCAATGCATTCACAAGTTTTTCCAATCCGTCTCGATCGACCCAATCATCTGAATCTAATACCTTGTAATATTTTCCAATGGCATATTCTATGCTTGCATTAATTGTAGAACCATGTCCTCCATTTTTTTTATTTATAACTCTGATGATATCTGGATACTGCTTCTCATAGTTCCGTGCAATATTCAAAGTCTCGTCCGTAGATCCATCATTTACAATTATAATATCTAATAAATTAGAAATACTACTATTAAGTAAAGATTCAATACAATTTTTTAAATATTTTTCCGAATTATATGCAGCAACGCTGATTGATAATACCTTTTCCATGGTGTTTCCTTTTTTGAAATAAAACTCGAGGCACAATATACTTAAACAAGTCTTAGCCGAATCGCTAATAACATCCTAATATGAGTCCAAAATCTAATTAATCCATATTCACTTCTGTATTTAATAAAATAACTCTCATTATCGAAAATTATCTTTCTAAGTTTTCCTTTTCTTCTTGCATTATCAGTTTTACAATAATTATCTAATGCTAAATAACAAAATGCAGATCGTATATACTCATAATCTTCTTTTGTTAATTTCACATCTGTTTTTAATTTCGCTAGAAACATAAAATATCTTAAATTATCATCTTTATCAAACAGTAAATTAGCATTACTTGTAGTATTTTTTGTATTTTTATTATAGTTATATAAAATAGATGAAATAGTTATCGTATTTATTCTCTCTTTTTTTTGGGCGAGCAAAATATTAAAATGTGTATCTTCACATAAACCAATATCTTTATCAAAAATAGTTCCTGTGATTAACCCTCTTCTATAAAATTTGTTACATACGCTCCCCATAAAAGCAGCATTTATCAATGATTTCTTTATATAGGTTTCTTTATCATGAAATGATTCAAATTTATTATACTTTATCCTTAAAGGATCATACCATTTACCATAAACTGGTCGAATACTGCCAACCAAAACATCTAATGAATTATTTTTTTTAAAATAATGAATTGCAATATCAACGGCTCCTGCTTCATATTGATCATCTGAGTCGCAAAATCCAATAACATCACCTGATGAATGAGAAATTCCAGTATTTCTTGCAGCCGATACTCCTTTTCCTTCATTCATGATTACTTTTACATTAGAATACTGTTTAACTAATTCCTCATATATTTTCCAACTATTATCCGTAGAATGATCATCTACAATTATAATCTCTATGGATTGTTTGTGTTTACAGTCTAAGATTGAATTGATACATTTAAAAATAGTATTTTGAGAATTAAGACTTGGTACTATAACACTAATGAGCATTCAGTTTCCTCACATATAATTAAAGTCTTAAATTTTTAGATATATATTTTTTTATTCTAAATATTAACGCTGTAATACCATCTGTTTTAACAATATAGAATACTTTAAAACTATTTTCATAAAAAAATGCTATTACATTCCCCAAAAAACCAAATCTATTCTTATATGAAACGGCTTTTTTATGAACATCTATTTCTTCTTTGCTTTTCCAGGATCCCGAAAACCAATGTATTGCTACCGTGTTCTCAGTAATATCAATTTTACCCGTTTGTTGGTTCAATGGGCAAAACACTTCTGTTGGAAATAAAGTCAAGCCCGAAATCATCTGAAATTTATTATTTAATAATAATCCATTTTTCAAACAAATATTCGTGAGTCTTGTAACATTAGTAGTTAAATCATTACATCCATCAAAATGAATAAAATGTTCTGTTTCATATTGTTTCAACATCGTTGCAAAAATATGAAACCCTTTTTCACATGCCAACAAGCCCGTATTAATACCTTTTTCACTTTCAAATCCAGAAAATGCTTGCAATTCTAAAAAATCATTGAAATTAGCAAGCAACTCCACATCTGTATCCATGTATATTCCGCCAATGTTCACTAGTGCATATAGACGTGCAACATCTGAAACGAATGCCCATTTTTTTGCATTATAGGCTTCTTTAGCATATATGTAATTATCGATTGGAAAATTATTTTCATTCCATTCAATAATAGTAAAATCAGGGCAATTTTTCTTCCATGTACCAATAAACTTTTCGGCATCAGATGATAATGAACCATGCCCAAACCAACAATAATGTATTATTTTAGGAATCATATAATATATCCTTATTCCATTGAACCAATCCAAATCACTTAAAGTACATCTGATTTACCATTTTGTCGAACTCAGTGCAAAAATTTGTATTGTTTCCTATTACTCCTTTTTCAAATATACCTGCTATAATATTGTCATAATCAAGAATAATTTCTTCTAAATCAGATATATTTTCAACGCCAATTATATTTCCTGATCTTTTTATGATTTCATTTATAAAACTAACTTGATGATCATTTACATGTTCGCCATATTTATTTTGCCTAGGAACAACAATTGGAATTTTATTCATTTGTAAAGGAATAATAAAACTAGAAGGACCACCGTGTGTAATTACTATACGCGCTTTTTCAATAATTTCCAATATAGTATTATACGGAAACATTTTACACCATTTACAATACTTAGGTTCATATGTAGAATAACCAGTCTGAATTATCACTTCTTCATCATGTTCCCTCGCCCAAATATCCATATATTTCACTAGTCGGTTAAACTGCTGTTCATGGGTACCAACTGTTACAAAAATCATTTCATCTCCTTTTTGCCTTAATACATATATCAAGACATTTACCTAAAATATACTTCCTAAACATATTGCTTTTTTATATACTCGCTTCATCTCTTCCCATTGAACAATAAATTTATCCGAAACAGGATAGCATAGTTTTCCCGAAATAGTAGGACTATTAATTCTATCATACACTTCTATGTAAATAGTTTTTGCTCCCATCATTTTTCCAATCCAAAAAAAAGGAATCGCTGGTGCTGCTCCAGAGGAAATGATTAAATCTGGACATTCTTTTCTAAGTATTTTAATGGCTCGATATGTATTAATAATTAAAGCTTTAAAAGATCTGTTGCTTGGATAATAAACATGATACACTCTTTCACCCGCAAGTAGACTTTTTGCATCTTCCTTGTCAAAAGTAGCCCAAAAGCGATCTTTATTTCGCCAGAATGGTTTTAACATATATAAATGTGCAAGATGTCCTCCCGATGACCCCACAAAACATATTTTCACTATTATCCCTCCAACTAAATTGGTTTTATGAGTATGGAAAAATGCAAAAACATTAATTTAATATCTCAATCTTAGACATTCATGTAACAATATAAATTTATTCGATAAATAACAAGATATTCATTTTAGCATAATCAAACATGTTATTTAATTATTTCGATCCCGTCCCTTTCAGGACCACTCCCACCGTCTGTATCAGTATCTTCAAATCCTGCCCTAAGCTCCAGTTATCAATATACTGCAGATCCAGCTTTACTACCTCATTAAAATCCGTAACTTCGCTTCTCCCGCTGACTTGCCATAGTCCCGTCAGCCCAGGCGTTATACTCATTCTTCTTCGATAATAATCGTTATATTGCTCAAACTCATCTTCTGTCGGTGGTCTCGTTCCAACAAGGCTCATATCGCCTTTGAAGATGTTCCAAAACTGCGGCAACTCATCTAGGCTTGTTCTTCTTAGGAATTTTCCTACTTTTGTAATTCTGGGATCGTTTTTCATCTTAAACATCGGTCCCTGAACTTCGTTTTGATCCATGAGCTCTTGTTTACGCTTTTCTGCGTCCGCATACATGGAACGAAATTTATAGATTCGAAATCTTCTTCCATTTTTCCCAATTCTGGTTTGAGAAAAGAATACTGGGCCTTTTGAGTCCTCTATTTTGATTGCAATGGCAATAAAAGGAAGCAAAATGGCAGTTATGACAAGTCCAACGATGCTGCCAACAATGTCCGTCAAGCGTTTGACGATACTCATTCGCCAATCTCGATCTTCATTATTATAGCACATGACTGGGAAATCAGCAAATTCACCGACTCCGCTGCATGGAACGCTAAAACTCATGCCCTGTACGCAATAATAACACCGAACGCCCATTAAGACAAAGGACTGCACCCAATGGTCCATCTCTGGCTCAGTCTGACCGCAATAAAAAAATACGACATCAATGGGCATTTGCCTTGCCGCCTCAATTAAGTCATCTCTACCGGCAATGATTTTAGGTAAGAATTCTTTCTTATTCTTCCCTTTGGCGAAGTTCTTTGTATTCATTTCCTTTTCAAACAGTAGATCTGCGCCATTTCCCTTGTTTTTTTCGTCATGGGTTTTCTCTGTAACTTCTTCCTGCTTAAATGCTTTTTCAAAAAGATTTGTAGCGTCCGCGAGCTGATTCCCATCCGTCAATGCCGCGCCGACGATTTCATAGCTCCAGCCCTTGTCATTTTGAATATTCTCCATGACCATGCCAAGATGCTTTGAATCCGTAACAATTAAGATTTTTTCACTGCCCTTTCCCTTACTATATGTAGCTTTGATAAATGCTTTGAATATAACCCTAAAAACATAGCAAAGGAGTATGTCGCATATTACAAAATACCCCAGCATCAAACGGGAAAACACCAATTCTAATCGAAACAAATATACGCAGGTACTAAGAAAAGCGAATTGGATTAAGTTGTATTTCAGTACCTCTCCGGCTTCTACGAAATAACCTCTTTGAAAGAAACCTTCATAGCGGTTCATCATTAGGTTATAGAGAACGCATCCCAAAATACATAGAACATAAACAGGGAACCATTCTGTTTCTTCCGTAACCCTAGCACCAAAAGGCAAAACAATTCTTAGAAGCCGTGCTAAAAAATACGCGATAGCAATCGTAATTAAATCTACAAAGAAGGTACCGTAGGTCTCTATGAGCTTATATTTTTTTCGATATAGCTTCATCTCCTGCGTACCCTTTCCTCAAACATAAGTAATTATCATTTTGTGGCGTTGCTGTCCAATATCGCAAGCAATAAGTCTAAAACAAATTTTTAGAACCTATAGCAAAAGAGTAATCCCGAACTAGTAGCCAAGAGCCGGCACGCTACACCAACAGCCTAAAGTACCGTTCCTTCGCTTCCTTATACTCTTTATTGAACTCCGCATCATTTCCGGAATGCAGATCACTCTGATAATTATGGATCTGGTGTTTCATCTCCGGGGTCACTCTTGCAACAGTTGCCAGGCCCACGTGCGAGCAAACGTCGGAAATATGCTCTACCTCAGCCAGTAAGTTCAAGAACTCGGTCCCGCTGAAAACGGAGCATTCGCCCGTGCGAAGGCGTTCCATGTGATTATCCTTGAGCAGCGCCACCATGTCATCAACAACCTCTTCCAAGGGTTCAATGTGTCTTGCTGCCTCGAGGTTGCACTTTCTAAATGTAATATCGGTATAATCCAGAACAGTTGTTAGGAGTTCACGCAAAACATTGATCTCTTTTGTGGCTTTTTCAGAAAAAGTAATGTTCTCCTTATGCATGAACTCTGCGATTTCGCAGATATTGGTCGCCTTATCTCCGAGGTGTTCAAATTCCCCGATCACGGTGTAATAGTGGTTCATGATCTCGACATGGCTCTTCGAGGTAATGTGCGCGCTGATCTGAATCAGATAGTTATTGACCTTGTCCGCCATGAGATCAATGATTTTTTCATCTCGGTCGATCTTTTTCACCTTTTCAGGATCATAATTAGAAATCAGTTCAAATGCCCGAAATACATTCTTTCGTGCCAGCTGATACATCTCCAGGAGGACTTCATAGCAGGCATTAAATGCTATGGCAGGCGTACTGAAGAATACCGGATTCAGGGCATCCAGCTTCTCGCTGTGCGCTTCCTCTTCATCGGAGGGTTCGTCCTTGATGAGCTTTCGGCTGATCCTTTCATAAATGCCCAGCATGGGAAGCAGTAAAATGGCGCAGGAAAGGTTAAAAATCGTATTGGTATTTGCAATTCCGCCCGAACGGATTGCGCTGTCCCAGATTCGGTCAAGAAGGCTCAGAGAGTGTGCGATGGTAACCGCCGTCAGGATCAGCACGGTTTCGCTGAGATTAAACAGGATATTGACCAGTCCAACTCTCTTTGCATCAGGCTTCGCGCCGATATTGCAGACGATGGCCGTCGTAACGCAGTCGCCCAGGTAAATTCCGACCAAAACGGCATATATCTCGCTAAAGTGCATCTGTCCGGAGGTGGAAAAGGCCTGCAGGATACCAATGGTTGCCGAGGAGCTCTGAAGCACAAAGGCAACGCCTGCACCTACGAGATATCCCAGCACCGGGTTGTCTCCCATCATCTTAAAGAGGCTCTCAATGATCCCGGTTTCCGTCAGTTTTCCAACGGCCTCAGTCATCTTCATCAATCCGGAAAACAAAATACCGAAGCCAATAATAATCTGCGCAGCCTTCTCGGAAATCCCGATTTTTGTGTTCATAATGGCAACAACGCCGATGATTAACGCCAGCGGTGCCAGGGTGGAGGGCTTAAACAGCTCCAAAAAGGAGGTTCCTGAGGCATTCAGGTCCAGCAGTCTGATAATTTGACCCGTTACGGTCGTTCCCACGTTTGCTCCGATGACGATGCCAAGGGAACTTTTTAGGGAGATAACGCCTGCGCCGACAAGTCCCGCGGTAATGACAATGGTCGCCGTAGACGACTGTATGATGGCCGTCATGCCGACGCCCATGAGGAACGCCGTAAATGGCGTTCTGGTTACTTTTTCCAATGCTTTTTTTAAGGTGCCTGAAGAGCTTTCCTTAAGTCCGTTCCCCATCAGGCGCATACCGTAAAGGAACATGGCAAGTCCGCCAAATAAGGAAATAATGTCAAAAATATCCATAAATCTTTTGTACTCTTTGCGGACCTTTGGTGATTGTCGATCCGCGTTTTACTCTCTTTCCACGCATTTTCACAAGCTATATTATACACCGCACCGGCCATAAAAACAACCTGTAAACCATGAAAATCACCGAAAATTCGGCAAAGCCTCAGAACAAAGCCTTATATATCAAGGACAATTGTTCATATATAAAAAAAGGGACTCTCCATGAGAATCCCTTAAATTGCATGTGTGTTATTTGTAAACCATCAGTGATATTGGATCTGATCCTTGTTTCTGAGACTCATGATCTGAAGCATCAATCCGTTATTATAAAGTATTCTGTAAAGACCTTCGCTAAATCCAAAGACCTTATACTTAAACCAGAGCTGATTATGCTCTCTGGAACTGAAGGACTGCTTCACGACCTCTTTATAGGCCTTTTTCAGCTCCCTGTAACGCTCTCTGTTAAACTTCACGATAAAATCGGCTTCACGATAGGCCCTAAACAGGGAATTCGTAATGGAACCCAAAAGCTTTTGGGAGCACTCCTGCCAGCCCACACTGTTAAAGTAATTACAGATGTCAAGCTGAGCCTCAACGCCATCCAGATGCTTAATGGAAAAGCGTCCCATAATGCTGTCAGGCCTCTGCAGGTAATAATATAACACCTCATTGGTGACATAAATGGAGTCACACTGCTCAATTACGGCCTTGATAATAAAGTTATCCTCCATGCACTTTCCCAGTGTATATCGAACCTCTTTAAATATCTTAGCACGATAGATCTTATTCCAGGCAACGGCACTAAACACGCGATAATCGGACTCGCAGAACAGCAGCCAAAAATCCTTGTGGGTAATGGACTTATTCCAAGGGATTTTATGGTGTTCATAAACGTTGCCATTCTTCTCAACGTAATCATACTCACAGATGACCAGATCGGCATTGTTCTTTCTCTGCAGGGTAAGTAGTGTCTCTAAGTATTCCGGCTTGATGTAGTCATCACTGTCGATAAAGCAAATGAATTCCCCCTGAGCAATATCCAATCCTGCATTTCTGGCCGAAGAAAGTCCTCTGTTATTCTTATGGATCACGCGGATTCTGTCATCCACGGCTGCATAATCATCACAGATTTGTGGGCTTCCGTCCGGTGAACCATCATCCACAAGAATCAATTCGAAATTGGAATATGTCTGGCACCGTATGGACTCTATGCACTTTGCTAGATATGCCTCGACCTTAAAGACGGGCACAATCACGGAAATCAGCTCGTTCAAAGCAATCATCCCTTCATTACTTCTTTATCAAAACATATACTGTTTCATAAAAAAGATACCACAAAATCCACTTGGAATCAAGTAAAAACACAAAATATTGTGGTTTTCCAGCAAAAAATGAATGACTTCAAATTATAAGTGACTCGGATGGTAGGTTGTCACAATGCTCTTTACCAGGCGACGGATCTCCTCGTCATTATTGTAGCTCGCATCAGCCAATTCTTCCAGCTGTCCCATAAAGTTTACCATGTCAAACGCGATAGGCTTACCAATATGGATTAATTCATTAGCCGTACGCTCAATGCCCTCTTCCGCCATCAGCTTTTCTTCGTATAGCTTTTCACCAGGGCGAAGGCCAGTGTACTGAATCTTAATGTCAACGTCAGGTTTGTAGCCGCAAAGCTTGATCAGGTTGCGGGCCAAGGTATCGATTTTCACGGGCTCCCCCATGTCAAGGACAAAGATTTCTCCACCCTTTGCATAGGTACCAGCCTGAAGCACAAGGCTCACGGCCTCGGGAATGGTCATAAAGTAACGAATAATGTCAGGATGTGTTACGGTAACAGGGCCGCCCTTGGCGATCTGCTTCTTAAACAAAGGAATAACGCTTCCGTTGCTTCCAAGGACGTTGCCAAAACGAACGGCAACAAATTCCGTTCTCGTCTCAATATGGCGATTCATAAAGAGCTTTTTCGAATCCGTCTCGTCATTATGACCGCTTAAATTCGGCAGAATATCCTGTCTGCCTTCTCTGCTGATAAAGTCCATGGACTGAATCACCATTTCGCATAGTCTCTTAGATGCGCCCATGATGTTGGTCGGGTTTACGGCCTTATCGGTACTGATCAGGACAAAACGCTTCGTGCCATAGGTCATTGCCGCGCAAGCCGTCTTATAGGTACCAATGACGTTATTCTTAATGGATTCACAGGGGCTTGTCTCCATCAGGGGCACGTGCTTGTGTGCCGCTGCATGATAAACGATCTCTGGGCGATATTTTTCAAAGACGGAGTTCAGTCTCCTGCTATCGCGCACGGAACCAATCAAAACGGTCAAGTTCAGGTTGGAATAGGTACTCTTCAGCTCCTGCTCAATGTCATAAGCATTGTTCTCATATACATCAAAAATAATTAATCGCTCAGGGTTATGACCTGCGATCTGACGACACAGCTCGCTACCTATGGAACCGCCGCCACCAGTTACCATGACAACCTTGCCCTCAATGCTGTTTAGAATCTCCGTCAGGTTAACCTTGATCGGTTCTCTTCCAAGCAGGTCCTCAACGGCAACTTCCTTCATCTTGCTGACGGAAACGTCACCCGTCAGGAACTGATACATGCCAGGAAGGAGCTTCATCTCGCAGCCAGTCTCCTTACAAATGTCAAGGAGATCCCTGGTCTGTGCCCTGGAAGCGCTGGGCATGGCAATCAAGATCAGATCAATGCCATACTTATCTACGGCCTTAAGGATATCATCTCTGCCGCCGTAAACAGGAACGCCTTCAATGTTACGATGCCACTTATTGGGATTGTCATCAATAAAGCAGCAAACCTTATACTCAATTTCATCTGCATGATAAATGTCGCGCAGAAGCACCTGTCCTGCTTCGCCTGCACCGATGATCATGACCTTTTTGGAATATTTTTCCGTAACTCGCTTGCTTCTCTCCAGAAGAACGAAGCGATAAAAGAAACGAACTGCCGTAGTAAAGAAGAATTGAAGCACAACGCCAAAGAAGTAATATGCGAAAGGCATTTGCTTAAACATTAAGGTTATGCCGATCACCTGTGCCAAAAACGTGATGGCATTGGCGCCGATTAATCGGATTAATTCCTTATAGCTGGCAAAACGCCAAATACTCTGATACAGATAATGTGCACTGAATACAATCAATATCACTCCGGAATAAATCGGAATGAATCGAATGGCTGCCTGCAGATATTCCTCCGGTATCGTGGAATATCGGAAATCATATCTTGCCCAAAGGCCAAACAAATAAGATAAATTGGCAAATACGATATCATAAACAGCCATCAGGATGGCTAAGATCTGCCAATGCTGAATTCCTTTGCCTTTTTTCCATAATTGATCCGGGTAACAGCCCTGTTCGATTGGCGTTACCTTTTTCTTTTTCTTCTGCTCATCCATGTTTAGTTTCCACCCATCATAAATTGATCCTAAGATAACAGATAAATTATATACGTTCCGTCTTTTTCCGTCAATTATAAAATCAAAATCCTTCTAGGTAAATTTTGCATAGTTTTTGTCAATTTTCGACAAAAAGGGATGATCCAACCAGACCATCCCTTAAAATTGTTTCATTCAGTAACAAAATCTTCTTTAATAAAACTATTTTTCTTCCTCTTCTCCCTTGGATTTCAGCTTATAAAATACGATACAGTTGGGCACGTTGACCTTCATCGGTGCACCATTCATGATCATGGTATGCTTTTCGAGATCAATGCTAAAGAAGGTCATGGCATTTGTCTCATGATTTAAGCTGACAAGGAACTTATTGTTCGGGAAGATTTCCGCATCCTTCGGGTACTCACCGCTGATGGGCAGGCAGAAATTCTTCGTCAGGATGCCCGTTTTCTGGTCTACGTCATAGATAACAACGGAATTATCGCCTGCGTTGGAGCTCAAAAGATACTTATAATCAGCGGAAAAGCTCAGTGCACTGGCCGCGTTGTTGCTACCCTTAGGCATGGAGGTCGTCTCTATCGTCTGAATCTTCTCAAACTTCGGGCTTCCCTTCTTATATTCATAATGATATACGTCGATAAAGCACTTCCACTCATGAACAATATAGATAAATTTACCATTCTTGGAAATCTTGATGTGACGTGGTGCAGATTCCAGTTCGGATCTCAGGATGTCAGCAAGCTTTACGGTACCACGGGTTACGTCAAACTCATAAACGTTGACGTGATCCATGCCCTCGTCAGCCACAAGGAGGTAACGATTGTCATGGGTCATGCGGGCACAGTTGATATGAGGGCGGAAATTACGCTCAATTCCACTTCCAAGGCCCTTGTGATATACCTCATCGGTGATTTCCCCGATGCTGCCATCCTCCTTAAGCTTTAATATCGTAAGCTTTCCATCATGATAACCGGCAACAAACAGGAATCCATCCGTATAATCCGTCGACACGTAGCAGCCTCTCATACCGTTGATGGAACCGAAATTAATGAATTTCAGGGTACCGTCTGGCATAATCTTATAGCTTTCCACGCCCATGTCGGTGATGGAATACAAATACTTTCCGTTATGAGAGATGCTGACGTAGGAGCTGTTGGTAATCTCTACCTTGTCCTTCTCCATAAATCTACCCTTTTCCATGTCCACGTCAAAAATTTTGATGCCGTGACGATCTCCTTGGGTATAAGTCGAAACATATGCAACATATTTTTCCTTTGCCATTTTTGAGGCCTCCTGCTTCTTTATGTATCTATTTTTTGCTTTGCCTTCTTTATACAAAGAACCCTGTGACTATCTTATCACAAAATTTTCTCGCGTACAACATGAATCAGACAAGTCCTCGAAAAAAATCCTGCCACTTTCTTTACAAAAGTGACAGGATTCTCCCGAAATCCGATCGTCGTCCGCCTAAAAGCTCGGGAAGCCGCCGCGACTGCTTTGATTTTGCCCGTTATCGCTGCAACCGCAATCATTCGAAGCATTGTCAGCGCTTCCGCAGGCATTACAGGTCGAACCATTGTCGTATGCGCCACAGCCACAGGAATCATTTCCGGCTAGTCCCCAAGGTCTTGCTCCGCCATTACAGCCGCATCCGTCATTGTTGCAGCCACAATTGCCAGAACCATTTCCACAGCCATTACAGCCAATGCTACCGCAATTATTTCCACAGCCATTGCCGCATCCAAACAAAAGTAAGAGAATCACCCACCAGCTATTCATGCAAACATCCTTTTTTCTTTTTAGAATATGTTATGCATTTTCTTCTGGAAGGTGCTTATCTTCTTGTTTCAAAGCACTCGTCACATCATCGTCCATGTTTAAATGATCTTTCGAAGCCGACTCTTCGGCATGTGTCTCCTGATGCAGCTCCTCCGTGACAACGTCTTTCGACACGTAAAGTGCCATGGTTCTCGGTGCAATCATGACTGCATCCTGTACTGGCACGGGATCAGCTCCGTCTTTGCTGGTGCACAGCAAAATCTCCCACACCTTCCCCTTAGGCAATCTCGGGAGTCCAAGCTTATGGGATTCCCAATGCATGTTCATGCCCCAATATAGGAAATCGAAGCCTTTATTCTCTGCATCCATTTTTGTTTTTTCCGGAGCATTCTTCCTCGATATACCTAAGTTTTCTTCTTTATATAAACCACAGTATAGGATGCCAAGCTGTCTGCTGTAATTTTCTAGCTGTGCCCTCCAAGCCGTCACTCCGTGGAGGGACATTTCAGGATATCCACAGGAAATGGAATCCATCAGCTTTGCTTCCTCCCCGGGCCGTAGCACGGGATTCTTTTTCCTAAGCTCGATTAGCTTTCTGAAGAACTCATGGAGCTCGTTATTTTTCTGCAGATTGTTCCAGTTAAGCCAGGTGATCTCATTATCCTGACAATAGGGATTATTATTACCCTTTTGGGTATTTCCAAATTCATCTCCCATAAAGATGCGGGGCGTACCCTGCGCCAAGAGAAGCAAGCAGAAGGCATTTTTCAATTGGGTCAATCGAAGCTCCTGGATTCTTTTTTTCCGAGATGCGCCCTCTTCACCGCAGTTCCAGCTACAATTATAATCCGTGCCATCATGATTATCCTCCCCATTGGCTTCATTATGTTTAAAGTCATAGGATACCATGTCCATCATGGTCAATCCCCAATAGGTGCTAAGATAATTGATCTTGGCAACGGCCGGATAAATCGTTCTAAGCTGATAGGTCATGGCCGGAACCAAGTTTTCCTCCCCCTTTAAGAATCTTCTTCCGTCATAAAGGAAATCATCCTTCATAAGTCCTAGATTCTTATATTTTGGCACGGTTCGCTTACCATAAATCCGCTCCGCATCCATCTGATAATACCAGATTTTTGTATCAGAAAGCTCCGGATCCTTCGCAATCAAATCCGCAGGAAGGTTCTCGCCAATGAGGCTGAACCCATCCACATGATACTCTTCTACCCAAAAGCGCAGAATTCCGGGGATGTCCATCTGATTAAAATCCATAGGGAAATAAAACTGTAGCACGGCCTCCATCCCTGCTTCATGCAGGCTTCTGATCATTTCCTTACATTCGGTAACGGGATGATTCTTGGCATAAGCTGCCTTGGGTGCATAGTAATAACCTTCCGTATATCCCCAGTAATTCAAACGGTTGGCGCCTGTTCTTTCGAGAAATTCATAAATTGGCTGAAATTCCAGGCACGTCACGCCAATGCTTTTCAAATATGGAATTTTCTCGATCACTCCCGCAAAGGTTCCGCGATTTTTCACACCAGAAGATACATGCTTTGTAAAGCCCCTGACATGCATGCAATAAATTAAGGTGTCACAATAAGGGATTTCGGGCCGCTTTGTGCCTTTCCAATCAAACTCCGGAAGTTCCATCAAGGTATAAACATCTTCCGCTTCCTTGATTTCGCCATATTTTTTTGAGGAAAAGAAGCCACGTCCCTTTTTATCGGGGACACGCTTTTCCCCCTGATAGAACTGATACCTAAGCTGACACTCCTTTGAGCTTCCCTTTTTTGTTTCCTTCAGTGAGCTGCCGTTACCATAGATCTCATCAAGAGAAAGCTTCATGCGATATGTCTTTCCTATGCGATCCTCCGGGGAAAAGCTCTTCCGAAAAACTTCGCTTCCCGTCTTCCCGTCGTAAAAAACAATTCCACAATCCTCCGTTTCGGAGACGTGGGTAAATAGCATTGTTTTACCCATAACTCTATGTCCTTCCGCTTAAAAAGCTCCTTTTTCAGGTTTCTTTGGGTGCTTATTGACTTTTCACGTAAAACCAAGTATAGTATCCATGTAATAATAAAGTCTATATTCTGTTATATTATAACGGATTTTGGGCAAAATCACAAGTAAAATACGCATAAAGGAGTCAATAAGAATTATGGCAAAGGACAATTATGAAGCTGAAGAAGAAATGACCGTCACGCTCGACTTAGACGACGGTTCCACCGTAACCTGCTCCATTGTAACCATACTGACCGTAGAGGATAAAGAATACATTGTATTGCTGCCCTTGAATGAAAATGGTGAAAACGAGGATGGCGAGGTTTGGTTTTACCGTTATTCAGAGAATCCCGATGATCCTAACGAAGAGCCCGAGCTCGGCTACATCGATGATGACGAAGAATACGAAAAGGTAGCCGATGCCTTCGACGAATTCCTCGATAACTCAGAGTTTGATGAGCTAGTTTAATCGAATCGGTCAATTGTTTTCAAAATGGAATCAGGAAGCGCGAGACGTCCTCAGGATGTTCTCGCGTTCCTTTTACGCAAGTAAGCTCAAGACTTGACTTTGCCCTAGTCATTCCGACGTAAAATACCCTTCGTTCTTCTTCCAGCGTCGCCTCATCCAGCATACTGCCATGCGGATACACCCGTTCATTGCAATTCGGCATCAGGACGTGATCAAATTCTAACCCCTTGGCTGCATGAACCGTCATCAGGGAAATGCTTCTTCCATTTGTAGAAAGCGGATCCGATTGGTTCGTTGAATTTTCTTCAGATCCTCTTTCCTTTGCCCCTTTTCCGGCGTTTAAGGCCTCACAGAATTCCTTCAGGGTTGCATACTTTTTTGTTTCTGCTCCGAGCCAATCTAACAGTTCCATGCATTCCTCTCGCTTTTCAGTCAATTCCTCGTACTGTTCCTGTACCCATCTATCATAACCAATCATCCTCCGAATATATTGTACCGCCGTATAGGGTGAAAGCCTCCGAATCATTTGGATTTGCGTTTTGAATAGCTTTAATCTCTCCTGCACCCGTGGATTTTTCGTCTCATAATATGCCGCAAGCCGATCCAATAGTTCTTCTCCGCCATAGCAATCCACTCCTTTTTCAGGTCCAGCTTCTCTGCAAGCACTCAATGCTTCTCGCGAGATAAATCTGGATGGTCTATTGACAATTTTCGCAAGTTCATTTACTCCTCCTTCCCCAATTGCGAGCTTCAAATAAGCAAGGATATCTATAATCGTATCACTTTGAGTCGGATCCATGAGCTTTTCCCGAATGGAAAAAGGAATCCCCTCCTGCTTTAAACGCAATGCCATTCTTTGCATCAAACGATTTGTGCGAAATAAGATTGCCATTTGAGCCTTATCATTTTCTTCGATTGGGATATTTTTCGAAATCCCAAACAAATTTGTTCTATTATTCCAGGAACTACACAAAAATTCGCGGCAAATTTTTACAATGTATTCCTGCTCTTCCTCTTTCGTTCGAAAAGCAGTTTTTATAACGCATCGATCCTTTTTCCCCGGACTTCTTTTTGCACTTTTTTCAAAGGATTCCAGATTTTTAGAAAACCGGTTTTTATTTTGCATGATAACCCTTAAGGATGCATCCACAATGCTTTGTTTACTGCGATAATTGACATTCAGCGTAATCTGCTTTGCGCCAAATTCTCTTGCAAAGGTCTTCATGCAGGTTGGATCAGCACCTCGAAAACCATAAATGGACTGGTCATCATCCCCAACGGCAAAAATTGAATGAGGTTCCTTTGACAATAGCTTGATGACTTCATATTGCGCTGGATTCATATCCTGAAATTCGTCAATTAGGATGGAATCAAACCTGTTTTGCCAACGGCTTCTGACTTCAGGCCTTTCCTCCAGCAGCCTTTGACAATCCGTCAGCATGTCATCATAATCTACTTTTCCTATGCTTCTGCGCTCCTTTTCATATGCATGATATAATTCATCAAAGCATTCCCTGATTTCCACAGGAACGCGATGCATGGCTTCTGCTTTTTTGCCGGTATTCTTATAATAACTAATGGCGCTCATGGATTCTAATGCGAGGTTATTTCTCTGAATTTCATGAAAATCAGGCAACAGCTTCCTAAGAACAGGAAGAAGAATATTCTTCTTGTCCGCATCCGTCAAAAGCTGACGGTCTTGAAAGGAAAGGGATTGCTTTAAGACGTGATAAAAGATGGAATGAAACGTTCCAAAGTTGACGGCTTGTGAAACATTGTTTTGTTTCACAGTCTGTGAAACATCAAATTGTTTCACGCTTTGTGAAACATGAATTTGTTTCACGGATGGTTGATGGAGATATCGGTTCTTCATGGATGCCGCTGCATCTCTGGTAAAGGTGAGCACCAAAAGCTTTTCCGGTGCAATTTCCTTAATCTCCGTTAAGTAGCGGATTCTTTGGGTAATGACGAAGGTTTTTCCGGAACCGGGCCCTGCCAAAACAAGCAGCGGGCCCGCTCCGTCAAACGTAATTGCTTCTAGCTGAGCAGCATTTGCCTGCGTAATTCCAAGCATTTCTGCGATCTTTTGCGAATCCTTAAGCATTCTCCAGTAAAGCAATGCCCTTTCGAATTCTCTTTAAGGTCTCGTCCTTCCCAATGATCTCCATGATCTCAGTCGCACCTGCGGGTGTCATCTGCTTTCCAGATACGGCAGTACGAATCGGCCACATGACATAGCCGTTCTTAACACCCTTCTCCTCAACATATTTACTAAGGAGTGCATACAGCCCGTCATTACTGTAGTCCTCCTGCGCCTCCAACAGAGGAAGCATATCCTTCAGTACCTGAAGGGAAGTCTCTGCATTCGTTTTCATCTTCTTATGCGTGTACATCTCAGGATCATACTCTGGCAACTCCTCAAAGAAATCAACAAGCGCAGGAATGTCAGGGAACACCTCAATTCTCGTTTTTACCATGTTTGCAATCTTCTTGAGGTCAAAATCCTTGGTAAGTACCTGCTTTAAGTAAGGCTCCGCCATCTCATAGAAGGAGTCAAACTCCATGGCCTTAATATACTCGCCATTCATCCAGCGAAGCTTTACAATGTCAAACACCGCAGGGCTCTTGCTGATTCTATGGTAATCAAACTCCTTGATCAGCTCGTCCAACGAGAAAATCTCACGATTATCCTCCGGGCTCCAGCCGAGCAGTGCAATGTAGTTCACAATTGCCTCTGAAACAAATCCCTGATCAATCAAATCCTCGAAGGAGGAATGTCCTGATCTCTTGGAGAGCTTCTTATGATTCTCATCCGTGATCAGCGGCAGATGAATGTATACAGGGCTTTGCCATCCAAAGGCGTCATAGAGTCTCTGATACTTCGGGGAAGAAGAAATATACTCATTTCCTCTCACGACGTGCGTAATGTTCATGGTGTGATCATCTACGACGTTTGCAAAGTTATAAGTCGGGAATCCATCGGATTTAATCAAAATCATGTCATCCAGCTCTGCATTATCCACCGTAATCTCACCATAAAGCTCATCCACAAAGGTCGTTGTTCCCTCGTTCGGAATGTTTTGGCGAATGACAAAGGGCTTACCCGCTGCAAGATTCGCCTCAACCTCCTCCTTGGAAAGTCCAAGGCAATGCTTGTCATACATACAGATCTCCTTGCCCTCAACAACCTCGGTCTTTAAGCTTGCCAGGCGCTCCTTGTCGCAGAAGCAATAGTATGCCTCACCCTTCTCCACAAGCTCCTTGGCATATTTCATGTAAATACCGGTCTTTACGCGCTCGCTCTGCACATATGGCCCATAACCGCCGTCCTTATCCGGTCCCTCATCATGTACCAGACCCGTCTTCTCCAAGGTGCGATTGATAATCTCGATTGCTCCCTCAACGAATCTCTCCTGATCGGTATCCTCGATTCTCAGCATAAAGTCTCCGCCCGCATGCTTTGCAGTCAAAAACTCATACAGCGCCGTCCTTAAGTTTCCTACATGCATCTTTCCCGTAGGACTGGGCGCATATCTTGTTCTAATTTTCATTTTTTATCTCCTTTTTCCATTGATTAAAGTTATTCTCATTAAAAATCTATTATAAAACATCTATTGCACGTCCCTTTGATGGCAATTGGCATCTGGAATATTTTGTTTTGCCGTCCCCTTGAATTTTAGCAATTCCTTCGTTGCCTGTGGAATGGCAATATTGGTACCGGCGCCTGCAACGCAGCCGCCCGGACAAGCCATGCCTTCAATCAGGCATCCTTTCATGCGGCCGGCCTTTGCCAAAGCCAGTACCTTTCGGCAATCCGCAAGTCCTTCTGCATGTTCCACCTTTACCTCCGTTCCAGGATAATAGGTTTCAATGCATTTTTCAATGGCATCCGCAACGCCTCCGGCCACGCCATATCCACGTCCTGCGGAGGTCGCATCGTGCATTTCGTCCATGGCCTTGATCTCATCCAGCAAGATTCCCTTTGCCTCGAACATGCCCGTCAGCTCCTCAAAGGTAATGACAAAATCTACGTCGGAGCGAACGGATCTCCTGCTTGCTTCCAGCTTTTTCGAAGCGCAAGGTCCAATAAATACAACGGAAGCATTCGGGCGTTCTTTTTTAATGACCCTTGCCGTCGCAACCATGGGCGTTAGTTCATTGCTGATCTTGTCAATGGTTTCCGGGAAAAAGTGCTTCGCCATCACTGACCAAGAAGGGCAGCAGCTCGTCAGTGCAAATTCCTGATTGCCTGACGCAACTTCTTTCACATAATGCTCGGCTTCTGCCATACATCCCATGTCCGCGCCGATTGCCGTTTCATAAACCTCAGAAAATCCCAATTCCTTTAAGGCCGTCTTAAACACGTCTGGCGTGACCTTCGGTCCAAACTGCCCGACAAATGCAGGCGCTACCTGTGCAACGATCTCTCGTCCACTTTGCATGGCACGGATTAATTGGAAAATCTGTGATTTATCTGCTATGGCTCCAAAGGGACAGCTTACCATGCACATTCCGCAGGATACGCATGTCTCATTATCAATCGTTGCCCTGCCATAGCTGTCAGATTTGATGGCGCCAACGCCGCAGGCCACCTTACACGGTCTTTCCTTATGACAAATGGCATCATAAGGACAAACAGCCTTACATTTTCCACACTTAATGCATTTTTCTTGGTCAATGACCGATTTGCCATTCACAAAGGTAATCGCATCCCTGGGGCAAACCTCTTGACAAGGATGAGCCACACATCCCATGCAGGAGCTTGTCACTTCATAACGATTTTCCGGACACGCATTACACGCCGAAGGAATAACCTGCATCAGCGGAGGTTCATAATATTTTTCGTCAATATTGCTCTCTTCGAGTCCTTCCGTCAGGTGTCCTGGATGTTCTCGATTTTCCGGGCGAAGGCTCATTCCCATGGCCAAGCGAATTCGTTCTCGAATAATTGCGCGATCCCGATATACGCTCTCCCAATATTTCGGTTCCTCATAATCGACAATCTTATAAGGCAAGGCCTCCATGTCATCTTTTAAGTTTTTTGAATGATACGCTAAATTAGCAACTTCCTTAAAAACTCTGCGTCTTCTTTGCCTCACGGGCGTATCTATTCCACGCATGTCACTCATGAATTATTCATTCCTCTCCATCAATCAAATCCGATGAGATCAACTCCCGAATCCATACCATCAGGATTCAGAGAAGTAGCGCTTCCTCCACCGCTTCCACCACTAGAAGGCGTAGCCGTAGCGGTCGGAGTAGGCGTAGGCTCCGTCGTCGGCTTTGCGGTTGGCGTCGCAGTCGGTGTCGCCGTAGGTTCAGCCGTTGGAGTTGCCGTAGGCTCAGGGCTTTCCGTAGGTTCAGCCGTTTCTGTTTCCTCCGTCGATTCTGTTGAATCCGTAGATTCTATCACTTCAGATGATTCGGAAGTTTCCGTTGATCCTGCCACCTCTGAAGTTGCGTTTTCTTCAGAAGATGCTTCTGGTTGCGGAGACTCCGTCGGTTTAGGTGTTTCTGCTGAAGATTCTACAGTTGATGCCTCCGTGCCGGAACCAGCGGCAGCTTGGTCCGAGCATGCCGCAAAAGCAGCAATGGCACAGGATGTCACCAATAAAAGCACCCTTTTCTTTTTCATAAGAATTCCTCCCCTCGCATCAATCGCTTTCGTTTCTTCATAGTTTATTGGAAAGCATCGTCTAAATTCAATTCTATCTTTTCATATGCGTTTTATCATTCTTTCATACCAAGATTACCTGATACGGCTTTATGTCATGTTCATTCGTTGGAATTTCTTCTGTCATCTGGCAATCATGTCCAATGGCAATACTTCGAATCCAAAGCTCTTCTTTATCAGCCATAAACCGATCATAGAAGCCCTTCCCATAGCCCATACGGTTGCGATAGGAATCAAATCCGACTCCAGGCATTAAAAGTAAGGTTTTTTTTGCTTCTTCTGGTGAATACTGATATTTTTCCGAGTCCCCCTCAGGTTCTGGAATCCCTCGATATCCTTCCTGTAGTTGATCCAAAGAAGTAATACGACAAAAAATCATTTCTTCTTTTGGAGTATTCCCCTCATTGGTGCGCACAATCTTTGGAACAAAGAGCTTCTTTCCCTTTTGCAAGGTTTCTTTTAGGATTTCTAAGGTGCTTATTTCACTGCCATAGCTTACGAACGCAAGTACCGTATCCGAAAGATAATACCATTGATGGCCCAAAATCCGTTCCGTAATCAATATTTCCGCTCTTTTTTGCTCTTCATCCGTAAGGGCATCGCGTTTTTTTAATAGTTCACGCCTTAGGGCTTTTTTTTTACCGTTAAATCTTCTTTTGCCGTTTCATTAGTTTCAGCCTTTTCCTGCTTTTCTAGTTCTTCCTGTTTTTCGGCCTCTTCTCTTTCCAGCTCCTCCAGGTGCTTTTCGCCTTCTACCCGCCTTCTTCGGTCGCTGACCTTTTCCCTGCTACCATCCTCATATTGAATGGTCATGCTGTCCAGCTGGCTGCGGAGATTCCCTCGAATGCTGGCAACGTAGTCCTTCCGAAGCTGCGCCTGTTCGGCCTTTTCTTCCTCCGTCAGGCCGATATCCTTTGATTTATGATATAATTCATTAATTCTCTTGATCTTCTCATCCATGGTCATAAGACTATACCACCCTTTTCAAAAAACCATGTTCCGTTTCCTTCTTTATCATTCAGAAAGCCACGTTCGTTTCCGCTTTATTTCTTATGTAAATTATCAACAAACTCAGGCAGATCAAATGCTTCATCCTTATTTGCCTTAAACAAGGTTCCAATTGCCTTTCCATTCATGATCCGATGTAAAACACCGATGTCTTCACTGTTGGCAATGATCATATCAGCTCCGGACGAGGTTGCGATTTTAGCAGCAATCAGTTTGGTGCTCATGCCACCCGTGCCTACGCCGCTCCCCGTGCTAGCCTTGCCCATCTCCATGAGTTCAGGAGTCAATTCTTCAACGACGTCAATAAACTTCGCATCTGGATTTTTATGAGGGTCATCCGTATAAAGACCATCAATGTCAGAAAGCAAAATCAGCAGATCCGCATCTACAAGCGCCGCCACAATGGCCGATAGCGTATCATTGTCACCAATTTCAATTTCATAAGTAGCAACAGTATCATTTTCATTGACGACGGGAATAACGCCCATCCGCAAAAGCTGCGTAAAGGTATTATGTGCATTATAGCGATTCAGATTATCAACAATCGTATTCTTTGTCATCAAAATTTGTGCCGCGATCTGGTTGTATTCAGCAAATAATTTCGTGTAAGTCATCATCAGCCTAGCCTGTCCAATGGCAGAACAAGCCTGTTTCATCGCCATCGCGTCTGCCTGAACGTCTTTTTTGATTTCTGATATTCCAACTGCCTTCTTTCCCGCAGCAATGGCACCACTTGTCACAAGGATAACCTCCTTGCCCTGATTACGGATGTCAGAAAGCTCACGTACAAGCTTTTCCAACCGGATATAATCCATGTCCCCTGATTCTTTATGCTGTAAGGACGAAGAACCAATTTTTACAACAATTCTCTTTTTGTCTTTGATTAATTCTCTTATGTTTTCCACGATGTCTCACCTAACCCAAATTTAATATCTCTTTATTCTACTTCTTTTTTATGATTTCGTCAATCTTTTGAAAATCTCTTCTCCTACGCGAAGTCCATCCATTGCAGCAGAAGTAATTCCCCCGGCGTATCCCGCCCCTTCGCCGCAGGGATAAATCCCTGATATTTGTGAGCATAAATGCTCGTCGCGAACAATTCTTACCGGTGAAGAAGTGCGGCTTTCTACTCCAGACAAGATACAATCGTCTCGGTCAAAGCCCTTGATTTGTCTTCCGAATTGACTCATTCCCTCAACAAAAGCTTTTTCACATTCTTCGGGCAAGAGTCCCCGAAGCTCCGTCCATAAGTATTCTCCCTTACAGCATGGCTCAATTGTCATATTTTCCATGAAATCGAGGCTGTTTCCCTGTTGTCCGCCTCGGTCAACTATCCGCTCGTCAGGAATTGTTTTTCTTGATTCCGTCATGATGCCGATCCGATACTCTCCATATCTCTGTACGGGAATCTTCCCTTGCCCAAGGCGATAAGCTTTTTCCTCTAAATCTCTCTGAAAAAAGATTCCGGCAAGCGGTCCTTCTCCCGGATAATCCTCCGGAGTCACGGACACAATAATCGCGCTATTTGCATTTTTCCCATCTCGACCGCTATAGCTCATGCCATTTACCGCAAGTCTTCCCTCTTCCGACGAGGCGTTCACCACATACCCCCCAGGACACATACAGAAGGAATATACGCCTCTTCCATTAGATGCCTTCGCCGTCACCTTATATGGTGCGGCTCCCAATGCACCCGGATCCTTTCTTCCATATTGGCTTTCATTGACCATTTCCTGCGGATGTTCTACGCGAAAGCCGACGGCAAATGGTTTTGCTTCCATGGGAACCTGATGCCTGTGAAGCATGAAAAAGGTATCTCTTGCGCTATGACCGATGGCAAGGACCAAATGATCGCACTCAATTGTTTCCTTCTCATTGACAACAATACCAGTAAGCCGTTCATCTTTAATAACCAAATCAGTCATTTGACTTTCAAAGTGAATTTCACCGCCAAGCCTAAGTATTTCTTCCCGTAAGTTTGCCACGATTTTTGAGAGTTCATCCGTTCCAACATGGGGCTTTGCATCGTAAAGGATACTCTTTTTTGCACCAAATTGAACAAATGTCTTCAAAACAGCCCTGTTTCTGCCATCCTTATCCTTTACTAAGGTATTTAGCTTTCCGTCCGAGAAGGTTCCGGCACCGCCCTCACCAAATTGCACGTTTGAGCTTGGATCCAACTTTCCCGTCTTCCAAAACGTTTCCACGTCCTGCTTTCTGCGCTCCACGTCTCTTCCGCGCTCCAAAAGAAGCGGTCGAAGCCCCGCACGCGCAAGATAATAGGCACAAAATAAGCCTGCCGGCCCAGCACCAATAATTACCGGCCTTTTAGCATTTTCGCCCAGTTCTGCCACTGGGGTCGGAAAAACATACTCTTTAACGTCGCTAATGGAAAACTGTTCCTTCGCTTTTTTGTTTCCGAGCGCTCTTTTTAGTACCTTTTCTTCACCCTTCACCTTGACCTGTGCAGTAATAACGGCAAAGATTTCCGGCTTTTTCCTGCAGTCCAGGGATTCTCTCAGAATTTCCAGCTTAAGAATTTCCTCTTCCTTGATCATCAATGCCTTTGCTGCTTTACTTTTGATCGCCTGCTCATCACAAGGAACGCGAAGCTTTAACTGTTGTATCAGAATCAACTTTTCTTCCTACCTTCCTGCGGCATGCATTCCTGCAATATGACCGCTTGTCCATGCCCATTGTAAATTATATCCACCACACCTGCCATCAACGTCCAATAGCTCACCGATAAAATATAGGCCTGGATGAAGCCTTGATTCCAAATGCTCCGTCAATTGCGCCAAATCCACGCCACCGGCACAGACCTGACAGCTTTGAAAATCTCCCGTAGCCACAGCCGTAACCGGAAAACGTTTCGCCAAGAAAAAGAAATGTTGAATTTGTTTTCTCGACAATCGATCCGCAGAATCCGTAGGTTTCAGTTGAATAAGCTTTAAGATCAAGCTAACTAGCTTTTTATGTATGGTACCAACAAACAATTCCTCTACCGTTCGACTTCCGCGCAGGCCCATCCTATCATTTACGGCCTCCTCCGGATTGACAAGGTCAGGCAAGAAATCCAGAAAAACTGTAATTTCTTTCTTTTTTTGAAGCTGATACGCAGCAATTCTGCTCAGCTGAAAGACGGGAATTCCCGAAATTCCATAATCTGTCAGTTGCAGTTCTCCTCGCTCCTTCGCAGCCGCCTTTCCGTCTTCTCCAAGAATCGTGACTTCAGCATCGGCACGCACGCCTGCAATACCCTTAAAAAAGGCTTCCTTGCATTTTAATGCCGTTAAGGCCGGCACTACGGGTACAATCCGATGTCCCAGCTTCTTTGCCAATTCATAGCCGCTCCCGTCTGATCCCGTTTTGGGAACGGCCTTACCTCCACAGGCAAAAATGACACGTTCAAAAACAAAATCCTCATCCAGGGTTCGCACGAAAAAGCCTCCCTTTTCCCTTGGAGAAACTTCAATCACCTTTGCTTGATGAATTACGTGAATCCCCAATGCCGTAATCTCATTTCGTAAGACGTCAAGAACAACGCTTGCCTGCTCACACCAAGGATAAAGGTATCCGTTACGCTCCCGAAGCATTAGGCCCATCCCCTCAAAAAAAGAAATGGTATCTTCCACGCCAAAACGCTCCAAACAGTCTCTTACAAATTTCCTTGTGCCATAATAGCAATTCTCATCCAGCACGCGATTTCCCAGATTACACTTTCCATTGCCAGTCGACAGCAGCTTTTTCCCAAGGCGATCACCCGCCTCGAAAATAGTGACGCTTGCTCCTTTTCTCGCCGCCGTTATTGCTGCCGCCATCCCTGCGGCTCCCCCTCCGATAATGCCAATTTTTTTCTTATCCATATCGTTTATCCATGTCTCTTTTTCTATGATTTCGTTCTAGAAATCTAATTAAAGCTTTTAATCTTATTTTAGCGATCAGCTGGTATAGGCCTCCAGAAAATCAAACAATTCCTGTTCATTTTCCACATAAAACATGGTGGAAAGCTTTTCTCGCATCTCCTCTGGAAGCATTTCATAAGAAATGTCAGTCGTCATATAGATTGTCTTCGCATCATCAAAAAGAACAATCACTCGATAATCCATAAGCGCCAGGAAGAATCCATCCTCCGGTCCTGCCCTTCGATAGTTTTTCTGAACAACTACTCGATCCCTCGAAAAAGACAATACCTCAAGCCCCACAAAGCCTTTCTGTCGCTCCGAAAGCGGCGGCGTGGCTTCATAATCCCTCATGGATTGCAGAAAGCTTTCCCGATTCATGCCAACATACTTCTCCGGCAAAATCTCGTCACTTTCGACAACCGTCCCCTTGCGAATATCTACCTCTTCTAGGATCAATTGCGTATCCTTACTAAGAAATGGATAATCGTTTGAAACATCTACGAAGGAGGAAGCCCAATCTTTTTTCTCTAGGTCACTATTGTTCTCCTCTAGTGTTTCCTCGAATGCTTGATCCGAAATTCTGTTTTTCACCTCTACCCTGTCACGTTCCTTCTGTATCAAAGACTCGTTTTGTTTTTTAGAGAGAATACACCCTATTAGACAGCCTATCACAATGCAACCCAATCCCATGGCAAAAAATAAACCGATACTCTTAACCGCTTTCATTACAAACCCCCGTAATGTCTCTTTCTTAAGAGTATCAGCTTATTTTCCCAATTCTATACTCAAAAAACTCCTAACATTTTTCCAAGCCCCAGCAGCACGCCACCAAAGGGCATAACGCTAAGCTCTTCCTCGCTGAAATTGCGTAGGAGTAATAAAATACACCAATACGCAACGAATCCAACGCCTCCAATGAGCACCAAGACATATAGAGCTTCCAGATGCTCTCCAATAAATTTCACGCATAGCGCCTGAAGAATACCTATAGCCCCTGCGATCAGCGCCGGCAAAAGCACAATGCGAAACCAATCAACCTTTCCGCCGACCAGCTGTATCGCTATGGCACCCAATAGAACGGCATATATGGCCATAGCAATCAGACTGGCATACATCAGCGCAAGAAGTCCCATTTTCTCATCAGACCACAACATTCTATAAAGCATGACAAAAAGAATGTCACATAATATGCCAATTCCCATGACCAATATGTTTTTTCCGAAGCGCATGAGCATTCTTGAAAAATAAAATCCAAGAGAGGCAAACACGATCCAAAAGCTTCCCTGAATGACAATCTTCACAACATTGGGCGAGGTAAATCCCGCCAAGGAACCCACCTGCGCCGGCATTGCCGTAATTCCAACACTCAAAATCATGGAAAGGGCCATGAGCAGATGGATCCCTCCATGAAAGCTTACACGACCAAGCCGTACCTCATCCCTTCGAAAGAAACCGGACACCTTTCCCCAGAAGGGAACAGCCACGGCATTTAATAATCGATAAAACAAAATACAAATGGTAAAATATCCAACAAAATAAGTCCCATAGGTTAACGGAGCAGTTTCTCCTTCACGGTGATAATACATCATCATACCAATGACCACGGGGAATAATTCCAAAAAGCAAATGAGTGCTCGAAAGATAACGTTTTTAGAGCAAGCTCCCAAGAAACTAGAAAAGCTGACGGAGGCCTTCATGCTTTCCGCTTCCTTTTCCCTGCGTCTTCTGTTTCCGCTCAAAAAGGAGCAAAACAAAAACAAAATGACAACTAATTCAGCCATTACAATGGCGACGCACCAGCCTGCGCCCATATACATGGCGGTATATCTTGGCAGCTTTAGGAGCGCGCTCACCTTTTCCCCATACTCCCCGGCCATAGCCCCTAAAACAACTCCAAACACATAGGTTGCGATAAGCCTAAGGACACATGCGACCACGGATGGCAGCTCCGAACCTTCTCCCTGGCAATATCCCAGCAGTAAAAAGGATATTCCACGTAAGAATAAGAGCGGTGACAAAATCCAAATCATGAGGCTGCCGTAGGGACATCCCAATACGTTTTCGCCTAGATACGTTCCAACACCAAACATGAGGAAGGCTCCGATGACTCCCAAAACGAGCTGACTAAGAAAAGAGTACCATCGAATGTTGCGAATACTCTTATATTGCCCCTTGGCCTTTCGGATGCGAATCATTTTTCCAAGCACGTCCGGAAGATTCTCCCCGACAAAGGTCCATAGCATCAAAAATAGCATAATGGCAACAAGGAAGAAGCCACACCCTTCTAATCCCAACTTACGTTCAATGATTAAAAAAAGGATGACCTCAAAAGCTTTTGCGAGATATTCGATCTGTCTTCTTTTGACCTCTAGCTGCTTCATTTTGTATCCTCACGTTTCATCTTGTGATTCCAAGGCCTTGCAGTATTTTCTCCTGCTTTCCCTCCATTACCAGTCGCTCATTTTCCTCCATGTGGTCGTAGCCGCAAAGATGTAGCAAACTATGACAAACCAAGAAGGCAAATTCCCTTTTTTGATCATGTCCATAGCTTTCTGCCTGCTCAATCACCTTATCCACGGAAACAATGACGTCTCCCAGAATCAGTTCCCCGGAATCAGGGTCAAAATAATCCGCTTCATGATCCTCTGCCCTGTCAAAATTACCGGGCTCGTCAAAATCCAAATTAGGGAAGGATAGCACGTCCGTCTCCCTGTCAAGCTCCCGATATTGTCTGTTATACTCGCGAATGCCAGCATTATCCGTCAACAGTAAATTAACCGTTGCTTCATAAGGGCAATTCTCTTCCTCCAGCACTGCCTGAATAACGGACCTCGCAATCTCCTCCACTGGAAAAGGAAAGGTCACTTCCGTCTCATTTTCTGCGTATAAGGTCATCTTCTTACGCTCCTTGTCTTTTTCGTGCGTTCCTGCGCCTTTAGTTCCTTGGCCTTTTCTCTGTTTTCATAGCTTTCATAAGCCTTGACAATTTTCTGAACAAGCGGATGTCGAACAACGTCCCTGCTGGTCAATCTACAAAAGGCAATGTCATCTATCTTATTTAATACTCGTTCAGCCACGTCAAGTCCTGATTGCGTTCCCGGCATCAAGTCCTTCTGGGACGAATCTCCCGTAATGACTACCTTGGAGCCAAAGCCAATACGTGTCAAAAACATTTTCATCTGCGCCGGCGTTGTATTCTGCGCTTCATCCAGAATAATATAAGCATTATCCAGCGTGCGTCCTCTCATATATGCCAGAGGAGCGACCTCTATCAGTCCCTTCTCCATATTCTTGGCAAAGCTCTCCGCACCCATGATTTGATATAGTGCATCATACAACGGCCTTAAATAGGGATCTACCTTACTCTGCAAATCTCCAGGCAAAAATCCGAGCTTTTCCCCCGCTTCAATGGCAGGTCTGGTCAAAATAATACGATTTACCTCTTCCTTCTTAAACGCCGTAATCGCCATGGCCATGGCAAGATAGGTCTTACCTGTTCCGGCCGGACCAAGTCCAAATACAATCATATGATCCCGAATGGCATCTACGTACTCTTTCTGACCAATTGTTTTTGGCTTAATCGGTTTTCCAGAGACAGAATGACAGATGACGTCGCCATCAATTTCTTCTAATGCCTCTTCTTTTTCTTCAATTCCCAGTTCTATTGCGTAGTCCACTTTCTGCTCCTCAATCTCATTTCCGCGTCGTATCGAACTAACCAACTGTTCCAATGTTGCCTTTGCTTTTACGGCAGCCCCTGCACTGCCCTTAATCACAATGCGGCCGTTTCTGTCCACAATCGTAACGCCAAAGCTTTGTTCGATTTTCTTAACATATTTATCTGAGGCGCCAAATACCATTTGGAGCTCCTCCGAAGGGATTTCCATCTCTAAAACTAGCTGCCCTGTCACCTCAGGATGATTCTCCTGTTGTCTCAATTCCTGGTTTGTCAAATTCTTCCTCCGCCTTCCGATAAAGCCTCACTTTTTCCCGAGTTAAGATCTCGCCATGGATCAGACAAAAATCTCCCTCGATACTTATTTTAACATCTTTTTCAATAATTTGTACCCCTTTTTCTTCTAAAGTTGCAAGAAAATAAAATATTTTTTCACTTGCGACCCTTTTGATGCCATCTTCCTCTAATTTTCGAAGCATATTTTTTTGCTCTCGATGCGTACTTTTACTGATTTTGACAGGAGAAGCTAATGCTTGAAGGAGTCTTGGCGTATCATTGGTTTCCACAACGTCTTCCCAAAAATAGTGTGTTTCAGCGCCCAAAGGCCAAGTCAAGCTTCCGAACCGTAACAGATATCTTGTTTTCTCCCTTCCCGTAAGTTGCTTCTCCTCATAATAAAGCGAAAAGCAATCCTCGAAATACCTAGTATGTTCAAGCCAAATATCTGCATCCGCCGTTACCGTCATTAATTCACGAATGGTTCCATCTTCAAGATAGGTCGGAACCTTTCCTTCTACCAAAACCTGCTCCTTGTTCACGTGGTCTCCGACCTTCACCTTGGGTACTCCGCTTCGAACGACAGCCTCAACAACCAATCCGTCAAATGGACTGATCAGATCCATGCCAGAAAGATCCACCCTTTCCTCAGAAGGTTCCGGTACGTCTCTCTCTTTGATGTCAATCATCAAATCCGTGCCAACAACGCGAATACTCGTCCATATAATATCATCATATGCTCTTCTTAAGGCTTTTTCCAATTCTGTTACCTGTATGGTGGAAAGCTTGGTTCCCAGGTGAATTTCTTGCGTCTCCAAAAAGTCCAATATCTGATCATTTGTCACCTTGACGTTACCCTGAACTTCAAGTCCCCATAATCGTCCGGACATCCATAGGATTAGGAAAGCCGCCAAAATGGCTCCTCCCGGAAAAATCCATCGCTTTCGATGTTTTTTCACAAAAAAGGGTAGTCCATTCTTTTTTTGAATGGCTACCCTGACTCTCGTTTTCCTTACAAGAGGTCGCAAATTCCTAAAATCCTGAAGTGGCATACAGAAAATTATGCCATCCGCAAGGCTTTCCACGTTCCACAAGGAAATTCCTCTTTGGGCGCATAAATTCAAAAAGCGTTCTGCAGAGAATCCCCAAACTTTAAGCTGTAAAAAGCCCGTAATGAATCTAAGAAGTCTAGCCATGGTTTATTCGGTGCCTTTCCTGTCGTCATATCGTACTGCAAGTATTTTTCCTCGAATGACCATGTCTTCCCTTGTGTAATAATCGATTCGCAGTCGTTTCCCTTCAATGCAGATTCTGCCTTGTCTGCCTTGTAAAACCACAGATTGATCCGTATATTCCAAAATGCCGCGATAATGTTCAATCCAAACCCGATAGCTACCTAAAATGGTAACACGAACGTCCCCGCGGCTGATCTCCGGAGGGATACGAAGCGTATCTGCCAAATTCCATTCTCTTTTTATCTTTCCCATGTGACAAGATATGCAGGTGACCATCGCAATAGTACATTTTCAGATGCCTTTATAATAAAATTATACTTTTCCTTTAATAAACAGTTGTCGTTGGGGTTTCTCCGTGGAGATGGTGTAGGCTTTGAGGAAGCGTTCCTTTGCAGCGTCTGCCTTGGCTTTGTCATTGTAATGCATTGTTGCAAGGCTCTCACCGGCATGAACGTAGTCGCAGACCTTTTTGTGCAGAATAAAGCCTACGGAAAGATCTATGTCACTCTCCTTCGTTTCTCTTCCGCCTCCAAGCATCAGGCAACAGCTTCCGATCTCGTCGCAAATTATTTTTGAGACGTAACCTTCCTGCGGCGCAAGAATTTCCATGTTTTCTTTCGCCTCCGGAAGTAAGGACGTGTCATATACGGCTCTTTTATCTCCACCTTGAGCAGCCACAAATTCTGCAAGCTTATCTAATGCCTTCCCTTCCCGTACCACCTTAATCAGCATGTCTTTCGCCTCTTCTAAGGTATTTGCCTTTTTCCCTGCAACAAGCATCTCGCTGCCAAGCGCATATACAAGCTCTGTAAAATCTACCGGGCCTTTCCCCTGTAGGGTATGAATTGCTTCCACGACCTCCAAGGAATTTCCAACGGCATTGCCGAGCGGCTGATCCATGTCCGTCACGAGGGCACTCATCGTCCTTCCTGCGCTTCGTCCGATCTTTACCATCTCTTCTGCCAAGGCAAAGGCATCCTCCTCCTTCTTCATAAAGGCACCGCTACCTGTTTTTACGTCCAAAACGATGGCATCTGCTCCAGAAGCGAGCTTTTTGCTCATAATGGAACTCGCTATCAGAGATAGGTTATCAACCGTTGCAGTCACGTCACGCAGTGCATAAAGCTTTTTGTCTGCCGGTGCCAAATCAGCTGTTTGTCCCATAATGGCAATGCCAATTCGATTTACGTTTTCCATAAACTGTTCCGTAGTCAGCGCAGTCGAGAAACCGGGGAAGCTTTCTAGTTTGTCAATGGTTCCACCTGTATGTCCAAGGCCACGCCCACTCATTTTTGCAACAGGCAATCCGCAGGCAGCGACCATGGGAGTCAATGCCAGGGAAGTCTTATCTCCAACGCCTCCCGTGGAATGCTTATCCACCTTAATGCCATGTATTCCTGACAAATCTAGCATCTCACCGCTTTCAGCCATTGCCATGGTCAATTCAAAGGTTTCTGCCTCCGTCATTTTTTGGAAATAGATGGCCATCATCAAGGCAGAAACCTGATAGTCAGGAATCTCGCCGGCCGTATATTTTTCAATAAAAAAGCGGATTTCTTCCTTGGAAAGCTCTCCGCCATTTCTTTTCTTCATAATAATGTCATACATTCTCATAGCTTAATCCTCCTGAAACACTTTTTTGCCATACCCCATGTTTCCCCAAAATTTCCCACATTTCTCTTTCTTACTACAAATCAATTTTTCCTAGCATTTATTGAACAGAAATATTCGATTTTCATTTCTTACATTGATTTGACCGTAATGATGCTCTTATATTCCAGTTTTTGAACAAATATCATTCAGGCAACACTTTTCGCAATATGGCCTGGTTCTTGCAGTACATACTGCCCGGCCATGATCCACCAAACGATGGCAGAGCTCATTCCCTTCCTCAGGAGGAATGATCTTCCAAAGCTCTTTTTCGACCTTTCCAGGCTCTTTAATTCCATCCACAAAGCCGATACGATTCGAAAGTCGAATACAATGCGTATCCGTCACAATTGCAGGCTTCCCGTATACGTCTCCCAGAACGAGATTTGCACTTTTTCTTCCAACTCCAGGCAAGGCAAGCAGTTCTTCCATCGTATCCGGAACTCTGCCATGATATTTGTCTCGAAGCACCTTCATGCATGCACTGATGTCCCTTGCCTTACTATTTCCCAGTCCGCAAGGGTGTACAAGCTTTTCGATCTCTTCGACTGGCGCCTCTGCCAATGCATTTACGTCAGGAAAATGCCGATACAATTCCTCTACAACGACGTTAACCCTCGCATCCGTACACTGCGCCGCCAGCCTGACGCTCACAAGCAGCTTCCACGCCTGCTCCTTCTCATAGGTCAGCGTACAATCCGAATCAGGATATTCCTTCTTCAGCCGTTCAATCACCTGCAACGCCAACTCTTTTTTCTTCTTAAGACTTAAACTTTTCCCACCCATAATGTCCTTCTTCCGTTTGCCTGTCCCTTGGTACAGTTCATAATTGCACCTATGCATTCATCCACATTCGCATCTTTTCCATAGTCTCCATTCAGCGCCAAACCCAGCCCCGAGTTCTTATATCACTTTAACTTGTTGACATTGTCATTTATGGTAAGGTTCTTTGTGGGAGATACGGAATCCTCGATAGATCTGCTCAAGCAAAATAACTCGCATCAGCTGATGGGGAAAGGTCATGTCCGAAAAGCTGATTGCCTGATCAGATCGTTTCATTACCTCCTTGGACAAACCAAGGGAGCCGCCGATCACAAACGTCATCTGACTTCTCCCTTGTACCATTGCCTGTTCCATGAAGGCAGAAAATTCCTCCGAATTCATCTTCTTTCCAAGAATTTCCAGCGTGCAAACAAAGCTGTCTTCCTTCATTTTTGCAAGCAACTTTTCGCCCTCACGATCCTTGATCTGAATCATTTGAGCTTCGGAAGCGCCCTCTGGTGTTTGCTCATCGGGCACTTCCACAATTTTCAGCTTACAATAGCGGCTCAGCCTTTTTTCGAATTCTGCAATCGCTTCCCGGTAAAATTTCTCCTTGATTTTTCCCACGCACAATATTGTAATTTTCATCTTGTTTTACTTATCATCCGGAAAAACCATCTCATAAACAACGTCGTCTACGAATCGTTCCAAGAACTCCTGATCCAGATTCATGAACTGATGATTGATTCTGGCCTTAATCAGTTCATTTCTCGGGAAGAACAGGGACTCTCCTTCAAGGCTCGGATCGCGCATTTTAATATAACGGTCAATATCCTCGCCCCTAAGATTCTCCTTACACCATTCCTTCAAAGAGGCCTTCAGGCTGTTTTCTGACTCTACGTCCTTTTCAAAGCCTTTTGCGTTTCGGAAGGACACAAAGCCCATGATCAGGAACAGCACGCACAGAGCTCCCATGACTCCAAAGAACAAATATGCTCCCTTAAAGGCACCAAGAACAGGAATTACCCCGGTAAGGCAAAGGATGATCAGGACAATGCCGACGCCTCCAATCAGAATAAGACTCCAGGCAGATGCTTTATTCTCCTCCATTTTCTTCTGACTGCTTTCATATACGTTAGAGGCATGACCTCTCGCCGCCTGTGCGGCAGCCATTTTTTTCATGGCTTCCAATTGTTCAGGCGTAGCATTTGCGACAAACTCTTCCTGTGCCTTTTTTTGCATCCGGCTCGTGCGCTCATTATGATATACCTGTGCAAGTTCACTAGCCCTTTTTACTTCCGTCTCTAATACTTGCAGGCAGAAGGCATCCTTCTCGGGTACGTATAAAACGTCGCCGCTTTGAATGCCATTTGCCTTCAGAAATTCATTTAGCTCTCCCAATACCTCCTTATCCCCAAACAGCATAACTGTTTTGGGGTTGTCGTCCAGCTTTTCTACCAGCTCTGCTCCACAATCTGCGCAAACCTTAATTCCTGGACGATACTCATTCTTACAAACCGGACACCAAGCCATACCCCTAATCCGCCTTTCTTCCGTAAGTAAAACAGTCTAAGTTAATCAATTTATTTGCTCAGATACTCATCAATGCCCTTTGCAGCAGCCTTGCCAGCCCCCATGGCAAGAATTACGGTAGCTGCGCCAGTTACGGCATCTCCGCCTGCATATACGCCTTCCTTCGTTGTCTTTCCATTCTCCTCATCTGCAACGATACACTTCCATCTATTGGTCTCAAGACCTTCCGTTGTGGAAGAAATCAATGGATTCGGTGAAGTACCCAGAGACATGATCACGGTATCCAGCTCCATGACGAACTCAGAACCGGGTACCTCAACAGGACGACGTCTGCCAGATTCATCCGGCTCGCCGAGCTCCATTTTAATGCACTTCATTCCAGTTACCCAGCCCTTCTCATCAGCGAGAATCTCGGTGGGATTGGTCAGAAGATCAAAGATGATGCCCTCTTCCTTAGCGTGATGTACTTCTTCCACTCTCGCGGGGAGTTCTTCCTCACTTCTTCTGTAAACAATATGTACCTCAGCGCCAAGACGAAGTGCCGTTCTTGCAGCATCCATGGCTACGTTACCGCCGCCAACGACTGCAACCTTTTTTCCTCTCATGATAGGAGTCGGGGAAGCAGGATTAAATGCCTTCATCAGATTGCTTCTGGTCAGATATTCATTCGCGGAGAAAACGCCATTGGAGTTCTCACCAGGGATACCCATAAACTTCGGAAGTCCTGCGCCAGATCCGATAAATACGGCTGAGAACCCTTCCTTATCCATCAGTTCGTCAATTGTTACGGACTTACCGATGACTACGTTTGTTTCAATCTTAACGCCAAGAGACTTTACGTTTTCAATTTCCTTAGCTACAACTGCTTCCTTCGGAAGACGGAACTCAGGAATACCATAGACAAGAACGCCGCCTGCCTCATGCAATGCTTCAAAAATAGTAACGTCATATCCCATCTTGGCAAGGTCTCCTGCACAGGTCAGACCTGCAGGGCCGGAACCGATGACTGCAACGCTCTTTCCCTTCTTCTCCGTTGCTCCCTGAGGCTTAATTCCGTTCTCTCTAGCCCAGTCAGCCACAAAACGCTCCAGCTTTCCAATGGAAATAGGATCACCCTTAATGCCGCGAATACATTTTCCTTCACACTGGCTCTCCTGAGGACAAACACGACCACATACGGCGGGAAGTGCGCTTGATTCGCTGATGATCTGATATGCCTTCTCAATATTTCCTTCTTTCACTTCATGAATGAATGCGGGAATGTCAATCGCTACGGGACATCCCTTTATGCATTGTGCGTTTTTACAGTTGATACATCTGGAAGCCTCGCACTGTGCCTCCTCCATATTATAGCCAAGACAAACCTCAGCAAAGTTGGTTGCTCTCTCCTTGGCATCCTGCTCCCTTACCGGAACCTTTGTCATAACGTCCATTTTCTATTCACCATTATCCTTTCCAGAGTTTTCGATTAATTGCAGTTACCGCATCCGCCGTGATGAGTATCGCCCTCCTGCAATGCAAGCATGGCGCGACCTTCCTCGGTTTTATAGATGGTCTGTCTTCTCATGGCTTCATCAAAGTTCACCTGATGGCCGTCAAATTCCGGTCCATCAACACATGCAAATTTGACCTTGCCGCCAACCGTTACTCTGCAGGCACCACACATGCCCGTGCCATCTACCATGATGGGATTCAGGCTGACAACGGTAGGAATTTCAAGCTCCTTGGTCAGGAGACAAACAAACTTCATCATGATCATGGGACCAATGGCAATGCAAACGTCATAATGATTTCCCTCTGCAACCAAATCCTTGATCGTCTGGGTTACCATGCCGCTTCTTCCATAGGATCCGTCATCCGTGGTAATATAGAGATTTCCTGCGACAGCCGCCATCTCCTTTTCCAGAATCAAGAGATCCTTCGTTTTACTACCCATAATGACGTCAGCGTTGACGCCATTCTCCTTTAACCATTTCACCTGAGGATATACGGGAGCAGTTCCAACGCCGCCGGCAACGAACAAAATCTTCTTCTGCTTGAGGCTATCCAAATCTTCCTTTATAAGCTCTGAGGGGCATCCGAGAGGTCCTACAAAATCATGGAAGCTATCTCCCTCGTTCAGCTCTGCCATCATATTGGTTCCAGCACCAACAGTCTGGAATACGATGGTAATCGTTCCTGCCTTGCGATCATAGTCACAAATGGTCAGAGGAATTCTCTCGGCATCCTTGTCCATTCGCACGATGACAAATTGGCCCGGAAGACATTTTTCGGCTACTCTGGGAGCCTCAACGTCCATCAGATAAATGTTTGTCGTCAATTCCTGTTTCTTTAAAATCTTGTACATACTCCACCTCTCCACCCTTTTTAGGATTATATTGTTACTTACATAATGCTCTTTTGTTTTTCCTATTTGCTGGCATTTTCCGGTAACTGAATGACGTAGGTTGCCTCCGTAACGTCACTCTTTACGCCATAGGAATTGATCAGGCAAGCCTTGATCGTAACCGTTCCAAAATCAAGAACAATTGGCATGGTATATGGTTTGCTGGTTTCTCCCGGCACGGTTCCATCCATGGAATAATAGATCTTCCCCTCCGCATAGGAGGTAATTGTCAGGGACTGAATGTCCTCATAGGTTCCTTCCATCAGGGAAAAGCTCGGCTTTGGAGCCACGTACTCTTGATACGCAGCAATGAGATTATCGTCTCCGCTGTCCTTTAGGAGCTTGTAAACCATCTCAAAATCGCCCTTTTTAATCATAAGGGGAATTAGCATTTCCCTTGCCCATTTCTTCTGGGCATCCGTAGCCTCCGGATGATATAGCACTCGCTTTAGCGTGACTTCGTACCACGCTTCGTCATTTTTCAGGTAATAAACCTCTGCAACATCCGTCAGCAGTCCGACGTCATCCTGCTCTAATTCTATTGCCTTCGAATAACAGGCAATCGCCTTGTCATATTCTCCCATGCCACGATACTTTACGGCCATGGCGATTTGATAGGTGGCTGAATTCTCATGTGCTATGTTGAGCTTTGTAATAATGATTAAGATGATTACCGCAATCGTCAAAATGCCAATCAATGCCCTGAGAGCATATTGACGTAGCTTTCTATGATCTGCAGGATTCTTTTTTTCCGTTATTTCCAGCTCTGCGCCCTCCGCAGTCCCTTCTACGTCAATGGCAACGTCCAAGGTTGGATCATAATCCGGAACGACGTGTATTTCTTCCCCACACTTTTCGCAGTACAGGAACCCATCAGGAAGCTCCGCCCCACATTTTGGGCAACGCATTTCCTCTCTCCTCCGATTTTACTGATTTTGCAGGGAATAAGATTCCACACAGTTTTTCATCAACATGGCAATGGTCATGGGGCCTACGCCTCCGGGAACTGGCGTAATGGCACTACATTTCGGTGCAACGCTCTCATAATCCACGTCGCCACACAATTTGTTGTCTTCATTTCTATGGATGCCGACGTCAATGACTACGGCTCCTTCTTTAACGTAATCAGCAGTAATCATGCGAGGCTTTCCAACGGCCGCCACAAGAATGTCCGCCCTTTTTGTTACCTCTTGAAGGTTCTTTGTACGACTATGCGCCGTTGTCACTGTTCCGTTTTCACGAAGAAGTAACATACTCATGGGCTTACCAACGATATTGCTTCGACCAACAACAACGCATTCCTTTCCCTCGATGGAAATGCCGGAGCGCTTCAATAATTGAATGACGCCGGCGGGCGTACAGGAAACAAAGCCCTTTCTGCCAATGCTAAGATTTCCGACATTCATGGGATGGAAGCCATCCACGTCCTTCAAAGGATCAATGGCATCCAAAATCTTCTCCTCATCCAATCCCTTTGGCAGAGGAAGCTGAACCAAAATGCCATTGACGTCCTTTCTTGCATTTAATTCCTGAATGATATTCAAAAGCTCCTCCTGCGTCGTCTCCTCAGGAAGTTCATAGGAAAGGGATTCGATGCCTATGTATTCACAAGCCTTCTTTTTATTTCGAACGTACACACAGGAGGCAGGATCCGCACCTACCTGAATCACGGCAAGGCAAAGCGTAATCCCCTTCGCCTTCATCTGCGCAACAGCTTCCTTCAGTTCATCCTTAATCTGAGTAGAAATTGCTTTTCCATCAATAATTGTCGGCATCCCGTTTCCCTCCGTATTGTTTGTGCGACATAAGCCTGTTAATTTTTTGTCATTCAATATTGTACCTATTATTGAGAATTTTTTCAAGTAAAATTAGAACAATCCCGTAATCTTTCCTTCATCATTTACGTCAATATTATAAGCAGCAGGGCTCTTAGATAATCCAGGCATGGTCATGACCGTTCCAGTCAGTACTACGACGAAGCCTGCACCTGCTGAAACATAAACTTCTCTTACGTTCATTTCAAAGCCAGTCGGTCTTCCGAGAAGCGTTGCGTCGTCAGACAACGAATACTGCGTCTTAGCCATGCAGACAGGCATGTTTCCAAAACCAAGCTCCTCTAACTTTTTCAGCTGTTTTACGGCAACAGGTGCATATTTTACGCTTCCCGCACCATAAATCTCCTTGGCAACCGTTTCAATTTTTTCTGTCAGACTTAATTCATCGGAATACAAGGGATGGAAATGACTTTCCTTCTCTTCTAAGGTCTTTAGCACCTTCTCGGCAAGAGCGATACCGCCCTCTCCGCCCTTCGCCCAAACCTCTGACAGGGCAAATTCACACCCTCTCTCCTCACAGAACTTCTTTACGTAGGAGGTCTCTGCCTCGGTATCCGTCACAAAAGAATTCAGCGTCACGACTACGGGAACGTCATACTTTTGGAGGTTTTCAATGTGCTTCTCCAGATTAACGATGCCCTTCTTTAACGCATCCATGTTCTCTGTGGAAAGCTCTGCCTTAGGAACGCCGCCATTGTACTTTAAGGCCCGAATGGTAGCAACCAAAACAACCGCATCTGGCTTTAAGCCTGCCATGCGGCACTTTACGTCAAAGAACTTTTCCGCGCCAAGATCCGCGCCGAAGCCTGCCTCCGTAACCACATAATCCGCCATCTTTAAGGCTGCCTTTGTCGCTCTTACGGAATTGCATCCATGTGCAATGTTTGCAAAGGGTCCGCCGTGAACCAATGCAGGCGTATGCTCTAAGGTCTGAATAATATTTGGCTTCATGGCATCCTTAAGCAGCGCAGCCATGGACCCAACGGCCTTGAGGTCTCCTGCCGTAACAGGCTCTCCCTGATAGGTATAAGCAACGACTATCTTAGACAGACGCTCCTTTAAGTCCTTCATGTCCGCCGCAAGACAAAGAATCGCCATGATTTCACTTGCCACGGTAATGACAAAATGATCCTCACGAACGACGCCCTCCGTCTTTCCGCCCATGCCAACAATAATGTTTCTCAGGGCGCGGTCATTCATGTCAAGACACCGCTTCCAAACGACCTGACGTGGATCAATATTCAAAGGATTCCCTTGCTGTAAAGAGTTGTCCAAAAGCGCAGCAAGCAGATTATTTGCAGAAGTAATCGCGTGGAAGTCACCCGTAAAGTGAAGATTTAACTCCTCCATGGGAACCACCTGTGCATAGCCACCGCCAGCCGCGCCGCCCTTAATACCAAAGCAAGGACCAAGGGAGGGCTCGCGAAGCGCGATAACGGCCTTCTTTCCCATTCTGCCAAAAGCCTCACCAAGACCAACGGTCGTCGTTGTCTTCCCTTCTCCTGCTGGCGTCGGATTGATGGCGGTCATCAGAATCAGCTTCCCATTCGGGCGATCCTGAATTTTTTGAAGAAATTCTTCAGAAATCTTCGCCTTATATTTCCCGTAAAGCTCCAGATCATCGGGCGTAATGTCAAGCTTAGCCGCAATCTCCGTAATTGGTTTCATCACAGCTTCCTGTGCGATTTCAATATCTGTCTTCATTTTTGTCCTCACTATCTTTACAAACTATAGAGTCTCTAGCAGTTGTTCAAATTGTTCCATGGTCATCAGCACCTTTCGTGCCTTTGTCCCTTCCGATTCGCCAACTACGCCATATTCACATAACTGATCCATGATTCTGGCTGCTCTGTTAAACCCAATTTTCAATAGTCTTTGCAGGCTTCCTACGGATGCCTTGTTCTTATCCATGTTTTCAATGACAAACCTTCCGGCTTCCTCAAAATACTCATCCAGTCCTGAATTGGAACTCGAGGAGGAGCCACTGCCGGAAGAGCCATTGCCGCTCCCCATGTTTTTAATCTTCTCTTCAATATCCTCGGCATAGGTATTTCCAATCATCTGATTCTTTAAGAAGTCAACGACGTCGCTTACTTCCTTGTCAGAAACAAATGCGCCCTGAATTCGTGCAGGCTTTGAATAGCCCTGCGGATAAAAGAGCATGTCGCCCTTACCTAATAGCTTCTCGGCGCCAACCATGTCAAGAATGGTTCTGGAGTCTACTCCGGAAGATACCGCAAAGGCCACGCGGCTTGGCATGTTTGCCTTAATCAAACCGGTAATGACGTCAACGCTGGGCCTCTGTGTCGCAATGATCAAATGAATTCCGCAGGCTCTTGCAAGCTGTGCCAGACGACAGATGGATTCCTCAACCTCTCCAGGACTTACCATCATCAGATCTGCAAGCTCATCTACGATAATCACGATTTGCGGCAGCTTGTTAGGTGCCGTGCCATCGCCATTGTCCTGCATGCTCTCAATCTTTTTATTGTATCCCTTAAGGTCACGCACGTTGAAATCAGCGAATTTCCGATAACGATCCTCCATCTCCGAAACAGCCCAATGCAAGGCTGCAGAAGCTTTTTTCGGATCCGTCACTACGGGAATCAGCAGATGAGGAATTCCATTGTAAACAGAAAGCTCAACCACCTTAGGGTCTACCATGATCAGCTTTACGTCGTCAGGATGCGCCTTGTACAAAATACTCATGATCAAAGTATTGATACATACGGACTTACCAGAGCCCGTAGATCCTGCGATGAGCATGTGCGGCATCTTTGCAATGTCTGCCACGACAGTCTGTCCGGCAATGTCTTTACCAACGGCAAAAGCCAGCTTGGAATCAAACTCCTGAAACTGCTTGCTCTCCAAGAGGTCACGCAGGGCAACCATCATGTTTTCCTTGTTCGGAACCTCGATGCCAATGGCCGCTTTTCCGGGAATTGGCGCCTCAATACGAATGTCCGTTGCGGCAAGATTCAGTTTAATGTCATCCGCAAGTCCAACAATCTTGCTAACCTTGACGCCCTGCTCTGGCTGAAGCTCATATCTTGTAACGCTAGGTCCCTGGCTGATGTCCGTTATCGTAACGTTGACGCCAAAGGTATGTAAGGTATCTCTCAGTCGAAGCGCCGTTTCCTTTAGCTCCGCACTATTATCATTCGTAGCAGCCGCACCCTTTTGCAATCTGGAAAGCGGCGGGAACATATAGGTCTTTGGTACCTTTTTCGGCGGTGCACTCAGTTCCTTTGCCGTCTGCTGATCAGCCGATGCGCCGTCTGCTCCTGCAGGCGCCTTTCTAACCGGCGTGGGATTTTGATAACCTGATGCTCCAACTCCATTTCCAGTGCTTTGACCGCCACTGTGAACCTGAATCTTTTCGGCTTCTCTCGGAAGTGGCACGCCGCCTTCCTTTTGTCCAAACCGTTCTCTACCGGATTCTGCATTTCTCGCATATTGATCCCTTTGGAACTGGCTCTCCATGCGTTTCTTTGCTTCCAGAATTTCATTGTCCTGTGCCTGCATGGCAGCAGCCGCGCTGACGTGTCCCGCAGCGGGAGGCGTAGCTGAAACAGGCGCCGACTGAACATTCATCGAAGGCATTGTCGCAGTCTGCCGAATCGTCTCCGAAGCTTCCGCTCTTCTTCCCGCAACCTTCGGCTCCGGAATGCCCTGATACGGCTGCTCCGTATGGATTTCGTGGATATTTCCTGCAGGTTTCACGTTGTTATTCGACATGCCGTAAGTATTTACGTTTGCCTGTTCTGCCTGCGGATCGTCCTCCATATATACAATCTCATGCACGTCATTCTTCTTGCCGCGCATTTTGCTGTTTTGCTTTTCGTTTCTTAGCTCGGTATCGGCGCTGACGCCCGTTACCTTCTTGTCCATGCGAAGGATTTTCTCGTTTTCCTTTACCTCCGCGCGCATGCGGCGCTCTTCTTCCTTTTCCTGCTCGCGAAGTCTTCGTTCCTCTTCCCGGGACTCACGCATGGTCAGCTGCTCTTCCTTACGGCGCTGAGCAATCTCACGACGAAACTCCGCATCCTCTCTGGTTTTTTCACGAAGGCGTTCACTGCCGTTTTTCATGCTGTCCAAAATAGAACGTTCCGTCAATAAAATGATGGAAATAATGCTCAGAAGAATGACGATTAAAATCGTTCCGATCGTTTCGAGATTATGATGCATCAAATAGGCAAGACTGCCCGCGAAAATACCGCCACCCTTGCGATAGGTACTACAAAATGCGTAAATCGTCTTTGCGGAATACTTTGTCATCGTCTTTACGTTATTCGTAAGCAGCTCGCAAAGAATTCCAACCATCAAAAACAGAACCCCAGCGGCAACCATCTTTCGAATTGCCGTCGGACTTCCCTGATTTGCATACCAAAATGCCAATGCCAAAAATAATAAAATGGGAGCGACGTAGGCCGTAAAACCAAACAGTCCAAACATTACCTTACTGATGGCATTTCCAACGGCACCAATGACGCCAAAATTGCAAAAGAACAAAAAGACCATTGCCACAAACAAAATGATCAGGCTGATCTCGTGATACATTGCGCTGTCTTTCACTGCCTGTTCATAATCAATTTTCTTCTTTGGTGCGGCAGGCTTATTTCCGCTAGTCCTTCCCCTAGATGCGGTACTCTTTGCAGGAAGCTTTTTCTTCCCTGAACTATTTCTTCCAGAAGCCGAAGCCATGCTAACTACCTCTTATCCATTCTTTTATTGCCAGACCTTATTATATCATTTTCATATTCTCTTGTCACTTCTTTTTTTGCCCCAAAACATACTGAAATCCATTAATTCTTTTAGCCAGACTGACGGATCAGGCATTTCCAAAATCCAGTTTCCAACAGTCGGCCGCTCCCCGCTTTCATCCCATGCCCTACTGTGCAAAAACGCGTCAGGATTTCCCAACGCGTTTCGCTCTTATTCTTTCACTTCATAATCCTCATCATCTACGGCTTCATAATCAAATTCCAAAACGGAAGCAAGCTTTTTATTATAATTCGTCTTTGGTTCCTTCTTTACGGCTTCCTCTTGATCTAAGTCCAGAATTTCAATGTCATCCATTTCCGAAGCCTCCTGCGGCTTAGCATTTTTGACTTCTTTCCGAATCATTTCTTCCTCTGGCTCTTCAGACGCATTCCTTTTCCGTTTTTCCTCTGACGCTTCTTCCTCGTCCGCCTCAACTAGGATTGTTTCCGCTTCCTTACTATCATCTTTCTTCTCGTCTTCCGTTTGATCTTCTCCTCTTGCTGAAGCTTCCTTCTCCAGTTGATTGCCGGCTTCCTTTTCCGACTCCGTTTTTATCGTCTCTTCTTTTGCAGACTCTTCCTTTGCCGGCTCTTCCTTTACTGGCTCTTCCTTTACAGACTCTTCCTTTGCCGGCTCTTCCTTTGCCGACTCTTCCTTTACTGGTTCTTCCTTTACTGGCTCGTTTTGATCGGGCACTATATTAGCAGCTTTCTTCTGCCCATGTTCTTTCTCTTCGGCCTTTTTTCTCTCTTCGGCCTTTTCCTTCTCTTCAGCTTTTTTTCTCTCTTCGGCCCGTTCCTTTTCTTCGGCCTTTTCATCCTTCAATGTCTTAGCGAGGTTTTTGGAAGGTTTTATTCCGTCCGTCCATACAATGTGATCCTCTGACAAAGAATTCAGTGCGTGCATTACCTTATCAATTTCTTGCTTCGCCTGAGCCTTCTTTTTTGCCCGATCTACTAAGAATTTTGAAACAACGCCTTTGTTTTCCATGGATTCAGGATGTTCCATCGCATACGCAAGCTTTTCTTTTCGTTCCGTCTTTTTCTTACGAATCCAGGCTGAAATCCTTCTGGGATCCATGCGTTCCCAAAAACCTTGTATTGAATCTGCTTGTTTTGCCTGTTTGATCATTGCAGGAACAAAAACACTCTCTATACCTATGCCCGCCAAGGCAAAGAGACACGCTAAAACCAAAAGACATCCGTCAAAAGGTACGTCAATCAGGGTTCCGGTAGTCATACCATCTTCCATTGTAATAATACCACTAATGGCAGGAGGCATCTGAAGGTAAATCGCTATTAACGATACAACGAGAAGGCTCACCCATGGACTTATTTTTTCCGTTTTTTCCTTCATAAGGAAACCAAATATTGTAAAAACCAACAGAAAAATTAATAAAACTCCCGTCCATGATCCCAAGAATCCCGCAAGGCATGACCATAAATAATTTAGATAGCCAGGCCAAACAAAGCTTCTGGGAGCATATAAATTGATCCATTCATTAGCAACGGCCATCAAGCCCACGCCTGCCGTTAATGCCTTTACAAGCATGCTTAAGAAAAAACCTGCACAAGCTCCTCCTACCAAAAGGCCCAGCTCCGAAAGCACATTTTTCATGCTTTCCCTTTTCTGCTCACCATCCATATGCCAAGCAGAAATAGTCACAAAAAGCAGCAGGAATCCAAACACGTCCATAAATCCTGCCATGCCAGCAACCATTCCTGCAACCAATGCAAAAATCCATCTTCTTTTTGTGCTGGCGAAATAAGCTCCAACCATCCATAATCCAATTCCATGGAACAGGAAAATCAATGGCTCAGCAGTTAAAAACAAGGAATTAAGAACAATAAAGGGTAACAAACAATAAAATGCCAAAAAGACCAGTGCCGGAATTCTGCCAGAAAGCTTTCTTACGGCAAAATACCATACGACGCCAGCCAAAATGGTTATAATCAGATGAAAACGAATCAGGAAATAAGTCGTATTTCCAAAGAGAAAACAGATGCCATGAAGAATTCTTAAATAAATGTCCTCCGCACCCAGATAATGATTAGGAAAAGTCTCCCCATATTTCATGGTCACGACATAATACATGCTTCCTGCGTTGAAATCCTTAAGATAATGGATTCGAAGCAGAATGCCTCCTGCTAAAACCGCGACAAACAAAAGAGACTCCAAGAGCATCCACAAGCCCGTCCGATCTTTAACCGCAGGAAAAAACTTTTCTTTGATTCGAATCATAAATACGCTAAAAAGTCCTCCAAAAAGAAGGACTCCCGCATAAACTACCCATATCATCATTCCCTGGATTCCCAAATTGCCGCAAAAACCAAACACGCCGTAGAAACCGGCAATGCAGGTAACGATCGTTAATAAAATCCATAGGGCTGAACTTGCTTTCGTACGTTTCCAATTCATTTGTATTCAGGCTCCCGCTCTCTGCTTTGCAAAAACGATTCCTCATTTGACTTTTCAGAAAAGAGAACTTGCTCAATATGATATCTAGGCCGATGCTTAACTTCCATGTAGATCTTTCCGATATATTGCCCCACAAGACCAATCGCCAACAGCTGAAGTCCACCCAAGAACCAGATGGAAAGGATGAGCGAGGTCCAACCAGGCTCCACGTTGCCAGTAACATAAGAAATCAATGCATAAATTGCGGCAATAATTGATAAAAAAATAATGACAACGCCCAGGTTAAGTACCATGGAGATCGGCTTAATGCTGAAGGAAGAAATCCCATTAAATGCAAGCGACAGCATCTTTTTTAAGGGATACTTCGTCTTGCCGGCAACTCTTTCTTTCCGGTCATAATATACCTTCTCCGAAGAATATCCAATCAACGGAATCATGCCACGAAGGTAGAGATTTGTCTCCTGATACTTAGAAAACTGCTCCGCCGCGCGCCGACTCATCAGACGATAATCTGCATGATTATAGATCGAATTGACGCCCATGGACTTCAACAGCCTATAAAAACTCTGTGCCGTCACACGCTTAAAAAAGGTATCCGTCTTCCGTTCCCTGCGAACGCCATAAACGATGTCATTTCCTGCATGAAAAAGATCAATCATCTCTTCCATTGCATGAATGTCATCCTGCAGGTCAGCGTCTATGGAAACCATGAAATCGCAATGCTCTTTTGCCGTCAAAATGCCAGCCGTCAAGGCATATTGATGACCGACGTTTCGGGCTAGCTTCAGGCCTTGCACCTGTATGGGAAAGGTCTTATGCTCTTCCTCGATCAAATCCCAGGTGCGATCCTTGCTTCCGTCATCGACAAAAAGAAGGAAGCTGTCCGCCGCAATCTTCTCCTTTTGAATGAGTTCCTTCAAAAGGTCTCGAAGTGCTTTCGACGTTATTTTAATTACTTCTTCTTCATCATAACAGGGAATAACGATCGCGAGTTTATCCATTTATACCTGCTCCAATGCCTGCTTCAGATCAGCAATAATATCCTCAACGTTCTCAATGCCAACAGAGAAACGGATCAGCTCCGGAGCAATTCCGGCTGCCATTAATTGCTCATCCGTCATCTGACGATGCGTATGGCTTGCAGGATGAAGCACGCAGGTTCTTGCATCTGCAACGTGCGTTACGATAGCTGCAAGCTTTAAGTGATCCATCAGTTTTTCGGACTGCTTTCTTCCACCCTTTAAGCCAAAGGAGATTACGCCGCAGGTTCCCTTCGGCATATATTTCTGAGCAAGCTCATAATACTTACTGCTCTTTAATCCGGCATAATTTACCCAGGCAACCTTTTCATGTGCCTCAAGGAACTCCGCCACCTTCTGTGCATTGTAGCAATGACGCTCCACGCGAAGGGGAAGCGTTTCCAGTCCAATGTTCAAAAGGAATGCATTTTGTGGAGACTGAATGGAGCCAAGGTCTCTCATCAGCTGTGCCGTTGCCTTGGTAATATAAGCACCCTTGCCAAACTTTTTCGTATAGGTAATTCCATGATAGGACTCATCAGGAGTCGTAAGTCCAGGGAATTTATCTGCATACTTTTCCCAGTCAAAATTGCCGGAGTCAACGATACATCCGCCGACACACATGGCATGACCATCCATGTACTTCGTCGTGGAATGGGTTACAATGTCCGCGCCCCATTCAAAAGGACGACAATTGATGGGCGTTGCAAAGGTATTGTCAACAATCAGGGGCACGCCATGCTCATGTGCCACCTTTGCAAACTTCTCAATATCAAGAATAACAATGGTAGGATTTGCAATTGTCTCTGCAAGAACGCACTTTGTGTTCGGGCGAAAAGCCTTCGAAATCTCTTCTGCAGGAAGGTCCGGATCAATAACCGTGCATTCAATCCCCATCTTCTTCATGGTTACGGTCAGAAGGTTAAAGGTTCCGCCATATACGGAGGAAGACATGATGCAATGATCGCCTGCCTCACAGATATTGAATACGGCATAATAATTTGCTGCCTGTCCGGAGCTTGTCAGCATGGCTGCCACGCCGCCTTCCAGCTCGCAAATCTTCTGTGCGACATAGTCATTGGTCGGATTCTGTAGTCTTGTATAAAAATATCCAGCCTCCTCCAAGTCAAACAGCTTCCCCATCTGCTCCGAGGTCTCGTACTTAAAGGTCGTACTCTGATAAATAGGAAGAACTCTCGGCTCGCCGTTCTTGGGCTGCCATCCCGATTGTACACATTTTGTTTCGATTCTATACTGATTCTCCATCCTACGTCTTCCTCCACAAAGGCAAGTGCATTCACGGACTTGTCTTTTTGTATTCATATTTTAAATAACGAAAACCATGCCATAGATTGAAATTCCCATCGTCCAATGGCAGGAGCTTCTTCCCATGTTCAAAGCCTTACTCATCCCAGTTGTGATAAACTGCCTGAACGTCGTCATCCTCGTCCAAAATGTCCAAGGTTCTCTGCAGGTTCTTGATCGCCGTCTCATCAGTCAGCTCCACGTAGTTCTGAGGGATCATGGTTACTTCAGCGCTCATCATGGGAATGCCGGCATCCTCAAGGCTCTTTCTAACCTGCTCAAATCCGTCAGGATCAGTCAAAACCTCAAAGCTATCCTCTTCCTCATTAAAGTCCTCTGCTCCTGCATCCAAGGCGATCATCATGAGGTCATCCGCCTCCATCTCGCACTCTTCCTTATCGATGATGATTTGGCCTTTCTTGTCAAACATAAAGGATACGCACCCGGGAGTACCAATGTTGCCCTGTCCCTTGGTAAATGCGCTTCTTACGTTTGCAGCAGTACGATTTGTATTATCCGTCAAGGCATCCACGATGATTGCAATGCCGTTCGGTCCATAGCCTTCGTAAGTAACATACTTATAGTTTACGTTGCCAACGTCACCGGCTGCCTTCTTAATGCCACGCTCAATGGTCTCGTTCGGCATGTTGTTTGCCTTTGCCTTAGCGATCACGGTAGCCAGCTTAAAATTGTTGTTCGGATCGGGGCCGCCTTCCTTTACGGCTACGGCGATTTCACGACCGATAATCGTAAAAATTTTGCCCTTAGCGGCATCATTCTTCTCTTTTTTATGTTTAATGTTTGCAAATTTTGAATGTCCTGACATTGTACCTACTCCTTTTTCCCTTTGTTTTTTTGATTTTTACACAGATTTTCTCTTTACTATAACATTATTAGAAAAAATCTTCAAGATTTTTCTTTTGAATCATAGGTCTGCCATACGAAAAACGCGATTTTTCGATCTACTTTGTCAGTTCTAAGCTGATTCTCAGTGCCTTGTCGATCCTTCGCATGACTTCCCCTTCCAGATGACAGACCTTATCTCGAAGTCTTGTCTTGTCAATCGTACGAAGCTGTTCCAGCAGCACAATGGAATCCTTTGCCACGTCATAGCTTCCAGAGCTGATCTCAATGTGCGTCGGAAGCTTCGCCTTATTCATTCGACTGGTAATGGCTGCTATGATCACTGTCGGACTATGCCGATTTCCAATGTCATTTTGCACGATCAAAACTGGTCTGATGCCCCCCTGCTCAGAACCAACCACGGGCCGAAGGTCCGCATAATACACGTCTCCTCTTTTCATAAAACCTCCACATAATGAAATCATTATGGGATTAGTTTTGCCATATTTTTTCAGAGGTATACATGACTTTTATGCCTTAATCCTGATAATAATCCCTGACGGCTACGGGCTCGCCGCCAACGTAAAACACGCGTGGAATACGCTTACCAAGATCACAAACCAATTCATAGTTAAATCGTCCGGAAAGGTCTCCTAAATGCTCCGCCGTAATGCCATCTCCGATCAGCGTTACCTCATCGCCATTTTGACATTCAGGAATATTGCTGACGTCCACCATAAACTGATCCATGCAGACTCTTCCAAGGATCGGTGCCTCTTTTCCGCGAATTTTGACAAACCCTTTCGAAGAAAGACTTCTCGGATATCCATCTCCATAACCCACGGGAATGGTCGCAACGCGCATTGGACGATCTGCCGTAAAGGTGCCTCCATAGCTGATGCTCTGTCCTGGCCGTACGTCCTTTACATAGACAACATGACTATGAAGACTCAGCACAGGCTTTAAAGGAACCACGTTCTTGCTGACCTCATCCGAAGGATAAAGACCATACAGCGTAATGCCTGCACGAACCAGATCCATATTTGCCTCCGGGATTTCGAGGATTCCCGCACTGTTAGAGCAATGCTTTAAGGGAATCTTGATCTGAAAGCGCTTCTCAGCCTCATTCGCAAAGTTCTGAAACCGCATCAGCTGTTCCTTGGCATTGCTTTTGTCCAGTTCATCCGCCCTGGCGAAATGAGTAAAAATCCCTTCTAGCTCTAAATCAGAATAGGTCAACAGCTTTTCGATAAAGGCCAGTCCGCTTTCGTCAGGCGCAATGCCAATGCGTCCCATGCCCGTATCCACCTTAACGTGAACCTTTATTTTCTTTCCAGCCTTTTTTGCCGCCTCGTTTAATTGCTCCAGCATGTCTTCCCGAAAAACGGCAGGCCTGATTTCGTTTGCCGCAAGCATTTCATAACAATACGGAAAGGTATAGGCCAAAATTAAAATCGGTTTTCTTACGCCGCTGTTTCTCAGTAAATGCGCTTCCTCAGGCGTTGCCGTCGCATAGCCCCAGACAAAATCCAGAGGCTCTAAAACGCCCGCAATCTGCGCCGCCCCATGCCCATAGCCATCTGTCTTGATCACGGCCATCATTTGGGTCTCAGGCCGTAAATGCTCCTTCATATTCTTCATGTTTTCCACGGCGGCGTCCAGGTCAATGTCCACCCGAACCCGCTGATAGGTCTCTACGGATTCCCGAATTCCTAACATTTCGTCCTCCAACAAATTCTATTCTTATTCCAATTTATGGAATCAAATCTCCTGCCATGACAGCATGTTCTCCAAGTCTTTTTGCAGCCTCATCGCCAAGCAGGCCATGTGCCCGCACGGCCCGGCACGCCGCCAAGAAGAAAAGATCCGGTTCTAAAGCTTTTCCATGCCCCAAAGCAGCCACAAATGCCGAAAGAATGCCCGCAAGAACGTCACCGCTTCCTGCCGTCGCCATTCCGCTGTTACCTGATAGGTTCATGCAATATGGTCCCTCCGGCGCACAGATAAGGGTTCTGGCGTCCTTTGCAACCACGATGACGGAAAGCCATTTGGATAGTTGCCTTGCATAGTTCCATGGTTGCCTTTTGAATGTATTCATCTGCAGATCTTCTGATCCTTCCACGATCTTCTCTGACGCATTCCACAGTCGCAGAAATTCTCCGGCATGTGGGGTGAGAACTATCTGCCTTCCGGCCTGCCCCTGTCCTTTTATTATGTCCAAAAATTCCGAATGCTCCGTCAAAAGATTTAATCCATCGGCATCCAGAATCAACGGTTTTTTTTGTATGTTTTCTATTTGCGTGGTCGTCAGTGCTTCGTGAACGCCCAGCGCCATGGCAATGGCCTTAACGGCTTCCGCTCCGCGTCCAAGTCCGGGGCCAATACAAATAACGTCGCACCAAAGAAGCGAGGAAATGACGTCCTCCTCTTCCATAACGTTACCAAGAAGCGCCTCTGGCAGGGTTTCCTGCAGAATGATGCGGTTTTCCGGAACCGACAATATCTTGACCATGCCCGCCCCCGTTCGATAGCAAGCCTTCGAACAAAGCACGGCAGCTCCCGCCATCTGATAGCTTCCCGCAACAATCAGTACCTTTCCAAAGGTTCCTTTGTTTCCGTCAGGCACTCTTTTGGGTAAAAGCTCTTGCAAATCCTCATCCATGGCAAAGCACTGCGGCTCGTCATCCCTAAAGGATCGCTTGGAAATACCAACGTCTGCCAAAACAATTTCCCCGGAAAGACTCTTTCCTGGGTATAAATACAAGCCCTTCTTTTCAAATCCATAGGTAACCGTCAGGTCAGCGCGAAAAGCCGTCCCCAGGATTTCGCCCGTATCAGCACTAACGCCGCTCGGAATATCCATGGCAATCTTAAAGCCGCTTACACGATTTAAGCTTTCGATTGCTTCAAGATACCTGCCCTCTAAGGGTCTCGATAGTCCTACGCCAAACAGGGCATCCACAATGACGTCATAGCTTCCTTCCGGCTTGTCCGTTACCATTTTTACTGGAAAACTGTCAAGGATCTTTTTTTGTAACAGAAAATCCTGTGTTGCCTTCGCCTCGTTTCCTACAAGCCAAAGAAAGACATTCTTGCCTGCCTCACAAAGAAGTCTTGCAAGGACAAGTCCGTCCCCGCCATTATTTCCATATCCAGCGAGAATCAACACCTTATGAACTGCAGTGATTTGTCCTCTCTCCTTCAGGCAGAAAAAGGTCTGCAGCGCAGCGCGCTCCATTAAGACGGGACCGGGAATCCCAATCTTTTCGATGGTTGCCTTATCATATCGTTTCATTTCCTCGCTGGTAACAAGATAACGCATTTATTCCTCCTGTTCCTTGCGATAACGCGTCAAATTATAGGAAAGCTTCATCAGGCTGTCGGACAAATGAACGTTTTCAACCTGAATCTCCTTCGGAAGGTTTAAGTCCACGTGAGCAAAATTCCAAATTGCCTTAATGCCATTTTGCGCCAATCGATCGGCAACGCCGACTGCACTGGTCTTAGGAAGCGTCAAAACGGCAATGTCAATGTCATTGTCCCTGACGAATTGCTCCATCTCCTCCATCGGCATCACCTTTACGCCACGAACAACACTTCCGATCACTTCGGGATTCTGGTCAAACATCCCTTTCAAAAGAAAGCCGCGGCGTTCAAAATTCAAATAGTTTCCTAGCGCCCTTCCTAGATTACCGGATCCTACGATAATGAAGTTATGCGTTTGATCCAGTCCCAAAATCTTACCGATTTCGCGATATAAATACTCGACGTTATAGCCATAACCCTGCTGACCAAAACCGCCGAAATTATTAAAATCCTGTCGAATCTGAGAAGCCGTTACCTTCATCAGTTCGCTCAAATCCTGTGAGGAAATTCGCTCCACGCCTTCGTCGCGAAGTTCTCCTAAATATCGAAAATACCTTGGCAGTCTGCCAATGACTGCCTGCGAAATTTCTTTCTCATTTTCCGTCAAGGCTCGTTCCCTCCGTTCCCACGAAAATTGTTTTCATGAAGAGCCAAATATCTCATTTCATACGATAAAACTATATCACTTTGTTAAAAACGTGTCAATATTAGATTCCTTGAAAAACACGCTCTCTCTTGACAGCCCAAAGCAAAACAAATAGAATAAAACTTCGGAGGAATAATCATGATTTTATCTTGTCAAAACATCTGTAAAGAATTTGTGGAAAAAAAGGTTCTGCAGGACGTGAGCTTTCATGTTGAGGATAACGAAAAGGCGGCCATTGTCGGCATCAATGGTGCCGGGAAAACGACGCTTCTTCGCATTATCGTAGGTGAAAGTGCGCCTGATTCCGGTCTCGTCACGTTGTCTAAGGATAAAACCTTAGGCTATCTTGCACAGAACAACGCCGTTTCCACGAAAAACACCATATATGAAGAGCTCCTCTCCGTAAAACAAAATCTCTTAGACATCGAGGCGATGATGCGTAAATGCGAGGAGGACATGAAGGAGACGTCTGGCGAAGCGTTGGATGCCTTGATGAAGCGGTATACGGATCTTACGCATGCCTTTGAAATGGGGGACGGGTACTCCTATCAGAGCGAGGTCATTGGTGTCTTAAAGGGTCTTGGCTTTGCAGAGACTGAGTTTTCAAAATCCGTCAGCACACTTTCCGGCGGACAAAAGACGCGCGTTGCTCTTGGCAAGCTCCTTTTGCAAAAGCCTGACTTAATTATTTTGGACGAGCCCACCAACCATTTGGACGTCTCTTCCATCTCATGGTTAGAGACCTATTTATTGAACTATAAGGGGGCTGTTCTGATTGTCTCCCATGACCGTTATTTCCTGGATCGTATTTGTACGAAAATTATTGAGCTAGATCAAACCAAGGCCATGACCTTCCTGGGAAATTATTCCGATTATGCCGAAAAGAAAAAGATGCTTCGCATTGCCGCCATGAATGCCTATCTGAACCAACAGCGGGAAATTCAGCATCAGGAGGCCGTGATTGAAAAGCTTCGCTCCTTCAACCGTGAAAAATCCATAAAGCGTGCGGAAAGCCGCGAAAAAATGCTGGATAAAATAGAGCGAATCGAAAAGCCTACGGAAGTCAATACCGACATGAAGCTGACGCTGACACCCTACCGTGAAAGTGGTAAGGACGTTCTGACCGTTGAGGGCCTCTCCAAATCCTTTGACGGAAAGAATCTCTTCCACGACGTCTCCTTTGAGATCAAGCGTGGAGAGCACGTTGCCATCCTCGGTGATAATGGTACGGGAAAGACAACCCTGTTAAAGATATTGAATGAAGTACTCCCCGCAGATTCCGGGAAATTTACGCTAGGAACTAACGTTGAAATTGGGTACTATGATCAGGAGCACCACGTACTTCATCCTGAGAAGAGCTTATTTGATGAAATTTCAGATGATTACCCATATCTCACCAATACGGAAATTCGAAACGTTCTTGCCGCCTTTCTCTTTACGGGGGATGACGTATTTAAACTCATTAAGGATTTAAGCGGCGGCGAGCGCGGACGCGTCTCCCTTGCAAAACTGATGCTGGGCAACGCTAACTTTTTGATTCTGGATGAGCCGACAAACCATCTTGACATTGCATCCAAGGAAATTCTTGAGGATGCCCTAAATTCCTATTCCGGCACCGTTCTCTACGTCAGCCATGACCGTTATTTTATCAATCGGACGGCACATCGGATTCTGGAACTTACCAAGAATCATTTTGTAAGCTATGTCGGAAATTATGATTACTATTTGGAAAAACGCGACATTCAGATGGCAACGTTGGACGAGCAGATCAAAAAGGAAGAGGAAAGATCTGGTGCTTCTACAACTTCCGCTTCTGCCACGTCCGACACTACTGCTTCTAAGGGCGGTGCCTTGGATTACAAGGCCAAAAAGGAAGAAGAAGCAAGGATTCGAAAGAAAGAAAATGACCTCAAAAAATGCGAGGCCAGAATTGCAGAGTTGGAGGCTCGCATTTCAGAAATAGATGAAGAAATGGCAAAGCCAGAAATTGCCACCAGCTCCATAAAGCTCCAGGAATTGGCAAAGGAACAGGATGCGTTGAAGGTAGAATTAGAGCAAAAATATGAACAATGGGAAACGCTGGCGGAATAAACTGCCAGCGCTTCTTTTTGTTACCATCTTCCATTTTCGGCAATGGCATGTGCTCTTATCAGGACTTTTGAATGCTCTCCTTTGTCGCTTCCTTCTTCCAAATCATGAAGCTGAAGGCTCCAACTGCAATGGCAAGCACCCAAATAAAGATCTCCGTGATTGCAATGCTTCCAGTTAATTTATTTACTAAGGTCATACCGCCGTCTACAAATGCATGCAGCAAAATGGCCAGAGGGAATAAGTAAAATTTCTTCTTTCCCTTCTTTACGGCAAACCAAACCAGAACAGAAAGTCCAAAATGCAAAATGAGTGCGCCACAGCGCTCCACGATAGCAAGCAGATACATCCATGCCGGCGTGGTTGCCAGTGTATCATACACCTGCTGAATCTGAACGGCCTGTTCCGCCGTCGCCTTTTCAAAAACTTCCGCCATCTTATCTGGATACTTCATGACCGTGGCATAAGTGATATTATTTAACATGCCAAAAAATAAAATGTTAAACATCTCAAAGCCGCCATGTCCTGCTGCATAGGTCAGTGCATTTGCATCCTTGTCCCATTGCTTCTTTAAGGGATACTTAAAAGCAATAAACCTGCCTGTCTCTTCAAAAACTCCTGCCATCAATCCGCCATAAATTGCATACCAGAGCGCATTGTTCCAGATTTTCTGTCCAAAGTCCGTCGAATACACAAACTGATGTATGATCGACTCCAACGTCATGGCAAACAGGAACATGATAAAGCATCCCCAGAAAAAAGCTTTATAAGAACCACCCGTCACCTTCTTTAATACCAGTAATAATGCCACCGGAATCGCGATTCCGGCAATCATAACGATAATGATACATGCCATTGATCCATTCGGCAAACTCATATGTATTCCTTCCTTTCTGTATTTGTTGTATTATTCTATGTAATACATATTACAATGTTTCACTTCATCTGTCAATATCCATTTTTACACTTTTCCGCTCTACACGAGTCGGATTTCAGGTTATTTCGGAATCCCTTACGTATGCACAAAAAATACGGCCCAGAGCAGCTTTCCGGATTAAAGTTCTGCCAGGAAGTCACTCTGGGCCATTTTCCGGGGGATTACCCGGAGATTCTCACTATCTTAACGCGATAAATCATCTATGGCATACATTATTTATTTACTTCATCCTTGGAGGAGGCGGAATCAGAAAGCTCAGGCTCCTGACCTTTGACCGGCATTTTCTCCTTCTTGCCACTACTCTTCTTACGAAGCTTCTTAATGATCAGTAGGATCACGGTAATCACAACTGCCCAAATGAGCAAATAAGGAATATGTACCACAAACCAAATGCCGAAGTTGATAAAGCCATCCCTTACGTCGATCAGGCTCTCTACGAAGCCATTGGTCATGCGCTCCCAGTTGGTTTCCTGCTTTTCCTCCACGGGCGTATAAACCTCAACCTCCGTGATCTGAAGGTTCACCGTACTATAATCCACGAGGTCATCATAGGTGCGAAGCGTGGATTCCATGCTCTCAATCTGATAGCGAACGCTCGTCAGACGATTTTCCAGCGTGATGATGTCTTCCAAGTTCTCTGCGCGCTCCAAAAGCTCAAGCAGCCTTGCCTGCTCTACCTGCAGGGATTCCTTATGACTCTTCACGTCGACATACTGAAGCGTTACGTCCTCCACGCTCTCCCTGCGATTAATGACATTCGACAGCTCCGAAACGGTGCTGACAAAGTCATCAAGCTTTTGCTGAGGAATACGGATGACGATGCTGGCATTTCTTTTGGCAAAGGTTCCGCTTTTATAATTATAGTTATCATTATAATTGCTCCCATTATAGCTCTCGAGATTCTGGATATAGCCACCAAGCTCCTTTACGCGCGTCTCCAGATTCGTCATCAGCGTCTCGTATTCCTGCGTCTCTACGCTCATGGAAACGTTCTTGATCAGCTTTCGCTTACTTGCCGAGGTGTTTGACAGGGATTCATTTCCGCTCTTTCCATTGGTCGCCACCTCAATCCCATCGCTAAAGCCCATGTCAGCGTCATCTCTATAACCTGCATCATAGGCTGCCGACTCGGATTTATAGCTGGCTCCAGAATTGTTTGCTGCCTTGTAGTTTGCGTCAGAGCTTTTACTCGCTCCGCCACATCCGGCAAGCAACGTCAGGACAATCACCCCTGCCAAAAGCTTTCCCAAATTTCTTTTTAACTCTCTTTTTTTCATACTCGCCTCCCCGACGCCAAGCATTAATATGATCGAATTCCTTTTCCTGGCGTTCTACCCTAATAGACGACGAACGATTATAAAAGGTTCTCGATACAACCAAACATTTTTTCATTTTCTTTGATCTTTCCGGAATTTCCGGCAACAACAAAGCAATCATCCTCCATAAAGGCATCCACGTACCTCGCTAAAGATCTGATCTTCTCAGGCGTCGTTGCAAGCAGCTCATCACGCTCTTTCTGCAAATCCTCCTCCGTCACGCCAGCAAGCCACGCCTCCTTGGAAAAGCTTCCCTTGGTTGCAGGCGTCATGGGCGTATCAAGCTCCCCAATGGCACCGATCACATACTTTGTCATCGTGCGCTCATCCGCCTCAAATCCTCTGATAAAGTCCGCTGCCCCCTGATAGGTCTCCACAGTCTTTTCAAGATTGGGATCGCGATAGGAAACAAAATAGCTCTCACCCGTCGTTGCAAAGTTGCACATGCAGCCATAGGCTCCGCCGCGAACGCGCACGTTCATCCAAAGATACTCATATCCCATCATTACCTTCAGCGCTCTTAGGCTACCATCATAAGGAAGCCCCTTCTTACGGTAATTCCCGGCGCGGCAGACATACTGAACCTGACTTGGCTCCATAAAGCCTTCATTTTTCTTCTTCAGTTCAGGCACAAACCTACCCTTTTCTACTTCGCAGGTAAAGAGCTCGTTTTTAAGAGCTTCGATCTGTGCTTCCAGCTCAGGCAAGACCTCTCTTGCACCCGTAAAGTCCACGCGAAGATTTTCCGCCCTGAAAATCATCTTAGTCATAGTTGCAAGTCTTTCCTTTAGCAAATCTTTTTTAGCCGCAAAATTTCCTTCTATTTCACTGACAAGCCGATACAGAGAAAGCTTTGAGAGCACGTCATTATATGCAGAGGACAAATTATCATAGGAAAGCGCCCTGGAAACAGCGAGAGAATGTCCTCCTGCAATCATTCCCTGCTGGGTGCTTGTCTTATACTCCCGAAGGATTTCCAGCATACGCTTCTCATCATCATACTGACTATAGAGTGCGACCTCACGAACCAGCTCCATCACCTTTTTCAGATTCTGATAGGTATACTTCGCATTGATCATGAAAAAGCACCTGCATTCATCAGGATTGCTATATTTGCTGCTTACGCTTACGGCAGAGGTCATGCCACCCGTCCAAAGATCAATCTCATTCACCAAATCACCATAGGTATAGTTCTTGGTGCTGACGTCAATCATGGCAATGCGAAGCAGTCCGATATAAGGGAAATACTCCGCAGGTATATCCTTTAAGTCAAAGGACAGATTCAGATAACCGACTCCATTGGTAAACACGTCATGGAAAATAAATTCCGTATCGCCAATCTTTCTCGGCTCATTATATAAAACGGCCGCCTTTTTGCCGAGATCCTCTCTTTTCAGCATCGGAAGCTTTTGCAATTCTTCCTCCGTATCCTCGCGATCCTGAAATGCCTTCAAAGCCTTCTGATCTTCCTGAATCTGCTCAAGCTCTTCCTGCGTCATTCCCTTCTTGATCTCGGCCAGCTTTTCTAGAAGCTCCTTCTCCTGCGCTTCCAAAAGACCTTCCTTCGGCTTCATTACAAGAACGGTTTTATGCGTATTTTTCAATAAATACTGGTCGATCAGTTGCTCGAAATAATCGGTCTTTACCTTCTCGCGAAGGAATGCATAAGCGGCATTGACATCAATGTGAACAAAGGGCGTTAAATCATCATGAAGCCAGCTGTCCAATGCGCCAAGCCCATACATCAGTCCCTTCGGGAAGCGGCCATAGTCTGCCTCAAGATACTTAAATTCCATGGAATTCAAGCTTGCCTGCAATGCCTTCTTATCTAAGCCTTCCTTTACAATCTTCTTCAAAGTGTTCTCGACAATGGAAAGGAACTCTTCCTCCCTGTCTGCGTCCGCATCCTTTGCAACAATGCTAAAGGAAGGCTGCTTAATGCCATTGTCATAGGAGCTGTAGACATCCTTGCCAAGTCCTGCATCGAGAAGCGCCGTCTTTAAGGGTGATCCATTTAAGTTACAGATGACGCGATCCAAAATCTGGAAGGCCAAAACAGTCACGGGATCCAAATTCGTCCCAACCGAATAGTTCACGGAGAGATAGGTCTTCTCCTTCAGATCCTCTCCCTCGTCCACGGGATATTCCTTTTCAATTCTCTTCGGCTCTGCAAAGGCAGGCTGCGTCTGAATCTCGGAATCTACGGAAATCTGATCATATTTCGAGAGATACTCCCTGTCAATAAAGTCCAGCTTCTCCTCCATGTTCATGTTGCCATAGAGATAAAGATAGCTGTTGGAGGGATGATAATACTTTGCATGGAATGCAAGGAAATTCTCATAGGTCAGCTCGGGGATCACCTTCGGATCGCCGCCGGACTCCACGCCATAGGAGGTATCCGGATAAAGAGAATTCATGATCTCACGGAACAAAATCTCATCCGCATCGGAAAAAGCCCCCTTCATCTCATTATACACAACGCCATTATAGGTCAGCTTTCCCTCGTCATCCATCTCATAATGCCAGCCCTCCTGCAGGAAGATGGCCTTTTTTCGATAAATGTTGGGATGGAATACGGCATCAAGATAAATGTCAATCAAATTATCGAAATCCTGATCATTGCAGCTGGCAACGGGATAAACCGTCTTGTCAGGATATGTCATCGCATTCAGGAAGGTATTTAAGGAGCCCTTTACAAGCTCTACAAACGGATCCTTTAAGGGATACTTCTCGGAACCGCAGAGCACCGAATGCTCCAGAATGTGTGCAACGCCCGTGGAATCCTTGGGCGGCGTGCGAAAGCCAATATAGAATACCTTATTTTCGTCATCATTCTCCAAAAGGGCTACCCTGGCACCCGTCTTTTTGTGCTTTAAGACATATGCCTTTGTCTGGAAGGATCCGATGGAAATGTTTTGTTCACTTAAAACCTCATACGCTTTACAATTTTCTGTTTTCATGTTTTTCCTCACTTTATTTTTTAGAATGCCATTAAAGCAAATTTACTGACTGCAAGCTCTTGAATGACCACGCCCTGCGCTTCCTTCTCCTGTGTCGAAAGCTTCGTCAGCTCCTCCACGGTCAAATTCTTTGTGACATATTCCCTGACAGCGCGTCCCTGCCTGTCCTTCTTTTCAGCCAATAGATTAATCTTTACCTTTGCTCGGAGCTGTTTATAAATCTTCACTGAAAAGCTCTTGGAATCCAGGTAATACAGGTGCGTCTCAAGCGTGTCCTCCCTGTCCGACTCCGGAAGTAAATACCGCTCACAGAGCAGCCGGAACTTAAAGGGAATCTCTTCATTCTCCAGGATTTCTCCAAATGGATACTTCGTTCCGACATACAAGGTTCCGACGTCCTGCATGACATACTTTCCGTCTTCGTAAATGATTCGATCCGACATTTTCTTCTCCTTGTTATAATCCTGCAGCATTATTCTCCTGCAGCATCAATGCCCTCGATCTTGTAACCGCTCATTCGAATGGCGTCCCGAATTGTCTTTTCCGAGAGCCCGCTTTCCTCCATCAGCTCCTGAATGGTTACGTTACGGCGCAACTCCTCCGATAACTCCTTTGCCTTATCTGCAACAAGATTTACTTTCTCAGCCACCCTTGCATCAATCTTCTTGGCATCTGCATTCTCCTGAACGTGCATTTCCATGGCATCCATGATCATCTTGCCAAGCATGCCGAGAGCTTCCTCCGCCGTCTCCTGACTTCCCAACATGGACACGCCAATGGTCAGCGCAACGTTCCCCTCACCGATCAGATCCTCAAGGAAAACACCCTGTCCGGCATAAAGCTTTGCAATCTCAGGAACCTCCTTTAGATAAATCTCGGTCAGTCTCCTCTGTGCATCGGCATCACCCGCCATGGCAGAGAGCGTGATTGCTTCCTTTTCTCCCTCCGAAACATCTGCAAGGCCTTCAATTTCCGCAAGATATTCCTCCAGATAATCCTGCTCCTTTTCAGTGAGGAAATCCTCGGGATCCAAATGCTGTCCAATGCCAATTTTGCTTTGCAGGAGATAATCATACACCATTTGCATCTGATCACCGGAAAGCTCCAACGCTTCAAAGGCATTCAGCACCTGCTCCTGCGTCACCATATTTCCCTGTTCCTTCGCCAGTGCCTTGATTTCCTCCAGCTTTTTGGCAAACTCTAATTCCTTATTCATTGCTTCTACCTCTTAACTGCTTCCCTATTGTTGCTTAAGCTTTTTATTCTGAACGTCTTTATTTCTTTGCATCCGGCTTCAAATACAGGTAAGTCCAAGCCAAATTTTCTTAATTGATGATACAAACACTTTCGTATGCAAACTTTACTTTACATGCTACAAACACTTTCGCATGCAAGCGTTACTTTACATGCTCATGCGTATAAAGATGATTTGAGCAATACTCATAATTACCATTACACTTGGAACAAAAACGAAATTCTAGCTCCGGATTGTCCTTTTCCGTCTGACCGCAAATTGCACATTTATGCTTTGTCAGAGACTGTGCCTTTTGCATCCTGTGCTGGTACTCCACGCGGCGCTTTACCTGTGAGGGTCTTAAATGGTTCATCGTTCTCACGGAAAAGAAAAAGATCGCAATATTCAAAAGTGCCGCCCCAATGGCAAATTTCACAAACATATTACTGGTAAAGAAGGTATAGCCCATGACTGCAAGATCGAGAATGCCCATCCACTTTACCTTGACAGGGATGACAAACATCAAAAGGACCTGCATCTCCGGATAAACGATGGCAAACGCAAGGAAAATGGAGATATTGATATAATAGGTACTGAACACGCCTGCAGCACTGTTCCATAACAGACTTAGCGTCTGCATATGATCCGGCATGTTTCCGGTTATTGAAAAATAATAAAGCTTTGCCGTATCATAAATCGATTGAATGGCCTGTGGGAAAAAGTAAGTAAGCGCGAAGCAAAGAAGCGCTGCGACTACCGTCAGCAAAATTCCTCTGAAGATATATACGTTGTACTTATAGGTTCCAAGCGTCCTCTCCATCAGCGTTCCAATGCTATAATAAAAGATCAGCATGATGATCGTAAAAAGCCCCAGGGATTCCGGTGGAACAATGATCCATGTAAAAATCCTCCAAACCTGTCCCTTTATCAAAATCTGATAAGGATCCAAGGTCAAAAACTCCAAAAACCGCTCATTAATCAGCTGCATGACATATCCAATCACATAGCAGCCAATGATAATTATCGTCAAATTCGGTATCGCATATTTTCCAAACTTTCTCTCAAAATTACTCATTTCACTTCTCTTTTCCTATTTATTTTTCTTAAGCTTATTATTGTCTTAAGCTTATCATTGTCTTAAGCTTATCATTGTCTTAAGCTTATCATTGTCTTAAGCTTATCATTGTCTTAAACTTATCATTTTCGCTTTAAGACGATTCCATCGATTTGATTTACAAGATATGAACTCTGGCAAAAGCTACCTAAATCGCTATTTTAGGCTTCCCAGGTAGTTTTTTTTCTCCGTACATTCAGGCAATAGCTACCCAAATCGCCATTTGGGCTTCTTTGGTAGTTTTTTTCCTTTGTACATTCTGGCAAAAGCTACCTAAATCGCTATTTGGGCTTCTTTGGTAGTTTTTTTCCTCCGTACATTCTGGCAAAAGCTACCCAAATCGCTATTTTAGGCTTCCCAGGTAGTTTTTTCCTCCTTAGATTGCACGTAAAACTTGCGACAAGTAAAAATCCTACCAGAAAGCTGATTCCAACCAAGCACCGAGTTTTTCATCAGACCTGATCATATAGATGTATTGTAACATTATGCCGCCCAGAAGTAAACCGAATGCGACGGATTTTATTTTCTTTTAAGGATCTTTAAAGAAATTACGTTTTTTGTTCGTTGCTTTTTGCGTCCTTTTGTCGTATAATCATAAAGAATGTCAAAAGGAAGGTTTTACGCAATGCAAGAGAATTTGAAAGAAGCAATGCTTGGCATCGACATTGGTTCCACAACGGTCAAGATTGCCATATTAAATGAACAAAACGAGCTACTCTTTTCTGATTATAGACGTCACTATGCTAATATCAGAGAAACCCTGTCTGCGCTTTTGCAGGAAGCCTATGAGGCGCTCGGTAATTATACGCTCTACCCCATGATTACAGGATCCGGCGGCCTGACCCTCGCAAATCACCTACAGGTTCCCTTTACGCAGGAGGTCATCGCCGTAGCAACGGCTTTGAAAACGCTTGCACCTAAGACCGACGTTGCCATTGAGCTTGGCGGCGAAGATGCAAAGATTATCTATTTTGAAGGCGGTAACGTTGAGCAGCGAATGAACGGTATCTGTGCAGGCGGTACAGGCTCCTTTATTGATCAGATGGCCTCCCTGATTCAGACGGACGCATCTGGTTTGAATGAATATGCGAAAAATTATCATTCTCTCTATACGATTGCTGCTCGCTGCGGCGTGTTTGCGAAAACGGACATCCAGCCCTTGATCAATGAAGGTGCAACCAAGGAGGATCTTGCTGCATCTATATTCCAGGCAGTTGTCAATCAGACGATTTCCGGTCTTGCCTGCGGTAAGCCGATCCGCGGTCACGTTGCATTTCTGGGCGGTCCATTACATTTCCTGGATCAGCTGAAGGCCGCTTTTATTCGTACCCTGAAGCTGGATGATGAGCATACGGTAGATCTTGATAACTCTCATCTATTCGCTGCCATGGGCAGTGCGATGAATGCCGCCGATGGAAAGGCTCATGCCAGCGAAGCCATTGCCAATACCAAGGGAACCGGAGCCGCACCTGGCACGCACTATACTTTGGAGGAAATGGTTGGCAAGCTCTCCACCGAAATCCACATGGAATTCGAGGTGGAACGCATGGAGCCTCTCTTCGCCTCCAAAGAGGATTACGATGCTTTTCAGGCTCGTCATGCTTTGAGTCACGTAAAGACCGCAAAGCTTTCGGAATATCGAGGAAATGCTTATTTAGGCATTGATTCCGGCTCCACGACGACGAAAATTGCTCTTGTCGGGGAAGACGGTTCATTGCTGTACTCTTTTTATAGCAATAACGGCGGAAGTCCTTTGACAACGGCCATCGGTTCCTTAAAGGAAATCTTTGAGCAGCTCCCTGAGGGCGTAAAAATCGTACGCTCCTGCTCCACCGGTTACGGGGAAGCGCTGATGAAGGCTGCCTTTCTTTTGGATGACGGTGAGGTAGAGACCGTTGCCCATTATTATGCCGCTGCATTCTTTAATCCCAAGGTAGATTGCATTCTCGACATTGGCGGTCAGGACATGAAATGCATTAAGATCAAGAATCAGACCGTTGACAGCGTTCAGTTAAACGAGGCCTGCTCCTCCGGGTGCGGATCCTTTATCGAAACCTTTGCTAAATCCCTGAATTATAGCGTTCAGGATTTTGCCAAGGCGGCGCTGTTTGCCGAGCATCCCATTGATCTTGGTACCCGTTGTACCGTATTTATGAATTCTAAAGTAAAGCAGGCCCAGAAGGAAGGCGCTTCCGTTGCTGACATTTCCGCAGGCCTTGCCTATTCCGTCATTAAAAATGCCTTGTTCAAGGTAATCAAGGTTTCCGATGCTTCTGAGCTTGGAAAGGAAATCGTCGTACAGGGTGGTACGTTCTATAATGATGCCGTACTACGCAGCTTTGAAAAAATTGCCAATTGTGAGGCCATTCGTCCTGACATTGCCGGTATCATGGGCGCTTTCGGTGCGGCACTCATTGCCCGCGAGCGCTTTGAGGAGGGCTATGAAACCTCCATGCTCTCCTATGAGAAAATTTGTTCATTGAAGTTTGAGACCAGCATGGCGAAGTGCAAAGGCTGTACCAATAACTGTCGTCTGACAATCAATAAGTTCTCAGGCGGACGTCAGTATGTCTCCGGCAACCGTTGTGAACGCGGCATTGGCGGTCAAAAGAATGCTTTGAACATGCCGAACCTTTTTGAGTACAAGCTTCAAAGGCTGTTCCACTATGCTTCTCTGGATGCAGACAAGGCGCCTAGAGGAACCGTCGGCATTCCGAGGGTTCTCAACATGTATGAGGATTATCCCTTCTGGCATGTATTCTTTACAAAGCTTGGCTACCGCGTGGTACTCTCTCCCGTCTCTAATCGTAAGATTTATGAGCTCGGCATTGAGTCCATTCCCAGTGAGTCAGAGTGTTATCCTGCGAAGCTGGCTCATGGTCACGTGGAATGGTTGATCAGTCAGGGCGTAGACTTTATCTTCTACCCCGCCCTGTTCTATGAAAGAAACGAGACGCCAGAAGCCAATAACCATTATAACTGTCCCATCGTGACGTCCTATTCTGAGAATATTAAGAATAACGTGGAGAGCATCTCCAGCGGCAAGGTTCGCCTGCGCAATCCATTCATGTCCTTTGCCAGCGTAGATACCATCTGCCAATCTCTGACGAAGGAATTCAGCGAAATTCCTGCGGCAGAGATTCGCGAGGCCTGTGAGCTTGGCTGGAAGGAACTGGATTCCATGCGCAAGGACATCTGTAAAAAGGGCGAGGAAACCTTGCAATATCTGAAGGAAACGGGGAAGCGCGGCATTGTCCTCGCAGGCCGCCCTTATCACTTGGATCCTGAAATCAATCATGGCATTCCCGAGCTGATTACCTCTTATGGCCTTGCCGTATTGACCGAGGATTCCATCTCTCATCTCGGATGTCCGGACAGACCATTGATTGTCTCCGACCAATGGATGTATCACAGCCGTCTCTATGCGGCTGCAACCTATGTGCGCACGACGGAAAACCTCGATTTGATCCAGCTGAATTCCTTCGGATGCGGTCTGGATGCCGTTACGACTGATCAGGTCAATGATATTTTGTCTGGATCTGACAAGATTTATACCTGCTTAAAGATTGACGAGGTAAATAATCTCGGCGCTGCAAGAATCCGTGTTCGCTCCCTGCTATCAGCGATTCGCGTACGGGAGAAGCTTGGAAAAGAGCGTGAAATCCACCCTACGAACATTCATAAGGTCGTATTCACGGAGGAAATGCGGAAGAATTACACGATCCTCTGCCCTCAGATGAGTCCCATTCACTTCGATATTTGGGAAAAGGCCTTCCAGGCCATCGGCTATGATTTTAAAGTGCTTTCAAATGATAATAAGCATTCCGTCGACGTCGGTTTAAAATATGTCAACAATGATGCCTGCTACCCCTCTCTGCTTGTCGTCGGACAGATCATGGAGGCATTACTATCCGGGGAATATGATTTAAATCGAACTGCCATTATCATCACGCAAACCGGCGGTGGTTGTCGTGCGACCAACTATATCGGATTCATCCGTCGTGCCCTAAAGAAGGCAGGCATGGAGCATATTCCAGTAATCTCTTTGAACATCGGCGGTATTGAGGTCAATCCGGGTTTCCCGATTAACCTTGATTTATTGATTCGTGCTTCTGTTTCCGCTGCAATCGGAGACATCTTTATGCGCTGCGTTTATCGCATGCGTCCCTATGAGGCAACTCCAGGCAGCGTAGACGCCGTTCACCAAAAGTGGCTGAAGGTTGCTCAGGACTATGTTTCCCAGAAGCACATTAACCTTTTGAAATTTAATACTTTGTGCCGCAAGATCATTCGTGACTTTGATCAGATTCCCGTTCTCGACATAAAGAAGCCTCGCGTTGGAATTGTTGGAGAAATCCTCGTGAAGTTCTCACCTGCCGGAAATAACCATCTGGTGGAACTTTTGGAGAGCGAAGGCGCTGAGGCCGTGGTACCTGATCTGATGGATTTCATGCTCTACTGCTTCTATAATCAAATTTACAAAGCAGAGCACCTTGGCACCAGTAAAAAGGCTGCGCGCGTTTCTAAGCTCGGCATTTGGGGCATAGAGCACGTAATTCGTGGTGCCTCCAATAAGGAATTCAAAAAGAGTAAGCACTTTGTTCCGCCGAATCCGATTCGCAAGACCGTAGAGTTTGCAGAGCCCATCGTTTCCATCGGAAATCAGACGGGTGAGGGATGGTTTTTGACAGGTGAAATGGTAGAACTGATCCACGAGGGCGTTCCCAACATTGTTTGTACTCAGCCCTTCGGTTGCCTTCCGAATCACGTGGTTGGCAAGGGTGTCATCAAGGCCCTCCGAAAGGCATATCCCGAATCGAATATTGTTGCCATTGACTATGATCCGGGTGCCAGCGAAGTAAACCAGCTAAACAGAATCAAGCTCATGCTCTCCTCCGCCCAGAAGGCATTACGCGAGAGCGAAGCGAAACAATAATATTTGTAATATTTGTAATATTTGTAATATTTGCAATTATGATAAAAGCCTTCCCACCATCCGGGAAGGCTTTTCTATTACGCACTCTGTTGATCCTTTAGGTAACCTCTCAGCAAATCTGCGACGGCGCTGGGCTCCAGTCCACTCTCTTCGATGAGGTCACCTACTTCCTCCAATTCCTTTAGTCTTTTCTCCTTTAGCATATCCTCCAGTTCGCTTCTCTCTGACTCTAATCTTGTCTCCAGCGCTTCGATCAGTTCCTGCTTTGCCTCAATTTTCTCCTCAATCGTTTTTCTGGGTCCTCTTGCCATGTTTGTCCACTCCTTTCTGAAATTCATCATTTCGCGATGATTTGCTCCATTCCGCTCGGCTCCATTACTGCCAAGAATGATTCCGTTATTGTGAAGCTTTTCTCTGTCATTAAAGTATATGGACAAAATCTGGCGTTTAGAACACCTAAAATTCTTTTCCTGCCAAAATCTCCTTGTAATCCTGATAATTCTTTTTGAGAAGCGTTGGCGTATCCAAACCATAAGGACATTTCTCTTTACACCTTCCGCAATGAAGACACTTCTCAATCAGCTTCATCTTCTCCTGCCAGCTCTCCGTAAGCCATGCCTTGGACGGTGCACGGCGCAGCATCAAGCTCATTCTTGCACAGTTATTAATCTCGATTCCCACAGGGCATGGCATACAGTAACCACAGCCTCTGCAAAACTCACCAAGCAGTTCTCCGCGATCCTTTTCGATAATTGTCTTGATTTCTTCATCCATGACAGGAGGATTCTTCATAAAGGCTAAAAATTCGTCCAGCTCCCTCTCTCTTTGGATGCCCCAAATCGGCAACACGTTATCAAACTGCGCTAAATAAGCATATGCCGCCTTCGCGTTGGTAATGAGTCCGCCGGATAATGCCTTCATGGCAATAAAGCCCATACCAGCCTTCTTGCAGGCATCCACAAGCTCCAGATCCTTCTCGGTACTAAGATAGCAGAAAGGGAACTGCAGCGTTTCATATAAGCCGCTCTGAATGGCTTCCATGGCAATATTCAGGCGATGATTCGTGATTCCAATATGTCGCACCATCCCCTTTGCTTTCGCTTCCAGCATTGCCTCATAAAGCCCCGTTCCATCCCCGGGCTTCGGACAAAAGGAAGGATTATGAAATTGATAAAGATCCACGTAATCCGTCCGAAGATTCTGGAGAGAGGTCTGCAGATCCTTCCAGAACTGCTCAACGGTCGTTGCACCCGTTTTGGTCGCAATATATACCTTTTCCCGCATTCCTTCAAAAGCCGCGCCAAGCTTGACCTCACTATCTGTATAAAACCTTGCTGTGTCAAAGAACCGCATGCCTCCGTCATAAGCCTTGCGAAGCAACATTACGGCCTCTTCTAACGTTACTCTCTGTACTGGCAATGCTCCGAATGCATTTTTCGGAACTTCTATTCCCGTATTTCCCAGTCTCACGATATCCATTGTTTTTCCCTCTTTCTTCTTAAATGAATCTTCTTTGTTTCTTTCACATTATCCTCGCTCAACTTTTCCTTATCCCTGCGAAGCTTAATGCAGGTTTCCAGAATTGCTGAAGATAAATCAGCAGAAATCCCTGAAAATCCGTCGCCATCAGAAATCCTCCTTTATCTTCCGTATCCTTCCCCCTATATTACTCATAGATCCTAAGAATGTTAGTAAAATAATTAAGCCGCTTCGCATACTCATCATATCGCACGTAATACAGTCTTCCCCAGCTCTCCATCTGTAATATGGTGCAGCCTGTCTCGGCAACATAGCACCCTATGATCGTCATGTAATGGCTGCTCACCTTATCATAGCGTCCTTCGGCGTTTGCCCCACGAACTGCCAGGCCTAACTCATGATATAGAATCAAAGAATGTTCCTTTGGCGAGAAGGTATGATAGGCACAGACGACGGGATAATCCTGTTCCAACATGTCACAAATGGTATCTAGAACCATCTGCTTCTGACAATTTTGCGGTTTTCCGACATAGGGTGCCCACTGAACTCTCGTGCGGCTACATCGAAGCTTTAGGAGGCATTTTCTTAGTCCTGCCTCCATTTTCCATGGATAAAGCCCCGTCAAGTAATTGACATAGCTCTTGCCTATACGATAGGTGGCCTTCCAATTGTTTCCGACCTCCCTTAGGTATTCCTCCTTAGGAAGGGGCATTATCGCCTTAGCTCCATCTGTGGATTTTGCCAAAGCTTCCGTAGGGCCTTCCAATCTAGGCACCAAATCTGTTTTTTCCGCAGTTCTGGTCTTCAGATATAGCTCCAGATTTGTCATGGCTATGACGCCGCAGCCAAGACTCGCAATGCGATAATCCTCATCCCTGCGACACATCTGATACCTTGATGGACTAATTCTTTTTTGATCCTTCCTTTTCGTATGCTTTCTCTGCTTTTCCTGCTCTTGCCTTCCCTCTTCTTGCTTTCTCTGCTTTTCCTGCTCTTGCCTCTCTGTACTCAATTTTGTCAGCAAAGAGAGCCACCAGCTTTGATTCCCCCCTTGACATATTCTGCCATTCGAAACTATGACGGGCACATATTCCGCATCCTTTTCACTCTTCGAACGATTTCCCCTTAATCTCGCCCGCCATCCAGCTTCCGTTTTCGGTTGTATTTCCAGTTCTTTTTCCAACCTTTTGCCTCTTTCATTTGTGATTCATCTTTGTCAAATTTACTGATTATTTATCTTATTATTGCATTATTTACATAATTTTTCAACAAAAACTTGTCAAAGAAAACACCATCCCAACATTTTTATGTCAAGATGGTGTAATATGGTCACCTTAGATGGGCCTTCCATGCCATTCGTACTCCGGATGCTTCGCATAATACCTTGCCTTGTGCTGATACATTCTTGCGTCCGCCCTTTGCATGGCTTTTCTTATGTCATCCGTCTCGTCGCTATGGCAGGAGCCGACGGCAAAATGCGCTCTTTCAGGAAGTTCGGAACTTGCAATCAGCTGCTGATTTAATTCTTCAAAGCGTTTCGCTGACAATTCCGTCGAAATTATCATAAACTCATCGCCGCCAACGCGATAGATCTCCATATTCTTCTGCTGCAATTTCTGTAGCATTGATGCAACTTCCTTTAGGAGATTGTCTCCTGCAAGATGTCCCTTTGTATCATTAATCGTCTTAAGGCCATTGACGTCAATAAAGAAAATACCAAAGGGCTTTGCAATTGTTTTAACGCCAGAAATGTCTTCACTGATCCTGTTGTTCATGCTATTGCGGTTCAGAACGCCCGTCAACAGATCCGTGGAGCTCATAATCTTCATCTTGCGTATATTTTGCTCATTTGCTATTTCCGCTGACAAAATAAAGGCAGTCAAGCTCAAGGTTTCCTTGATTTGCATGGTCTTTTTCGGGTCAAAGTTTCCTGCCCAAATATAACCAATCGTCTTGTTATCCGAACGGAGCGGAAAAATAACCATTGTTTTTATTCCATCCCGCTTCAGCGTAAGAGTCCATTCCGGAGCTATTTTATATGCCTCATCCATATCCTCTTCATCAGAAATGATAAAGCAATTACTCTTATTCATGAGCTTGGGCCATGTTTCTATGACTTGATAAAACTCTTCCGTCAGAATCTCTGACAATGGCATCTGCTTCGGATCATCCTCATAATCTTCGCATAAAAGGGAATACTTTCGCTTCTCAAAATCCGTCAGAAGAATGCTACATCTTTTGGCCCCACATTGCGAGCGAATGTCTCCAATCACGGAATTCATCGCATTCTGAAAATCGTTATTCTCTCGAAGCTTTAAGCAAGTCTTGATGACGTTTGTGGCTGTCTCGGAGGAAATGTCAGTCAGCTTGTCGATCTCAGCCTTAGGATTCATTTCGTAAGAAAACAGCAGCATCCTTTTGTCAGGGTCATCTGAGGAAAGCGGCGTTAAAAAGACTTCCATCCAAGCATTATACAATTCAATGTCAAAATAGGTGTGAACCGGCCTGTCATTCATGACACAGCTATTGCACAAATCCTCAAAGTTTGCCGCCCTGGGAATATAGCGCGTATAAGGAACATGCGTTTCAAAATCTTCCAAGGACTTTACAACGGTTCTTTTATAGGCATCGTTGGCATCCTCGACCAGATATCTATTGTCGCCCTCTTCTTTTAAATTGACGGACATCACACAGGCAACACGCGAAAATTGCGATAAAAATCCTTTGTAATCCATGACCGTTCTCCTAAACCAAAAGATAAAAAGCTTATATTATCACTATATGCAAGGCCTGTCCTCTTTGTCAAGAGTCCTTAAGCAAAAAAAGCATCGGAAACTTCCAATAGCTAAGTCTCCGATGCCATCTTTTTATTTATTTCTTAAGAAGGAAACGATTTACTTTTTGATCAGCAGGCTCTTTCCCGTCATTTCCACAGGCTGCTCCTTGCCCATGATCTGAATCAGGGTAGGAATGATGTCTGCAAGGCATCCGCCCTCACGAAGCTTGTAGGCAGGATCATAGTTCACCAAAATGAAAGGAACCTGATTGGTCGTATGAGCGGTAAACGGCTCACCAGTCTCATAATCAATCATCATCTCGCAGTTGCCATGGTCAGCGCAGATAAACAGAACGCCATCCTTCTCCTTTACGGCCTCTACTGCCTTGCCAACACACTCATCTACTGCTTCTACGGCCTTTACGGCTGCCTCAAGCACGCCCGTATGACCTACCATGTCAGGGTTAGCAAAGTTAATTACGATCACGTCATACTTATCGCTTCTGATTGCCTCACAGAGCTTGTCACATACTTCATATGCACTCATCTCCGGCTTTAAGTCGTAGGTGGCAACCTTAGGAGAATTTACCAGGATTCTGTCCTCTCCCTCATTTGGCTGCTCTACGCCACCATTGAAGAAGAACGTAACGTGTGCGTATTTTTCCGTCTCAGCGATACGAGCCTGGGTCATCTTGTTTGCCGCAAGCCACTCACCAAAGGTATTGGTCACGGAAACCTTCTTAAATGCTACCAGCTTGTTCGGAATGGTAGGATCATAATCAGAGAAGCAAACAAAGCACAAATCCTTTCTTGCGCCGCGATCAAACCCCTTAAATTCATCATCACAGAAGGCTCTGGTGATCTGTCTTGCACGATCAGGACGGAAGTTGAAGAAAACAACGCTGTCGCCATCCTGAATCGTTGCCACGGGCTTTCCGTCCTCAACTGCAACCGTAGGCTTTACGAACTCATCGGTCTCGCCTCTGTCGTAGGATTCCTGAATGCCGCAAACGCCGCAGGCTGCGGTCAGTCCCTCGCCCTTGGTAAGAGCATCATACGCAAGCTTCTCACGATCCCAGTTATTATCTCTGTCCATAGCATAATAACGGCCCATTACGGAAGCGATCTTACCAACACCGATCTCCTCCATCTTTGCGCGAAGCTCCTCCGCATAGCCCTTGCCGCTGGTGGGAGGCGTATCACGACCGTCTAAGAAGCAATGTACGTAAACCTTTTCCAGTCCATTTCTCTTTGCCAGCTCCAGAAGGCCATACAAATGCGTATTATGGCTATGAACGCCGCCATCAGACAAAAGACCCATAAAATGCAGGGAGGAATTGTTCTTCTTGCAGTTCTCTACAGCCTTTAGCAGAGCCTCATTCTCAAAGAAGGTGCCATCCATGATCTCCTTCGTAATTCTGGTCAGCTCCTGATATACAATACGACCAGCACCCATGTTAAGGTGACCTACTTCAGAGTTACCCATTTGTCCTTCAGGAAGTCCTACGGCCATGCCACTTGCATTACCCCTAACCCAGGGATAATCTCTCATCAAGCCATCAATTACAGGCTTTTTTGCCTGTGCTACGGCATTGCCCTCAGATCTTTCATTCAATCCAAAGCCATCAAGAATCATAAGTACGGTAGGTTTCTTACTCATATTGTTCCCATCTCTTTCTTCTAATTTTCAAAAAGACTAACTTTCGACAATACATCCTATCATAATTTTACAAGCAAGTAAATACCTCCTCGCAAAAAAAGCCCCGCCTTTCTCACAAATTCTTCTCAATATCCCTTCCAAATAAAAAAGATGCATTAGCTACCACGCCTTTGCATCTTTATTTATAATATTTTTATGACTTGTTTGCATCATCAATTTTTTTGTATTAGATTATCCATGTACTCGAGGGGAAGGACTTGACAGTCTTTCTAGGTCAAATGGTTAGTAGAAAGACTGTCAAGTCCTAGCCCCGAGTTCTTCTGTAACCTAAAGGAAACTGATGATGCAGACAAGCTCTCCCTTTGTTACGGAGATCTCCGCCTTCTCCCCGATAAACTCATTACTGATCCCAATCGGGAAATCATTGGTAATGGTTGCGTTTTCCAATGGATATTTCATTCCCCGGATACTAACCCCCTCTGCCCGCTCGCCAAGCGCAAACAGGCTTAGCATTCCTTCGAGGTTTTCCTGAAAGCTTACGGCCTCATCCTTTAAAACCATGATCATGCCGTTACCATCCATCAAATATCCGCTTGCATCATGATTTTTGAGATACAAAAGGCATTGAATATTGGCCAGCGTATGATCCAACCTGCCTCCCGTTGCCCCATACAGGCGAAATTCACGATATCCGAGCCCTAAAGCATACTTGATTCCATAGAGCATGTCCGTGTCATCCTTTTCGGGTTGCAGTCGAATCACCTGATCGGGCACCTCCCGTTCCAGGATTTCCACGGCCTTCTGCTCTTCCTCGGTTACGGAATCAAAGTCACCTATCACTAAGTCCGGCTCCAGCCGCAGAAAATCACAGTACCCGATTCCGCCATCCAATGCGATAACGAAATCTCCGTCCTTTTTCTTAACCTCACTTACCGTGAGGTCGCCGGAGCCAATTAAGATACATCTTCCCGTCATCTTATTTATTCTCATTGAGGTAGAGCTGAACACGATTCTGAATCATGTTAGCAACGTCGCTTGCGGACTTGGAACCGGCAAAGAAGGATGCGATCTCCTCCTCAACGATCTTCGTAATATTCTCGTCCGAATAGCTGGTATTCTTTACGCTGCTAAGGAAGTTGAACAGATTATCTGCCTGCTCCTTCGTAAAGGGCTGGATAATGATCTCTTCCTCGTTGATCCAGTAGGTATCGTCGTACTCAACCTTCTCTCCGTTTTCATCCGTCCAGTAAGGTCTTTCCATGGTCTTATCCACCTGCTCGCGAACAAGCTTTTTGAGGATGGGCATACCATCGGCATAACCATACTTGTAATCCTCGTTCTTCTGATAATCCTCGGTCAGGAAGAATCTGACAAACTGCCATGCACCGTCCTGATTTGCGGACTTGGAAGAAATGGCGTAGGTAATGGAAGCCTCAATATAGGAACCCGAACCCGTTTCCGTAGGGAAACCAATATAGGAAACGTCCTCTCCGATCTGACCGTTGACACTGTACTTAATGTTGTATGCGTCACCTACGGTACACTCCATCAGCAGTGCCCTGTTTTCACGATACATCGTCTGGTAGGACTCATAATAATGCTGCCAATACTCCTCATCGCCGCCGGACTCTTCGGATTCGGGAAGGCTTCTTGCATACTCCAGCATGCTGATAAAGTTCTGATTGTTGAAATTACATTTTCCCTCGTTTTTATCGATAAAATCACTGCCGCAGTAATTCATCATCTGATAGATGAAGGTATCTCTCGTCATGCCAAGTCCAAAGATGGACTTATCTCCAACAAGCTTTTGTGCTGCCTGTTTTACGTCGTCCATGGTCCAATGGTCACGCTCACCCACAAGGCTCTTCTTTCCGATCCAGGTTCTGATATAATACCTCGGAACCACCTGATACAGATTGCCATTTACCCGATATGCCTCAAAGACATTATCCATGTATTCCTGCTGGCTTAACTCGTCATCGCCCTTGATCATCTCATCGATATTTGCGAGAAGTCCCTTTTCCACAAAGGTATTCACGTTCATGGAGGAATTCAAATGCAGAATGTCCGGAACCTTACCGGCGATCATGTCGTTGTTCAGCTTCGTGGTCGCGAGGGTATAATCCTCCTCTGTGTTATACTTGCTGTAATCTTCTATGGTGATTCTGTATTCCGTGCTCTTTTTGTTGAACCGGATGATGTTTGCCTTTGTGTTGGTATCAATGTATATGCCCGCATAGACCAGCACCTTCTTATCCTGAATGTCCTCAGGCTTTACGTAAGAGAAGATTGCCATGTTTGTCTTATAAGTGGTGTTGTCATAATAGCATGCGGCAAAATGTGTTGCATCCAGACTGATCAGATTACTAAGGCTATAGGTAACCAGATCCGAGTTCACGTAATCCATCACCTTGGTAACCTCAGTGTCTCCAAGATTAAATCCAAAGACGCCCTCACTGTTGGAATACAGAATGTCCTTTTCGTTGCCGGAGCAGAAATTAAAAAATCCATTGTTTCTTGCAATCGCCGGAACTTCATATTCCTGTCCCAGGGAGCCATCTGCAGGATTAAAGGTCCTGATATATTGCTTCGTCCAATCTTCGCTGTAGTAAGCTACGTAAAGGGATCCATCCGGCCTTTCAGCGAAAGCGGGATCCATGGAGAAAATATCCTTGTCGGAAGCAATATTCTTAAGATCAGACATGGTGCCATCCATACCGACCGTAATAATGCCGGCCTGATCGCCGGACATTAACAGTCCGACCTGATCATTTGAAAGACCGATCATTCGATTGACATAGCTGTAGCTGTCATCATTCTGATACTTTTGCATGTCAAAGGGGATATTGAACGCCAGCGTTCCGTCGCTTTTGTTCCATCCGATAATATTCGTGGTATTCTCGTCGACGTATTCCCCGTTCACGTACTGATTGTTGTAATGTGTTCGAAGTGCCAAAACATTTTCCTTTGTAAGGACACTGCTCTGAAAATAACTATAGGAATAGGAATAATCGTCAACATTTTCTCCGTCAACATTTTCTCCGTCATCCTCCCCGACCGTTTCCTTGGTTTCTCCTTCCGCGGCAGTCTCATCCTTCACCGCCTCCAGCTGTAAGGAGGTTACGTCAGAGCCGTCATTTTTCATGTTGTACAGGGTTAAGATCTGCGACTCCGTGCCGTCATCGCTGTAGTCGTACCGCATGGTCAAAATCTCCAGACGATCTCCATCCTTTCTGGCCGATGAAATGTTGAGGTCTTCATTTTCACCGGAGAGCGAAATATCCGCATATCGATAAACATACTGCTTTGCCAGCAAAGGGTCTGCAGCGACAGGATCTCCTCCCTTTCCACCGCCGCCGTTGCCATCCTTGTTTTTCGCGTTGTTACATCCGGCCATGCCAAGCGTCATAATGACCGCCAAACCCATGGCCACAATTCTTTTTAAGTTACTACTCTTCTTCATTCTCTTCCTCCTCGTCAAAGGTAATGTGAATCGGCTTTCTGGATTCCAAAGCCTTTCCTGCCTTTCTTTTTTCCGTCTTTTTCTTCTCCGTCTTTTCCGCCTTGTCCTTTTGCGTCCTATTCTTGGCAGATTTTCTTCGGCTCCTTGCGTTTTCCAGGGCCCTGGTCAGCTTCTCCCAAACGGACTTCCAAGTCCATTTCTTATGTCGCCAGCGATAAATCAGCCATATTGCAATGATAAGACTCGGCACTGCAATGAGTATTACCACAAACGTCGTCAGGATTGCAAGTATGTCTTCCTTGCCTCTTGCAATATTTTCCCAATAGGGATAAATAATAGCCTTGCCATTCATGGAACGATAGGAAAATTCCCCCAAAAGCTTTAGGCAATGATCATAGGAATATCTGGTGCTGTTCTCAATAAACTCAGATTCCTTTTCATCCACCGTCAAATTCTTTTTTACCATATCCATTGCAAAACCCTTGATGGGGTTCGGCATGACGATCTCAAAATGATTGATCGGGTCTGCCATACCTGATTCCTGTAGGGTCTCATAGGAAACGTAAATAATGGGATCCGAAAGTCCTGCCCTCTGCTCCATCTTTCCCTGAGGTCTTTTGATGACACCGGCAATCATGTGTGGCTTTCCATTGACGTCAATGATTTTCCCGGGAACCTCTATGCCGCCGAACAGCTGCCAGGCAATTTCTTCATCTATAACGACATAATCCTGATTGACGTCGTTTTCGTTAAAATAATTGCCGTATAACAAGTTCTGCGGATGGAACTGGAAGAAATCACCGCCAACGCCGATCGCCTTCAGCGATAGCATGGCCCTGTCCGTAGATACCATCAAAGTCCCCTGTGCGCTATAGGCATCTGTCCAAAGCCTTGCACCCGGGTTTTCGCTTTCCAGCTTCACCGAGGCTTCCTGTAATGCGCTGTCCAGCGAATGCTCAAATCCGATGATTTGCTCCTTGGTTACGCCGGCCTTTCTAGTGAAGAAGGCGCTGATTTGCGTAACGCCCCCTTCCTCATTCCAACGCACTGCCATTTGCTGACTTAGCTGCTTTTGGATGATCCCATCTCGAACAAGCATCAGTGCGATGGCAAGCAGGAAGGACGAAAGGCACAGCACGCCAAATATGAAAATTTTTTTTGAAATTCTTATTTTCTTCACTCTTGCAGCTCCTGCCTTAGTTTTCCGTCATTCGAACCTGAGAGCCGGCCTTGATGGGCGCGGACGCCGTCGTAATGACATAATCTCCCCAACCATTGATGGCACCGCTTACGGCTACCTGCGTGTCATCCTCCGCAAGTACCTGAACGTCAACACGCGTTGCAATGTAACGATTTCCAAGCGGCGTGCTCTTAGATTCTACGATCAATACATAATCTCCGTTGGTATCATTCCGAAGGGCACTCTTGGGAATGATGCAATCATAGTTTTGGCTCTTTTGGCCAATGGAGATGTTCAGGGTTTGTCCTGCTACAGCATTTCCGTCAATCGCAAAGGTTAACATCTTTTTCTTTGCGGGATCGGTTCTGTCAGGCTTAATGCTTTGCAGCGTAATATCCATGTCATTGTAATACCAAGAGTTCACGAGGCTTGCCTTATCTCCTACGGAAACCAGTCGCGCCTGCTCATTCGTCACGGACATGGTCATGAAATACCCTTGGCCTTCGGGCTGCATTGTCATAACGTCACGCATTTCAATCTTTTTACCACTGGTAATGTTGATTGAAATAATCGTACCATTGACGTCAGAGGTAATTTCACTTCCTTTATTCTCTCCCGAAAGATCATCCACTTTCTTCTTTGCATCTGCTACCTTCTTCTTTGCAGAAGCAATGTCAGCGTCTAATTCCTGAATTTTTGTGGATTTACTGATGGTTCCGAGAAGCTCATTCAGTTTTTTCTCAGCAGCGTCCTTTTCCGCATTGGCATCTGCAAGCTTCTTTTCATATTCATGCAGAGAAGCCTCATACTGAATCTTGACCGCGTTCACGTTGTTTGTGATGGTGCTTGCCTCCTGGGCTTCCTTTTCCTTCACTGCATTTGCAAGATCTTCCTGGGCCTTTTTCAGGGCATCCTCTGCAGTCTCCAAAGCCTTGGTTTTTTCAGAAAGCGTTGTCGTTGCAGTTGCTAATTTATCAGCAATCTTGGCTCTTTCTGCCTCTATGTCCTCAATGGAATCCGGATCCGCAAGATATGCCGCCTCCAAAGCCTCTCCCTCTAATGCGGCAGCGTCCTTAGCCTTCTGCGCATCCTCAGCAGCCGTCTTTGCGTCATCCCTGATGGCCTGCTTTTGAGCGACAATCGTCTCTGCCGTCGCCACCTTTGCCTGTGTCACGGAATCCTTATTTGCCTCTAACCCAAGCTGCGTGTTACAATCATCAATCAACTGCTTGAACTGATCATAGGCTGCCTGCATTTGTGCCGCTTTCGCTTCCGCATCGCTCACCGCCGTCTGAAGCTCCGTAATCATTTTACGATAGGTAGCGGCGGAGGTCCCTGCCTTTGCATTATTGATATCCGAATTCTTAATGGATTCACTCAAAATGTACTCATCATATGCATTCTGCGCAGTCTTTAATGCGCTCTCCGCAGCCTCCAGTACGGATTTTGCTTCTTCCAGGTCCGATCCGTCGCCCTCCGCAACGGTAAACAGTACGTCACCCTTTTTCACGGTGTCGCCGACCTTGAAATGAATGCTTGTCACCTTCCGTCCCACATAGCCCGGAGCAATTTCAACGGTATAGGGATCTCCGCTTTCTACCGTGCCGCCGCCGCGAATTTTTGAGGTAATGGATCCGCTTTGTGCAAACTTCGTGGCAACCTCCGGCAGGGAATGATTCATAATTGTCTGAGAAAAGAAGGTCAGCACCAGCAACACGGACAAAAAGACAATTGCCGCCGTTTTCACCCATTCTCTTCTCTTACTGCTTTTTTCGTTCATCGTTCTTCTCCTTTATAGAAAATCTGCTTCCTTTTATCCTTTAACGCCGCCCTGATAGGTGATGCCATCGACCAAATACTCCTCTCCATAGAGGAATACCAAAAGCGTAGGCACCATGTAGATCGTTGCAACTGCAAACGCCAGGCCAACTTCACCGCTATTGATCTTACTTAAGAAGACCGACAGGGGATGCTTTTCTCCATCCGCCAAAAGGATCAGCGGCTGCTCAACCATGTTCCAATAGTCGATAAATACCAAAATGGCTGCGGAGCAAATGGCTCCCTTACATAGTGGCATGCAAATCTTCCGATAGATCTGCCATTCTCCCGCCCCGTCAATCTGTGCCGCTTCAATCATGGAGCTTGGGATTCTCTTCATAAACTTTGTCAAAAGGAACACGGCAAAGGGCGAGAAAATTCCAGGCAGCCAGATCGCCCAATAGGTATCAAGGATACTCAGCCAGTTGCTCACGAGATAGTTTGGAACCAGTGTTACCTGATAGGGCATCAGCATTAATATGACATAGGCGAAAAAGACGATCGCCCGAAGCTTGCCCGTATATCTTGCAAAGCCATAGGATGCAAGGCTCGCCACAATCAGCTGAAACAAAACAATCGGTCCTACCAGCACAACGGAATTCCAGAATTTCAGCAGGTACTCCGGGCTCTTAAAGAGCACTGTAGAATACTGGCTAAAGGAAACCATGTCCGGAATAAACTTTAGGTTTACCTTTTCCGCTATATAGACCTTACCGCCGTTTGCATTGGTTGCAAAAACCATGCCATAGTTAGAGGAAATCTCCGACGCGGCCATAAAGGAATTCGTAATCGTCAGGATAATCGGCATCAGAAACAAAATTGCGAAAAATGCTGCAATCAAGGTTGCCAGCCCAATGCTGAGGAAGTGATCCAGCTTCCTTCTTTTTGCTGCGATTTTATCCATTTTCCGAAGCTTCTCGGCACTGATTTCTTTTCTTTTTTTCTTTTTTTTCGTTTTCTCCGCGGCGGCAATCAGTTCGGAGAGGTCGTCCATCTTCTCTTCTTCCATCCCTTATCCCTCCACGTCTTTTCCAAAGTGCTCATCAATGATAAACAATAATCCTATGATTAAAATCATGACAACCGACATCATAATGGCGCCAGCTGACAATGCCTGATAATCTAATTTTTTGAATTTATTATTCATGTAATGCTGCAGCATGTACATGGTCGGATATGGGTAATCCGTCGTCAGCAGATAAATTTCCCTAAAGATCTTAAAGGAGCTGATCAGTGACATGATGGTCACGAACAGGATCGTTGAGGAAAGATATCGAATCTTTACATAGAAAAAGGTTTGGAGCGGATTGGCATTTTCCAGCCTTGCCACCTCCAAAATATCCTTTGGAATGCTTGCGAGCGCCGCCATGAACAAAATCATGTTATAGCCCAGATTCTTCCATAGGAACAGCACAACAATTACGATAATGGAGTATTCCGACTTCATCCAGTCAATTCGGTCCATTCCGAACTTCATCACCAGATCATTGACGGCACCGTTGTTATGAAACAGTACCTGCCAAATCAGTACGATGGAAGCAACGGGAACCATCATGGGGCTGAGGAAGAAGGTTCGAAATTGACTTCGAAAAGGAATGTTCAAATCCAATACCATGGCCAAAATCAGACTTAAAACCACGGCCAGCGGTACCGCGATCAGGGAGAACATCCCCGTATTCTTTACTGCGGTCATGAACGCCTCATTGGTTGCCACGTTTTTAAAATTCTCAAATCCTACGTAGTTTGCACTAATGGGATTGTCTAAAACGGAATAATAAATAATGACTCCGAAGGGAACAATAAAAAAGGCCATCACTCCCAGAAAACTGGGAGCGATGAATAGTCCTGATTTAAATTTCAGCTTTCGAAATCGCTTACTGTTCCGCTTCGGAACCTTGACCTTTTTTACAGGTTCTTCTGCATTCACTTTTGCTTTTGTTAAGGTTACTTTTTTTTCCAAAATTATCTGTTCTCCTGCACATAGAGATTTACGCGGTTTTGGATGATGTTAGCCACTTCATCAACGCTCTTGCTTCCCGAGAAATAGTACTCTGCTTCTTCGTCAATGATACTGTTCAGCTCTTGATCCAAGCTCATGTTAATGGCCTTGGCCCCATCAAGGAGCTTTTCAACCATGTCAACCTCTTCCTTCGTAATCGGGCGATACTCGTATGTCCACTCAGAACCGTCACTGCCAGTCATGCTCCATCCGCCACCAGAACCTTCTACGATCGGATTTCCGGCGTCATCCTTCATGATTTCACCATTTTCATCATAGACGTACTTAATCTCCAGAGCCTCAGCCTTCTGCTTTTCAAATTGCGATTTCAAGGAGGAGAATCCATAATGATACATCTCATCATTCGCAGACGAGCTTATGACCGCCTCCAAGAATGCCCATGCCGCTTCTTTATTCTTTGACTGGGCAGACATACCATACTGATCGGAAGGGTTTAACAAGCACCCGTTACCATTATTATACGTCGGGAACCCTATAAAGGTTACGTCCTCGTCGCCAAAAAATGACAAAGTGCTCTGAATCTCTTCAAAACTATAAATACTTGTCATGGAAAGAAGCAGGCGATTATCCGCAAGAAGGTACGGCGTAACGGGACGCTCCTCGTTATAATCATACTCTTTTGGGAAGGCATTTGCAAATACTAAAAGATCTTTGAATTCCTTGCTGTCAAAATGGCAGGTTCCCGTCTCCTCATCGATAAAGGAATCCTTGTTCATCATCAGCATGATCTGCATGATGTCCTTCTTCGTAGCATATTCGATCAGCTCGGAATTAGGATATTGATTCTTCAGTCGTACAACGTCCTCCATGGTCCAACCCATCTTATCACCAACCAAGGAACTCTTTGCCGCGATCGTCTCCAGAGTAAAGGAAGAAGGAATATAAACAATTTTTCCATGAAAGGTTGCAGCCTTCAAGATACTTTCAAAGAAATCGTTTTTATTCAAAACGGTGCTCTTTTCCAGAAAAGGAGCTAAATCCTCTAAAACACCCTTGTTTGCTAAATTTTCGATATCAAGGCCTCCTAGATCAAGAATGTCAGGGCTATTCCCGGCAAGAATGTCATTGGTCAGATTGGCAATGGCATCTTCAAAACTCTTCTCGCTCCAATTATTCTCGTCCATATAGGTCTTTATGGTAACCCGATATTTATCATTATTTTTATTAAATTCTACAATTTTCGAGGAAAGATTGGAATTCGAATAAATCATGCCAATCACAATTTTTTCTCTCTTTACGACATCCTCCGTCTTTACCTTCTTCATGTAGGCAAGCTCGGTGCCTCCATTTTCCCAGTCATAGATCATCGCATAGATCTTACCCTCGGAATCCATAAATACTTGATTGATCTTGTTCCCTTCGATGTCACAATCCAACCAGGTCAAAGTCTTCGTAGCTTCCTCTTTTTCAAAGGAATACTCATACAGCGCATTTTCGTCACCGCATATGATATTGCCCTCCGCCGTGCGAAGGCAAACGCGATTTCCGCTTGCGCAAGGAAAATTCTTGTAGACCTTTCCGAGCTTTTTCCCGTCAAAGTCAATCTCGCCTATCACGCCTTCCATGCCGTCATTATTATATTGCACGAAACTAGCATAAGCCTTGCCATCCTTAGCTACACAGATGGAACTGATCCAAGACTGCTGATCGGCAGAAGCAATCCCGGAAAATTTTCCATTTTCATCGAACAACATAATATTATTACCCATGGAGTCATTGACGGACAAATAAACCCTGCCTTGATCATCAATCGCCATCTGCTGAGCATAAAAATACTCGTCCCGCTTCGTCTGCTCGGTAAAATCCTCTTCATAAACCTGATTTCCCTGCGCATCCAGCTTGATCAAATGGTATTCAGATTTCGAAGACATGTTTTCATAATAGTCGTTCCATTCCTGCTCCGTAGCGTCTTCACCAGGCTCCGGGGGATTTATCTGCCCAGTATAATACAGATTTCCCGCTTGGTCTATGCCAAGGCTCTGAATGTTAATGTTATCAGGAGCAGTAGCAAAAACTTCTCCATTTTGAAACGCTCCATTCGCAAATGAATACTTCATAATGGAGTACTTCGGCACTCCGCTCTCATAATCATTGTGAATCGTGTATGCGCAGTCCTTTCCAATGGTCAGATTGTAACTCTCCATATCCTCCGGCATGCTCAGGTATTCCGCCACGTACGTAAATTCAGGAGCAAGCTCCTCTACGGTGTTCTTCCCTTCCTTTTGTCCGCTGCCCGTTGCGTCCGTCCCCTTGGAGCTATTGCACCCCGCCGCGCCAAGAACCAGCAATGCTGCCATGCCCGTACACAACCACCCTTTCCAATTTCCTTTTTGATGCTTTCTTTGAAACACAATGTCCTCCTTCCATGCATTCGTTCATCTCGAATCACATAGTTTTTATCAACTTTTTCTGCAAATTCTTTTTTGGCAATTGCCATGCAAACATCTCGAGGGCCTCACCCCGAGACTTTCTTTACCCCATTTATATCCCCAAAATAGGTAACGCGGGAGGAAACTGTTTTGCAGCAAAAGCTTCCTTCCGCGTTCCATTATGGCAAATATTGATTATATTGTCAACTTAAGAATTCCTAAAGAAAAATCGTGTTTTCTTCATAATTTTGTAACATTCTTAACCTTGTTTTAAAATTTCGACAAATGTTCTTTAGAAACAAGATTTGCATAATCACGCGGAAACTCTTTCCCTTAATCCACGCTTTTTAGGCTCTCCGTCATGCTGATTTCCTCAAGCCTTCGATTCATCATAAGGCTGACAATTAAGGAAAACAGGATGGTCAATAGCACACTGTAAACATAGCTTTGTCCAAAAACGCGAACGCCAAAGGAAACCATGTCTACCTTGACTTCATGCATGACAAAGGCATGCAACCACCTTCCCATGCCCAGGCCCACTAAGGCTCCCAGCACCGTCAAAACAAAATTTTCTCTAAAGACGTACAGGGCAGTCTCCCTTTGATAAAAGCCCAAAACCTTGATTGTCGCGATCTCCCGGATTCGCTCCGTTACGTTGATGTTCGTCAAATTATATAATACGATAAACGCCAGGCCTGCGGCACATGCCGTAATGATCAAAACGATAAGGTTCATACTCTCCATCATGGCCTGAAAACGCTTAACGGATTCTCTGGTCACGGAGACGCTTGCCACTCCGTCAAGCTTCATCAGTTTAGGAGCGAGTTCTCCCTCGTCACGTCCCTCCTCCATGCGGACATAGATGGACTTTGGCGAATAGCTTTCCGCAAAGCCCTCCTCCCAGGTTACCTGATCCAAATACACATAGTTAAAGATATGATTTCGAACAACACCCGTAACGCGAAGCTTGAGTTCTTTTTGATCAGAATTTCTCAGGATAATTTCCTCCCCGGCAGTAATCCCTAAGAGCTCCGCAATTTGATTTGTGACAACCGCCTCGCCCTTTCCCGGCTTGCGAATCTTTTCGCCCTTCAGCGTTTCAAGGTGTATAAAGTGATCTAACTTCTCCTGAGTCAGATCCGACGGCAGCGTCACTGCAGTCACGTTCTTTTGTCCTTTTTTCGTCACAAGATCCGAAGCGCTCTCCTGATAGGCCAGAAAGCTGCCAAGTCCTTTTACCTTCAAGGCTTCCAGATCAGCCTCTACCTCCTCGTCCACTTCCTTTTGCATGGTAACGGTAAAATCCATGAGATGAATTTCAGAATATTGCATTTCAGCAACCCCAGCGATGGAGTCCTTTAGTCCAAAGCCTGTCAGAAGCAATGCCGTACAGCCTCCAATGCCAAGCACCATCATGAAAAAGCGCTTTTTATAACGCATGACGTTGCGGACGGCTACCTTACGAAGAAAGCTCAGCCTCTTCCAAATAAAAGGAACATATTCAAGAAATACTCGTTTTCCGGTTTTAGGCGCCCTCGGCCTCATCAAATTGCTTGCATTACTTAAGAGCTCCCTGCGGCAGGAAAAATAAGTCGCCCCAACACTACACAGCAAGGAAACAGTAAGAGAAATCCCTGCCAATACGGGATTAAACGCAAATGCAATGGGACCAGCGCAATAAATAATGCCATACACCGTCCAAATAATCCATGGAAAGACGTGCGTTCCCGCAAAATAGCCTGCGATGGCGCCAGTGAGCGCTGCGGATCCTGAGTAAAACAAAAACTTAAACATAATTTTTCCGTCCGAGTATCCAAGCGCCTTGAGCACGCCAATCTGCGTCCTCTGCTCCTCCACCATGCGATTCATCGTAGTTACGCAAATCAGTGCTGCCACGAGGAAGAAAAAGACGGGAAAGACATTCGCAATGCCATCCACAATGGCAGAATCACTTTCAAAGCAGACATACCCGATGTTTGTGTTCCTTCCGAGCAGATAACTGTCAGGGACGTCGTCTGATGCAAGGCGATCCTTCAGCTTTTGAATGGTTTTCTTTGCATCACCAATTTCTTCATAAAAGGTCGTCAAACCATCCTGGTATTTCTCCCAGTTTTCCTGCCATTCCTTCCTGCCGTCTGCAAGCGTCAATTCAGCATCATAAAGCTCTTCTTCCTTTTCTTTTATGGTCTTTTCGCCCTCTTGAATTTCCTTCTCCCCGGAAACAAGCTGATTTTTGGCATCCTTAAATTCAGCCTCCCCTTGCTCCAGCTTCTTTTGTGCATCCAAAATAGCCTTCTTCCCATCCAGAAGCTTTTGCTTTCCCTCAAGAAGCGCTTTTTCGCCCTCCGCAACCTGTTTCTGATTTGCTTCCAGCTCCGCTCTTCCTGCTTCAAGCTGTTCCTTCATCTCAAGATTTGCCAGATAACGCTTACTGAGATCCTGCAGCCGTTCATCCAGTTTCGTCCGTTCCTTAGCAATAGCATCTCTTTCTCTTTGGAATTCCTCTGCATAGGAATCCTGCACTCCAAGCAGCTTCGCGGTACGCTCCCTTGTCTGTAGCGTCCTCTCACGCTCATTTAGCTTTTCCTTCTCGGAATCAATCGCCTTTTGCTCGGAAACCTGGCTCTGCAGGGTCAACTCATATTGCATGTCTCCAAGCTGCATCGTCATTTTAGCCGCCTCTAAGGCTTGCTTTCCCGCCTCTAACTCTGCTTCCTTTTCTGCCAAAAGCTTTTCATTGTCTTCAATTTCTTTTTTGCCTTTTTCGAAATCCTCCCAGCCTTTTTTTAATTCAGGTTCCTTCTCCTCTAACTGCTTTTTCCCGTCCTCTAAATCCTTTTTTGCCTGTTCAAGCTCTTCCTTACCCTTTTCTAATTCTTCCTTGCCATCAACAATCTGTTGCTCGCCATCATCTAGCTTTTCCTTGGCATCATTAAGCTGCTTTCTGGCATCCTCTAGCTCCGCCCATGCCTCACTTCTTTTTTCCTCCAGCTCCCCATCGGCCTTCTCGATTAAGGCAGGGAGCTCTTGAAAGCGTAACTTTCCGGCCTCCTTCGCCAAAGCCTTCCATTCCTCTTCCTTGGAATCCAGATAAGCATCGTAATCCTCGGAATAAAGCGGAAAATCCTGATTGAACTTTACGTAAATTTCCGTATAGGCTTCGGAGGTAAAGCTCTCTTCCTGCAGATAAAAGAACGCGTCAATGCTGCCCGTTCCCAAGGCAGTGCTTCCTCTTTCAAATTGTACGTAAAGCGGTGACTTGATCACGCCGACAACGCGGTACCGATCCTTCTGAAATTGCCCTAAATCCTCCTTGGTATTTTCCGTGCTTAATACAATTTCGCTTCCTAGGATTCCTTTGCCGCAATAATAGAAGTCGGCAAGGCATTCATCGTCTGCCTCCGGCATGCGTCCTTCCACTAAAATGACCTGATTCACTTGCTTTGTCAAAGAATGAAATCTTCCAACCTTTAGCGAACCGCCATTCACTTCATAATAAGCATCAAAAGAAAAGGCACCCTCCGCCGCCACTACGTCCTTTTGTCCGGCAAGGAACCGTGCCTGCTCTTTTGAAAAGCCAAGCTCTCCTAAGATTTTATAATCATAGAAGGCAGTTTTTTCAAAATAGTTGGTCATTGATTTTAAAAAGTCTTGCTGGGTGATCTTTAATCCGGAAAACAGTCCAACGCCCAGGCATACAATGGCAAAAATGGCCAAAAACCGTCCAAGGCTTCCCTTAATTTCCCGCAATAAAGACGTCCAGATCATGGATCTACGCATGCTACCTTCTCCACTACCATTCAATGTCCTCAACACTCATTGGTGCTTCATTCATTTTTTCGCTGGTCACGGTACCACTTTTCACCGTAATCACGCGATCCGCCATGGCACAAAGCGCCGAATTATGTGTAATGACTATGACTGTTTTTCCCATTTCCCTACAGGTATCCTGCAGCAGCTTTAGAATGGCTTTTCCCGTTTGATAATCGAGTGCTCCCGTCGGTTCATCACAAAGAAGCAGCTTGGGATTCTTTGCAAGTGCCCTGGCAATGGCGACTCTCTGCTGTTCTCCGCCAGAAAGCTGTGCCGGGAAATTAGCCTTTCTCTCGGACAATCCGACGGCATCCAAAACGTCACCTGCATTCAAGGGATTCTTACAAATCTGCGCGGCCAACTCCACGTTTTCCAATGCCGTCAGATTCTGAACCAAATTATAAAACTGAAAGACAAAGCCAACGTCATATCTGCGATACTCCGTAAGCTTTCGCTTGTCATATTTTGAAATATCCGTTCCTGCTAATAAAACGCGTCCCTCCGTCAGGGAATCCATTCCCCCGAGGATATTCAAAATCGTTGTTTTTCCAGCGCCAGATGCACCGACAATAACGCAGAATTCTCCCTCTCCAACGGTAAAGTTAACGTTCTTTAGGGCTTCGATCTCGACTTCGCCCGTATGATATACCTTTCTTACGTTCTCGAAACAAATAAAATCTTTCATACTTGTTTTCCTTTTCCCTCAGATCTGTTATAATCTAGGCAATGAAGTATTTTATATTATATCAAATATTTTGTCGAAAGAGAAATGAAATTTTTATGAAGTAAGGAGTCCTTATGAACATATTGCATCTTTGGATTGCGTTCAGCATTGCTTCCATGGTCATCCTTTGGAAAGTTTCAATCAAACGTATTCAGGGGGATAAGACCGACGTTGGTCGTCTTACCGTCCCTTTGTTTTTTTTGCTCGCCCTGACGCTTCGCGTTGTCCTCGCCATTTCTACCGTTGGCTTTGAGGCAGACTTTCATTGCTTCTCGTCCTGGTCAGACCGTATGTATCTCTTGGGGCCTTCAAAATTTTATGCAAAGGACTATTTTTCCGATTACCCACCCCTATATTTATATGTCCTGTATTTCCTCGGGCTGATAAAGCATACCTTTGGCATTCTTTCCGGAAGCCCCTCTCACTTGCTCCTCATGAAGAGTCCGGCCATTTTAGCTGACCTGTTAATTGGTTATGTCATATATAAAATTGGCAACAAGCGTGTTGGCCTATCTTCCGCCCTTTGCCTGTCCGCGCTGTTCCTGTTCCAGCCGGCCGTTCTCATCAACAGCGCCGTCTGGGGACAGGTAGATTCTTTGTTTACGCTGTTCCTCATTATGTCCTGTCTGTTTTTGGAACACCAAAATCTCTTCCCTGCCATGCTGTTTTTTGCCTTGGGAACGCTCATGAAGCCGCAGATGCTCATTTTTGCGCCCGTCATGATTCTGGGTTTTTTAACCTATGTATTTCGTGGCAGCTTTTCCATGAATATGCTGACGAAGGCTTTGGCATACATCCTCCTTGCCCTCTCATTCACCATTCTTCTTGCCATGCCCTTCGGGATGGAGAACGTCATCTCACAATATTTGGATACTCTTGGCTCCTACCCTTATGCCTCCGTCAATGCCTATAATTTCTGGTCTGGCGTTGGTTATAACTGGATTTCACAGACAAAGATATTCTGTGGGCTTCCCTGTAATACCTGGAGCTTTATTGCCATTGTCCTAGCAACGGCGTTTAGCCTGATCTTAGGACTTCGGCTTGGGACTATTTCCGGGAAATTTTTTGACGTTGCGGCTTTCTTGATCCTTACTGTTTTTACGTTCGCGGTTCGCATGCATGAGAGATATCTCTATCCGTTTCTCCCTCTTGCCATCCTGGGCTTTATGGGTTTTGCTTCCCGTCAGCTCATTTCCATGCCCGCTGCAAACATTGGTAAAAAAGATAAGAAAAAGACGGTCGTCATGCTGTCTAAAACGCTTCGCCTCGGTTATCCCGTCGTCTTTATTGTTGTGGCACTCCTTCACCTTTATAACACGGGATATGTGTTGTATTTCTATGACGCGAAGAAATATTCCTTTACGGATCCCTGGCCGAGAATCGCCGGCCTCGCCATGACTGTAGCTGCCCTAAGCTATTACTTAGTGATATTCCGTCTTCAAACAAAGAAAGAATCCGCATTGACCCATGATTCCAGTTATCTTCGTCAGTCCCGCAAGGCCATTCGCATTTTACCGGAGCAGAAAAAAATGACACGTTTGGATTTACTACTGCTCCTTTTTATCACGATTCTTTATTCCTGCTTTGCCTTGAGGGATTTAGGCGATCAGAAAGCCCCTGAGAGCTTTAGAACGGTTGCGAAGCAAGAGACCCTAAGTTTTTTCTTTCCGGATGGTCAAAAGGCCGTAAGGCTTGCTTATTACATTGCTCCTGAGCATGACAGAAAGTTTTCGGCAAGCTTCTATGCATCCTGCGCATCACCGTCCGCCGCAGGTAAGGATATCTCTGCGACTGCTGTAAAATTAGAGCCTGACAAAAAGGCCGCCATAGAGCTGAAAAATGTTTTTTGTTGGAAGGAAGTGGAATTTCCTATTCCCTGCCAGCGGGTTGACTTTACGCTGCAAAGTAAAAAAGCAAATCTGATGGAATTCTATTTTTTGGATGTTGACGGAAATCACTTGGTTCCTGATAACGCCAAAGACTATCCCGAGCTCTTTGACGAGTCCGAGCTTCACCCAGAGCGTTATAGCTTCCGCAATGGGACCTATTTTGATGAAATCTATCATGCAAGAACGGCTTACGAGTTCCTGCATGGCATGCGAAGCTATGAGAATACGCATCCTCCTTTAGGAAAGCTTTTGATCTCTCTCGGCATCATGCTCTTTGGCATGAATCCCTTTGGCTGGAGAATTATTGGTACGCTCTTTGGAATAGCCATGCTGCCGATTTTGTATCTCTTTGCAAAGCGTCTCACGGGAGATACGCCTGCCTCTGCGCTTGCGTGCTTTATCTTCTCCTTTGACTTTATGCATTTTACGCAGACGAGAATTGCTACGATTGACGTCTATATCGTCTTCTTTATCCTGTGTATGTATTATTTCTTGTATCGGTTTTTAAGTACGGACTTTGCGAGCGCTCCGTTAAAGCAGCTTTTGATCCCGCTTGGTCTTTGCGGTCTTTGCATGGGACTTGGCGTTTCCTGTAAGTGGACGGGTGTTTATGCAGGACTTGGCATGGGGCTCCTGTTCTTCCTCCATCTCGGACTTTTGATTCGGAAAAGCACGAAAGGTCAGCCCCTCAAAAAGCTTTGGGGCACTGCCCTTGGCAATCGCGTCATTAAAGTGATCTGTTGCTGCGTGATCTTTTTTATCGTCGTCCCCCTACTCATTTATCTCTTTAGCTATCTTCCTTTTCGGGACAGCGAAGGAAATGGGCTACTTGCCCGTGCCATCAAAAACCAGACGGACATGTTTTCCTACCATAGCAAGCTGAAGGCCACCCATTATTTTGCCTCGCCCTTTTATGAATGGCCTCTGATCATTCGTCCTATTTGGTACTATTACGGAACCGTCAGCGGCACGCTTCGGGAAAGCATCAGCGCCTTTGGAAATCCCCTTGTTTGGTGGATGGGTCTTCCGGCACTAGGCCTTATGATTTACCTCTTACTATTCCGCAAGGACCGCCGTGCAGGCTTTCTCATTGTAGGTTATTTTAGCCAATATCTGCCATGGTTTTTTGTGACGAGACTGACCTTTATTTACCATTATTTTCCAAGCGTTGTTTTTCTGGTACTGATGATCTCTTATGGAATGCGCAACCTCAAGGAAAGCCTTCCGAAAAAGGCCTATGTTCCAATCATTGTCATTTATGCCCTGTTTGTATTTGCACTATTCCTAATGTTTTACCCCGTCCTTTCCGGTCAGGCCGTAGAAATATCCTATTTAAAGAATCAACTCACTTGGTTTGACAAATGGATTTTCGCAACGAATTAGAAAAACCCTTGCCTCCATGATTGGAAGCAAGGGTTCTTTTTTGTGATTATCAATAGCTTATTTCAGCTGTGCTGCAACCTCTGCCGCAAAATCCTCGTTCTTCTTCTCAAGACCTTCACCAGTCTCATAACGAACGAACTTAGCGATCTTCAGATCAGCTGCTACGCTCTTTAAGTAAGCTGCAACGTTCTGCTTGCCATCTTCAGCCTTTACGTAAACTTGATCCATCAGGCAGATCTCCTTGACATGCTTGGAGATACGACCCTCTACAAGACCAGAGAAGATCTTGTCTGCAATATAGGCATCCTTGTTAGCAAGTGCAGCCTGAGCAAGGGTAGCAGTAGCCTCCTTGGAAAGGAAGTTGAACAGGAAGTTCATGTTGCTCTTCTTCTCTTCGTAGATTGCAATGTCCTCATCGCTCCAGGTCTTGTTTGCAACTGCATTATCAATCAGCTTCTGAAGGATGGGCTTAGGAAGAGATGCGGGATCGTTGAGTGCGCTGTCAATCGTGATCTCACGAAGCTTTGCCATCTCTGCCTCGGAGATGTCGCTTCTGGAAATGTACTGAGGATTCATTGCTGCGATCTGCATTGCAATGTTAACCAGAGCTTCCTTTACGGCGTCATTTACGTTAGCGGTTTCAGCCTCAACAACAACGGAAATTCTTCCGCCGCCATGTACGTAAGTAACTACAAGGCCATTCTTAGCTTCTACCTTCTCAAAACGACGAATGCTCAGCTTCTCACCGATCACTGCGATCATCTCGATCAGAGCCTCATTAACGGTCTTGGAAGCATCCAGATTCCAAGGCTCAGCCATGAACTCATCCATCGTCTTAGAAATGGTCTTTACGGCCTGCCGTGCAACTGCTGCAACATAATCCTGGAACTTCTCATTCTTTGCAACGAAGTCGGTCTCGGAGTTAACCTCAACAACTGCTGCAACCTTGTCTCCATCCATGGCAACCTTGGTGATACCTTCAGCCGCGATACGAGCCGCCTTCTTCTCAGCCTTCGCTGCGCCGCTCTTTCTCAGCTCTTCAACAGCCTCTTCAAAATTGCCGTTCGTCTTGGTCAGTGCCTTCTTACAATCCATCATGCCTGCGCCAGTAACCTCACGCAGCTCTTTTACCATGGAAGCGGTAATCTCTGCCATATCTATATCCACCTTTCTGAATTTTTTAAATTACTGCTCGTCAGCTGCTACTTCTTCAATGTCAGTAGCCTCGGTAGCAACGTCTTCAGCCGCATAAACAGCCTCGCCCTGATTTGCCTCAATAACAGCGTCAGCCATCTTGGAAACGATCAGCTTTACGGCTCTGATGGCATCATCATTACCAGGAATGATGTAATCCAGCTCTTCAGGATCACAGTTGGTGTCACCGATACCGATCAGGGTAATTCCAAGTGCATGAGCCTCCTGAACGCAGATCTTCTCCTTCTTAGGATCTACAACAAAGATGCAGTCAGGAATTCTGGTCATGTTCTTAATACCGCCAAGGTTCTTCTCCAGCTTCTCCCACTCCTTCTTCAGCTGGATAACTTCCTTCTTGGGAAGTACGTCAAAGGTTCCATCCTCGGACATGGTCTCAATCTTGTGAAGTCTCTCGATACGGGACTGGATGGTCTTGAAGTTGGTCAGCATACCGCCAAGCCATCTCTCGTTTACGTAGTACATGCCGCAACGCTCAGCCTCAGTCTTAACTGCATCCTGTGCCTGCTTCTTGGTACCAACGAAAAGAATGGTGCCGCCCTGTGCAGCGATCTCGGAGATTGCCTTGTAAGCCTCGTCAACCTTGCCTACGGACTTCTGAAGATCAATGATGTGGATACCATTTCTCTCGGTGAAGATGTAAGGAGCCATCTTAGGGTTCCATCTTCTGGTCTGATGTCCGAAATGAACACCTGCTTCAAGTAACTGCTTCATAGAAATAACGCTCATTTTTCTTACCTCCATTTGGTTTTTCTTCCGCTTAGCTTCTACCGAAAACGCCCGCGTTACAAGGCTTTTTCAAGCTCTGCCGGCTACGATCCTCAGGATCGCACCACCCGCAAATAAAGCCGCGTGACTATTTTCCCGAGCAATGAGTCAAGATGACGCGCTCGCACGTCAATTTGACAAATGCCGCGAGAACTCTGTTTGCAACGCCACGATTATACCATAAGAAAACCCCTTGTGCAAGGGGTTTTCTAAGGTTTTCCAATATTTTTTTACAATTTTCCGCTTTTCCATTGCCGTCATGGTTTGCCAACCTGTTGTACCATCTACAGATCGCCCGTTATAATCTTGGCAATGGTCGCTTCATCGCTTCCCTCAGGAATGATAAAGGAGCCTACTCGGATACGCTTATCATATCCATTCTTGCAAAGATAGTCATCAAATGCCTTCGCATCCTCAACAATGCTCTCCTGTGCAAGAATCTTTGCAACCGTCCAAGAGCTATAGCCACGATAAATCGTTAGCGTATAATCACCATTCTGAGCCGTTTGACCGCCCTGATCCCCAGCTTCCGTGCTCTCTGAGGTGCCATCCGTTTCGGTGCTTGCGTCCGTTTCGTTTGACGTAGCAGTTGTTTCCGTGCTGTCATTCGTCCCTTCGGTGGTTTCTTTCGTCTCTGTCGACTCTGAAGTAGACGTATTGCCATCTGAGGTAGCCGTGGCATCCGTTTCTGAGCTTGCGGAAGCATCTGTTGACACTGAGCTGGGAGTAATACTCTCAGAGGTTTCCTGCGTTTCAGTGCTCTCGGAGGGGGCTGTCGATGCCTTACTTTCCCGTGTCTCCTTAGTCTCGTCCGTCTCATTGCCTTCGGAGGACTCATGCGAAGAGCCGGAGGCTACCTCCGTGCTCTCTGTACCCTGACCGGAATTTGTGCTTTCCGTAACCTTCGGATCCTCCTTCTGTCCCTTCAAGGCATCCACCTTTTGGTTGACGCCCGAAAGGCCTAACAGCAAAACAGCCGCCGCCAGTCCCGTGCCTACGCCTCTTAAATAATATTTCATTAGTAAGTTTTTATCCTTCTGCATGTTTCCTGCCTCACCCTTATTTCTTCTCATTTTCCTTGGATGCCATGGGAGCAATCTTTACGCTTCCTGCTCCGTAGGAAACCTCAACGGGACGCAAGGCATGAATCTTTTCAATGCTTTCACGCATGGTTTTGGCTGCCTTTCCGGCTGCCGTTACCGTGTTTTTCAGGCTGGCATGTTCATCCTTTACTGCCTGATGCAAAAGTACAATTTCCTCTTCTTCTTTTTTCAGTTCGCGCATCACTGTGTCTGACAAACCCGTAAGTTCAAACATTTTCTCGTTTGTGAGATCTGTAAGCTTCGTTGAAACGTCATCATAAGCATAGGTGACATATTGGGTTGCCATGGTATTTAAGGGTTCGCGCATGGACTCTGCTTCTTCCTCCATCATCTCATGAACCTCCTGCCTTGCCAGCTCCTGATCAATTCCACTTCCCTCCTGCTTCTTTTCCGGAAGCAAAAAGCTTACGACAAAGCATATGGCACTGACAACCAAAAGTACAATTTCCATGATCTCGATACTGTTCATTTTTCTTCTGCTCCTTTAATTTGGATCTCATACCTTAAATAAAATGCCCATGTAGCTGCCCATTTTTTCTCGCATTTTTTGTAATGCCCTCGTATGCAGCTGAGAGACACGTGAGACTGACACGTCAAGCACGTTACTGATCTCTTTTAACGTCAGATCTTCATAATAATATAGCGTGATAACCTTTTGTTCCTTTTCCGATAAAAGCTCCATGGCTTCACTCAATGCCTTTGTGAGCTCTTTTTTTTCAAAGCTCTCCTCCGGGCCATCAAACCGTGCCGTGGTTCCCTGCGCGCCATCCGAACTGACGTCGCTTCCCTGCTCCATGTATTCATTCAGGGAAACAAGTCCCGTCACCTTCATCTGCGCCTGCCATTCCAGGTACTCCTCTATGCTGATGCCAAGCGATTCGGCCATCTCCTCGTCCGTCGCCGCGCGCCCCTTTGCCTGTTCCAATGCCTTTTCCACGAGACTGATCTTCTTTTGTCTTTGCCTAATGGTTCTCGGAATCCAATCCATTTTACGAATGTGATCCAAAATGGCACCGCGTATGCGAAGGCTCGCATAGGTTTCAAACTTGACGTCGCCATGGTAATCAAATTTATCAATGGCATCAATTAAGCCAAAAATCCCGTAGCTGACCAGGTCATCATACTCCACGTTATAACCAAGATACATGGAGAGACGTCCCGCCACAAGCTTCACAAGCTGCGCATACTCCAAAATGATCTTTTCGCGCAGCTTCGGAGATTTCGTGGCATCATATTCATCTAATAATTGTTTTCTTCCCGCATCATCCATGAAAACACACCTGCGTTTCTTCTGTTTTGCGTTAAATAATCGTTAGCGCTCTTCCCACGGCCTTCACGTGGTATTCTCCCGTTTCAGGATAAAAGGTTACGGTCCTTCCGTAGTTTTCTCTAGTGCTTTCTGCAATCACCGGAATCCGAAGCTCCTTTAGAATCTTCTTACAGGCATCCACGTTGCGATCTCCGATCATGCCCCAGTCGCTCTTGCTGGATACGGTAAACATGGTCGCTCCGCCGGCGAGCTTTGCCGTTAATCTTGTTTTTCTTGCCCCCATGGCCTCCATCTGGCGAATCAGCTCCGCAATCCCCGTATCTGCAAATTTAGCCGGATTGTTGTGAACTCCGCGAAGCGCCGTGGAATCCGGCAACATGACGTGCACCATGCCTCCGATCTTTGTAACGGGGTCTCTGAGTGCAACGGCGACGCAGGAGCCAAGTCCCATGGTGATCAGGCCATCCGGGGAGGAGACGACTTTTAAGTCCGCCATTCCCACTTTGATAATCTCACTCATTGATCAGGTTTCCTCCATCAATCCGTCCACGGGAAGCCCCAGTGAACCGATGATTTTTACGTAAGAATCTATGTCCGGTATTAAAACAAAATATCCATTGACTTCAATCTCATCATAAAACTGTGTCTGAATCAGCAAAAGCTTATCTCCCAGCTTTCCAAACTCAATGGCCGGGACGCTCAGAATGGCACCAGCCATGTCAATGGTCATCTCTGGCGGAGAGGAAATAATTTTCAAATTGGTAAAGCTTGCCAACGCATTCAAATACGCACCAGTAATGATGTTTCCAACCTCCTGTAGCGCGGAAGCCTCCATTTCCGAAAAATCATCTCCCGCGGCTTCCATGCCCATGATCTTTGAAATCAGATGTCTTGCAGAATTTTTCTCAATCATGAACATCATCATGCCGCTTACGTCGCCATCCACGCCAAACAGAACACAGGCCATGAGCTGCTCCTCGCCGCCCATAAGGGTTCCGACGTCCTGAAAGTCTAACAGACACACCTTCGGGACCCTCATGTCAACCTTGCACTGAAGCATTTGAGACAAGGCCGTCATGGCATTTCCGGCTCCAATGTTGCCGATTTCCTTTAAGACGTCACAATATACGTCCGTGATTTTCTTTAAACTGACATTGCCCATATTTTTCTCCTGTCCATAGCGCAAGTCATTTAAGCGTTATCCTCCAACGTCACTACGCTAAGATCTAATAGGGAAATAATGTCCCCATTTTCTCGTTTTCCAACGCCAGACACAAAGGCCTTGCCTTCCAGCTTTAAGTCGTCCACCTTATCCACCTGCTCATTTTCCAAGGTGACAACCTCCTTCACCTCATCCACGATCACGCCAAGGTTTCCTTCCTGCTGTGTCTTAAGAACAATAATCCTTGTCTTCTTTTCGTATACGTCCTTTTCCAGTCCCATCTTGATGCGAAGACTCATCACGGGCAGCACCTCACCGCGAAGATTAATGATTCCCGTCAAATACTTAGGCATCTTCGGAACTCTCGTGATTCTCTGCATTCTTACAATGTTTTCGACGTTACGGACGTCAATGCCATATTGCTCACTGCCAAGGCGAATGACGATAAATTGATTCATTCCCGCCTGGTCTTGCTTTTTCTCCCCTGCAGCATCCATTCTTCGCCCTCCTTAAATCAGTGCGTTAGCATCGAGGATTAAGGCAACCTCGCCATCTCCAAGAATGGTGGCGCCACTGATAAACTTACATTGCTTGCTATATTTTCCAAGAGGCTTGATCACGATTTCCAACTGACCTATAAGCTCATCGATGACAAGCCCTGCATACCTTTCGCCCTTTCTTACGACGACAACGGTCATCTCCTCTTCAGGGATACGGTTGCCCTCTACCTCAAGCACGTCATACAGCCTAACCAGAGGAAGTACAATGCCGCGAAGATTGATCACTTCCTTGTTCTGAACCGTCTTGACGTCGCCATGATGGATCGTTTCGATACTCTGAATGCTGCTCAAAGGAATGGCATATTTCTCTCCTCCGACGCCAACCATCAGCGTCTGAATGATTGCCAAGGTCATGGGCAGACGAATGATCCAGCTGCTTCCCTCGCCAAGACGACTCTTAACCTCTACCTCACCACTTAAGGATTCGATCTTTGCCTTTACCACGTCAAGTCCCACGCCTCTTCCCGAGACGTCAGTCACCTGCTTCGCCGTGGAAAAGCTCGGAAGGAACAGCAGGTCAATGATTTCCTTGTCCGTCATCTGTTCTGCCTGCTCCTGCGTAATCGTGCCACGCTCAATTGCCTTTTTGCGAACGGCCTCTATGTCAATTCCATTTCCGTCATCTCGCACTTCAATTACGACACTGTTTCCTACCTGATAAGCATCCAGGAAAATGGAACCAACGGGATTTTTTCCTCGTTTGATGCGGACGTCCTCTGATTCCAAGCCATGATCCGCAGAATTCCGAAGCAAATGCATCAGTGGATCACCAAGCTCGTCTACCACCGTTCGATCCAGCTCCGTTTCCTCACCACTGATATATAGCTCCATCTTTTTATTTAACTTCTTTGCAATGTCACGAATCATGCGCGGGAACTTATTTGTCACCGTCTCAATTGGAACCATTCGAACCTTCATGACGGATTCATGCAAATTTGTTGTCACGCGCTCAAGATATTCAATATTGTCCTTAACATTGCTCTTAGACGCCACTTTCCCACTCTGCGTTGAGGAAACAATGGAGTTTTTCGCAATAATCAGCTCGCTCACCAGATTCATCAATTCGTCGAGCTTTTCGATATCCACGCGGATCGTTCGATTGCCGGCGTGCTTACCGGCACTGACTGCCTTCTTTTCCTCCTTTGTCGAGGCTTCCCGCTGCGGTTTCGTTTCTTCCTTCGCGGCAGGCGCAACCTGCGCCATGGGGTTTTGAAGTGCGGCAATCGGAATTTCTCCCTGCGCATTCGGCACGCTACCCATGCTTTCCGTCTCTTTTGCGGGCAAAGGAGCGCTTACGGGCGCCTCTTTTGCAGGCTGTTCCACGGTTTCCCCGGCCTTTTCCGGCAGCATCAGCACGCCGCCGGTAACGTTTTCAATCTCTGAAATATTACGAATGGACTTTAACAAATCCTCCAGCGGAAGGTCCGTAATGACAATCAGCGTAAAGTCCCTGTCAAATTTTTCGTCCTCAATATCCTGCGTGCTGGGATTCGATGCAATGATCTCGCCTCTTTCTCCAACGGAGCGCAGTACAAGGAATGCTCTTGCCGCCTTCAGAAGACATTTTTCCTGAATCACGACGTTTAATCCATAGCATTCATCGCCATCATCGCGTGCCATTTTAATTGCACTGATAACGGCATCATCCAGCTTTAATTCATTCCATTTGCCACCAGCATTCTCCGCAGGCATATCTGCTTCTGCCTTTGGTGCTGCGGCTTCCTTCTTTTCTTCCTTCTTCTCCGGAGCAGTCTCTTCCTTGGGCAGACAATCATTTAACTTCTTGATCAGATCTTCGTTGTCGTTCGTTCCCTCTTCGGAGGTATTTTGAATGTTTTGTACATACTCATCCAGGGCATCCAGACAACTAAAGAACACGTCAATAATCTGCGACTGCACCTTCAGTCTTCCGCTCCGCACCTCGGAAAAGACATTTTCCATGTCATGCGTCAACGTCTGCATGCGCGTAAAGCCCATGGTTCCCGCCATGCCCTTCAGGGTATGTGCAGCACGGAAAATCTCATTGATGGTATCTGCGTCCTCCGGATTTTCCTCAAGGCGCATGATCTGATCACTTAAATTTTGAATATGTTCCTTCGTCTCATCCAGAAACATGTCAAGATACTGACTAACGTCCATATTCGCCTCCGTTCTGACTACACGAATCTTCCCACTCGTTCTTCAATGGCCCTTGCAATCGATTCCAAGGGGAGAGATACGTCGGAAAGTCCGGCGCTGTCTACACTCTTTGGCATCCCGTAGACTACGCAGCTTTCACTGTCTTGTGTTATCACATAAGCATTCTTTTTTTGTTTCAGATTTCGAATTCCTTCCGTACCGTCTGCTCCCATGCCAGTCAACACAACGCAGGTAACGTCCAGCCTTCCGGCATTTGCAAGGGATTCGAACATGTAATTTGCGCTGGGCCTTACACCCTCACGATGGGGCTCGTCCGAATAACGAATGCGATAATTGCCATTCGCTCCAGGCACAACGTTCATATGTCTGCCACCCATCGCGACATACACAACGCCCTTCTCCAGCTCTTCCCCTTCCTTCGCCTCATGAACGGAAAGACTGCTCACGGAATTTAACCGATCCGCAAAGGAACCCGTGAAGCTCTTCGGCATGTGCTGCACCATGACCACGGGTGCATCCAGATCCTTCGGCAAAAAGGGAATCACGCTTTGCAACGCCTTTGGACCTCCCGTAGAGCTCGCAATGGCAACAATTTTCCTGATGTTCCTGCCGGTTCCAGCGGAGGGGACAATCGCTTTGTTCTCCCACCTTCTCGGAATCGGAAGCGGCGGTTTGTCATAAGCCGGCAGCTTACCAATGGATACGGCATAAAGGATCCCCAAAAAGCGTTCGGTAAAATCCTCGTCTCTGCATCCAAAGGTAGAGGTTGGCTTTTGAATGAAATCCAGCGCTCCGAGCTCCAGTGCGTCCATTGTCACCTTGGCTCCCTCGGCAGAATCCGTGCTGGCGATCATGATTCTGGCGGCAATGCGGAATTTCCGAAGCTCAGCCAAAAGCTCCAGACCATTCATCCTCGGCATGTTCAGATCCAGCACGACCGCGTCATAGCTTTCCCGGCTAAGGTAATCAAAGGCCTCCACGCCATCAGCCGCCTTCGCCACCACCTGAAACCGCTTGTCGCTGTTGATCACGTCGCTGAGCACCCTTCGCATCAGCGCGGAATCATCCACCACAAGTATTTTCTTTTTTAATGTTTCCATAGATTACTCCAAGGCCTTTCGGACAGCGTCAATGACCCTGTCTGCCTGAAAAGGTTTTACAATAAAATCACGAGCGCCTGCCTGAATGGATTCAATTACCATCGCCTGCTGACCCATGGCGGAACACATCACAACCTGAGCATTTGGGTTCAGCTTGCGAATCTCCTTCAATGCCTGAATGCCATCCATTTCAGGCATGGTAATATCCATCAATACCAAATCCGGATGGGTTTCCTGATATTTTTCAATCGCCTTGACGCCGTTTTCGGCCTCCGCTGCAACGACAAACCCATTTTTTGTGAGAATATCCCGAATCATCATTCTCATAAATGCCGCGTCATCGCAGATCAATACACTTTTTGCCATTCCCTTCTCCTCCGCGTTTTCAGAACCTTTCGATTCGAAGCGTACCATAAATACAAGTGCAATCACATTACCTGGGCATATTTCACCCACTCTATTATATTATAATAAATCTGTATGAAAACACAACCTTTTTTTCTTTTTCCGACAAAAAATTGGCACAATTTTCTAAATCTTATCAATAAAAAAGAAGACTTTGTCCAAACAAGCCTTCTCAAAATGCATACCACCCATTCAACAACTGCTTACCTTAGATCTCTAATATATTTCTTTACAACATTTTTTCAATCTGTCATAAAAAAGGCCATCCTCAACCTCGAGGGGATGGCCTTCACTCCCCTTTTTTATGACTTTACTTCCTTTTGTTCTTGCGCTTGAGCTCTTCAATTTCCTCAAACACGACGTCGTTGAGCACCTTGATGTAGGTTCCCTTCATGCCGGAGGATCGGGATTCGATGACTCCCGCACTTTCAAATTTCCGAAGTGCATTGACAATCACGGAACGCGTAATGCCTACTCTGTCGGCGATCTTGGAAGCAACAAGAATGCCCTCCATGCCATTTAACTCATCAAAAATATGCGTGATTGCTTCCATCTCAGAAAAGCTGAGCGTACCGATCGCCGACTTTACGACGGCTATCTTCCTGCTTTCCTCCGAGCTCTCTTCATTTACGGCACGAAGCATCTCCAATCCGACTACGGTTGTTCCGTATTCGCAAAGGATAATGTCGTCAATGTCATATTGGCTGTCGCACTTGTAAATAAACAACGTTCCCAGACGCTCGGCCGCAATCTCAATGGGAGCGATAATCGCCTGGAATCTTCTGACGTCAATTTTTTCAAATCCAAGCGTCTCGAGGTTGACGTTTTCCTTCGTGGAAAGCACGCCAAGGAATCGCTCATTCAGCATGGGATCGATAAATTCACCCACGCAATCCCCCAAGAGCTCCGTAATCGTCTCCGTTCCGTCGGTTTCCCCAATACCGAGCAGCTTTCCCTTTTTACTGATTACCAGCACGTTACTGTTCAAAATGTCCTTCATGACATTGCAAATGTCGTTAAAAACAACCTTGCTGGAATTGTTATTGTGCAAAAGCTTTCCGATTTTTCTCGTTTTATCTAAAAGCTGTACACTACTCATGACATTTTCCTCCCATTCCTTGTAATTTGCCTTCCACCCCATAAAATACCTTTGAAATTGCACGCAAAAAGGGAGCTATTTCCAAGCTCCCTTCTAGCATATCACAAGTAATTTCAGATTTCAATGGCTATTTTGCGAATTTATTGCTTATTTTCTGTATCTTTTTGAATTTTCAGAATACTATACCCACATTTTTCATCTGCGCAGACAAGACGATTCCCTTTTTCCAATAAGGCATTTCCACACTTCGGGCACCTCTCTCCGGAGGGCTTATTCCATACCATAAAATCACATTCCGGATTTCCGATGCAGCCATAATATCTTCTGCCCTTTTGAGTACGCTTAATGACAATGTCCTTCCCGCACTTTGGACAGGTCACGCCTGTTTTCTCGTAATAAGGCTTCGCATTTTGACACTCGGGGAAGCCAGGGCACGCCAGAAACTTACCCTTACTGCCATACTTGATCACCATCCGGCGACCACATTTCTCGCAAACCTCGTCAGACTCTTCATCAGCAACCTTAACCTCGGACAGATCCTTTTGTGCCTGAATAACAGCCTTATCCAAATCAGGATAGAAATTCTCAATGATGGTCTTCCACTTTACGGTGCCTTCTTCCACGCCATCCAGCAGTGCCTCAAGGTTTGCCGTAAAGTTCACGTCAACGATGGTTGGGAATGCCTCTACCATCATCTGGTTTACTACTTCTCCAAGCTCGGTCACGATCAGGTTCTTGCCTTCCTTCGCGATATAGCGTCTGCCAAGAATGGTTCCAATCGTGGGTGCATAGGTGCTAGGGCGTCCGATGCCAAGCTCCTCCAGGGTCTTTACAAGAGAGGCCTCCGTAAAATGGGCAGGCGGCTGCGTAAAGTGCTGTTCCTTTCTAACGCCGCTGCACTCCAGGGTCATGCCCTTTTCCAGTGCTCCCGTAAAGGTTCCCGTCTCTTCTTCCTCATCCTTTTGCACGTAAACACAGGTAAAACCGTCAAATTTTAATTTTGATGCCGCCATGGTAAAGATGCTCTTGTTTGCGCTAACCTTGACGGAGGTCGTCTCATATTTAGCCGGTGCCATCTGGCTTGCAGCAAAGCGCTGCCAAATCAGCTGATATAGACGGAACAGGTCTCTTGGAAGCTGATCCTTGACTGCAATGGGCAGTCTCTCAATATCCGTAGGACGAATGGCTTCATGGGCATCCTGAATTCTCTGTGCCTTTTTGGGATCAGCAGTTTTTTGCGCCAAATACTCTTTTCCATAATGCTTTTCGACGTAAGCGGCCGCATTTTGAGCTGCTTCCTCCGACACGCGGACGGAATCGGTACGCAAATAAGTAATCAAACCGATGGTGCCCTCTCCTTTAATTTCCACGCCCTCATAGAGCTGCTGTGCAAGGTTCATGGTCTTGCTCGTGGAGAAATTCAACACCTTGCTGGCTTCCTGCTGCAGGGTTGAGGTTGTAAAGGGCAGCGGAGCCTTCTTCATTCTCTCTCCGGTCTTTACCTCCTTCACGACATAAGCCGCGTCCTTGATATCCTTTAGCACCTGATTTACGTCTTCCTCACAATTCAGTTCCTTTTTTGAGGAACCGGAGCCGTAATACTTTGCCACTACGGGCTTTTTTGCTCCCGGAATTTTCAGGTCTGCTTCCAGGCTCCAGTACTCTTCCGGCGTAAAGTTTTCAATCTCCGCCTCACGATCACAAATAATACGAAGTGCCACGGATTGTACACGTCCCGCGGACAATCCCCTTTTAATCTTCGCCCAAAGAAGTGGAGAAATGCGATAGCCCACCATGCGATCCAGCATTCTTCTTGCCTGCTGTGCATCCACTAGGTTCATGTCGATCTCTCTTGCGTTTTTCAGGCTTTCCTTTACGACGTTCTTCGTAATTTCGTTAAAGGTAATACGATAAACCTTTTTATCTCCGAGCTTTAATGCATGATAAAGATGCCAGGAAATGGCTTCTCCCTCACGGTCAGGGTCGGTTGCCAGATAAATCTTGTCTGCCTTTTTTACTTCCTTGCGAAGATTTGCCAGAATGTCTCCCTTTCCTCTGATCGTTATGTATTTCGGCTCGTAGTCATCCTCCGGCGAAAAGCCCAGCTGGCTCTTCGGCAGGTCTCTTACGTGTCCGTTGCTCGCTACCACTTCAAAATTGGTTCCTAAGAACTTTTTAATGGTCTTTATCTTCGACGGTGACTCCACAATTACCAGATTCTTTGCCATCTTTCTCATCCCCTTTTTCTAACGCCCTGCCTTTCCACGGAATTCCTTCCGTAGAGCGCTAATCGTGAACCACTATACACTAAAAAAAGACCTCTTGCAAGGTCTTTTTCAAAATTTAAGAAACTCATTCTTATAAAATGACGATGTTGGCACAGCTTAAATCCTCTGCCAGCTTATAAACCCGGCCTGTCGTAACTCCCACCACGGTAGGTCTCAGCATGAAGCCGGGGTTATTTTTTACGACCTTTGCCCGCTCTCCGTTACTGAGCGTGACAATACTGTCAACGGGATATAAAATGACACTGTCGAGGAAACTCTGCATCACAAAGATGTCGAGCTCGGAGGTCATGGCCATAATCATTTCTATGGAATCTCTCTTGGAAATCTTTTGCTTGTAGGGCCTTCTCGTCACCAGGGAATCATAAATGTCCGCAACTGCAATAATTCTGGCATAGAGATGGATGTCCGCGTCCGTCAAGCGATTCGGATACCCTCCACCGTTCAGCTTTTCATGATGCTGAAGTACGCCCAACAAGATTTCTTCGTTAAATCCACCATTCTCCTTCAGCATTTCATAGCCATATTTCGTATGCAGCTTCATCAGCTCAAACTCAGCATCGGTAAGTCTTGATGGTTTATTCAGAATTTCCATGGGAATCTTCATTTTCCCGACGTCATGCAAAATTCCCGCTACGCCCACGTCGCGAATGGCCCTCTGGTCCAGACCGTATTTTTTTGCAATGACCATGGACATCGTCGCCACGTCCACGCTGTGCTTAAAGGTATATTCATCACTGACCTTCAGGGATCCGATGTCAATGGCGATGGTATTATTGGCCTCCAGGGCCTTCATGAGCTCTACGGTTACGTTCTCCGTTGCCTCCGCGAAATTCTCCTCCGTCGTACTGCTAAAGAGGTACTGAATTCCCTTGCTCACACGCTGTTTCACGGTCTCTGTCAGGTTGATTCCCGAGCGATCTTCCTCACGGACACGCTCAATGGTCTCCTGAACGTCCTTGGCAATGACGGTCTCGTGCTTCTCCTCCGGTACCGCTTCGTCCTCACGGACGTAAATCTCCGTAATTCCGGATCGAAGAAGGCCCTCAATCTGAAAATCGTCCAAAATAGAGCCCTTTTCGAACAGGGCCCTGCCGGCTGCGTCCACAATGGTCCGGTCCACAACCTTACCGGATGGAAGATCTTCAGTTTTGATCGGACGAATTTCTGCCAATGCCGTCTACCTCATAGCCTTTTTTTAATTATTACATATAATCAAAAAATTTTCAATCTTTTTTGGCAGATCTCGCTATGTTTCCGTCAATTTTCGTCTCTTTTTTGTTCAAATTTAGGAATCACCTTCAGCTTATGGAGATTCAAGCGGTGCATTTTGTCAATCTTTTGGCGAATCGCTTCATCCTCACAGATTCCTTCACGGATGTATCGGTCCAGCGTCGCATACGTAAAGCCAAAGCGATCTTCGTCCGTCTGTCCACAAAGTCCGTCGGACGGAGCCTTGTGCACCAGCTCCCACGGGAGCTCCGTATAGGTATCTCCCACGGCTTTTACTTCCTGAACCGTCAGATCAGAAATGGGTGAAAAATCACCTGCGGCATCACCGTACTTGGTGCTGTATCCGATCCAATCCTCAGAAAGGTTACAGGTATTTGCCACGCGGCCTCCCTCCGGAAGGCTTGCGGCAACAGCGTACAGAGTCGCCATTCTCATGCGGGGAGGCGTATTAATGGCAGCATCCCTCGATGGCTCAATTCCAGCTTTCACGGCATCTAGAAGTGCATCTACGGCTGCACCCACGGAAATGGTGGCATGACGGATTCCCAGCGCCTCTACGACCTTCTTGGAGTCATCAATGTCAGGCTGAATGCCCTGCGGCATCATAACGCCAAAAACGCGGTCCTTACCAAGTGCCTCCGTCAAGAGAGCAGCCACAACCGTTGAATCCTTACCACCGGAAATACCGATCACGGCCGTCGCCTTCGGACCGTTCTCCGCAAACCAGGCACGAATCCACTCCACGATCTCCTTTCGAACCTTTAAAGCATCAAACTCTTTCATAGCGATCACTCCTCTCAATCCCAAGTCATAAAACTAAACTCATGTCCTTAACTGATACGTGCCTTCTTATTTATCATTCTCCATTCTCCACTTAATGGACCTCTGGAGGTATTTTACGTAAGCTTCGTTCTTGCACATGCCCTTGCCAGGGGTATCAGAGATCTTTGCTACGTCCATGCCGTTGCAGGCGGTGGTCTTCATGACAATGTTCAGTGGCGGAACCTTCGTATCATTTGCAATGTAGGTACCGATTCCAAAGGCAACCTTTGCCCTTCCATTGAAGTGACGATATATCTCATCAGCCTTCTTGAAGTCCAGGCTGTCACTAAACAGCAGGGTTTTCGTCTTGGGATCAATCTTCATGCTCTCATAATGCGCGATCATCTTCTCGCCCCATTCAATGGGATCGCCAGAATCATGACGAACGCCGGAGAATAAGGTGGAATAGGTCTTGTCAAAGTCACGAAGGAAGCAGTCCGTCGTGATGGCATCCGTCAGGGCCGTGCCGTTAAGTACGCCGTACTCTGCCACCCATGCGCGTAATGCATAATAGTTGGAATAGGCAGGATTATGTCTGTGGTCGCCCTGACCGGTACACATGATCCATTCATGTGCCATGGTGCCAACAGGCAGAAGATTGTGCTTCTTTGCCAGGAAGACATTGCTGGTTCCTACAAACTTCGAAGCGCTGTGCATCGTGTCATTCAGATGAGACAGCTTTTCCACTGCCATCTCCTGCGCCTCTGCAGAAAGTCTTCTTCTCATGCCAAACTCAGAGAACACGCCGATATAATACTTGTTGGTCTTCAGCCAGTCATACTTCTCATCCAGCTTTTCCTTGAAGCTTTCCAGCAGCTCGTCATAATCATATTGCATTCTGAAATATACTTCATTGACTATCGCAAGGGTCGGGATTTCGTACATGGAGGTATTCAGCCAAGTGCCCTCCGTATCAATTGCAAGTCCACAATCCGCATCCGTCGTAATTGTGAACTCATCATAACGAGGCTGCCACAGTCTCAGAAAATCGACATAGGAACGCTTAAACCACTCAATGCCCTGAAGGTAGGTCAGCTCCTCCTCGGTAAAGCGCAACTCACAATAGGCCTTGATCTGCTCCTTAATCTCCTCTACCATTTCCTCGGTAAACTTCACGTCCGTATTTCTGCACTTGAAGCTCCAGATGGTTTCATAGGAAGGGAACTGATGATAAATCGCCTGTCCCATGCTAAATTTGTAAAGATCCGTCTCCAGTAACGAATTGATGATTCTCGGTAATTTCATGATTTCTTCCTCCTTTTTTACACGCCATGTTACGGGTTTTCCTTTTTTTAACATGGCATTCGGTACATTCTGCTTTTCATTGAATCTTAAGACTTGGCATCTGTTCTCCCGCCATTACGGGATATCCATTCATGAAACAATTTCGATTTGGCAGGTTGCCATGGCATCCAATGCCGTCTTGTGGGTATCGGGAGTTACGCAGGCGCAAAGGCTTGCAACCACCTTCACCGGAATTTCCGTAGCAAAGGCTTTGATCAGCGTTGCGTTATTCAAAACGCAGATTCCCGTACATACGCCGATGAGCGTCACCTCGTCAGGTGCTTCCTTTGCGACGTCAGCTGCGAGTTCCTTGCTTCCAAAGGTCGGCTTCTCATAGACCCTGCTGCGTTCTGCAATGGCTTTCAGTTCAGGGATAATCTCCCAGCCTTCCGTATTCTTGATGCAGTGCGGCACGGGAAGTTTCTTTCCTTCCTGCGTCTCCATGTAGTTTTCACCATGGGTATCCTTCGTAAAAATCACGGTACCGTCAAAGTTCTCTACATATTTTACCATTTCGGGAACAATGGCCTGTGCCTCCTTGCTTCCAAGGCATCCCGTAACAAAATCATTTTGCATGTCAACCACGATCAAATACTTCTTCATAACCTTCACCTCTCTTTTCCTTTCTCACGGAACTGATTAGATTTCTTCCTCAACAAGCTCCTCCGTCATGTCGTACAACATTGCAGGCCTCTTTGCGTTGCTCTTTTTGTTCAGCGGCTTTACCCTGCCCGTCTCTACGTAATCCCTCAAAAATGCTTTTCTGAAATTAGCAAGATCCAGCTTCTCATTTAGAATCGTTTCATGGATGGCCTTGAGCTCTGAAATGGCAAATTCCTTTTTGTTTTTCAAGAGCCAAAAGGCATCTGGTTCATACTTGATACGGCATCGAAGTCTCTTAATGGCCATTCGGATAATTCTTACATGATCAAAGGCCAAATCCTCTTCTCTCACGATCCCCTTTTCGCTTTGAAACGTCATTCCGTCCACGTCATAGGCTATGCGAAAAACTTCTGCATCCCAGGCATCATCTCCTGCCCTGACCCTTAGGCTGCCCTTCGGAATCAGTGCCGTATATGCCACGGATACTACGTGCATTCTCGGATCCCTGTCAGGATCGCTGAAGGTATACAGCTGTCTTAAGGATGCATCCTTTACGCCAGTTTCTTCATATAGCTCTCGTTTTGCCGCCTGCGTTACCGATTCCATGTCCGTCTCCATGAAACCTCCCGGTAACGCCCATTTCCCTTTATAGGGATAGCCGCCTCGTTTGATCAAGAGAATACAAAGCTGATCCTCAGGATTTAGCGTTAGCGTAACTACGTCTGCCGTAACGGATGGCTTTTTGTACTTTTCCGGATCATAGCTTTCCAGAAAGGCCTTTTCTTCCGCTGAAAGCTGCCCTGATTTCAGGTATGCGCTTTCCCTCATTCCCCACCCTCCTGTTTTCGTTTTCATCTCTTCGCGATCATATGCACCATTCTACTCGACTCCATTTGGCGAAGATTTTTATATGGTATTTGTTACTATTTGTATGATAGTACATTTTACCATTTATGTCAAGAGCCATTTTCGTTTATTTTTCAATAACCATTTTCCGATAACATTTTAAAATAATAAGCCTTCCCGGCATTTGCACGTTTTCTGCAACAAAAAAATCGAGATTCCTAAGAATCTCGATCCTTTAGCAGCTGATAGGGGAATCGAACCCCTGTTTCCGCCGTGAGAGGGCGGCGTCTTAACCGCTTGACCAATCAGCCACAACCGTTATTTTTGTTCCGCATCTGCGGTACTTTTGTATATTACACTATCTTCCAAAAAATTGCAAGTATTTTTTTAAAAATTTCCACAATTTTTTAAAAAACCTAGTTTCAGCTCATCATCCATTCCTTGAAACGACATTTATGCCGTCTTTTGATACATGTCTTCAGCCGCCTACAGCTTCTCTCCAAAATAGCTTTTATAGCCCTCTCCATAGATTTCCGTAGCATTTGTAACGATCATAAATGCCCTTGGATCCTCCTCCTTTACAATGGCTTCGGCCTTGGGAGACATCGGTTTTCTCAGCACGCAAAAAATAACCTGCTTCTCTTTTCCACTATAACCACCCACGCCTTCAAGATAAGTCACGCCGACGTCCAAATCCTCAAGAAGCCTCTTTGCAATCATCTCAGGATTATCACTAATAATATATAAAAGCTTTGCACCGTCTCGGCCATATAACACCAAATCTAAGACAAAGGAAGTCACGCCCACGCTGAT
>JAFXQK010000055.1 GCA_017527205.1 Lachnospiraceae bacterium | reverse complement strand
AGCCTCGTGATCTTCGCCTTATTGTGAAGCGGAAACAGAAAACGCAGCGCCGCAATGTCCAGCTCCGTCACGCCTCTGGAAAACTGCATCGTGTCCATCTTCAAGCCATATAAAAGGGCGGATGCCACGTTCTCCTCGGGAACAAGTCCCATCTCCATGTAATAACCGGTAACCAGCGTTGCGCAGGCACCCGTAATCCGCACGTCCTTATAGCAATAGGTTTCTTCCACAAACGTCGGATGGTGATCCACGCAGGCCACCTCATCCCCGATGAAATCCAAAATGTTTCCGCCATTTTTTTGGCTGTCCACGCAGATAATCGGATCCTCTTCCTTCATGTCATCCTTGATTTCATCATAGGAATAAATCGTGATGCCAAATTCATCCAGCATCCTTGAGGTGCTCAGCTTATCAATCCGACCGGCATAACAAAGCGTTGGCTCAATGCCGAAATGCTCCAAAAACTTCTGTAATCCAAATGCGGATCCAATCGCATCCGGGTCTGGGAAATTATGCGTCTGTATGTAAATCTTCGGACCTCTTTTCTTGCAAAGCTCTATTAAATCTTGAACCATGGCGCTTTCTCCCCTCATCTGCCTGCCATGCAGGCACCTTCCCCCGAGGGGGAAGGCTTTCATTATTCTTTCTCATGCCGCCTCTTCCATATCTGATTAAGATCGGCATTATTCTTTTTTATAGACTTTACTTATCCTTAATCATGGAATGCAGGCTCTGCAGGGAGTGAACCTCGCCCCGACCAGCCTTCTGCACGTAAAGGATTCCCTCTGCCGTTGCCCTTGCTGCAGCAATGGTCGTCATGTAAGGGATCTTGCCCTTGATGGCTGCCTTACGCAGGTAAGAGTCGTCATGTACGCTGTCTGCACCGATGGGCGAGTTCACGATCAGGTCGATCTCGCCGTTGGTGATCATATCGAGAATGTTCGGTCTGCCTTCGTAGAGCTTCTTCACCTTCTCTGCAGGGATGCCTGCTGCCGTGATCAGATCACAGGTGTTTCCCGTTGCAACAATTCTAAAGCCAGCCTCGTTAAAGATCTTAGCGACGTCAACGACTTCCGCCTTATCCTTGCGGTTTACGCTGATCAGCACGGTTCCGCCAAGAGGAAGCTTCGTCTGCGTAGCCTCCTGTGCCTTAAAGAATGCTTCACCAACAGACTTGGAAAGGCCAAGCACCTCACCGGTGGAACGCATCTCGGGCCCAAGGATCGGGTCAACCTCCGGGAACATGTTGAACGGGAACACTGCCTCCTTGACGCCATAATAAGGAATGGCCTGCTCCTTCAATGCGGGTACGGGAGAAGGACGGCCCGTGATTTCCTCCGTAATGATCTCGGTCGCAATCGGTACCATGCGGATGTTGCAAACCTTGGATACCAACGGTACGGTACGGGATGCACGGGGATTTGCCTCGAGTACGTATACCTTATCGTTTTCAATTGCATACTGCATGTTCATCAAACCGCGAACGTGCATCTCCTCTGCAATCTTTCTTGTGTATTCCTTAATAATTTCAACGTTTTTATCGGAGATGTGCTTGGAAGGAATGATACAAGCAGAGTCTCCGGAGTGAACGCCGGCAAGCTCAATGTGCTCCATGACCGCAGGAACGAATGCATGCGTTCCGTCGCTGATGGCGTCTGCCTCACACTCGGTCGCATGATTGAGGAACCTGTCGATCAGGATCGGTCTGTCAGGCGTTACGCCAACGGCTGCATTCATGTAGCTCGTGAGGTTCACGTCATCGTATACGACCTCCATGCCGCGTCCGCCAAGGACATAGGAAGGACGAACCATAACAGGGAAGCCAATCTTATGCGCAACCTCCAGCGCCTCTTCCACGGTCGTAGCCATGCCAGATTCAGGCATCGGAATCTCCAGCTTATCCATCATTGCACGGAAGAGGTCTCTGTCCTCTGCCAGGTCAATCACGGCGGGTGAGGTTCCAAGGATCTTCACGCCGTTCTTCTCCAGGTCGGATGCAAGATTTAAGGGTGTCTGGCCACCAAACTGTGCTATTACGCCAACGGGCTTTTCCTTCTTATAGATGCTGAGAACGTCCTCCAGGGTCAACGGCTCAAAATACAGCTTATCAGAGGTGTCATAGTCCGTGGACACGGTCTCAGGGTTGCAGTTTACGATAATGGTCTCAAAACCGAGCTTCTTGAGTGCCAGAGATGCATGTACGCAGCAGTAGTCGAACTCGATGCCCTGTCCGATCCTGTTCGGGCCGCCGCCAAGGATCATGACCTTCGGCTTTTCGTCGCGGATGGGATTCTTGTCCGTTCCATTGTAGGTTGAGAAGTAATATGCGCTGTCCTTCGTGCCGCTTACGTGTACGCCCTCCCAGGTCTCCTCTACGCCAAGTGCAATTCTCTTGTTTCGAACGTCTGCCTCAGGAATGCCAAGCAGAATGCTTAAGTACTTATCGGAGAAGCCATCCTTCTTTGCCTGAATCAGGGCTGCGTCTGCGGGAAGGCTGCCCTTGCATGCCGTAAGTGCCTGCTCCTCTTCCACCAGCTCCTTCATCTGCTCGATGAAATACTTCTTTACGTGGGTGATTTCATGCAGTTCCTCCACGGTTGCACCCTTCTTCAATGCCTCATACATGGCGAAATGGCGCTCACTGGAAGGCGTTGCCAGCATGTTCAGCAGCTGATCCTTCGTCTTTGCCTCTAATTTGGCAACGTGACCAAGGCCGTAGCGACCAGTCTCAAGGCTTCTGATGGCCTTCTGGAAGGCTTCCTTGTAATTCTTACCGATGCTCATGACCTCGCCAACGGCGCGCATCTGGGTGCCAAGCTTGTCTTCTACGCCCTTGAACTTTTCAAATGCCCAGCGAGCAAACTTAATTACAACATAATCTCCGTCCGGAACGTACTTATCCAACGTTCCATACTTTCCGCAAGGAATCTCGGAGAGCTTGAGGCCTGATGCCAGCATGGCGCTGACAAGTGCAATCGGGAAGCCAGTCGCCTTGGATGCCAGTGCGGAGGAACGAGAGGTTCTGGGGTTGATCTCGATAACGATGACTCTGTCGCTTACGGGATCATGGGCAAACTGTACGTTCGTACCACCGATCACCTGAACGGATTCCACGATGCGATATGCATAGTCCTGCAGTCTTGCCTGCAGTTCCTTCGAAATCGTCAGCATGGGAGCCGCGCAGAAGGAATCTCCCGTATGCACGCCCATGGGATCGATGTTCTCAATGAAGCAAACGGTGATAAGGTTGTTGTCTGCATCACGCACAACCTCCAGCTCGAGCTCTTCCCAGCCGAGGATGGACTCCTCAACCAGAACCTGGCCTACCAGGCTGGCCTGCAGACCTCTTGCACAAACCGTCTTCAGTTCGTCCTTATTATATACAAGTCCGCCACCGGCACCGCCCATGGTGTAAGCCGGACGAAGAACTACGGGATATCCTAATTTGTCAGCAATCGCAAGTGCCTCGTCAACGGAGTAAGCAACCTCGCTGCGCGCCATCTCGATGCCAAGCTCATTCATGGCATTTTTGAATTCAATTCGGTCCTCACCACGCTCAATGGCATCTACCTGAACGCCGATGACCTTCACGTTATACTTATCAAGAATTCCTGCACTAGCAAGCTCTGCGCAGAGATTCAATCCAGACTGACCGCCCAGGTTCGGAAGCAATGCGTCGGGACGCTCCTTTGCAATAATCTGCTCCAAACGCTCCTTGTTCAGGGGCTCAATATAAGTTACGTCTGCGGTCTCGGGATCCGTCATGATCGTTGCGGGGTTGGAATTCACCAGTACGATCTCATAACCGAGCTTTTTCAGCGCCTTACAAGCCTGCGTTCCCGAATAGTCAAACTCACAAGCCTGTCCAATGATGATGGGGCCGGAGCCGATAATTAGTACCTTGTGTATATCTGTTCTCTGCGACATGTTAGAACCTCCCTAGAATGTATTTATTTCCATGGCGTACCATTACTCAATTTATTACTATAACATATTTTTTTTCAAAATACTAGCAAATTCTTAGAATCGAATAAAAGAAAAGTTCCCGTCATACATTATGCTTGTTAAACATTTTTATCGTGAAAGTTGCTTAACAAGCATTTTCACGTCATGCACGGAATATATAATAAAGCTGACAACTCTTTACTATATCCTTTCAAAGACGGGGTATTCCATGAAATCTTTTTGGTATAACGACAATCGTAAGAATGTCTGTGGCATTCGTATTCGTGAACTGCGAAAAGCGAAACACCTGACACAGGCACAGCTTGCCATAAAAGCGCAGTTGGAGGGCTACGACAAGATTACGGAGACCGCCATTGTGAAGCTTGAGCGTGGCACGCGTTTCGTAGCAGATTACGAAGTCAAGATTTTTGCAAGGATCTTAGACACGACCGTCGAATACCTGTTAAGTGATCCCCAAACAGAATCTCTTCAAGCATAATCACCGTACAATCCCAAGTGACATGGATTGTACGGTTTTTTTCTCATGTTGCTGATCATCATGCAATCCCCAACACTGCAGGCAGCCTAATGACAAGCCGTTCAGTAAATCACGAAGGCATGCCAGATTGCACGCGCAAAAGAATGAAATGCTTCTTGCGTCTATATGGCAAGAAAAATATTTGTCATGGAAGAAAAAATATGTTATGATAACTTTTAAGGCTTGGAAACGGCACGGTAGTAAATGCCTTTCCAACATGATTATCAAAGAGAAAAGAGGAAAATCGATGAGCAAGATTCCCTACAAGATTTATTTGGAAGAAAACGAAATGCCCAAAGAGTGGTACAACGTACGCGCGGACATGAAGAAAAAGCCCGCTCCCATCCTGCATCCCGGAACACTTAAGCCCGTGACGGTAGAGGACCTCACTCCCATCTTTTGCGAGGAGCTGGCAAAGCAGGAGCTGGATGACACGACTCCCTATATTGAGATTCCCGAAGAGATCCGTAATTTCTACCGCATGTATCGTCCCTCACCCTTGGTTCGTGCTTACTGTCTGGAGGAAAAGCTTCAGACCCCCGCGCACATCTATTACAAGTTTGAGGGAAACAACACCTCTGGCAGCCATAAACTGAATTCTGCAATTGCTCAGGCCTATTACGCTAAGAAGCAGGGCCTGAAGGGCGTAACAACGGAGACCGGCGCTGGTCAGTGGGGTACCGCACTGTCCATGGCATGCTCCTATTTCGGACTGGACTGCCAGGTATACATGGTAAAATGCTCCTATGAGCAGAAGCCCTTCCGCCGTGAGGTGATGAGAACCTACGGAGCACAGGTGACACCTTCTCCGTCCATGAATACCAACGTCGGGCGCAAAATCAACGCTGAATTCCCTGGCACCACGGGAAGCCTTGGCTGTGCAATCTCCGAAGCCGTGGAAGCCGCTACGACCCAGGAGGGATACCGTTACGTCCTTGGTTCCGTTTTGTCGCAGGTACTTTTGCATCAGTCCGTGATCGGTCTCGAGACCAGTACGGCATTGAAGAAATATGGCATCAAGGCTGACACCATCATTGGCTGCGCCGGCGGCGGTTCCAATCTTGGCGGTCTGATCTCCCCGTTTGTCGGTGAGATGCTCCGCGGCGAGGCTAACTACGAAATCATTGCCGTTGAGCCTGCATCCTGTCCGAGCCTGACTCGCGGTAAATATGCCTACGATTTCTGCGACACCGGAAAGGTTTGTCCTCTGGCTAAAATGTACACTCTTGGCAGCAGCTTCATTCCTTCCGCCAACCATGCAGGAGGTCTTCGCTATCACGGCATGAGCTCCATCGTTTCCGAGCTGTATGATCAGGGTCTGATCAAGGCTCGCAGCGTAGAGCAAACCTCCGTATTTGAGGCGGCAACGACCTTTGCCCGCGTGGAAGGCATCCTTCCCGCACCCGAGAGCAGCCATGCCATCAAGGTTGCCATCGACGAAGCCCTCAAGTGCAAGGAAACTGGCGAGGAGAAGAACATTGTCTTCGGCCTTACGGGTACCGGCTACTTCGATATGTACGCTTACAAGAACTACAACGACGGCACCATGTCCGACTATATTCCCACCGATGCTGAACTCGAGAAGTACCTCTCCACCCTGCCCAAAGTAGATTAATCCTTTCGAAATCATAAAGATACCTTGCTAAGAAAATCAAGGTTTCTTGAAATTACAAAACGGATCATGAAGCACCTCTTCATGATCCGTTTTTTCCATGATCCATTTCCATATACTCGCAAAGGCTGGGCAAGCATCTTATCCAACCAAGATTTCCAAACGGACTGGGAATGTACCTTATCCAACCAAAACTCTCGAGGGGACTGGGCAAGCATCTCATCCAGCCAAATTTCTCGAGGGGATTGCTTGGATGATCCCTCCAAGGCCCGTGTGCCAATCGCCGGTACTTAGTTGGCGTATACGATAGAAGCAATTACGAAGTGATGGCTTCTATCGTGACAACTTAGTACCGATGCGATGCACCCGGAGTGCGAACGTGCCTTGGAGAGATTATCCAGGCCAAATCCCCGAGTATTTTCCAGACCTGCATTCCCAGTCCCCGAGTTCTGACCTAATCACACATTCCCAGTCCCCGACCCCCATCTAAGCCTTAAAGAAATCCATCGTCTTGTCGAGCATCACGGACATCTTGTTGAGTTCGTTGACCTGCTCATTGATGACTTCGATGTTCTCCACAATGCTCTTCATGGAGTTTGATACCTCTTCATTGGAGGCCGTGTTTTCCTGCGAGATTGCGGACAGACTCGTCACCTTGTCGATGATGTCATTGCGAATTCCTTCAAGTGATACCGTCTTGGCGCTGATGCTTTCGATCTCGTCCACGGACCTCGTAATCTCACTCGACAACGTTGCGAAGCAATTCTTCGTCTCCGTCAGAATTCCCTTCTCCTGCTCCAACGATTTCTCAACGTCCTTCGAGAGTGCCATCGTCCCGGAGGACTTCGTAATGATTTCCTCCGCAATCATCTGAATTTCTACGGCACTGTCATTACTCTGATCCGCGAGCTTCTTGATCTCCTCAGCAACGACTGCAAAGCCCTTTCCGGCTTCTCCCGCGCGCGCCGCCTCAATGGAAGCATTCAGCGAAAGCAGGTTCGTCTGATCCGCGATCTCCTTGATCATGTCAATGGCTTCAGAAATCTTGCCAACGGCCGTATTTGTATTGCGGATCTGCTCATTTACGTTGCGAATGTAATCTGCTGACTGATTCGAGCTTCTTTCCATCGAAGTGATATAATTTGCGGCGTCATCATTTGCCTTATCCATTTCCTTTGCGGATTTGCTTAAGGAATCAACGGCATTCACTATATCATTGATGTTATCGCTCATGACGCCAATCTGCGTATTGACTTCCTGTACGTCCTCCGCCATCTGGCTGGATGCCAGAGACAATTCATTCACGGCAACAGACACTCTGCTGGTGGATTCGTTGCTCGCATTGATCATGTCATTCACTTCATCCGTCGTCTGTGCAACAAAGCCAACCTCGTTCCGGATCTGATCAACCGTTGTACTCAGCTTTTCCCGCAGTCTCTCAACGGCACCTGCAATTTTGCTCAGCTCATCAAGAATAAAGTCCTCCGGCACCTCTACCTTGACGTCACCGTCCGCCATCTGCTCCACAACCTTAACAAATCTATCGCATCTTTGATTAACCAAAATCATCAGGAATATGATCAGCACCAGACAGACAACGAAGATCACTACGTTTACCATGACCGTTCCCATATTTGTCTTCTTTACGCTGTCATATATGCCGTTCACGGATCGATACATGATCAGAACCATGTTATAATTCGGCATCATTTTCATGGTTACGATGGATTTCCTGCCATCCAATTGATAAAAGTCCTGCAGATCCTTGCCCGATTGCTTAATTTCCTCGATCAGTCGCACATGTTCTGCCTGTGAGATGGGTTCACAGCTGCCATATCGCTCATCGTTGGACAGTACGTAGATTCCCTGCTCGTAATCTGCAAGAATAAAGGTGGCACCCACCAGCTCGCCTTCCTTTACGTCTGCCAGTTCACTGCCAAGCTCCGTCAGGAATGGTCCGCCGCCGATCAGTCCTATGGGCTTCCCCTGATCATCCTTGATCACCTGCCGCAGATTTAGGATCATTTTCTGCGAAGCGGGTGAAACGAAGGCTCCGCCGTCAAAAAAACCGTCCGCCGCATTCGTCATCGTTGCACGATAGGGCTCCAGGTCATCTCCCTTTCTCGTCTGCATTCCTACGGCTGACTTGTTGGAATGTACCTGAACCACCGTATCCCAGTTGCTCGCGTAAACGCCCTCCCAGCCGTTCAGATTCTTAAAATACTCCTCCGTATAAGCCTGTGCCCGCCTCTGAAATTCTTCATATTTTACCTTCTCCCCGCGGTCTAACGCCACAAGCATCTCACGGATCATGGGAGCCGTGCCATATTGTCTCAAATAGGTTTCTGCGCCGTCGATGTAATTCTGGATTGCCGCAATGCGGTCATCCAAAATCAGATCCATCTGCCGATACACGCTCTCCTCGCAGGACTGTTTTGAGCGCATCAAAAGCGTCGTAATGGTACTTACGGAAGAGATGATCAAGGGCACCATGCAAGCCAGGGCACAGAGCCATCCAATTTTCAATTTTCTGCCATTCAACATAATGATTCCCGCCTCGTTTTTTTCGGTTTTTGTTTCAGAAATTTTGTTGTCAGACAATTTAGCGTGCCCTTCGGCACGTCCCTCGCTATCGCTTCGGGATCTGAGAATTATTTCATAATTCTCAGACAATTTT
>JAFXQK010000054.1 GCA_017527205.1 Lachnospiraceae bacterium | reverse complement strand
ATGCCCCTGACAAGAAGTTTTGGCGATGAGACAACATGATAAGTGTTTGATAAGATAGGAAAAGGTGAGAAATATGTTTGATAAATTAGAGGATTTATTGATTCGTTTTGAAGAGATCATGGGCGAGCTCAGTGAGCCGAACGTGACGAGTAATCCGGAGAGATTTCGCATGCTGATGAAGGAGCAGAGTGACTTGACTCCCATCGTAAATGCATATAAGGAATATAAAAAGTGTAAGCAGGATATTGAGGATTCCCTGGCAATGCTGGAGGAAGAAACTGACGAAGACATGCGTGAGATGATCAAGGAGACGCTGAGCGAGAGCAAGAAGCGCGTGGAGGAATTGGAGAAGAAGATGAAGATTTTGCTCCTTCCTAAGGATCCAAATGATGAGAAGAACGTCATCGTGGAGATTCGTGCAGGTGCCGGTGGAGATGAGGCAGCGTTGTTTGCCGCAGAGATCTATCGCATGTACGTGCACTATGCAGAGTCCCGCCACTGGAAGGTGGAGACGATGAACGTTGATGAGATCGGCATCGGTGGCATGAAGGAAGTACAGTTCATGATTAATGGACAGGGTGCTTATTCCGTGATGAAGTATGAGAGCGGCGTGCACCGCGTGCAACGCGTTCCCGAGACGGAGAGCGGCGGCAGAATTCATACCTCGACCATCAGTGTGGCCGTGATGCCTGAGGTAGATGATGACATCGACATCGTGATCGACGATAAGGACATCCGAATCGACGTCATGCGTGCATCCGGTAACGGCGGTCAGTGTGTCAACACGACGGACTCTGCCGTACGCCTGACGCATTATCCCACGGGAATCGTGGTTTACAGCCAGACGGAGAAATCTCAGTTGCAGAATAAGGCAAAGGCGTTTGCACTGCTCAAGGCAAAGCTGTATGACATGGAACAGCAACAGCGTCATGATGCGGAGGCAGAGCTTCGTAAGAGCCAGATTGGTACGGGCGACCGTTCGGAAAAGATTCGTACCTATAATTTCCCTCAGGGAAGAGTGACGGATCACCGCATTGGTCTTACCATTTATAAGCTGGATAAGGTCATGAATGGTGACATTCAGGAGATTATTGACGCTTGTATCGCGGCGGATCAGGCCGCAAAGCTCAGTAAAATGAACGAAAGCGCTTGATATTTTTCGGGGGTTGCATTGGATGATCTTTCTGCTAACCATTTGACGTAGAAAGACAATCCCGGTCAGTCCTTCATGTGTTCGGAATACTTTAATAGAAATGAAAAGGAGGAGAGGGTGTATGAAGGAAGAAGTAAGAAGATTTCTTGGCAGGACAGGGATCATGAGAGCAGCGCTTGTCGCTTCAACGGCAATTGTTTTAGCCTGTGGAACGGCTGGATGCCAGAGTAAGACGGGCGAGACCTCCGGTGAAGTGGAAGAAAGCACGGAGATTTCGAAGGATGCATCGAAAGAAACATCGGCGGAACCTTCTAAGGATGGCGAGGGCGAGAACCAGACGAAGCACCAGATGACTTCTGCAGAGATGTATGAGGGCTTCCTTCGCGGCGAGATTCCGATTTATTGTGAGAATCAGGATTATACTTATTACAAATGGGATGACGATAACGAATATGACTATTTCGAAAAGGGAACTGGCTATACCCTAAAGGAGTTCATCGGTCGCATTCAGCAGGTGGAGAGCGTGGAGTCGGACACGAGCATTCGCGTGGGTTCCGTGAGCCATGCCCTGTTGGACTGTGGAAATGATGGAGAGCCCGAGTTGGCATTGCAAGTGCTTTGCGAGGGAGATCTCTGGGGTGAGGGAACGGATTATAGCTTTATCATTAAGAATATTGACGGAAAGCTTCAGATCTGTTACAGAACTGTTTCAGGATATCGTTCCACGAACGTCATCACCAATCGCTATGGATATATTGATGACAGCTATTATTGGGGAATGGGGTGGAGCTCCACCTATGGATTTGTGGATGCTTCCGGTCAGTATCAGTTTTTGTATAACGTATCCGGAGATTCCGGATATGGCTACAACTATGGCGGAGAGGATGCTATTTCTCAGGCCTTTGCGGAGGTTGACGAGGAAACGGCCGCAGAGCTGTTTGACAGCTTTGAGATTTTAGCCTATCGTTTTACGGAATGGCAAGAGAATGAGAATACGAGTGAAGTTTTAAAGTACTCCTATGAGGTTTATTGCGAAGAGGGCGATCCAATTGAGGAAAAAGTTCGTGATTTTGTGGAAGGCATCTTTGCAAAGGCTGGTCTCAAGCTTTATACGCAGGCTGAACTGAAGGACATGATTGACGGCCGTAGTCAGGAATTTCATCTGACAAGCGAAATGACAGGATATTCGTATGATGAGGTAGAGTGGGCGGATTTGGAGCAAAAGGATTTCTGGCCGGGAAAGATTGCTACCGTAAAGACGGTGGATGAGCTGATGGCGGCCTTTGAGAGCAATGCGCTGATCTGTCTGGAGCCTGGTACCTACAATCTGACGCAGTGGCTGAAATCCGGGGATAACTTTGACAAGATTCCTAGATGGAAGTTTGAGGATGAGGGAGAGATCAACAAGCCCGGCATTCTCTATTCGGGTTGGGATGATGATTCCTGGGAGATCATGGCATATCAGCTGGAGAACGTCGTACTTTCTTCCGTTGACGCAAACAATCCTGCAAGAATCGTCTGTGAATGTCCTGCGTCCAGAGTCATTGCATTTGAAGATTGCGGGTTCATTGATTTGAGCAATATCGTATTTGGCCATGAAATTGAGCCTGGATATTGCAGCGGTGACGTGCTGAGCTTTTATCAGTGTTATTTCATGAACGTGAACGGATGTGACCTCTATGGTTGCGGCGCTCATGCACTGGAGATTTGGCAGAGCCATGACGTGAACATTACGGACAGCATCATTCATGATTGCACCTATGGATGCATGACCATGTATGATCCCGGATTTGTCATCATTCGTAATACGAAGTTTGAAAACTGTAGGGAATTTGACATGTTTACCTTGACGGAGGGTTCCGCATATTTTGACAACTGTACCTTCCGCAATCTCGAAGGAAACATGGTAAATCTTGGCGAAAACGGTTATATCACCTTCAGTGATTGCCAGTTTGACGTCAATGCGCTTAACTCCTTACAGAGCAATCCAAAATACCAGAACCAAATTTCCATTTACTAATCGAAATGACATAAATATTTATAAATAATTGGATCTAACAAAAGATAAAAGGCTAAATCCCAATTCATGGGAGATAGCCTTTTCTTTTTGGTATATTTTTTGACCTTCATGTAATGGTATCTTGCAACTGTCTCGAGGAGAAGGCCCGGAGGCTTTCTCAATTACTGCAAAAAGTGCTTCTTGAATTCGCTGGGGGAACATCCCTTGTACTTCTGGAAGACACGGTTGAAGGTGGAGATGCTCTTAAAACCGGACTCCATTGCGACCGTCGTGATGGCACTGTCCGTATCGGCGAGAAGATTTTGTGCTCTTTTTAAACGCTGCAGGGTTAAGTACTCCACAAAATTGCATTGAATGGTCTGCTTAAATACGCGAGAGAAATAGCAGGAACTAAATCCGACCTGATCGGCAATGCTGTCCAGCGTCAGATCCTTGTCACAATTTTCTGCAATGTAGCGGCAGGCAACGTTGATCTTGTCGATGGTACGATTGGTTCCCTGCAACAGCGACGGATCCTTCGGGAGAAGCGTGTTTTGCAGGTGGAGGCCAAATTGCATAAAAAGTTCATAGATGCAAATCAGCTCCTCAACACCATGGAAGAGAGACTGCGATTTGCGAATCTCAATAATCTGGCGCAGCTTTTCGTGCATAAACTCCGCAAGATCTTTCATGTCAGAATCATCATGACGGATCAGATGGTAATTGCGGAACAGATGGGAATAGGACGCAAATTCAGGAAGATCCGTTAGGAGCGATGAAGAAAACTGAAGGCCGACAAGCGGCGAATCAGCATTTGATTCCACGGCATGCATTTCACTGGACCAAATCATCAGCGTATCTCCGGGGCGCATCTCAAAAACCGTCTGGTCAATGACAATGCGTGGGGTGGCCTTTGCATAGGCATCCACGGGATAGAAGATCATCTCCGTAAAATGATGCCAATGAAGCTCATATTTTGATGGCACACTGGGGATGATATTGATCGGCTGAGGGAAGTAAAATCGCTCTTGCTTCTTGCTATTTGTCATATGAATCCTCTCATAACAATAAATAATGATTAAAAATTGACATTAACGAATTCCTAATTCAGAAATGATATGTCAAAAAACACATAATCTAAGTAAAATTTAAGCTATTTTTGTGCAAAAGTCAAGAACAAATATTGATGACAAAACATGAGCATATTTTGGCAAGCACTGAGTGGAAGATCATAGGAAAGGTGATAGGATAAGAGCAGAACTGAAAACAGTGATAAACATATGAAAAAGCTTTATGGAATAGCTTTAGGAGAGAAAACATGGCGGCAACGCAAACAACAAATATGACGGTAGGAAGCCCTGCAAGGCACATCCTAAAATTTGCACTTCCCCTTCTGATTGGAAACTTATTCCAACAATTGTACAATATGGTAGATTCCATTGTTGTCGGAAATTTTGTTGGTTCGGACGCACTTGCGGCAGTGGGAACCTGTGGCTCTACAAACTTCTTGTTTTTTTCTTTGAGCTCTGGTTTGGCGATTGGAATCGGCGTAATTGTTTCCCAATTCTATGGAGCAAAAGATGAGGAGAACGTTAGAGCGACCATTGCAAATTCCTTTTACGTATTAATTTCGGCGGCTCTGTCGGTCAGCTTGATCGGCATCGTAGTGACACCATATATTTTAAAGCTGCTGCAGGTCCCGGAGAGCATTTTGCCATCCTCCATCCTATACATGAGAACGACCTGTCTTGGAATCGTAGGCATCGCTACCTATAATGGCATTGCCGCGATCCTAAGGGCACTTGGCGATTCCAGAACGCCGCTGTATTTTTTGATACTGTCGAGTCTGGTGAACGTTGGATTGGATCTCACCTTCGTCATGGCGTTTGGCTGGGGCGTGTTTGGAGTGGCGCTTGCAACCATCCTTTCCCAGTTTATTTCCGCCATTAGCTGTCTGGCTTATGCATATTACAAGGTTCCTTATTTCAAACTGACGAGAGAGGAGCTTCGCCCGCACGGCACCATCATCAAGAGATCCTTCCGTCTGGGCGTACCCATTGCCCTGCAGAGCTCCATGATCGCT
>JAFXQK010000014.1 GCA_017527205.1 Lachnospiraceae bacterium | reverse complement strand
TTGTAGCGGTCAGCGTATTTTTCGTCAAGTATATCCCTGTAAGCTACTGGGTGATATTGCCGCTGCAGATGGTAATGGGTGCCGTCGTCTTCATGGTGTTATGCCAGCTGACAAGAAACCCGGAATACATAGAGATGAAAACTATGCTTGCGCCATATCTAAGAAAGGTGAAAAGGTGAAACCGCATGGAAGAAAAACAATATAAATGGATGGTCTGCACAAGGTGTGTCACTTTCAACCAAGCACCCTATATCGTGGATGCCATGAATGGCTTTACGATGCAGCAGACCACATTTCCATTTGTCTGCACGATTATTGACGATGCCAGTACCGACGGCGAGCCGGAAGTCATCCGCCAATATCTGCAGGAACATTTCGACTTGGATGACAAGTCTGTGGTACGTAACGAAGAAACAGACGACTATGTGCTTTGTTACGCCCGGCATAAGGAAAACAGAAATTGCCACTTTGCTGTGCTGTGGTTGAAATACAACCACTACAGCAGGCATAAGTTGATTTTTCCGTATGAAGCAGAATGGAAGGAAAACTCGAAATACTATGCCATATGCGAGGGTGATGATTACTGGACGAGTCCCCAAAAACTGCAGCGGCAGGTTCTTTTCCTTGAGCAGAATGACGATTATGTCATGTCGTACTCGCAAGCTGCGGTTCGCAGCGGCGACGACATTGTGGGGCTCAGAAAGTTCAAGACATGCGACTTCGAGTCGATTGTCTGTTTCAATGGTATAACGACCTTAACCGTTTTATTCAGGGAGGAACTGAGGAAACGGTATAGGGATGAGATTAGACCGATAGCCCCCGGTGGTTGGCTGATGGGCGACTATCCTATATGGCTCTATCTGAGTCTGAAGGGTAAAATCCATTATATCGCAGAACCCTTAGGCGTTTATCGGCTGCAGTCAGAGAGTACTTCCCACAGCAAAGACTTCCAGAAATCACTCCGCTTTGCAGAAAGTGTCTGTCAGGTCAGACAGTTCTTCCTTCAGTATGCAGAGAGACTGACGGGAACACAAAACCCGGGACTGAGGAAAAAGGTGGCTGTCGAGAATATGAAAAGAGTACTGTCGGTCTATTTCACATTTCATAAAATCAGAGAGGCAAACTCATACTTGAAGGAGCATGGAGGGGAGCTTTCCTTCCTTTCGCTTCTGCCCATGAGATTGCGAATCTTCAAACACTGCATGATGAAACGATGATAAAAAAGATAATAGCGTTTGCTTTGCTCTTCTCGTTTATCTATCAGATAAGCTATATCTTCTTGCCATTCAATGTGCCTTTTGTCATGGGGCTGATAGGCATGCCGATATACCTATATTTCCTATGACACGGAGACGTTGTTTTATATTGTCACCTATAATTACTGGATGTACGGGTTTAATACCAGGGAGGTGTTTTTTATGACCTGCTGGGTAAAAGCGTGGCGGAAAAAGAAGAATATATTTCCTACATGGATCGTCTCAATTATACGCGGCATCTGAACAGAGCGGAGGACCAGCATATCTTCGCAAATAAGATGATTGGCTGGAAATCAGAAAAAGAGCACTGGTGGGAAGGAAAATATACTTATTAACCTCGATCCGCGCCGGGTTCCTTTTACAAAGAGGAAGGTGATGCATATGCGGTAGAAAGGTAAGAGTCATCTGTGAAATCATTCGTTCGAGCGGAAAGAGAGGAAATCATGTCGGAACATAGTGAAATTGCAATGGAAAGTGTTCCCGTGCAAGCCTTAAAGCTGAGAGATTCCAACCTGGAACTTTTCCGAATTATAGTGATGCTACTGATCATCGCTCACCATTTTGTTGTCAATTCAGGATTGATGGCGGCAGAGGGACCGATTTATAAAGATCCGCTTTCCTGGAGATCCTTGTTTTTATTGGTGTTCGGTGCGTGGGGAAAAATCGGCATCAACTGCTTTGTGATGATAACCGGCTATTTCATGTGTACTTCAAATATTACCGTGAAGAAATTTATGAAGTTGCTTTTTGAGGCAATGTTTTATAGGCTTATTATCTATTTGATATTTTGGATTACAGGTTATGAGGCTTTTACTGTCACTGGGTTTCTGAGAGTGATGATCCCCATCAGAAACATATCCAATGATTTTCTGAATGCATTCCTGCTGTTTTATCTGCTGATACCATTCCTGAATATACTTGTTCAGCATTTGAGAGAGAAACAGCATGTTTTTCTGATTTTGTGGTGCGGCTTTACATATATTTTTCTTGGAACGGTTCCTGGTTTTTCGGTGAGGATGAATTATGTATCATGGTTTTGTGTTTTGTTTGTGATTGCTTCCTACATCCGCCTGTATCCTAAAAAAGAATATCAGAATCACAAAATTTGGGTTTGGCTGACAATTGTTTCTGTGTTGTTGTGTGTTATTTCTGTGATTGCCTGTGCCTGGTTGAGTGCGAAAACGAACCGCATGTTAGCATTCCGTTTTGTCAGTGATTCCAACACCTTCCTGGCTGTTGTGACCGGAGTGTGCTTATTTATGCTTTTTAAAAATTTGAACATCGGATACAGTAAGTTCATCAATATGGTAGCCTCTTCAACCTTTGGCGTATTGTTGATTCACGCAAACAGTGATACCATGCGTCGGTGGCTATGGGAGGATGTGATTGATGCGGTAGGTCATTACAATGCTCCGCTCATGCCGCTTTATGCTGTCGGTTGCGTTGCAGCCATCTATGTCGTTTGTATGCTCATTGACCAGCTTCGCATCAGACTGATTGAAAAACCATTTTTTCAATTGTGCGATAGGCATTGGGACGCTATTTTGGAAAAGTATAGAAAAATTGAAACGACATTTTTTCAAAATTGAATGCGCAAGATTAGTTTTAAGTCAGGAGGTTTTGAATCAATGATTATTGCAGCGAATCAACCCTACTTTTTACCATATATATCCTACTGGCAGTTGATATATGCAGCGGATGTTTTCTTTGTTGGAGATAACTATGCTTATATTAAACGCGGATGGATAAACAGAAACAGGATTTTGTTTCGTAGTGTCCCGGAGTATTTTGGGATAGCGGTAAGCAAAGCCAGTTCATTTAGTTTGATTAGTGAGCTACATGTGGCTGATACAGATAAACGTCGAAAAATGAACAAGCTTTACGAAGCGTACCACAAGGCTCCATATTATGATATCGGTGCTCAGCTTGTGGAAGAGATTCTTGACTGCAAGGAAGAAGTATTATCAGACTTTCTGATTTCTTCAATCAAAACAATATGCCGCTATCTTGATATCAATACGCCGATACATAGGATTTCTGAACTTAAAGGTAATGATGCTTTTAAGCGGGAAGAACGCATATACGATATGTGTCACAGGCTTGGCGCGGACACATATGTAAATCCTATCGGCGGAAAATCACTTTATGACGCCGAAGAGTTCGCGAAGCAGGGCATAAAGCTTCGGTTTATCAACACAGGAGAAATTACTTATCGGCAATTTGGAGATGATTTTGTTGGGAAGCTGTCGATTCTTGACGTAATCATGTTCAATTCAAAGGACGAAATCAAGGAAATGCTTGGACGATATGAGCTGATTACTTAAGGGTCAAGGTGGGAAAAGTCGTGAGGGAAGAATTAAAAGGAAAAAGACTCGCTGTTTTTGGAGCGAATAACGTGATCAAGGAAGTAACCAGATTTGCAGAGGAGAACGGAATCATACTGATTTCCGTGGGGGATGCCCCTGCGGCTGAAATGCACAAGGTTTCGGAAGAACAGTATTTCATTGACTGTACGGATGAAGCGGCTGTTAAGCAGTTGTTTGCTGAAAAGCATATCGACGGCTTGTTGTCTTGTTCGGGCGAAGCTGTCATACGAAAATCCGTGGGATTCATAGATCACATGGGCATCAGATATTATGCCACTGCCCGCCAATGGGACATTCTGATGAACAAGCAAAAGTTCAAGGAATATGCTGGCCGCTTCGGTATCAAAAAAATCCCGGATTATGATCCTCAGTCAGCGGAGATTGAATTTCCCGTGATCGTTAAGCCGGTCGATAACGGTGGATCGTTTGGCATCAGTGTTTGTAATACTCGTGAGGAGCTTGATAAAGCAGTAGAATACGCAAGAGAAAACTCCCTTTCCGGAAATGTGATCTGTGAAAAGTTCCTAAATGGGGATTATTTTCAGTTTGAGATCTGGCGGCAGAACGGCAAATCGTATTTCCCTTACACAAAGGAACGGCTTTTTTATGCCGCGGTCGGGGATTCCCCGCAGCAGCCGTTTGCAGATATTTATCCGTCCACTTCTGACGATTTGATCATGCGCGAGCTGTATGCCCCTATGTCAGAGATCTTTGACTCCCTTGGGGTGGATAACGGTTCCTGCATGTTCCAAGGGCTGATTTGGAACGGTTACCCGTATATCATGGACACAGCCTTCCGGCTCAGCGGAGGCATGGATTTCAGAGTCGTTGAAAAGGACAAGGGAGTTGATCTGGTTGCCAGCCATATGGAGTATGCCCTTACGGGTAAATTCGGTGGTGATTTTTCTGCGTTAAGCAGGCCGCTCGATATGTCTTACGCGACTTTGTGCATCGGATTGAAAAACGGGAAAATCGGCAAGATCATCGGACTTGAAAAGGTTTCGCAGAAACCGTATGTATATAGTCTGTTCACCTATTACGCAGAAGGCGATGAAATGAAGCATTCAGGGTTATTTCTTCAGGTGCTGAGCAGGATTTTTATATGCGGAGAGAATATTTGCGAAGTAAAGCGCCACATGGCAGAGGTAATAGAGATGATAGAGGTTTATGATGAAAATGGGGAGTCCATGCTCCGAGAGTATCCTGAGATTTAGATTCGCTTCCTCTGCATTGCATATGCTATTGACGAAGAAATCATCCACCTTCTTCGGAAGCGTGCCGGATGAAACGAAATGATCAATCGCCTCAGCTTCCTCAGGTTGCTGAGAGCCTGGCCTTCCTGAATCTTTCCGCGGCGCTTCGCATCATCAATTCCAAGCCTTGTTTATTGGCGATGATTATGAACTTGACCGAAGGGTGCAATTTTGCTATACTGAAAGGGCTGACAGTAGAGAAAAAGGTTGTTTTTTCGTACTTGAAAATGATCTTGAAGGGAGAAGAACAATGGAATTAATTCAGAGCTTTTCAGTAGACCATACGCGCATCGTGCCTGGCATTTTTACCAGCCGCGTGGACGTGTTGGGTGAGTATAAGGTTACCACGTACGATATCAGATTAAAAAAGCCAAACAGGGAGCCCGTGATTGACGTTGCTGCCATGCATTCCCTGGAGCACATTATCGCAACTTATCTTAGAAATGATCCGGACTGGAAGGATGAGGTGATTTATTGGGGCCCCATGGGGTGCCTGACCGGATTCTATTTGATTCTCAAGGGCAATCGTGCACCGCAGGAGATTTATGATCTTTTGTTAAATGCATTTCAATCGGTAGAAGCTGCGAAGGACGTGCCTGGAGCAACGGCTGTCAACTGTGGTCATTATCTGATGCATAATCTTGGAATGGCAAAGTGGTACGCTGCGGAATTTGCAACTTATTTGGAGGCAAATGCCGGAAATCCTGCCATTTTTGAGTACCCGAAGTCAGAGCGTCTGGTAACGGATGACGGACAGCATTTCTTCGATTCATAATGGGGATAAATGTCTTGACTAATAGTTGGAATTGTTTTATAAATAAATCAAAGCTGTTCGAAAAACCATTTTAGGTACCAATGAAGGTGATTAATCAATGAAACTTCTAGAGGAAAAGATTCGCCGTGAGGGAAGAATTCTTCACGGATCTGTACTGAAGGTCTCTTCGTTCTTAAATCATCAAATGGATCCTGAGCTGATTATGCAGCTAGGCGACGAATTTGCGCGCCGTTTTGCAAATGATCAAGTCAGCAAGATACTCACGATAGAGTCTTCAGGAATTGCTCTTGCCCTTGCGGCAGGAGTTGCTTTGCGTGTTCCGGTTGTGTTCGCAAAAAAGCATCGTTCCAGCAACGTGTTCGGTGAGGTGTATCAGACAACAGTGCACTCTTATACACATGATACCGATTATAACATTGTCGTGGAGAGTGAGTTTCTTCGCTCCGGAGATCGCATTCTTTTAGTCGATGATTTCCTTGCCAACGGAAAAGCCTTGGAGGGACTGCTTGAGCTTGTCCAGCAAGCAGGCGCTGAGGTGGTTGGCGCGGGAATAGCGATTGAAAAAGGATTTCAGGAGGGAGGGTCGCTGCTTCGGCAGAAGGGTCTCCGCATCGAATCCCTCGCGATCGTGGAGAAAATGGAAGGATCGGACATCTTCTTTAGAAACACGTAATTTTTTAGGAGGAGAAGTATTATGAAAAAGAGTTTTTTACGTATTGTTTCCCTCGCGGCAGCAAGTGTGTTGGCACTGACTGGACTTTGCGGCTGTGGCGGTTCTACTGAGGGAAAGTCCAATGGTGGTTCTGTAGACAAGGATTTCAAGATTGGTCTGATCTGTCTGCATGACGAGAATTCCACCTATGATTTGAACTTCATCAATTCCCTGGAAGTAGCAAAGAAGAATCTGGGCCTTAGCGATGATCAGATTCTGATTAAGAAGAACATTCCTGAGAGCAACGAGTGTAAGGAAGCTGCAGCTGACCTTGCTGACCATGGCTGTGACATCATTTTCGCAGATTCCTTTGGTCATGAGCCTTATCTGCTTGAGGCAGCTGCTGAGTATCCTGACGTTCAGTTCTGCCACGCAACTGGTACGATGGCACATACTGAGGGCAAGGACAACTTCCACAATGCCTTTGCATCCATCTATGAGGGTCGTTACGTTGCAGGCGTTGCAGCCGGCATGAAGCTGAACGAGATGATCGAGGCTGGCAAGATTACTGCTGACGAAGCAATCATGGGTTATGTTGGCGCATATACCTACGCAGAGGTTATTTCCGGTTATACCTCTTTCTATCTTGGTGCTAAGTCCGTATGTCCTTCCGTAACCATGAAGGTACAGTTTACGGGTTCCTGGTATGATGAGACCGCAGAGAAGGAAGCTGCTACCAAGCTGATTTCCTCTGGCTGCGTACTGATCTCTCAGCATGCTGACTCCATGGGTGCTCCTACAGCATGTGAGAACGCAGGCGTACCGAACATTTCCTACAATGGTTCCACCGTTGACGCTTGTCCTAACACCTTTATCGTAAGCTCCCGTATCGACTGGGCTCCTTTCTATGAGTATGCAATCAAGGCTACCATGGAGGGCAAGAAGATCGAGTCTGACTGGGTTGGCAATCTTTCCACCGGTTCCGTTACTCTGACCGCAGTAAACGAAAAGGCTGCAGCAGCTGGTACCCAGGAAGCTCTTGACAAGACCATTGCAGACCTGAAGGCTGGCAGCGTACACGTATTTGATACCGCAAACTTCACCGTTGGCGGAAAGAAGCTTGACAGCTACCAGGCAGACGTGGATACTGATGCAAATTACACTCCTGATACCGAGGTTATCAAGGACGGTTATTTCCACGAATCCGAATATCGTTCCGCACCGTATTTTGACCTTCGCATTGATGGCATTACGACTCTGAACGAGATGTACTAAATCAAAAGTTCAGAACCAGCATTCATAAGATGACCTAGTTCTGAATTGTCATAAAACTTGGACAACCGTGCAGACGGACATTCTCAGAATACTGTGGATGTCCGTCTTCTCGTAAGAGACCAGTTCAGGGGGCGAAATATTCTTCGCTAAAATGGAGCCAATCATCGCGAAGCGATTCTAATTAAGAAGGGAAAAAGAAAAATGACTAAGGCGCAGCAGGGTAAAGTTCCAGCGTTACGTTTGGAAGGAATTACAAAAGAATTCGTCGGCAAGGTCAAAGCAAATGACAACATCAATCTTAGCGTTGATCATGGGCAGATCTTATCCGTGCTTGGAGAAAATGGCAGTGGTAAGACGACGCTGATGAATATCATCGCGGGCATTTATTTCCCAGATCATGGACATATTTATATCGATGGAGAGGAAGTTGTCATGCGTTCTCCGAAGGACGCCCTGCGCCATAACATTGGCATGATTCACCAGCATTTCAAGCTGATCGACATTTTTTCCGCTACCGAAAACATTGTACTTGGCCTTGACGAAAAGGGACGTTTGGACATGAAGCAATGCGTGAACCGCGTTAAGGAAATCGCGACGCAGTACGGGTTTGAGATTGATCCTGAGAAGAAAATCTATGAGATGTCCGTATCGGAAAAGCAGACCGTTGAAATCATCAAGGTATTGTATCGCGGTGCGGACATCCTGATCCTTGACGAGCCGACGGCAGTTTTGACGCCGCAGGAGACGGAGAAGCTGTTCAACATTCTTCGCAAGATGCGTGATGACGGAAAGGCAATCATTATCATTACGCATAAGCTCCATGAGGTGCTTTCGCTTTCTGACAGGGTAACCGTTCTGTGTAAGGGCAGGAACGTTGGTACCGTAACTACTGCCGAGACAAATGAGACGGAGCTCACGGAGTTCATGGTCGGCAAGAAGGTGATGCTGAACATCAACCGGACAATGCCCAGGGATCCGAAGCCGAGGCTCTTGGTAAAGAATCTTTCCTGCAAGGACGTCGAGGGTCTTGAGGTGCTCAAGGATATCAGTTTCACGGTCAATTCCGGAGAGATCTTTGGCATCGCGGGCGTTGCGGGAAGCGGACAGAGAGAGCTTCTGGAAGGCATCGCCGGCCTGCAAAAATGCGAAGGAGAGGTTGTCTACTTGGATCCTAAGACAGGCGAAGCAAAGGATTTACAGAAAAAGACGCCCCTGCAAATACAAGAGCTTGGCGTCCGCCTTTCCTTTGTTCCTGAGGACAGGCTTGGCATGGGACTTGTCGGCAACATGAGCATTGTAGACAACGTCATGCTCAGAAGCTATAATAAGGGTAAGGGCATTTTCCTTCACCGCAGTGCTCCCACGGAGCTCGCGGATAAGATCATTAAGGAGTTGGAGGTCGTGACACCCGGGAAATCGACTCCCGTAAGAAGGCTGTCAGGCGGTAATGTTCAGAAGGTACTGGTTGGACGTGAGATCGCCGCATCCCCGACGGTGCTGATGACGGCATATCCCGTGCGAGGTCTGGACATCAATGCCTCCTACACGATTTACAATTTGCTGAACAAGCAGAAGGAGGGTGGAACCGCCGTGGTCTTCGTCGGTGAGGATCTCGACGTGCTGCTTGAGCTCTGTGACCGTATTCTCGTGCTTTGCTCTGGTAAGGTGACTGGCATTGTAGATGCCAGAACGACCACAAAAGCGGAGCTTGGTCGACTGATGACCCAAAATACAAACGACAAGGATGGTGCAAGCGATGGCCAAGGTTGAACATAAAGTCAAGGAACCATTGATACATATCGTAAAGCGAAGCCGTATCACCATATGGAAGGCGTGGCTGATCCGAATTGCGGCGGTTGCTTTGGCATTGGTGGTCAGCGGCATCGTTGCCTATTTGGTCACGAGCGAGAATCCCCTGCGAATCTATGCCGTCATCATTGATGGTACGTTTGGAACTTCACGAAGATTTTGGGGCATGCTGCAGAATCTTGCCATGCTGCTTTGCGTATCCCTTGGGGTTACGCCCGCCTTCCGCATGCGCTTTTGGAATATCGGCGCGGAGGGTCAGGTACTGATTGGCGGACTTGCCTGTGCAGCATGTATGATCCTGTTCGGCGATAAGCTGCCGAACGCCGTACTGATTCTTGTCATGATCATTGCGAGCCTTGCGGCAGGTGCAATTTGGGCATTCATTCCCGCATTTTTCCGTGCAAATTGGAATACGAATGAAACGCTGTTTACGCTGATGATGAACTATATTGCCATCCAGCTGGTGTCCTTTTTCACCTACAAGTGGTCCGTGCCGAAGGGCTCTGGTCAGATTGGCGTCATCAACAGGACGACGCATGCAGGCTGGCTTCCCGTGATTGCCGGAAAGAATCATCTGCTCAATATCATTATCGTCCTGGTACTGACGCTTGTGCTGTATGTTTACCTTTGGTACAGCAGACAGGGCTATGAGATCGCGGTGGTCGGTGAGAGCGAGAACACGGCCAGATATATCGGATTGTCCGTGAAAAAGGTCATTCTCCGTACCATGCTGATTTCGGGTGCCGTCTGCGGATTGACGGGACTTCTTTTGGTAGCGGGAACTGACCACACGATTTCCCGCGAGACCGCAGCAGGAAGAGGCTTTACGGCAATCATGGTGGCGTGGCTTGCCAAGTTTAATCCCTTGGTGATGCTGCTTACGTCCTTCCTGATCGCCTTCCTCGAAAAGGGTTCGACCGAAATTTCGACGACCTTCGGCTTAAATGAATCCTTCTCGGACATCATTACGGGCATTATTATTTTCTTCATCATTGGCAGTGAGTTCTTTATTCAGTATCAACTGAAATTTAGGGAAAAGGAGGAAAAATAAATGTGGGCTGCATTTATACGACGTGCAATCATGCAGGGCATTCCCCTTTTATATGGCTCCACGGGTGAGATCTTGACGGAAAAGTCTGGAAACCTGAACCTTGGTATCCCTGGTATTATGTATGTCGGCGGCATCGGTGGCGTGATTGGTGCATTCCTTTATGAGCAGCATGCCTCCACGCTGAATCCCCTGCTTGCCGTTTTGATTCCTTTGCTTTGTTCTATGTTAGGATCCCTGCTCATGGGATTGCTTTACTGCTTCCTGACCGTTACCATGAGGGCAAATCAGAACGTAACGGGTCTTGCAATGACGACCTTTGGTGTGGGCGTTGGTAACTTTTACGGCGGCTCCCTTGCAAAGCTTGCAGGAAGCGATGTCCCTTCGATCAACCTGACGGCAACCAGTAGTTATTTTAGGGCATCCCTACCCTTTGCTGAAAAGCTTGGATGGTTTGGGGAAATCTTCCTTTCCCACAGCTTCCTGGCTTATCTGGCAATCATCATGGCGCTGGTATCCTCCTTCTTTCTGGTAAAGACCCACAGCGGACTTCGCCTGCGTGCGGTAGGAGAGAGCCCTGCCACGGCAGATGCGGCAGGCGTCAACGTCGCAAGATACAAATATTTCGCAACCTGTATTGGTAGCGTGATTGCTGGTTTGGGTGGTTTATATTATGTCATGGACTATGCAAACGGCGTATGGTCGAATGATGGATTTGGTGATCGTGGCTGGCTTGCCATCGCACTGGTTATCTTTGCCGTATGGAAGCCAAATTACAGCATCCTGGGCTCCATCCTTTTTGGAGGCCTCTACATCGTCCACAATTACATCCCGAATCTGGACGTCAGCGGACAGGAGCTCTTTAAGATGCTTCCCTACGTGGTAACCATCCTGTTCCTGATCGTGACGAGCATTGGAAAGAAGCGCGAGGCACAGCCGCCTGCATCCCTGGGACTTCCTTACTTCCGAGAGGATCGCTAAAAAGGCGGTGTATGGGTTTGGTTCATAAGGAGGGCATATGAGCGAATATATGAAAATGGCAATCAAGGAAGCCTCTTTTGGAATTCGGCACGGGCATGGCGGCCCCTTCGGCAGTGTCATTGTCAAGGATGGCAAGATTGTTGGCAAGGGTCACAATGAGGTGCTTCATCAGCAGGATCCGACCTGCCACGGCGAGGTCATGGCGATTCATGATGCCTGTAAAACGCTGGGAACCTTTGACCTGACAGGCTGTGAGCTTTATACGACAGCGCAGCCCTGCCCGATGTGCCTTGGCGCCATCATGTGGTCAAACGTCAAGAAGTATTATTACGGCTGTACGATATTTGATACGGAGAACATTGGATTTCGGGATGCGGTGTTTTATGATCATCCGGAGTATGAGGCGGAGCAGGTAGATCACGAGGCATGCCTTGCTTTATTTGAGGAGTACCAGTCGATACAAGACAAAAAAATATACTAAAGGGTCGCAAGGAGGCGGACGTTATGGAGAAAAAGCTGATACTGACGTTACCGAAAAGAGTGGACACGACGAATGCGGAGAAGGTGTCTGCGGAACTGAACGCCGCCATTGCTGCAGGTGATGCAAGCAAGGGGATTCTTTTGGATGCCGATGCAATGGAATACATTTCGAGTGCGGGACTGAGGGTACTGCTTGCCCTGAAAAAAAGTCATGACGACTTGACCGTTGTCAACGTGTCGCGCGACGTGTATGACATTTTTGAGACAACGGGCTTTGACCAAATCCTTGGCGTGCAGAAAAAGAAACGGGTTGTTTCCGTAGAGGGCTGTGAGGTGATTGGCGAAGGTGGGTGCGGTACGGTTTATCGCTTAGATCCCGAAACCATCATCAAGGTCTACCGCGATGCAACGGAGGAAACCTTAGACGAAATTGAAAATGAAAAGAACATGGCGAAGCTGGCCTTGGTGTGCGGCATCCCGACGGCCATTTCCTATGACATTGTGCGCGTGGGAGAGTCCTATGGCGCAGTGTTCGAGCTTTTGAATGCCGTGACCTATAATGATTTGGTCATCAAAAAGCCTGGGGAATTGGAGACAATCGTTCGGCAGTTTGTGTCCTTCTTAAAGCTGGTTCACAGTACGGAGATTGATCATCCCTCCATTCCTTCCGCAAAGGTGAAATTCTATAAATACCTTGAGAGCATTCGGGAGATCCTTGGAGAGCCCTTATATGCTAAGCTTCGCGGCATGGTGGAGAGGATTCGGGACAGCCATAAGGTGGTACATGGCGATCCGCAGATGAAGAATATCATGCTGGTAAATGGCGAGCCGATGCTGATCGACATGGATACTCTGAGCACGGGCGATTTCATCTTTGATTTACAGGCACTTTACGTCACCTACATTGCCTATGCGGAGGATGAGCCGGAGAATCCCATGAATTTCCTTGGAATCAGCTATGAAACCGTTCTGGAGCTGTGGGAGAAAATCCTTGCTTATTATTTTGAGGATGGGTATCCGGGCGGCAGGGAGACGGTGCTGCAAAAGATTCAGATTCTGGCATATATCCGATTCATGTCCATGATCGTTGTCAGCAAGGATGCGGATACGCCTCTGGGTAAGCTGAGAATAGAGCATGCGAAGCAAAAGCTCGTAGAGCTTTCTCCTCTGTATGACGATTTAAATATCTGATTTCCTGTTCATGAAGGGAAGCAATGGCAGGAGAAAAATTTCACAGTCTTTTCATGAATGCTTTAGAAAGCCCACTTTACAAGGAAGTGGGCTTTTGTTAGAATATAAGGCATGATATGGTAAACTGTCGTGAAGGCGGCGTGAAACGAGCAGGCTTCCTGACGGATCATAGAGAAGACATAGGATGAGCATTCAAGAATAGAAAGGTTTGGAAGGCTACATGGCAAATAAGAATGATGACGAGATGAAAATATTGAATTTTCGGGAGGATTTTGAGGACGAACCCCGAAATGCAAATGCGAAAGAAAATGGAGCTACGGTTGACAAGGGCGACAGAGACGAGGGCTCTCGGACGGAGAATTCGGAGGGCGGCAGAGCATTGGAGGAAATGGTAAATGCCTCGGATGAGCAAGAGGATGCTTCCTCGTCGGGCAAGGCCTCGGATGATCACGGCGATGCTTCGGCAACCACGCGCGCAGGCAAGGGAGAAAACGAGGACTACGAGGATGTCTGCTTTATCTGTCGCAGGCCGGAAAGTAAGGCTGGGCGTATGTTTAAGCTGCCGAACCATATCTGCGTGTGCGACGATTGCATGCATAAGACGATGGACACCGTGAGTCAGTTTGATTATCAGGGCATGCTGAATCACCCGATGAATCCACAGGGAAATGACTCAGAGCAGGGCTTCCCCAAGGGATTCCCGAAGATTAGCTTTGTCAATCTGGCAGACCTGCAGGGCGACGGCGGTATCCCGAATAAGCAAAAGCTTAAGAAAAAGAAGGCAAATCAGGCACCAGCCATTGACATCAAAAACATACCCGCGCCCCATAAGATTAAGGCGAGTCTGGATGAGTACGTCGTAGGCCAGGAACATGCAAAAAAAGTGATTTCCGTTGCGGTTTATAATCATTATAAGCGCGTGGCGACAAATACCATGGATGAGATTGAGATCGAGAAGTCGAACATGTTGATGATCGGACCGACCGGCTGTGGTAAGACGTATCTGGTGAGGACGCTGGCAAAGCTCCTTGACGTGCCGCTGGCGATTGCGGACGCAACCTCCCTGACGGAGGCGGGCTACATAGGTGATGACATCGAGAGTGTCGTAAGTAAGCTCCTTGCAGCAGCAGACAATGACGTCGAGAAGGCTGAGCGCGGCATCATCTTTATTGATGAAATTGATAAGATTGCAAAGAAGAAGGAGACCAGAAGCCGCGACGTCTCCGGAGAGAGCGTGCAGCAGGGCATGTTAAAGCTGTTGGAGGGCGCGGAGGTTGAGGTGCCCGTGGGAGCGAACAGCAAGAATGCCATGGTGCCCTTGGCAACGGTGAATACGCGCAATATTCTCTTTATTTGCGGCGGCGCATTCCCTGATTTGGACGGCATTATTAAGGAGAGGCTGACAAAGACCGCATCCATCGGGTTTGGTGCGGATCTGAAGGATAAATACGACAATGACAAGAATTTGCTGTCGAAGGTGACGGTGGAGGATCTTCGGAATTTCGGCATGATTCCTGAGTTCCTCGGGAGACTTCCCGTGATTTATTCTCTGGAGAGTCTGACGAAGGAGATGCTGGTCAAGATTTTAAAGGAGCCGAAGAATGCGATTTTGAAGCAGTATCAAAAGCTTTTGGAGCTTGACGAGGTAAAGCTTCAGTTTACGGACGGCGCGCTGGAGGCAATTGCGGAGAAGGCCATGCAGCGGGATACGGGTGCAAGAGCCCTGCGCTCCATCATTGAGGAATTCATGCTTGACATCATGTACGAAATTCCAAAGGATGATAACATTGGAAAGGTGACCATCACCAGAGAGTATATCGAGGGCACGGGCGGTCCCATGATCGAGATTCGGGGCGGTGCGGCAACGCAGGAGTAATACGCAGGCCGGATGGGCTGACGGCATTGGGTTAGGAGCAGGCCGGACAGGCTGACGGCATTGGGTAAGGAGCAGGCCGGACAGGCTGACGGCATTGGGTAAGACGCAGGCCGGATGACGTAAGAAGGGCTTATGGATAAGGAGAAATACGGGATCGGGGATACGAAAGAATGACGGATGGGGTACGGGGGACGAAAGAAAAACAGAAGTTGGTCCGCTGGCTGTTATGGCTGGGGGTGGCGGGAGCGTGTCTCCTTGCGACCGTTAAGGTCATCTTTGTGGGCTTTAGTGCTGACGAGGAGTACCAGCTCCTTTTGACTTATCGGCTTGCTACGGGTGACAAGCTGTTTCGGGAGGTCTGGGATACGTTGCAGACCTCCGCTTTTTATGGACAGATGTTTACTTGGATTTACTTAAAGATTTTTCATACGACGACGGGACTCCTCCTGTTTCTGCGCCTTTGCGGCGTGGCGACGCAGGGGGCTGTCTCGCTTTTTTTGTTTTTTACGCTAAAAAGGCATCTGAAGGCAGATAGCGCGCTTTTGCTTTCGGCGACCTTCTTTTGCACCTATGCAAAGCTCGTGGCAATGCCGGAGTTTTCCAATCTGCAGACCTGGGGGCTTACCGTTATGATTTGCCTGCTTTGGCGGGTCATGGAGTCATATGAAGAGGCCAGCCAAGAGTTACATGGTGAAAAATGCGGAAGGGCAGGCGAGAGAAACAGGAGAGAAATGGCGCTCCTAATTTTGGCGGCGCTGTTTTTCTGTGTTGCAATCCTGGCATCGGCCTGTATGATTTTGATTCCCATTGTGGCAGTGTTCCTGTATCGGATGCAACAAGGCGGGGGCGTTCGCCGCAACCTGATTTTCTGGGGCACCTGTCTTGTTTGTGGTCTGGCCTATGTGGCGGGGCTGCTCATTATGGACGGGCCTTCAGACCTTTGGTTTGGCATTCGGGGGCTTCTTGCGGGAGATGACACGCATGCGAGCGGTGCGCTATTAAATGGCAATGGTAAGGTGACCGAGTATCTTCAGGAGGCTGGAAGCGTTTGCACGTTTTTGGTGGCCACTCTGGGCATGGCTTTGCTGATTTCATGGATTTTCTCACGCGTGAAAAAGGAACAGAGCAGGCTTTGGATGCCGCTTTGGCTGGGGCTTTCCTATGGCGTGACGTTTGTTTATTGGTTTATAAAAAGGAGTGGCTATGAGGGGATGAAGCTGCATTATCCCGTGCTGGCAATTCTTGGAGTTTTTGCCTATTTTAGCCTAAGGGGACAAGAGAAATGCTTTGAGGCGGCATTTGGGAAGAACAAGGAAGATCAGAGGGAATCTTTCGATCCGGTCAAAAAGAGAGCCTTGCTTCCGGCAGTTTATGGAATCCTGCTCGGCATGGGTGTGTTCGTCAACGTGCTCTGCTTTAGTAACGTGGGGCTGATTTGCAACCTGACCTTTTTAAGTACGTCAGCTCTATGGGGAATGGTTCTTCTTGTGACCTTGATGGAAGCCGGGAGCGTTGGGCAGGAACGGGACGAACGGGTAATCCGTGCAGGCATGATCGTTGGGCAGGAACGAGACAAACAGGTAATCAGTGCAGGCAGTACAAGGGGGAAGGAGGCGGCGCTTGCCTATGTGCTTTCCTTCTTCGCAGTAGCAGTCTTGGGAACGGCGCTGACGCTGAATTATGGACCGAGCGGCAGTACCATTCTCGATCTAAGGGGTGCTGGAAGGATGCAGGATGGGCCTTCGAAGGGGACCATTGTTGCAAGGCAAATTGCTAATTTTTATGGAGTAAATGAACAGACCTTTCGGGAAGTCGTGAAGGAGGGCAGCAATGTTCTGATCGTGACGAGCTTTTTCCATAACCAGTCCTTGACGACCATGTACATGCTAAATGACGTGAAAATCAGTCATTATACGGTCAATTCTACGCCGACCTATGGGGAGCAGCTTCTTAGCTATTGGGAGAGATATCCCGAGAGGAAGCCAGATTGCATTATCATCAACGGAGATTCCTGCCCGGCGGAGGACTATCAGTGGGCGATGGAGCTGATCGAAGGCTATGGGGATATGGAGCTATGTCAGATCTATTCCACCTATTTTTATATCAAACCAGAGTGTATCAAGTAAGCGTTTTATCGCGAAGCGATGATGGTAGCGGAAGAAGGCTGGTTTTATGAGTGGCAAGAGAGGAGAAGAGGTGTATGTACGAAACAGATTTTCAGTCGGTTGTCGGCAGTGAGGAGACGATCCTGTGGCAGGGGAGACCAGAAAAGAAGTGCTTTATCGTTGAGAGTATCTTTAATCCGCTGTTGCCGTTTGCGCTATTTTGGGCGGCTATCGACCTGACTATTATAGGAACTCTCTTTTTTTCGAAGGTTCATTTCGAGAATGTAACCAGCGAGACGGCGATCATTTTGATCTTTTTTTTGGTACACATGATGCCTGTATGGATTTATTTGATTGGCATCTTTCGTTCCATTCGCAGCCATCGCAATGTGGAATACATTGTGACAGATCGCGCGATCTATATTTCAGGTGGTGCCAATCAATATTACTATGAGAAGAAAACCTATCAAGAGCTGGAGGGCGTGACGCTGAACCAGGGCTATTTTGACAAAAGGCTAGGCGTTGCTGACGTTGAGTTCAAAAAAGTGAAGGATAAGGAGGGCAAACTACTTCAAAGCAATCTCACGGGCTTTGCCATCTGTGACGTCTCAGATTATGACAGGGTCTACCATCTTGTGAAAGAGTTCTATGAGAAAGCAAAAGCATAATTTGAAAAAATGCAAAATATCCTATTGACATCTGGAGGAAGTATGGTATTATAAACATATGAACAGACATTCATATGTAAAATAATTCAGATGAAAATAGAAAAACGGGAGGATTGTGAGATGAAGAAAACCTATAAGATCGAAGTGGATTGCGCGAATTGTGCACTGAAGATGGAGGAAGCAACGAAGACGGTTGAGGGCGTTGCGGATGCAACCGTGAGCTTTATGACCCAGAAAATGAAGGTGGAATTTGCGGATGGTGCCGATGAAAAGGCAGTGATGGAGAAGGTCGTAAAGGCCTGCAAGAAGGTAGAGGACGACTGCGAGATTTTTCTGTAGTAAGGAATAGAAAACGAACGAAGAACGCGCGGAAATGATAGGTTTCCGCGCGTGGTATTTTGGAAAAGAATCGGCTGTAAGGGAAAAGGAGTCGCAGGCGTGTCGGAGAGCCCGGCAAATGCGAATGAGCCATTCGGAAACTCACTACGGATTTGTTGAGTGAATTGAGGAAAATTATGACAAAGAAACAAAAAAAGGTATTGTATCGGATTATCATTGCCGCAGCACTGCTGGTGGTGTTGCATTTTCTGCCGGTGGATGGGATGATGGCATTTGTACTATATCTTATTCCCTATTTTGTCATTGGTTATGACATTTTGCGGAAGGCAGCTCTTGGCATTGTACGTGGACAGGTTTTTGATGAGAATTTCTTAATGGCGGTCGCAACGGTCGGGGCCATGGCACTCGGCGTCTATGAGGAGTTGCAGGGCGGCGATGGAGAGTTTGTAGAGGGCGTTGCCGTTATGCTCTTCTATCAGATCGGGGAGCTGTTTCAGGCGGTTGCCGTGGGCAAGAGTCGCAAGAACATTACGGCGCTCATGGACATTCGTCCAGATTATGCCAACATTGAGAATGAAAACGGAGAGCTTGAGCAGGTAGATCCTGATGACGTGGAAATCGGAACGGTCATTCTCGTGCAGCCCGGTGAAAAGGTTCCTATTGACGGCATCGTGGTCAGCGGTTCCTCAACGCTCAATACCAGTGCGTTGACGGGAGAGAGCGTACCGCGCGACGTCAAGGAGGGCGAGGAGATTATCAGTGGATGCGTGAATCTCTCGGGACTTCTTAAGATTCAGACGACCAAGGAATTTGGCGAATCGACGGTATCGAAGATTCTGGATTTGGTAGAAAATTCCAGCATGAAAAAGTCGAAATCCGAGAACTTTATTAGCAAGTTTGCGAAGATTTATACACCGGCAGTCTGCATCGGAGCATTGGTGTTGGCAATCCTGCCGCCAGTAGTGTTATTGCTTTTGGGGAGACCGGCGCAATTCCCGACCTGGATCATCAGGGCGCTGACCTTCCTTGTCATCAGTTGTCCTTGTGCCCTGGTAATCTCGATTCCTTTAAGCTTTTTTGGAGGAATTGGCGGAGCGAGTGCCTGCGGTATTTTGGTCAAGGGATCGAATTATCTCGAGGCCATGGCAGGGGCGAAATATGTTGTCTTTGATAAGACGGGAACGCTGACAAAGGGTGTATTTGAAGTGACAAGGATTTGTCCCGCGGCGGAGCTCCTTGCCGAATGCGGGGAGAATCTGGAGGAGGCAAGACGCAGGCTCCTGGAATATGCGGCCTATGCAGAAAGCTATTCGAATCATCCCATCAGTAAGAGCCTGAAGGAGGCATATGCCAGAACCATGGCGGAGGATGAAACGCCTGAGGCAAGGCAAGAAAAGCAGGTTGCAATTCAGACGGGACAGGTGCTCCAGCCTGGCAGGGTAACGGATGCGCAGGAGATCAGCGGTCACGGCGTGAAGGCGATCGTGGACGGCAAAGAGGTCTGCGTGGGAAATGCAAAGCTCATGAAGAGCATGGGGCTTTCGTATGAGGAAGCCTGCGACGTGGGAACGGTAGCTTATGTTGCCGTGGATGGCGCTTATGCAGGACACATAATCATTTCTGATGTCGTGAAAGAACATGCGAAGGAAGCCATGGAAGGGCTGAAGGCAGCAGGCATCAAGAAGACCGTGATGCTTACGGGAGACAGCAAGGCCGTGGCAGAGAATGTTGCCAAGGAGCTCGGATTGGACGAGGTTCACAGTGAGCTTTTGCCGGGAGACAAGGTGGAGGCCGTGGAGGCACTGCTTGCGGCAAAGGGGCCGAAGGAGGTGCTGGCATTTGTTGGTGACGGTATCAATGATGCGCCCGTTCTGTCGCGCGCGGATATCGGAATTGCCATGGGTGCGCTTGGTTCGGACGCGGCGATTGAGGCGGCTGACGTCGTACTGATGGATGACAATCCGGCAAAGATCGCCCTTGCCATGAAGATTGCAAGGAAGTGCCTGTGGATCGTCTATGAAAATATCGTGTTTGCGCTGGCGATCAAGGGGCTCTGCCTGGTTTTAGGCGCGCTGGGACTGGCCAACATGTGGATGGCGATTTTCGCGGATGTCGGCGTTATGGTGCTGGCAGTACTCAATGCCATTCGGTGTCTGAAGGTGAAATGAGAAAATGATTGTAAGATATTGGCGTTAGATAAGTGGTGGTTTGGCTGTAGGGGAATCATAAGGCGAAGAAAGAAGGATAGAATATGTTCTGGGATAGGGTCGCAGGAATCTATGACCTGTTTGAGGATTTGTATAACGGGAAGGTGTTTTAGGGAACGGGCGAGGTTGTGGCGGGAAATGTCATTCACCTGCTGGACAACCCAGAGGCTGCCGTGGCAGAGCTGTATCGAGTCTGCAAGAAGGGCGGCAAGATGATCATTCCCACCTATATCAATCTCAACAAGAAGGGCGGCATGAGCCTGTTGATTCGGGTCTTTCACAAGGCTGGTGCGAATTTCAAAAGACAGTTTGACGAAGCATCCTATCGCAAATTTTTTGAAGATCTTGGATATTCCTTAGAGAAATGTACCGTGGTGCAGGGACGGGTTCCCTGCGCAGTAGCGGTGATTCGAAAATAAAAACAGAAATGTAAGTAGTATTATAAAATTTCCATAAAGCCCTTGTATCTGTTTTGAGGATGTGCTAAAGTATCCTCAAAGCAGATTTTCTTTATTTTCTTAATTGTCTCGTTCAAATCAAATTTCAGGAAATCCTTGCTTTCCCACAACCATTTCACAACTGACGGAGATCTTGAAGGAAATTGATCGGGGGCTCATTTTCTTTTGATTCCGCAGTTGTAAAAAATCAAGAGAAAGGAGCATTGCAAATGGGGTATTTTAAGACAGAAACGACAGGGGAGGAGCGCAGGATCCTCGGCAGGGAGATTTTTCCGCCGATGGACCGCCTAAGGCTGCCAGAGGCGCTGCGCTGCGAAAGGCTGCGGCAGGAGGTCATTGAGGACATCTCGAAAAATCCAGAGATGCTCAGGCGCTATCAGGAGATGAGGCCCGAAGACCAGGAGATGCTGATGGAGTTTTTCATGGGCAACCGCGGCCTGAACGTCCTGTATGACCCGTTTTTCAAGAAGATCATGAATCAGGAACGACTAGAGAGGTTCTTGTCACAGGTGATGGGGCAGGAGGTAAAGATCGTAAAGATCTTGCCGCCTGAATCGATGCGCCAGAGCGAGGAGGGCTCCGTCATGATCATGGACATGATCGTGAAGCTGTCGGACGGCTCGTACGTGGACCTTGAGATTCAGCGGATCTCCGTCAAGTTTCCCTTTGAGCGCGCGGTCTGTTACGCCTCCGACATGGTGGTCAGGCAGTACGAGCAGCTCAAGCTGGAGCAGAAGCGGGCGAAGCGTGAGTGGAGGGAATGGAATGAAGGGCAGCAAAACGGGTTTGAGGGGAAGGAATCCGAGCCGAAGGTTGAGTTCAATTACCAGTGCATTCGTCCCGTGCATGTAATCGTCATCATGAACAGCAGCACGAAGAGGTTTCGCGAGTTTGAAGGGGAGTACATTCACCGCACGTCGGACTTTGTGGAGTTTGACACGGGCCTTAAGGAGCGTGCGATCCAGAAATTTATCTTTGTTTCCCTTGATATTTTCCGCAGGATACGGGATAATAGGGATAGAAACAGGGAGTCCGTGGGAACCGACGGCTTAATCGGGAAGGATGAGACGGAAGATAAGGAGCCTTTGGACCGCAGCCGAATGACGGAGCTAGAGGCTTGGATGTACTTCCTGGCATCGGACAGGCCTGAGGACATCACGCGGTTAATCAGGGAATACCCTGAGTTTGAGGAGATGTATCTGGAAGTCAATCAGTTTCGTATGCACCCAGAGGAGATGATGAGTATGATATCAGAGGCGATCAGGATATTGGATGAGGGAGACGCAAAGCTGCAGATTGAGATGCTGCATGAGGAACTGGAACAGATGCAGGATATGATAAAGGAAAAGGATGATGCATTAAAAGAAAAGGACAACGCGATAAAAGAAAAGGATGATGCGATAAAGGAACGGAACATCACAATAAAGGAAAAGGATGCACAAATTAAGACATTAATGAAGCAAATTGAACAGCTGCAAAAACGGTAATATCTTGGAGATTCATGTAGTGTTAGAGGAGAGCAAGTACGGCGGAGCATTTAGCTCCGCCGTTCCTTTTATTGTTATGCTTTTTTGCGATATGTGATGGGTGGCATGTTCTCCAAAATCTCCTTTCCCTCTTCTAGCTTTGCGGTAGTATAAGTAACAGCATCTCTAGGGTCAGGGAGGGAAGAGGGATTTGACGTTGCAATGTTCCATAGATCCTCCATCCAACCAAAACAGAAATCAAATACCATGCCGATGACAACCAGAGCATTCTTTTCTAGAGGGATTTCAACAACATAGCCAAGGATTTCGAGGAAGAGAATGCCATTGTTGACTTTGATTCCCACATCCAGCGGATTTGCGGCTGCTTCCAAAACTTTGTTTACATAGATGCCAAATCTGTCGAAGATAAATTCTTGAAGGACATCCTCGACGGATAGCCCAAGGGTCTCATTGTCGCCATTTTTACCGCCAATTAAGTAGTTGAGCACGAGGGCAAGTGCCTTGTTTGAAACATTCGCGGCCTGTTCGCCAAAGGAATCAGCATACTGTTTCAATAAAATTTTTGCAGATTCCTCCTGCATTGCCTGTGCCCCCTCCTTTGCTAGCTTTGCTGTTGCGTATTTCAGGGAATCAACGCCTCCGGATTTGACTGCTGAGCGAATGGAGGATTCAAAAGCCTTGTTTCCTGCATTTTCGATGCTTTCCTTCAGGGCACTGTTAAAGTAAGTGCGCATTGCCTTTCCGAACAGTTCACCTATTTTATCCCACATGGGCTTAGACAGTTTAGATATTTTGTCGGAAAGCCATGCCTTGAACTTAGCTAATGTCAGATCACCTGCAGCGGCAATCATCGAACGGTAAATGTCTCCTTTTACCTTATCTTCACCCTCGTAATAATGCTTTGCGAAAGAAACCATCAAATATGCAGCTACGATATAACCAAGCTTTTCAGGATCAGGCTTCAAGTCACCCGTCATGGCCTCGCCCAGGGCTTCTTGACATCCCTCCAACAGGGTCTTGAAGAAGGGCATTTTCTCATAATCATCAGTTCCAGATTCGGATCCGGGACCAATGTACTGCCCAATATAGTTTGCCAGCATATTTTTTAAGGGATTGACAAAGTTTGCCGTGATCTTTCCTGCCGTCTTTCCCCAATACATCGTAAGGAGTACCTCAACGGCGTAATCGCCAGCCTTTACAAAGGAGTTCGCCACGATAATATACCGCGTCATCGTCTGGTCGATCTTTTGATACTGACGACTTTGTTCTGCGTAGAAATGCATGCCTGCTATGATGATCCACTTACGCGTGAAAGCAAGCTCCTCTGCGGAATGCTCATGCGCATGAGCGAGCAGGTATTTTGTTGTCGAATCATTTGTGTCAACGCCAAATAGTTTAATGTCTTTCTTAAGCTTTTCATAGGCCTTTTCCCACTCTTCCTGGCTTGGCGGCGTGGGTTCTTCGCCACCTAACCGTAAGGGAATTTCCGCCTCGAGCTTTTTCTCTCCCTTGTAAACAATGGGAAGCAACGTCTCATAGGGTTCACAAGCCTGAGGCAGGGTATCAATCGGGAAAAATCCGTGAGTCCCGTCGCTTAAACGAGCCGTCTTAAAACGGAAGTTTTCTTTAAACGTGTTTCCGTACAGACCCTTGTCATTGATGTCGCCAAAAGATACTTCAGGATTTTTTAGGATAACGGCGCCGTCTTTGCCTATGTAGCAGACGAGAACGTCAAACAGAACAGGCCTGATGTCAGAGAACGATACTCCTGAATTCTCGACGGGGAGAGTGTCGATCCAAAGTGCTTCCCGTTTGATTTCCTTGGAAGATACCGTGATGCCCTCGTTGTGCATGCACATGGAAACATGTCCCTCGAGCGGCTTGTCCTCGCCTTGCACCTTAACATGAAAATCAAATGTCATCTCTGTTGGCTTTGCGAACACACTTTGCTCTTTTTCAGGCAAGGTGGCCGTGTTGTTCTTGATGATCACCTTATAGACATATTGTCTGTCCGTTTCTTCAAATCTAACGTCAAAACCATTGATCTTGTCGGCGGTGATATCCTTTACTTCCGGCATGACAGTCGCGTCAACTACCATAAATTTGGCGGTATACGTAAATTTATCACCATAGATCGCATCAATGTAACATCTGCTGGAGTTTAAAATATATTCACCAGGTTTTTCGGTCTCCTCAACAAATTTGATGGAAGGACCGTCAACCAGACGGAAAATAACGGTATTGGTAAACGTGCCGCCCTCGCCGTTAAAGGTAAAGATAATGTTTGCCGTGTCATTATAATTATTTTCAGGAACGCTGACCGTTGCCTCGCAATACCTTCCGACAAGTGCCGCATCATGGATGGTCATACCGTCGCCGGAGACACCAATCAATGCCGTTAAGTCATTTCGGTCATGCGCGACGCCATTCTCATCAACCTCCGCCATGCGCGCACGAATTTTTACGGGCTTGGCGGCTCCGCGCCTAATGGCATCGCCAAAGTCCTTTTGCACGTACATCTTGTACGACTTCTTTTTTTGATCGCCTTTTGACTTCCCCTTTCCGGAGGCTGCGGCAGCCGCACCAATTGCGGCGCCCGTAGATAAAACGCCTACTGCGACTGCACCGCCAAGGTCCGTGCCAATGTCAACGATGTCTGAGTCAACGCTCGCGCCCTTGTCTTCCCCAGAGTCTTTTGATGCCTTTTGCGTGATACCGGAAACCTTTTGCCCTTTTGGTACCGCACCTAGAATCTCAAAATGTAGAACGATGTTTTTCACGGTAAACAATAAAAAGATGGAGCCATCTTCCTGCTTTTTGAGACCACCCTCGACATGCGTTTCATTTAGATCGTGACTGTAAGTTTTATCGTTGTAGGTACGTCCGCCCGCGGCATTGAACGTCCCGGTAAAATCGGCATAAGGTAGATAAGTTCCAAAGTTTATATTGGACATCGAAAGCGAAAAGTCAGACTTGCAAACCTGGGTTCCAAGGGCTTCCGTGTTGCTCTCCCAATTGTAGGAACCGTTAATTGAAAAGCCATCTGCGGTTTCGTCCCTGATGATGGTAAGATATGGTTTGTCACTTAACGAACTCGAAACCGTTACTGATTCGCCCGTAGGCTTAACATCGAGGCCATAGGTGGCATGTCTTCCTTTGACGCCTAAGGTAGTTGCAGTGCTGGTAACGTGGTCCAATACCAAGTATAATCCGCTAACCTTGGAATAATCCATTGGTTGAAGACCATGACCATTTTCTAACTCGAATATCTTGTCTAAGGTTACAAAACCCTCTGGCAATTCATTATTTGCTGCCGAAACGGGGAGACAAATGGATGCGAGGAGCATATACATCAACAATAATGTAGCAATGATTCTTTTTTTCATGCTTTCTGTTCCCCCTTTCCTAGCTTAACGATGCCCTTTGCCTGAAGGATCATCATGACCACGCCGCCGATAAATAGTACGGCTCCCAAGATGATAAGGATTAGGTTGACGTCGGTCAGTCCAAGGAACGCTGCCGCCAGAAAGCCAACGGTAAGTCCGCGGACAAAGGCTGCTGCGCCAGGACCCGCCGCAGCCTTGCCCTTGGAAGTGAAGGAGCTAATGAGTCTGTGCAGAAAACCGTTATTTAGAACCGACTTTGCAGCCAGGTATGCCGCCGCGATGCCGCCCATGAAGGCAAGCCTGGTTGCGCCGCCAGAGAAAAACAGGTACAGCAGCATTGCCGCGCCTGCGCCTGCAAGGTATGCCCACAGGGTGCCAAGGGATATGCCCAAGGTGCCACAAAGAGTATCCTTAAGGGAGCGCTTGCTGCCGACGTTCTTTCGCAGAAGTGCACCTAGCAGTGTGGTGACCGCTCCGGCGAAGATGCCCTTGCCGATGATTCCGCCGATGGCACCTAGGAAACCACCGCTCATGCCACCGTTGGCAAATGTCAGGAAGGAGAGTGTCTGTACGGGCATGGCATCCACCTCATTGGCCTGAAGAAGGTTCAGGACTAGCCAGACAATCGCAAGTACGACCGCAGGAATTAGGCTTTTGGGGTTTTTCAGTGCCGCACGGAGCGATGAGAAGAACTGCCTGATGCCAGTTCCGATCACCTTCCATGGCCCAGGGATGAGTTCCGTGACGGCGTTTGTCACGGTATTTCCGATTGTTCCATATGCCGCCTCGCCAGCCTCATTTAGTGCCGTAAACCGAAATTCCTGCGGTTTGGACGATGTCTCGCTTGTTTCCATAGGCATAGACGTCGTGACGGATGCCCCTTGTTCCTGCGGAGCTGGCGCAGAAGGAGAGGGGCTTTGTGGTTGCTTGGCAGGGGTGTCAACTACTGGAATGGTTTCCATTGGAACACTTTCCACTGGGGCTGTTGTCGAAATATTATCCGTCGGAGTCGTCACCACCGGATTCCCGCAGTTTACGCAGAATTTCGCATTATCGGGCAGTTTGTTGCCGCATTTTGTACAAAACACTTGTTACCCTCCTTTATGCTGTGACATGACTCATTTCGAAAATGAGCATGAGGTAAATGTCATTGGTTGTAGCTTTATTTGCTTCAAGTCCCATTTAGGCCTGTATCGGAGGAAGCTCTGGATCCTTAGGCATATTGATGACGCTTGAAGCAGCTGGAACGCCTGCGAAGAAGAGATCGTAGAACCAGCCAAAGAACATGCCGTTTGTGTTCAACAGGATCTGCGTGAGGTCAAGCTTAACTCCAAAGCTGAATGCATCGAACAACTCAATGTTGAAGCAGTAGGTCACGTGGGTTCCTTCCATGCCAAACTTGGATTTGTCATATGTCTCGCGCAACTTGTCAAAACCCGCTCCAACAAGGTTACCGATATACTTCTCCACCACGTCTTTCACCGTTGCCTCAACTACCTTGTCATTCGCATATCCTGCAAGCTTTCTCAGCTCGCCCTCCAGTCCAAGCGCGTCGTTGAGCTTCTTCTGCAGAGTGTCCATGTTGGTCTCTTTGAAATAGCTTGCAATCTTCGGTCCAATCGTTTCCTGGAATTTCTTGCTGTCCTTGAGCCACTTGCCGATCAGGTCGCCTGCCTTGCTCTTTAATGCCGCTAACGTCATGTCCTTAAAGCCTTCACACAGCGCGCCATAGAAGTCGGATTCCCCTTTCTCGTTGAGCTTGGTGAGATAATTCTTGATCGCCGCGTAGCAGAAATAGCCTGCCAAAGTGGCCGCGGCCTTTCTCCAATCAGTAAGGCTGATATTGTTGGACACAAGGTTGTCGCCTGCCGCCGCAAGGTTCTTGGAAAACTCAAAATTGTCAACGTCAACGGCTTCACCATGGGCCTTGGCGGCGATCACCTCGCCGATGGCACCCGTGATAAAGTCCTTTGCGGGGGAAATCAGTGCTTCCGCAACGGGACCGGCATATGCCGCCACAAGGAACGAAAAGGCGCAGTCGCCAATGAACTTCGTCCATTCCAGCCCATTCACGATGACATTAAACATCCGCGCATCAGACAAAGCTTTTGCACCTTGATTCGTCCAATAAGTCATGTATTCACGAATGATGCACTTGCTGACAAGGCGAAGCTCCTCCACGGAAACCCTTGGTTCAAGCGCGCAGCTTTCCATGCGTGCCAACCAGGCATCCTTATTCTCAGGCAGGGAGAATTTTTCGATACGCCGTTTCAGGTCTTCAAATTCCTTCTCCCAGTCAGCCATCGGATCCACGTCCTTACCGCGAAGCCTTAAGGGAATCTCTGCTTGATATTCTTTATGCTCGTAGGTAACGCAAGCGGGCAGCAGTACCATGAAGAAGGTGCCGTCCGTCGGCTCGCTGAGGTTTGCCTGCGGCTCAAACTGATAGCCAGGCTTTTCGTTGATCTCGCAAGGAGTTCCGATGAATTTGTATTTCTCCGCAAGGGCGTCTTCCTTGTCGGCCGTGGTGCCGATGCCGCCAGCACCTTTGAGCTTTTCGAACTTGTATTTCGCTTCCGTAGGATTGATGATCGCCTTGTCCTTTCCCCTTACGGCCAGGGTAAACTTCATTTGGCTGACCTGCCACTTCTTGTCTAGGTCGCCGACGTTCTCCTTTTCGTAGGCCTGCACGCGGATATAGGTCTGCCCCTTCTTTTTCTCCTTCTGGTCGGATGCAACCGTGATGCCTTCCTGGTACATGAACATGGTAACATAACCATCGACAGGTTCCTTTTCCCCCTGCACCTTTACGTGGAAGGTAAGGTTTTCCTGCTTTGGCTCCGCGAAAAGCTCCTTTTGCTCTTCTTCTAACGGTGGCGTGTTGTTCTTGATGATCACCTTGTAGACATACTGTCTTTCGGTCATTTCGAACCGGACGTCGTAACCTTCCACCTTGTCTGCGGTCATGTCCTTAATCGCAGGCGGAACGGTAGCGTCCACAATCATGAATTGCTCGACGTACGTAAAGCCATCGCCCGGGATCATGTCGACGTACTTGACCGCAGTAAATAGGTTGAAGGTTCCTGGCGTTTCCGACTCTTCCACGAATTTCAGCGACGGCCCGTCAACCAGACGGAAGATGACGGTGTTGGTAAACGTGCCACCCTCACCGTTAAAAGTAAAGATGATATTCGCGGTGTCATTATAGTTGTCCATTGGCACGCTGACCGTCGCCTCACAGTATCTTCCGACAAGCGCCGCACTGTGGATGGTCATGCCGTCGCCCGAGACACTGATCAATGCCGTCAAGTCATTTCGGTCTCGCGAGACGCCATCCTCGCCGACCTCCGCCATGCGTGCGCGAATCTTTACGGGGTCAGCCCCACGACGGATCGCATCGCCGAAATCCTTTTGCACGTACATCTTGTAGGATTTCTTATTTTGATTTCCTTTGGAAGTCCCTTTGCCAGTGCCGCCGCCAGATGCGCTGGCTGCGGCGCCAGCTGCCGCACCCAGGGATAAAACTCCTACGGCAACGGCACCACCAATGCTGCCGTCGGAATCATTGTTATTCGAAGATGATTTTACTTTATCTGACTTGGAATCACTCTTTTTCTTATCTGTATCAACGATATCTGCAGGAACTTCCACTCCATCGTCTTCGCCAGGGGTGTCTTGTGCACTTTGTGTAACCTCGGTGTTGTTCTGCGATTTACTTGTCATCGTATAATCCCAATAATCGTCATTCCAAGCAATCTTATAGGAAGCGTTGAAAAAGCTTTCGGTCCATTTTTGCACAAGTGCCTGAAATTCTGATTCACTGAAATTTTCGTAATGAAGGTGGTCTTCAACCGCGCTAAATTCTATGCTCATAGTTAGATAAGTTCCAGGTATTTCAGGAATGGGCCGCATATATTTGTATGATGCGTGACGGCTGCCGATATCGCCATTAGCGTAGAATTCGGTGTATGAGTATTGATATAGCCATCCGCCGCCGTATGAAATGACCTCTCGCACGCCAGACTCTCTTTCTCTTAGACCTTTTGCGGCGTCCTTTCTCCAATTGTCAAGGATCTGCTCCGTTTTTGTACTTCTGTTGATGTCATCATGATCTGTAACGAACTGTATATCGTATGTTGCAACTTTGGGAAAGGTATCACTATGCATATTTTCCCAGAGCCCGTTGGTTTTATATACATAAAACTCAGCTGTTTGCTGTGCAAGATAACTATCAAAGAGGTTGAACAACTCTTCTCCGTCCTTTGTGTAGTCATACTTGTTTACGTGAATGGATACGGGAACATGAAACTGAAATTCATAATGATCCTTATTTCTACTTACGTAATCTCGCTCCCAATAAGGATATGCAGAGGTGATCCAAAGGTAATTATCGCTGAATTCTGAAAATGGAAAGGCTGTTCCACTTTGCTCGGCAAAAACCTTCAAACATTGTGTCGGCAGAAGCATAAAAACGAATAGAATAAACGCAAATACTCTTTTTTTCATGAACCCTACGCCCCCTTTCCAAGCTTAACGATGCCCTTTGCCTGAAGGATCATCATGACCACGCCTCCGATCAATAATACGGCTCCCAAGATGATGAGTATCAGGTTTACGTCGGTCAGTCCAAGGAACGCTGCCGCCAGAAAGCCAACGGTAAGTCCGCGGACAAAGCCTGCGGCGCCAGGACTCGCCGCAGCCTTGCCCTTGGAAGTGAAGGAGCTAATGAGTCTGTGCAGAAAACCGTTATTCAGAACCGACTTTGCAGCCAGGTATGCCGCTGCGATGCCGCCCATGAAGGCGAGCCTGATCGCGCCGCCAGAGAGGAACAGGTACAGCAGCATTGCCGCGCCCGCGCCGGCAAGGTATGCCCACAGGGTGCCAAGGGATACGCCAAAGGTGCCTGACAGGGAATCCTTGAAGGAGCGCTTGGCGCCAGTGTTTTTTCGCAGAAGTGCACCCAGCAGCGTGGTGACCGCGCCTGCAAAAATGCCCTTGCCAAGGATCCCGCCAACGGCACCAAGGAAACCGCCGCTCATGCCGCCGTTTGCGAAGGTGAGAAAGGAGAGTGCCTGCACGGGAGCAGCATCAACCTCGTTGACCTGAAGAAGGTTCAGCACCAGCCAGACAATCGCCAGCAGGACCGCAGGGATCAGGCTCTTCGGATTTTTTAGTACCGCGCGAAGCGATGAGAAGAACTGCTTGATGCCAGTTCCGATCACCTTCCATGGACCTGGGATGAGTTCCGTGACAGCGTTCATCGCAGTACTTCCAATGGTTCCATATGCCGCCTCGCCAGCCTCGTTTAGCGCAGTAAACAGAAACGCCTTCGGTTCAGACGTCGCCATATTTGGTGAGGGATCTGTCGGCACCGTGACGGAAGCGCTTTCTGCCTGCTGAATCTGATCGGATGGAGACTGGGGCTGATTGGCAAGGGTATCCTGTAGCGATGCATTTTCCGCTGTAGTTGTCTTCACCGGAGTTCCGCAACCTACGCAAAATTTCGCGTCATCTGGCAATTTATTTCCGCATTTTGTGCAAAACATCCATTATCCTCCTTGAATAATCATTCTATTAGTGAAATTATACTATATTTTCACTCTTTTCCTCAACGGTTGCCACGAATATGTCATTGACATTATTTCTGGCAACTCGTTGATCATTCCAGTTGTCCGTGGTAAAATGATACCAGGATTAAAAGGTCAAAAGGCATCAGAAAATACAGGGGAAATGAAAGCAGGAGTAAAACAATGTTTGGTGAGCGTTTACGTGGCATGCTTGAGCTTTTGGAGATAACGGGTGCGGAGCTTGCCCGCATGAGCGGATGCGATAAATCGAATGTCAGCCGCATGGTGAGCGGCGCGAGAGTGCCGAAAAACGGAGGGGCAGGGGCGAGAAGGCTGGTCAATGCGCTTTATTTTTGTGCGGATGAGAAGGGAAGGGTTGACGAGCTTTGTGATTTGATCTCTTGTGAAAACAGGGATTCCGCGGATGACATCAAAGAGCAAATGATGTTATGGCTGTACGATGGGGAGAAAACTGCCGTGAAGGCCGATTTCGTGAAGGAGAAAATACCCTACCGCGCGTTAGGGGAAAGGCTGGGGGCGGTCATGGAGCTTGCGGGGCTGTCCAATGTGCGGCTTGGAAAGCTGTTAAATCTGGATCCTTCCTATATCAGCCGCTTTCGGAGTGGCTTTCGTTCGCCGAAGGCAAATCAGAAAATGATGAACGATCTTTGTCTGATTCTTCTGGAGAGAATGGAGGCGCGGGATACACTGCCTGCACTTTGCAAATTGATTGACGCCGCGTCTGACGTTATGACCGACAAGGAAATGATCTTCGACCTTCTTTATCGATGGCTGTATCAAACGGACAGGACGGATCATACGTCCTTTGTTGAAGGTGTAATAGATCAAATTGGCTCAATTCAGGCAGACGTGAAGATGCCGCCGATCCTGCCAGAGGGAGTGATGGTTGACGAGACCCTCCTGCCAGGGGGAGCGACTGCTGACGAGACCATGGAGGAAAATGTGCAGGTCTACTGCGGAGTAAACGGCCTTCGCCGAGCGGTGCTCCGTTTTCTAGGGAATGTGGTGAAGCGAAAGGAAAAGGAACTGTTTCTTTATTCCGATCAGAGCATGGACTGGATGGTGTCCGATCCTGCCTTCCGTGCGAAATGGGCTTCGCTGATGATTCTTTGCATCACGGGCGGAACGCAGATCAATATCATTCACAACATCAATCGCGACCTGGCCGAGATGGCGGATGCCATCAAAAGCTGGCTGCCGTTGTATCCTTCTGGAAAGGTCAAATCCTATTATTGTAAAACCAGGGGCAGCGAGCGGTTTTCCACAACGCTTTTTCTCTGTCCTGGGTATGCCTGCATTTCCGGCAGCAATGTGATCGGCGCGGAGGACGAGCATGGCATTTACCGTTATGATACGGATCCGCAGCTGCTCAAGGCGCATGAGGCCGCCTATCAAGAGCTGCTCGGGCGCTCAGGCGAGCTTGCCCATGTATATAAAACAACGGACGTGGATCCATTGGTTTCCTTGGAGCTTCCTTCTGCCACCATCCTCGGAAATACGCTTTCCCTCGCAACGATGCCAGAAAAAACGCTCACCGCGATCCTGGAACGCATGAAGGTGAGCGAAGAGGTAAAAGAGCATATTGTTAGCGTCAGAGAACAGCGGAATTCCGTGTTAAGCGGGATCATTGACAAGGGAGGCTTTCACGAATATGCCCCGCTTCCGAGGGAGGAAGAGTTGTTTGAGGAAAGGGTTCCGATCGATCTGCCAGGACTTCATGCCACATATACGCCGAAGGAATACGCGGAGCATATTCAAAATATCATTTCGCTGTCAGACAGGATGGCCAATTATCGTTTTCATGTCCTTCCGGAAGCGCCCTTTGAGGATATCAAGATCGTGATTTCTGACAAGGGGGTTGCCGTCATGAGGCAAAAAGCACCATATTTGATCATATTGTTTGAGCATCCTGATATCTGCCGCGCGTTTGCCGTCTATGTGGAAGGGATCAGAGGGCAGTACCAGCAGGATAAGCTTTCAACAAAAAAACAATTGGAACGGTATTTGTAACAGGCAAACGGAGGACGAGATGGACGGTTTATTTCAGAAAATAACGGAAGAGTGTAGGAAGACAGGGTTTCTGGAGACGGTGCTGGAAAAGGCGCATTATGCGCCGGAGGACAGGGAGCTTTTGTGGTCCGTGCTGGAGCAGGTCCTTCAATGCATGGAGGGGGAGGCTTGCTGGAGCGCGAGGGCGATAGGCGACAGGGAGCCTGACGGGAGAGAGAAGGCGATAGGCGCTAAAGAGCTTGGTGCTGGGAAAGCGAGTTGTGACGAGAAAGAGGTTGGCGCTGAAAATACTGATTGGAGCGTTATGGCGAATGCCGATGGAAATACTGATTTGAGTGTAAAGACGGTTGGCACAGGGGAGGCTGGCGTACAGGCGGTTGTCATGACGCTGGGAGCAGGTGTGGATCAGCTGCAGGAGAAGATGCTCGCAGAGGGGAAGCTCACGGAAGCATTTATGGTTGAGGTTCTGGGGAGTGAAATCCTGCTGTTGGCATACTCGGCGTTGAATGCCTGGGTGAAGGAACATACGGATTTTGTCGTGAAAAGATACTATTTCCTAGGCATGGGGGAATATGTGACAATTCGTAAAGCAGATCAGGACGATATGGTCGGGGAGCAGGAAGGCGAGAACAATAAGCTTGCAAGAAGCCATACGGAGACGGTTGACAGGATTTCTCTGGAGCTTGCAACGCTTCCTGACATGCTGGAAAGGAGCGGACTGCCCGTCACCTGCACGGAGGGCTATTGCATGCTGCCTAAGAAGAGCGTCGCCTTCTACGCAGAGCTGACAAAGGACAAAGCAGTTGCCTGCGAGGGCATCTGCATGGGCTGTGGTCGCAAGGATTGTCCGAATCGGATGGATGCCTTGGAACGCACCCGCGGCAACCGAGCCCTCGACCGCCCCCTGACCTACGGCTATGCCAGAATCTTCGGACTTTTCAGTTGACGCTCCTTGGGGTATGTGGTATATTGATTATGAAAAGAGCGTCTGCTGGTAACAGACGCTCGGCGTAACCAAGAAAACGGTTCGCCAATGAGTTATAAAATCAAAAGAGCAGTCAACCTTGGCTAGTGGCGGCTGCTTTTTTGATTGTCCTTATTTCTTGTCGTTGCTTCGATGAATCGCATACAGGGTGATCAAAATATCGATACCCGTAACGATAATCGAAATGACCGTAAGAACAGTCATATGTACTCTCGTACCCTTTCATTAGATTTCCCACCTCCCTTCGAAAATCCAGATCAGTGGTTATTATGTAACAAAAGGCGAACCGCTTTCCCGTTTGTGATTACGCTAAAAATATTATATCATGTCAAAGCTGATATGGCAAGGAGAAATCGAACAAATGTTTGCGCTTCGCTAGCTTAGAAGGGAAATAGGATAGCTCCGCTTTCGGCTTCGCTGCCGCCAAGGGTGTGGTGGGTGGAGCCGTTTTCTTTTGGCATGTTTAGGTGCTCGGCGTGCTCCCTGCGGTAGCGGCTGGGAGATGAGCCGAGGAACTTGCGGAATTGACGACAGAAATGCTCCACGTTGTTGTAGCCGCAATCCTCCGCAATTTCGCGGACGGATTTCGAGGTGGAAACCAACTGATCCTGCGCATTTTTTAGGCGCTGCAGGATGACGTCCTCCATGCAAGAGGACCCGAACATGGTTTTATAGAGGGCCTGAAGATAGCCGCTGCTCAGGTGGAGCTCGCGGGCCATGGCATCAACGCTCCAAGGAAGCTCAGGATGGTTGTAGATGCGCCTGTGGAGATCATACATTTCCTGCGTGTGCGGGTTGCTTGCGGGGCGGGAACAGCTTTCCGCCAGCTTAAAAAAGAGAGCCTTTAACAGATGGGAGAGCACCTCGCGGCTCTCCGAATTTCCCAAAGTGGATTCCCAAGTCATCAGCTTGAACAGATCGTGACAGTACTGTGCGTCAATGACCTGGAAGGGCTGATTTTTTAATGGGAGCTGTTCTGCAAAGGGCTCGTCGCAGCAAAAGCGGATCCAGTCGTTGACATAGGACTCCTCGCAGGCACGATAAAGCACATGGGACCCAGGCGTATACAGGATCACCGTCCCAGCGGGATAGCGGTGGAAGGACGCGCCAAGGCGCTCCTCCATGGACATGGGGGCATGGGCTTCCCTGCCGAGCACCTCGTCGCCAGCCGTCAGGTAGATTTCCACGGGGGTCGAGGTCAACAGCAATAGATAGGAATTATGGGCGTTCGGCAGACCATAGATAAAGCCGGAGGGATGGGTGCCGTCATATCCGATAAATTCAATTTCTAACATGTCTTTCTCCTTAAGAAAATTCAGTGATTTTTCATTTATGTTCTACATTGTAACAATTTCTGTTTCATGACATCATGCCACAGTAAAAGGCAGGAGATGCTTCTTTACATCATGGCATCATGCCACGAAAAAAGCCTCAAAATGGTTTTTGACTTTACGTCATTGCATCGATAATCTTGAAAATGAGATAATGTGTTTTCTAGTCAGTAATGATATAGAGTTCACCCAAATGCATAAAAAATAAAGTGCACCAGGAATTCCAGCTAGAAAGGTGGATATCTTACAATATGAGAATATATCAATTTTTTAAAAGTATAAATCATTGGAAAGAGGGCGTCAAGAAGGTACACTAAGAATTAGAATGAGATAGTCTGTGAAATCGTATCATTTTAGATAAAGAGACAGGAGGAAATGGCAATGAAGAAATTAGGATTGAATCCCTATCTGCCGTCCTGGGAGTATATTCCTGACGGGGAGCCCTATGTATTTGACGGCAGGGTGTATGTTTATGGCTCTCATGATAAGTACAACGGGCACGTATTTTGCCTTGGGGATTACGTGACCTGGTCGGCTCCAGTGGACGATCTTGGTAACTGGAGATATGAGGGCGTGATCTATGAAAAGACGCAGGATCCCCTGAACAGGGAGGGCAAGATGTGCCTGTATGCGCCCGACATGACGGTCGGTCCCGACGGCAGATATTATCTATACTATGCATTGGACAAGGTACCCATCATCTCCGTGGCAGTTTGTGACAGTCCCGCAGGAAAGTTTGAGTTTTACGGCTATGTGCATTATGCTGACGGTACAAAGCTGGGCGAGCGCGCGGGAGATGAGCCTCAGTTTGATCCCGGCGTGATCACGGAGGATGGCAAAACCTATCTTTACACAGGCTTTTGCGGCCGCGGCGACAAGTCCAGAACCGGTTCCAGGCTGCAGGTGCTTGCTGAGGACATGCTGACCATCATTGAGGAGCCGAAGACCGTGGTTCCCGGCGTGGAATACCAGGAGGGAACGGGCTTCGAGGGACATGCATTCTTTGAGGCATCCTCCATCCGTAAGGTTGGCGACAAATATTATTTCATCTATTCCTCCACCCCCATGCATGAGCTTTGCTATGCGACGGCGGATGATCCGAGAGGACCCTTCACCTATGGCGGTGTCATTGTCAGCAACTGTGACATTGGCATCACGAAGGACAAGCCTGCTGAGCTTCCTCTGGCTTATGGCGGAAACAATCACGGCAGCATTATCGAGATTAATGGACAGTGGTATATCTTCTATCATCGTCAGACGAATGGCACCTGGTACAGCCGTCAGGTATGTGCGGAGAAGATCGAAATTCTTCCCGATGGACGGATCCCTCAGGTGGAGCTGACGAGCTGCGGCTTGAACGGCGGACCGCTTCCCGGAAAGGGAACCTATGGCGGATATCTGGCTTGTAACCTCTTTACGGACAAGCCCATGCCCTATGTTGGCGGGGATGCCTTCCCGAAGATCATGCAGGACGGCCGCGATGGAGACGAGGAGCCTGGCTATGTTGGAAACATGAAGAACAATGCAACCGCTGGCTTCAAATATTTTGATTTCCAGGGCGTGAAAGCGATCACCCTTACGGTTCGCGGCTATGCCAATGGAGAATTTGAGGTACGCACCAGCCGTGAGGGCGAGGTTTTGGCGAAGATTAAGGTGGAATACACGAACGTCTGGGAGGATTATCGGAGCGAGATCAGCATTCCTGACGGCGTTGGCGCGATCTACCTGACCTACAAGGGCGGCGGAAACGCAAGCCTTCTGCAGTTCACCTTAGAGTAAGATCTCCATTAAGGCTTCGGGAAAAACATCAAGTAAGGCATTGGGAAAAGCATTAAATAAGACTTCAAGTAAAAAGGTATCGCCTTAAAAACATGAGATTTCTTATGGGATAGAAGGCGACACCTGAGAAATGGTGCCTTGGGGGGTGGCATGATCAATAGAACGGGAAGTGTGGGAACATGAAACATCAGGAATGGAAAAGGTTGCTTTTAGGCCTAAGCGCGGCGTTGTTACTTACGGCAGCGGGATGCAACGGAGCTTCTGGCGACGGAACAAGGGCCGGTGACGGAACGACGTCTGGCGCGGAAACGACAAGCTCCGTGCAGGAAAGTGGCAATTCCGGCGAAGAAAATGGCGGCGCGGGCGAGGCCGGACAGGGCAACGAAAACAATCAAAATCAGGAGGATGACAGTATGGATTATGCGGAAATTTTTAAGGGCGTGACGATCGCAAAGAGCTATAAGGGAGTGATGAACAACAACCCCATCATTGAGCAGCACTACGGTGCGGATCCCTTTGCGCTGGTTTATGACGATACGGTTTACTTTTACATGACGGCGGATGCTTATGAGTATGATGCTTCCGGCGCCATCAAGGAGAATACTTACGGCAAGATCCGCAGCCTTTACGTGGTTTCCACGAAGGACATGATCAACTTTACGGATCACGGTGAGATTACGATTGCAGGCGCAGGCGGCGCAACCAAGTGGGCGCACAATTCCTGGGCTCCCGCGGCAGCCTGGAAGGAGATTGACGGTAAGCCGAAGTTCTTCCTGTACTTTGCAGACAATGGCGGCGGCATCGGCGTGGTAACCTCTGACAGCCCTGTCGGCCCCTTTGTGGACGAGCTGGGACATGGCCTGATCCGCAGAGACATGGAGAACTGTGGCAACGTAGAATGGCTCTTTGACCCTGCGGTTTTGGTGGACGATGACGGCAAGGCCTATATCTATTTCGGCGGCGGCGTTCCAAAGGGAATGGCATCCCATCCCATGACGGCGAGATGCGCACAGCTCGGCGACGACATGATGAGCCTCGTGGGCGTGCCTTCGACCATCGATGCACCATACCTGTTCGAGGATTCCGGCATTCATAAATATGGCGACACCTATTATTACACCTACTGCTCTAACTTTAGCGTGGACAAGGAAGGCACTGCTGAATATGGCATGGAGAACGGCGAAATCTGCGTCATGACGAGCAAGAGTCCCTTGGGACCCTTCACCTTCTCTGAGAGAATTTTAAAGAACCCCGGTTTTTACTTTGGCGTTGGCGGCAACAACCATCATGCCATCTTCAAGTTCAAGGATCAGTGGTACATTACCTACCACACCCGCATCTTGGAGACCGCACAGGAGATCGTTAAGGGCTATCGTTCCACCAGCATTGACGAGTTTAACTTCAACGAGGACGGCACCATCGGCAACATTAAGATGACGAAGGCAGACCGCAAGCAGGTTGGCACGCTGAACCCGTATGAGACCATTAACGGCGCAACCTTTGCGGTCATGGGCGGCGTGGACACCGCTCCCGCTGATGAAGTCAGCAAGAAATACGGCTGCGGTAACCTGCTCCTTACCGCCATCGACACCGGCGATTTCGTAAAGCTCCAGGGCGTGGATTTCGGTGACAAGGGCGCTACCACCATCAAGGCAACCGTTAAGACGAACGGCAAGGACGGCGTCATCCGCGTTACCACCAAATTCCCGAACGGTGAAGTTGCAGGCTACCTGCCCGTCAAGGCTGATTCCGCGGAAACCACTACCTTCGAGGCCAAGCTTGATGCACCCATCACCGGCCTCCAGGACGTCTTCTTCACCTTCAGCGGCGAAGGCTACGAAATTATCGACTGGATCTTCGAGTAAATGACCTTTCTTGAGACAATGCATGATCATATGTTCCCTGTGCAATCTTGCTCCATAAATGGTGCAGCATCACCTGTACATAAACATCACCTGTACATAAACAGATGAATAAACATGTCTCAAAAAACAATCGACAAACAAAATTCATTAAACATAACATAAAGAATTTAAATAACTCGAGTGTGGTCGGGTGGAATCCTCTTGAAACAATTAGCCGGCAGCACTTAGCGAACCAAGAGGCTCAAAAGACAGGAGCGAGGCTTATAGACTCGCGAGTGCCTTTGCCTGAGCGTCGCAGGTGAGCTTAGTGCAGTCCGAGCCGTTTCAAGAGGATTCACCCGACCACACGAGATCCTTCATAATCTTTTAATGTATTCCAACGGGAGGTTACAAAATGGACATACGCGTAAAGGCCGGTGACCGTGCAAGCTTCCACAATCAAGTGGACTACTGCATCGGTACCGGAAGAATGGGGCTGGCGCTCCACAAGGAATATCACGATCAGCTAAAAATGGCTCAGGATTACATCGGATTCGAACATATCCGTGGCCATGGACTCTTCTGCGACGACATGGGCATCTACCAACAGCACAAGGACAACCCATGGGATCCGAACTGTCCTTACGAGGTGGAATATAACTTCACCTACCTTGACAGGGTCATGGATGATTACCGCTCCATGGGCTTAAAGCCCTTCCTTGAGTTGGGCTTCATGCCCTACAAGATGGCGAGCGGCACCCAGACAATTTTTTACTGGAAGGGCAACACCACGCCGCCCAAGGACTACGAGGACTGGAAGAACATGGTACAGGCACTCCTTCGCCACCTGATCGAACGATACGGCGAGGACGCCTACACCTTCCCTATTGAAGTTTGGAACGAGCCCAACCTTCCCGGCTTCTGGTACAAGGCCGACATGGACGAATACTTTAAGCTCTTTAAGGAGAGCTTCTACGCCATCAAGGAGGTCAGCCCGAAATTCCGCGTGGGTGGCCCTGCCGTATGCGGCGGTACGGACGAGAAGTGGATCAGCGCCTTTATGGAATTCTGTCACAAGAATAAGATCCCCGTGGATTTCGTGACCAGACACCACTATACTACCGAGCTGCCCGAGAGAGACGGTCATTATGGCTATGCCGAGCTGATGGACGAGGAGGATGGCTTTGCAAACCTGAAGACTACCCGCGACATTATTGACAAATATGACGAATACAGAGGACTCCAGATCCATATTACGGAGTACAACACCTCCTACATTCCGAACTGTCCGTTGCATGACACAAATCAGAATGCAGCTTACATTGCTAAGCAGCTCTCCAGACTGGGAGATGGCAACGAGTCCTATTCCTATTGGACCTTTGGCGACGTATTCGAGGAGCAGGGCATTCCTTTTACGCCCTTCCACGGCGGATTCGGTCTGATCGCAAACGGGTGCATCCCGAAGCCGACCTTCTGGACCTTTGTGTTCTTTAAGAACTTAAAGCGCGGCGAGGGTAAATGTGTATTTAAAAATGACAATGCCGTCATTATGAAAATGAAGGACGGCTCCTTTAGGGGCGTTCTCTGGAATGATACAAAGCACCGCTCGGGAAATCACTTTACCATGAACCTGTCCTTAGAGACTGCAGCCGGGGAGTATGCCGTTCTGACAAAGCGCGTGGACGAGGCTACCTGTAATCCCTTAAAGCTTTGGCATGACATTGGAGAGCCTGCAAATCCTGACGCGGCAACGACAGAGCTGATTAGGTCAGCGGCGCAGCCCTTCGTGAGAAGCTTCCGGAAAAAGACGGAGAAGGAGAGCCGGGATACGTCGAAGAGAAGCGCCCGGGCGGACGTGCTTTCGTTTTCCGTGGAGCTGCCCGAGAATGCCGTAGTATATTTTGAGGCGAAGAATGCGCCCATGAAGTCGGACCGCGGCTATCGCTACGACCACGTAACCCAGCAGGGCGGCATTAACCCTCTGACAAAGCTGGATTATCCGGATCCTGACGTCATCCGCGTGGAGGACACCTATTACATGGTGAGCACCACGATGTATTTCATGCCGGGCTGCGAGATTTTAAGATCCTATGACCTGGTGCACTGGGAGCATGCCGCCTATGTTTATGACAGACTGGATTCCACGCCGGGTCAAAGGCTGGAGGGCGAGGAGAACATCTATGGTCAGGGCATGTGGGCTGCAAGCATCCGCTATCACAAGGGTACCTTCTATGTTATTTTTGTGGCAAATGACACACATAAAACCTATCTCTATAAGGCAAAGAGTATTGACGGATCATGGACGAAGAGCGAGATCAAGGGCTTCTTCCATGACAATTCCCTGCTCTTTGATGAGGATGGAAAGGTTTATATCGTGTCCGGAAACCGTGAGATCCATCTGACGGAATTGAATGCAAACCTGACGGGCCCGAAAAAGGGCGGTCTTGACAAGGTGATCCTTAGGGATCGCGATGATGCGTACCTTGGCTATGAGGGCGCGCACATGTATAAGATCAATGGAAAGTATTACATTTTCTTCATTCACATGCCCAGAGAGACCGGACGACGCACGGAGGCCTGCTTTATGGCGGATTCCATTGACGGTGAATGGACTGGCGGCGACGTTTGCGGAGATGACAGAGGCTACTGTGGCAGTGGCTGTGCACAGGGCGGTATTGTTGACACGCCTGACGGAAAATGGTATTCGATTGTCTTCCAGGACAGTGGAGCCGTGGGACGACTTCCCGTTTTGATCCCCGTTCGTTTTCATGAAGAAACAGGCATGCCGGAATTTGGCTTCCGCGGAAAGGCACCTCTGATCTTTAAGACGCCTGCAGCGAAGCCTGGCTATGAATATGAGCCGCTGGTTGGCAGTGATGATTTTATGGATGCCGAAGTAACGATGCCCGGTGAGACGGCAGAGCTTGTCGGAAGCAGTAAGGGCAAGGCTTTCGCCGAGGCGGACGCCGAATATGTGAGACGGCATGCAAGCTTTGGCTTTAAGAGCCGCTGGCAGTTTAGTCACGAACCGGATTTGAAGCTTGTTAAGAGAAATCTTTCCAAGGGCACCGTGACCGTGACAACGGATAAGCTTTGCAAGAACGTGGTTCAGGCAAAGAACGTGCTGACCCAGAGGACGACCTTCCCTGGAAGTGCCGCGGAGATCACCGTGGACGGTTCCGCACTGAAGGAAGGCGATTATGCGGGGTTGGTGCTTTTGGAGAGTGCATATGCCTTTGCCGCGCTGACCAGAAGGAATGGTGAGCTTTGGATCGTGATGAAGAATCGCAAGGCACCCGATGGAATGTGGGGCGAGCGCCATGATACGGAAGCCGGAGACGAGTGCGTGGCAGTGAAGGTGACGCCTTCCATGCTTGAAGCGGGTGAAGACGGCTCCAAGACTCGGATAACGCTTCGCGCAGAGACGGACTTCGCGTATATGAAGGACGTGGCGAACCTCTTCTATGTGGAGAATGGCGTAAAGAAGCCTCTGGGACCGACCTCCAAGCTGTGCTTCAAGCTGGATCATTTTACGGGCGTGCGCTTTGGACTCTTCATCTATGCAACGAAGGAGACCGGCGGCAGCGCAAGCTTTACGAACTTCCGCTATGAGACCAAGGTTGACGGCGCGTGGGAGAAGTGCTAGTGAGTTCTATGATAAGAGAAAGGAGATGCCGGGCGTATGGGGGAAGCGCTTCTGCCATGTGCCCGGTATTCCGCTGTCATCACGCGAGGCGGACAAAGCAAGCTATCACGAAGCGAATATAATTATTTACTTTTTACATTTGTGTGGTTGTAATGGATAATAAAAATCGGGGGTTGTCGAGATGGCCTCAGCTTTACAAATCGGGGTTTGTCGAGGTGATTCTGTTTGCAAACTCGCGGTTTGTCAAGGTGATTCTGTTCGCAAAGTTGGTTTTGTCGGAGTGTTGATGCTTGGTGAGTTAATTTTAGAGAAAGCAGGAAACACGGGAGGTAGGCTTTGTCCAAATTGTTGCACCGAAGGTTACCGCCTGAAAGGCCAAAATGGCATCTGGGCGGTAGTAAGTAAGGAAAACACTACCGCCTGAAAGGCAAAAATGGCATCTGGGCGGTAGTAAGTAAGGAAAACACTGCCGCCTGAAAGGTTAAAATGGCATCTGGGCGGTAGTGAGTAAGGAAAACACTACCGCCTGAAAGGCAAAAATGGCATCTGGGCGGTAGTAAGTAAGGAAAACACTACCGCCTGAAAGGCAAAAATGGCATCTGGGCGGTAGTAAGTAAGGAAAACACTACCGCCTGAAAGGCAAAAATGACATCTGGGCGGTATAACACTATCATTTGGAGTCAAAAAAGATGATATAGTCCAAGGTTGCCATGTCCGACATTGGCTGGAAATGAGTTATATAGCTTTCGGTCTTATGAGACATGAGAGATTGGGTACTTCCAGTTTGTCGATTGGAAGTAGAAAAAGGAGTAGATATCTTCCAATTTACAAATTAGAAACACATTTGTAAAAGGGTAGTAAAATGAAGGAGATCAAGGATGAAGGAATTATGGTATCGCCAGCCGGCGAAGGTATGGGAGGAAGCGCTGCCGTTGGGAAATGGGCGACTTGGCGCCATGGTATTTGGAAATGTTGAGGCAGAGCGCCTTCAGGTCAATGAGGAGAGCGTTTGGTATGGCGGGAAAAAGGATCGAATCAATCCTGATGCCAGGGAGTATTTGCCGAAGGTGCGAAAGCTGATTCGCGAGGGGCATATCAGCGCGGCGCAGGAGCTGATGGGAACGGTGCTCACGGGGTGCCCTTGTAGCCAAAATCCGTATCAGATTCTGGGAGACGTGAAGCTGTATTTTCGTTACGCAGGCGTAAAGGCTGAGGACGCAGAGTCGCCAGACCTGGTACAGCCTTCCTTGAAGCCGGAGGACATTGGGTATCGCCGAAGCCTGTCCTTAGAGGAGGGAGTCTGCCGGACAAGCTTTGAGGTCGCCGGCGTAAGCTATCTTCGGGAATGCTTTATTTCGCAGCCGGCGGATTGCATGATCCTAAGGTTTACGGCATCGGAAGGGGGAAAGCTTTCCTTTACGCTCAAGCAGGAGCGAGGTCATTTCTTTCAGGGAGTGAAGAAGACCTATGCCTTAAATGATGACGCGGACGTCGCAAAGGGGCAAACGGAGGGGCATGGCAGCGGCACGCTCATGGGAAAGCAGCAGGAAGCGAATGGCGTGGTGCTCTTCGGGCGGCCCGGAGAGGATGGACATGCCTTTGTCATGATGACGAAGTGTCAGGCAATTGGCGGCACCAGGAAGGTGCTTGGGGAGAGCCTGATCGTGGAGAACGCGGATGAGGCGTACTTGTATTTTGGTGCGGTGACGCAGTATCGCCATTCTGGAATGGACTATGCAGGCTTGGAGGAGGTTCTCTGCAGGCAGCTAGAGCAGGTGATGACGAGAAGCTATGAGGAGCTTTTTGCGGAGCACGTCGCTGATCACAGGTCACTCTTTGATCGCGTGGAGCTAAAGCTTCAAGAAGAGGAAGCAGCGGATGATAAAGCCGTAAATGATAAAGCTGTAAATGATAAAGCCGTAAATGATAAAGCTTTCTGTAGTAATGTGATAAGTGCGAAGGCCGAAAACGATAAAACTAATAACAACGAAGCAAAAGAAAATAATGACATACATGTCATGAAATGCAGCACACTTCCAACAGATGAAAGGCTAAAGCGGGTACAGGACGGTGAAGTAGATCTTGGCCTTGAGGAACTATTGTTTGACTATGGAAGGTATCTGATGATTGCCGGCAGCAGGCCTGACACGCTGCCCTTGACGCTGCAGGGCATCTGGAATAAGGATTTTACGCCCCCCTGGGAGTCTAAATATACGATCAACATCAATTTGGAAATGAATTATTGGCCGGCTGAGACCTGTAATTTGTCAGAGTGTCACCTGCCCATTTTGGCGCTTTTGAAAAAGATGGTGGCGGATGGCAGAAAGGTGGCGCGGGAGATGTATGGGTGCCGCGGCATCGTGGCGCATCATAACACGGACATCCATGGTGACTGCGCGCCGCAGGATCTTTGGCTGCCTGCAACCTATTGGCCCATGGGCATTGCATGGCTTTGCACGCATCTTTGGACGCATTATGAGTATACGCTGGATCAGGCATTTTTAAGGGAAGCCTTCCCCATCATGGCGGAGAGTGCACTGTATTTTGTGGATGCGTTGGAGCCTTGGGGAGAGTATTTGGTGACGAATCCGTCCTGCTCCCCGGAAAATACTTACCTGCTTACGAATGGAGATCACGGATGCGTTTGCTTCGGACCGACGATGGATAATCAGATTTTGCGCGATTTGTTCACGATCTGCCTGAAGGCTTGGGAGGTATTGCAAGCAGGGGATGCCGTATCGAAAGGCAACGCAAACGATGGAATCGTGGCAGATGACGAAAAGGCAGAGGGCAAGGAACGTGGCATTGCAACAAAGAAGTGCGCAGCGGAGCTTTTGAAGGAGATTCCGGACCTTGGGGATGCGAAGGAGCTGATGGAGACGATTGATCAGATGCTGACTAAGCTTCCGCCTACGAGGATTGGCTCGGACGGGCGCATCATGGAATGGGTCGAGGAATATGAGGAACTGGAGCCCGGACATCGTCACGTATCCCAGCTCTATGGGCTCTATCCCTCCAATCAGATGACCATGGATGGCACGCCAGAGCTGGCAGCGGCTGCGAGAAAGACCATTGAGACAAGGCTTGCACATGGCGGTGGTCATACGGGCTGGAGCCGCGCCTGGATTATGAATCACTATGCGAAGCTGTGGGATGGGGAGGCTGCTCATGAAAATATTTTGAAAATGCTTTCCCAATCGACCTACCCGAACATGTTTGACAAGCATCCACCCTTCCAGATTGACGGAAACTTTGGGGCGACGGCGGCCATTGCACAGATGCTTGTTCAGAGTGATGCTGACCGCGTGGTTTTGCTGCCTGCATTGCCAAAGGCATGGAAAAACGGACAAGTGAAGGGGCTGAAGCTCGTAGGAAACGCGGAGATTGATCTTGCGTGGTCGGAGGGGAAATTGACCTGCTGTGAAATCCGATGTCTGGGTGATGACTACCATACTTTGATCAAATATGACAAAAAGTGCAGAATGGTAGCCCTTTCAAAAGGAGAAAAATTGTCATTTTCGACAAAGGATTTTGCAATGTAAGCAAGATGTGTAAAAAAAATAGCACAATATGGGATGCAAGATTACATGGAAGATTGTAAAATAGTAACGTTTGGGAGGAAATTCCATGTATAAATTTAGAAAAAACAAAACGAAGATTTGGTTACTTGCTGCAGGGCTTGTCATAACTGCAGCGTTTTCAGGTTGCACGCAGGAGGCAGAGCAAGACGAGAAAAGGGTGATTGTGGAGCAGGAGGCGCCGGAGGTGGATTACAAGCTGGCGGCCGTCGTGCGTGGAAACGTGGTCAGCAGTACGGGACTTCGTTGTACCTATACCCAATATAATGGTGAGAATCTTTCCTTTGGCGTCAGCGGCAAGCTGGTTTCGAAGGTGTATGTCAAGGACGGCGACACCGTGGCAAAGGGAACGCTTCTTGCAGAGCTTTCGGGCGGCAGCAGGGAGGCGGAAATTGAGCAGCTGGAGTATCAGATTAAGAGAAATCAGATTCTCTTGGAGCAGATTGATGACAATGAGAATTATGAAATCTCCAGAAGATGGCTCAATAAGCTTTATGACCGCGGATTTGACCAGACGGGGGACATTGAAAACCTTCAAAAGAACAATGATTATACGCGACAGGATTATAATGACGCGATTGCCGCAGATCAACGGCAGCTAAATCAGGTCAAGTCGCAGGTGCGCCAGAGTAAGCTTTATGCGCCCATTGATGGCATTGTTACCATCGTGAAGAAGAATTTGGAGGGTTCTACGTCAGTGCGTGATGAGGTCATCATGCAGGTCAAGGATAATTCCGAATGCTTTTTCTCGACAAAAATCATGACTTACAAGTCTGCCGTTCATGAGGGCGATCAGCTGGAGATGAACGTGGTCAGCGGCCCTGGTAAGGGAACCTATAAGGTAGAGCCTTATCAGATTCAGGACTGGACGGATCAGATGTTTTTCACCATCGTCGAGGGAGCTGAGGGTGTCATTTTCAACGCTGGCGACAATGGGACGGTAACCGTGATTCTTGACAGCAGAGAGAACGTGCTGACGCTTCCCATTGAGGCGGTACACAGCGCGGATGATAAATGGTATGTTTACGTGATGAATGACGAAGGCTCCAGAGACGTAAAGTGGATTCAGGTTGGACTTACCGGTAATGGCCTGGCAGAGATTACCCAAGGGCTGGAAGAAGGGGAGAAGGTTATTCTGAAATGAGAAGGAAAAGCGTAACGTTATTACTCATAGGAAGCATGATCCTGTCCCTTGCCGGATGCAATGTGGGAACGGGAAGCGCGGAGCCGGCGAAGGTTTCTCAGGAGATCGAGCTGATTGAACCGGTAAATGCCGAGGTCAGCTTCGAGGAGGCTGCCATTCGCAATATGTATGCGGCTTCGGTTTATGCGGCAACGGTTGTGCCCTATGTCCAGGAATACGCAGCAGAATATGCATTTGCGTTCGGCTCCTACGGGGCATATCTGGGGGAGACCGTCAAGGCGGGGCAGCAGCTCATCAGCTCTAACACGGAAAGCATTGACGAGCAGATTAAGGCGAAAAAGGAATCCATTGCTTCCATGCAGGAAGAGTATCAGAAATTCGTGGAAAAGCAGCAAAAGAGCCTGGAGGAATATCGCAGGCAGGAGACCAATGCCAAATGGGCTTATGAGCAGTATGAAAACGTGGAGGAGCCGGAGAAGATTCCCGCGCAGGACGGAAGCGGCGAGATGGTGGAGAATCCCAAGTATGCTGCCTGGCGTGCCATGTATGACAGATTCATGGGAGATTATCGCATCGCAAAGCATGCGGCGGATACCATTGAGCTTGGGCTGCAACAGCGCAAGGATTTATATGAATTGGATTTGGCCCATCAAAAGTATCTGTTAAAGACCCTGCAGCAGAATCGTCAAAACGCCATGATTACTTCGAACATGGACGGAGAGCTTGTTGCCTTGACGGAGTTTGGCAATAATCGCTGGCTTTCGGCGGATCAGCCCGTGGTCGCGGTGGGTGACTTAAATAAGAAGATTCTGAAATGCGACTATATCAATAAGAACACGATTAAGAATGCGCAGGAGGTGTATGCGCTGGTGGACGGCGTGAAGTATCAAGTGGAATACGAAGCAATGTCCTCAGATGAATACGCTAGGCAGTCCGCAAATGGCGGCAAGGTCTATTCCACCTTCTATTTGCCGGAGGGAACGGGCGAGGAGATTCAGGTCGGCGATTATGCCGTGATCACCGTGATTTCCAAACGCTATGAGAACGTGCTTTCCATTCCCAAGGGGAGCATTCGCAAGGATGAGATGGGAAGCTTTGTTTATCTCTATCAGGATGGAAAAAGCATCCGCGCCAATATCCAGACGGGATATAGTGACGGAACCTATACCGAGATTCTCAGTGGCCTGAAGGAAGGGGACAAGGTGCTGTATAACGCTGCCCAGAAGCTGGATGGTTCGAAGACCGTGAAGATTGGCAGGGGAGAATTCCATACGGACTTTTCCGAAAGGGCGGAGCTGACCTATTCCAACAGCGAGGAATTAAAGAATCCCATCGAAAACGGAACGACCTATTTCGGAGAATATCAGGTGAAGCTCTTCCAGCACGTAAACAAAGGCGACGTCATTGCAACAGTACGCGTGGAGGCAGACAACATCGCACTTTCCAGAAACGAGACGAGACTGACGCGTCTGCAGGAACGACTTGCTGATTTTCGGAAGGAAAACGAAAAGGATGCTGGGGAAGAGTACTATCTTGAGTCCGTAAAAAACTACGAGGAACAGATTGCAGACATTCAGAAAACGATTGCTCAGCAAAAAAAGGATTTTGCCACCAAGCAGATTGTGGCGCAGAAGACGGGCGTGATTTTGCGGATGGATAATAACCTTGTAAAGGAATCCATCGTACAGAAAAATGCCACGATTGCGGTGATTGCTGATGAGAGTAGCTGTTACGTTCAGGTGGAAGATGCCAATCAGATGCTTCAGTATGGCAATATGGTGACCGTGGAGTATACGGATGCAGAGCAGAAACCACAAAAGATTACCTGTAAGGTGGTTACCATGTCCAAGGTAGGCGTCGGAAGGGAGCTTCAGACGGATACCAAGAAGATTCTGCTTCCTGAGGAAGCCGTGGAGGACGTCCTGCAGGGAGCGCTTGCCGGAGATTGGTGGGATCGTTTTCGGTATACTGTTTCGGCGAAGACCAGAACCATGGATAATGTTTTGATCGTGCCGAAAGCGGCGGTGTATGACAATGGTGGAAAGACCTATGTCTATATTAAGGATGAAAATGGTAAGGTAAAGGCGCAGTTTTTCGTGTCTGGCGGTTATAATGACAGCTATTACTGGGTGGTCGAGGGACTGACGGAAGGGATGGAAATATGCTCAAAGTAATGTTGCAAAAGTTATGGCATAAAAAATGGATGGTTCTGTGCCTTCTGCTGGGCTGTATCCTTTTGATTGCTACGGTGGTGAGCTTTCCACTGTATCGAAATGCCGCCTTTGACCGAATGATCAAGGATGAATTTGACGATTATGTTTCAGAAAAGGGCCTTTGGCCGGCCATGAATTCCATGCTGATGATTGCAAAGAATGACCGAGAAGGGAAATCCATTGTAAAGCTGGAAAATGCCATGGCGGAGATGGACGGCGCCATGGGGGTAACGGAGAGGGAGCGAATCTATTACTATTCCTTGTCAAAGGCTCCGCTCCAATCAACCTGGAACAGGACGGACCTGGGAACGGACGGCCTGCGACTTGGCTTTATGTCAAATCTGGAGAAGCATGCAAAGCTGCTCTCCGGTGAGATGTATTCTGAGAGTGGATATTCCGAGGACGGTGCCTTTGAGGTCGTCGTGAGTCAGGATTGTCTGGTGAATAATAACCTGCTTGTAGGCGAGACCTTTGAATTTACGGGACTCGCAGACGCCAATAAAAACATGATTCGCATTAAGATTGTTGGCGTATTTGCGGAGGAGGACAGCACGGACTTTTATTGGCAGGTGAAGCCCTCCGACATGGGAATTGTTGCGCTGATGAAAGAGGATCTGTTTCGGGAATACTTCCTTGGAGAAAATGCTTATCACTATTCCATCACCTGTCAGTTCTTTAATTTATTTGAGTATGATGACATCACCGCCGAGAAGGTGGATCAGCTGATGGAAAAGACGGTCTACTATACGGAGGAGAGCGCCATCCGCAAGACGATGTCAAAGCCGGAATATCGCGAGCTTTTGGAAAATTACCTTTCCAAGCGCACGAGAATTGAAGCGGCACTCTTTATTTTACAGGTTCCGGTCTTGATTTTGCTCTGCGCGTTCCTGTTTATGATTTCCGGTCAGATGTATGACATGGAGAGAAATGAGATTTCCGTCATGAAGAGCCGTGGCGGCTCCAGCAGCCAGATGTTCCGGCTCTATTTGTACCAGAGCACGTTCCTGACGCTCCTTGGCGCGGCGGCGGGCATTCCGCTCGGAACGGTGTTTTGCAGACTGTTGGGTTCCACCCAGAACTTCCTGGAGTTCAACGTAAGGCGTCAGCTCAACATCAAGTTTGACCAGTCGGTATGGAGTTATGCCATTGCGGCTGCGGTGGGATGCGTTCTGATCATGACGATCCCCGCGCTGAAGCATAGCCGTCTGACGATCGTAAAGCTGAAGCAGTCCAATGCTTTGAGAAAGAGATCCTGGTGGGAGAAGATTTTCCTTGACGTTATTTTGCTTGGCATCTCCCTGTATGGCTACTACAATTTCTCGAAGAATCAGGGCAGTCTGGCCGCCTCCGTCATGGAGGGACAGACGCTGGATCCCCTGCTGTACTTAAGTTCTTCCTTATTTATAGTAGGCATGGGACTATTGTTCTTAAGACTTCAGCCGCTCGTGATCCATCTGATTTATCTGATGGGTAAGCGCTTTTGGAAGCCTGCCAGCTATGCGTCCTTCATGGAGAACGTAAAGAACGGAAGAAAACAGCAGTTCATCATGCTGTTCATGATTTTGACCATCTCCCTTGGCATGTATCATGCGGTTGTTGCAAGAACCATTCTGCAGAATGCCAAGGAGAATACGGAGTACTTAGAGCCCGTGGACATTGTCATCAAGGAGGTTTGGAACAAGGTTCCCTCCAGTACGGACAATCCCACGGATACGGCAACGGCAGCTTACATGGAGCCTGATTACAGCAGATTCGCCTCCATGCCTGGCGTGGAAGCATATACCAAGGTATTCCTGGATGAGCGCGGCTCCGTCAAAACGGTAGACAAAACGCAGTCTGCCTGTACGATTCTTGGAATTCATACGAAGGAATATGGAACCATTACGAATCTGGAAGCGGAGCTGACGGGCAAGCCGTATCGTGAGTACTTGAATGAACTGGCCGTGGCGCCGGATGGCGTGCTGCTGTCCGCAAACTTCCGCGACGTATTTGGATATAAGGTTGGCGACAGTGTCGAATATAAGGATCGCTACGGAACTATCATTCAGGCCAAAATTGTTGATTTCTTTGATTATTGGCCGGGCTATGAGCCGACCTCCATCACGGTGGGTGCGGACGGAACGGCGCAGAAGCAGAACAATCTTCTCGTGATTGCCAATTTTGCGACCATTCAGAAGAATTTAGGAATTTATCCCTATGAAATTTGGGCGAAGCTAGAGCCCGGTGCAACCTCCGATGCCATCTATGAATGGATAAAGGAGAAAAACATCCACGTCGTGAAGTATGCAGATAAGGCCGCTGCCATGAGACAGGTCGTACAGGACCCCCTGCTTCAGGGTACCAACGGCGTGCTGACCATGGGCTTTATCGTAACGATCATCCTTTGCGCGGTAGGTTATCTGATCTACTGGATCATGTCGATTCGCTCGAGGGAAATGATCTTCGGCGTGCTTCGCGCATGCGGCATGCATAAGGGTGAGCTGTTCCACATGCTGATCAATGAGCAGATTTTCTCTGGCGTACTCTCGATCTTTGCCGGAATTGGCATCGGTACCCTGACCTCGAGAATGTTCGTGCCCATGCTGCAGACGGCTTATGCGGCCTCCAATCAGGTGCTGCCGATGAAGCTGATCGTCAATCAGACGGACATGAACAGGCTCTATCTGGTGATCGCGGGCGTCATGGCACTGTGCCTGCTGACCCTGATCACTCTGGTATTTAAGATGAATGTTACGAAGGCACTTAAGCTTGGTGAAGAATAAGGCGAAAAGGAGCTAAGATGGAAGAAGATCGCAGCAAGAATTACATCATAGAGATCCAAAACGTCGGGAGGACGTTCTCCACGGCCAGCGGAGATTTCCAGGCGTTAAAAAGCGTAAACGCAAACATTCCCGAGGGAATTCTTACAATATTAAAGGGAAGATCCGGTTCGGGAAAGACAACGCTGCTGAATATCGTTGGCGCGCTGGACAACCCTACGACGGGAAGGGTCATTATCGACGGACAGGACGTCAGCAGGCTGAGTGCCTTTCAGAAGGAGAAGCTTCGCAGAAAAAAGATTGGCTTTGTCTTTCAGTCCGTATCCCTGATTCCCAGCATGAATGCCTTTCAGAACGTGGAGTTTTCCATGAGAATGGCGGGCATTAAGGGAGATCATAAGAAACGCGTCGAGGAGTGCCTGAAAATGGTTGGTCTTGGAAGCCGTATGCATCACATGCCCTCGGAGATGTCCGGTGGTGAGCAGCAGCGCGTGGCCATCGCAAGAGCCATTGCGCACAGCCCGAGCATTATCCTTGCGGATGAGCCTACGGCGGAGCTCGACAGTGCCATGGCGGCAGAGGTGACCAAGCTTTTCCAGGAGATGACGAAGAAGGAGCACGTAACCATCGTGATGACTACGCATGACGTCGGACTGATGGATGCCGGCGACATGGTCATTGAGCTGGAAAACGGAGTGCAGATCTCGCAGCAAGCCGACGCTTAAGTGTTTGGAGGACGAAATGGCGGAGAATATGATACAGGCGGACGGCCTGGTAAAGATTTATAAGACAAAACAGACGGAGGTGCTGGCGCTGCAGGGCTTAGACCTGACCGTGGAGGAGGGCGAGCTGACGGCGCTGATCGGTAACAGCGGAAGCGGTAAGTCGACCTTCCTCAACATGATCGGCGGCCTGGATCGACCGAGTGCGGGATCTCTTCTCGTGGGTGGCAAGAACCTGTTTACCATGACCGAGAAGGATCTGGTGGTCTATAAGCGCGATACGGTTGGCTTTGTGTGGCAGAATAATGGGCGTAATTTACTGCCTTATCTGTCGGCCTTCGAGAACGTCATGCTTCCCATGCATCTGGCTAGCGGAAGAAAGAAGCGGGAGAAGGCGTTGGAACTGCTGGAGCGCGTGGGCATGTCTCACAAGAAGCACAGCAGGCTGAACATGCTTTCCGGTGGTGAACAGCAGAGAATTGCCATCGCGATTGCCCTGGCAAACTCACCGAAGCTTCTTTTGGCGGACGAGCCTACCGGTAGTGTGGATCCGATGACGGCAAATTATATTTTTGACCTGTTTACGGAGCTGAACAAGGAGGGCCAGACCATTTTGATCGTAACCCATGACGTGGCACTTTCGAAGAAGGTAAAGCGTGTGGTGGCCATCAGGGATGGAAAGATCAGCAGTGAGCGTATCCTGAAGGAGAGCTATGCGGACCGTCTGAAGGAGGTGTCCGTTGACTGGAGAAACGAGGATACGCAGGAAGAGTACGTGGTCATGGATAAGGCAGGCCGCGTTCAGATTCCGAGAGAGCTGCTCGATGAACTTCATCTTTCCGGAAATAAGTTAAAGCTGGAAATGAAGGAGGGAAAGATCATTATTACCTCTCCTGAGGAAGAAAAAACCGCAAAATCTGAAGAAGAAATGCAACTTTCTTAATTCTTTATGAATTTTGGCTAATTTTTTCAAAAAGTCATTTAACAAATATTGCGATTTCCAAAATGCGGAAAAAAAAGCGGCCTTTTGTGGTAAAAACAGACAAAAAAGGGGCCGTTTTTTTCATGAAAACAAAAAATGAGGGTTGATTGGAGAAATATCGATAGGAAAAAGTGTCCAATGTGCATAAGAAAAAAGCGCTTTCATTGGTGGAAATAAGCAAGATGTATTTTGCATATGGCAAGATTTAGGGAGACATTAGGCAAGTTGAACAGTTATAATAGCAATTATGAAGGGGACTATCTCTATTTTTCTAGAACTCTAGGAGGCATGTATGAAGGACTCTGTGAAGAAACTGTTAATTTTTGTGGGCGTAATCGCAGCTTTTGTTGTATTTTGCCTGCTCTTGAACCTCAGGGGTACCAAGGACTTTCATGAGAAATATGAAGGCCATAACCTCGACATTGACGTTACGGGTGCCGTGCGTACCGGTACGTACTCTGGCTATCTGAGGGATCATGCAGGTGCGAGCACGCCGAGAACCGACGTGGAAGTGGGTCTTTATGACTACGCGACCGAAGTAGGCAAGGCTGAGGTTGTCAGCAATTATAGCGGAGAGAGCCAGGCACTTTTGACGGATGCCGGTTCCACCGTTACCTGGAAGGTGAACGTACCTCAGGCCGGCTTCTATAACATTTACATGGAGTATCTGCTCCCTCAGTCCAGAGGCGTTGCTGCAGAGCGTTCCGTTTTGATCAACGGAAAGCTTCCTTTTGATGACGCCGGAAATATGGTGTTCAGCCGTATTTGGACGGATGGCGGCGAAAAGAGAGTGGACAACCAGGGGAACGAGATTCGTCCCACGCAGGTGGAGATCTATGATTGGCAGGGCGCATACTGCAAGGACAGCATGGGCTATATTGCCGACCCCTACGAGTTCTATTTTGAACAGGGCGAAAACACCATTACGTTCGTTGCAGTCAATGAACCCATGGTGTTGAGAAAGATCAAGCTCGCTGCAATTCAAGAGATCAAGTCCTACGCTGAGTATGCGGCGTCCCTTCCCGCAGTAAGCCCCAGCAGCGTCGGCCTTACTTTAAATGAAGTAATTGAAGGCGAAGATTCCGTACGCCGTTCCGAATCTTCCCTGTATGCAAAATATGATCGCTCTTCTGCGACCACTAGTCCCTATAGCGTAACCAAGACCATTTTGAACTACACCGGCGGTGATGCATGGAGATCCGCAGGCCAGTGGATTGAATGGGAAGTTAACGTGCCCGAAACCGGATATTATCACATCACCGTTAAGGGGCGTCAGAACTACTCCAGAGGTAGCGTGTCTGGCCGTATGCTGATGATCGACGGAGAAGTTCCTTTTAAAGAAGTAAAGGAAATTGCATTTGATTATCAGAACGATTGGGAGTGCAAGACGCTTGGCAATGACGATGGTCCCTTCAATTTCTATCTGACCGCTGGTAAGCATACCCTTCGCCTTGAGGCAACCCTCGGCGAGGTAGGTAAGGTTCTGGATGAACTTGAGGACTGCACCTTCCGCCTGAACAAGATTTACAGAACGATTCTGGTTTATACTGGCGCAACGCCTGACAAGTACAGAGACTATAAGATTCAGAACGTATACCCTGAGACCATTCTTGCAATGGAACTCGAGGCAAGACGTCTTTACAAGGCCGTTGATGACATGGTTGCCATTTCCGGTCAGAAGGCCAGCCAGATTGCTACGGCACAGACCCTTGCAACGCAGCTGGAAAGATTTGTGGATAAGCCCGAGAAGATCACGACGGAGTTCACAAACTTCAAGGACAACATCACCGCACTTGGTACCTCCATCCTGGAGCTCTCCGAAATCAGACTTGATATTGACTACATCAGAGTAGCTGGTACGGATGCGAAGGTAAAGAAGGACAAGTCCAATTTCTTTAAGAATACCGGACATGAAATCAAGTCCTTCGTTGCTTCCTTCTTCGTAGATTACGAAGCAGTTGGTGACGTATATGATGAAAATGCAAAGGGCGACGACAAGCCTCTTAAGGTTTGGGTATTGACCGGTCGTGACCAAGGCACGATCATGAAGGCTTTGGTTGATGAAGAGTTTACCCCTCAGACCGGAATCAAGGTTAACGTTCAGACCGTACAGGCGGCAGCCGTGCTGAATGCGGTAATGGCAGGAAGAGGCCCTGACGTGCTTCTTTCCATCGGCGGTGATCAGCCTGTCAACTATGCACTTCGTGGCTCTGCAGTTGACCTGACAAAGTTTGACGGATTTGACGAAGTGTTCTCCAACTTCACTCCCAGCTCCTACGCACAGTACTCTCTGGATGGCGCCGTTTATGGCATGCCTGAGACTCAGACCTTCAACGTGCTGTTCTATCGTAAGGACATTCTGGAAGAGCTGGAATTGGACGTACCCAATACCTGGAAGGAACTGATCGAGATGTTCCCGACCATTCAGGGTAACAACATGACCATTGGTATGCCGAGTGCGGCTGGTACGGCAACGACCGGTAGCGGCGGCGACCTGAACCTGTACTTCACGATGCTGTATCAGTATGGCGGTGACCTTTATAATGAAAAGGGAACCAAGACCATCGTAAATGATGATGCCGGCGTAGATGCATTCGCTGATTACGTGAAGTTCTACAATGACTATGGATGCCCTACCGTTTACGACTTTGCGAGCCGTTTCCGTTCCGGTGAAATGCCTATCGCAGTTGCAAACTACGGTATGTACAATACCCTGATGGTATCCGCTCCCGAAATCAGAGGTCTCTGGGACTTCACCTTGGTTCCCGGTACTGAGAAGACGGATGAGTATGGCAGAACCTGGATCGACCGTTCCGACTGTATCGTTGGCGCAGCATCCATGATCCTTCCTTCTGACGACGCAACCGAGAAGAAAGCGTGGGAGTTCTTCAAGTGGTGGGGCGCAACCAACACGCAGGTGAAATTCGGTAGAGAGATGGAAGCACTGTTAGGCGCATCCGCAAGATATGCTACCGCAAACAAGAACGCATTTGCACAGCTGGCATGGTCTCAGCACGCAATCGAGGTTCTGACGGATCAGTGGGAGCAGACGGTTGGTATCAGAGAGGTTCCTGGTGGATACTATACTGGACGTCACCTGACCAACGCAGTTCGTAAGTGTATCAATGAGAAGGCAGATCCGAGAGAGACCATTTTGGACTACTCGATCTTAATAAATGAAGAGCTGACCAAGAAGCGCAAAGAGTTTGGTCTGCCGCTGGAGTAAGGAGAGTGAAGCATGAGTAGCAAATATTTTGACAAATACGTCACCTTGCGAAAGCATAACGCAAAGGTGGCATGGAAAAAGGCCAAGATCAGCAAGATGTGTTATCTGTTCCTGGCACCCTATGCGATATTGTTCACCATGTTTTATATCCTTCCGGTGATCAATTCCATTTTCTTCAGCTTTACCTATTACAACATTTTGGAGCCGGCAAGATTCATCGGCATCCACAACTACGTCAGCCTGATCCTGGAGGACGACGTCTTCCTGATCGGCGTAAAGAACACGTTCATGATCGCCATTATCACGGGTCCCTTGGGATACATTCTAAGCTTCCTGTTCGCATGGCTGATTAATGAGTTACCGAGATGGATTCGAGCAGTCACAATCGTTATTTTCTACGCACCTTCCATTTCGGGTACCCTGTACACGATCTTCACGATCCTGTTCAGAGGTGACTACTACGGCCCCATCAATTCCTTCCTGATTAACTGGGGAATCATCGATGCGCCGATCCTGTGGTTCAACGATCCGAGATACATGCTTCCGATCTGTATGGTCATCATCCTCTGGATGAGCTTGGGAGCAGGCTTCCTCTCCTTCGTTGCAGGTCTGCAGGGTATTGACGGATCCCAGTACGAAGCAGGTTACATGGATGGCGTCAAGAACAGATGGCAGGAGCTCTGGTACATCACCCTCCCGAACATGAAGCCCATGCTGATGTTCGGTGCGGTTATGACCATCACCAGTTCCTTCGGTGTCTGCGACGTGACCATGGCACTCTGTGGATATCCCAGTACCGACTACGCCGCACGTACGATCGTAACACACTTGTTCGACTATGGTTTTTCCAGATTTGAAATGGGTTATGCCTGTGCAATTGCAACCATGTTGTTCTTGATTATGATCTTGTGTAACAAAGCAATCCAAAGTCTGTTGAGAAGAGTAGGAACCTGATATGAGCAAAAAAGAAAAAGAAACCGAAGTAGTAAAACATCATTTGATCCAAAGAAGAAAACCCAATCGTTCCATCGGTGGAGACATTGGAGTTTACGTATTTCTGTTCTTGGTCGGACTCGCCATGATCTATCCTTTGGTATTTGCCATTAACATGGCATTAAAGCCCATGGATGAGTTGTTCATGTTCCCGCCCAAGCTGTTTGCGCGGAACCCGACACTTGATAATTTCTCGGACTTGTTCGTAAATATGAGTAAGTCCACCGTAGCCTTCAGCCGCTACGTATTCAATACCGTGTTTATTACGGCAGTGGGAACCGCCGGACACCTTCTGGTTGCATCCATGGGTGCATTCGTGTTGGCAAAGTATGAGTTCCCTGGAAATCAGACGTTCTTTAAACTGGTTACGACGGCAATGATGTTCACTGGTTATGTTACCCAGATCCCTAACTACATTATCATCAGTAAGCTGGGTTGGGTTGACACCTTCTGGGCATGTATCATTCCCGCATTTGCATTCCCAATGGGATTCTTCCTTATGAAGCAGTTCATGGAAGGCCTTCCCAGCACTCTGATCGAGGCTGCAAAGATCGACGGCGCAAGTGAGTGGAGAGTGTTCACCAGAATCGTTATGCCGAACGTTAAGCCGGCATGGCTGACCATGATCATCTATTCCGTTCAGGCGCTGTGGAACAACCAGCAGGCAACCTTCATCTTCTCCGAGGAAAAGAAGACGCTTGTATATGCGCTGAACCAGATCCTTGGCGGTGGTATCGCCAGAACCGGTCAGGCACAGGCCGTACTGATCATCGTTATCGCCGTACCTATTACGATCTTCATGTTTACGGAAAGCCAGATCCTCGAGACCATGGCAAGTTCAGGTCTGAAGGATTGATGGGAGGAGAGGTTATATGAAGAAGAACTTTGCAAAAAAATTAATCAAAAGAATGAGTGCGCTGCTTGCCGGCGTGGTCGTTTTGGCAGGCTCCTCCTTAACCGTTCATGCGGAAGGAAAGTATACGTACTGCTATGACTATTGGGGAGAGGTTCAGGATTCCCCCGATGCTTATGAGGTGGTAAAAGTATTTACCAGCAATGAGCTTGGCCTGGAAAAACCCATTAGCCCTACGGCGTCAGGCCTTACGGTAATTGGCAACTACATTTACCTCTGTGATACCGGTAACAACCGTATCATTCAGTGGGAAAGAATCGACAGAGAGCATTTCAAGCTGATTAACATTTTCACGGAGTTTTCCGGTGACGTGGAAGTAAACACCTTCAATAAGCCGCAGGACTTCCAGATCAATGAGGATGGTAACATCTTCATCGCAGATACGGATAACAACCGTGTGCTGAAGCTGGATTCCGAGTGGAACTACGTGATGGAGTTCACGAAGCCGGATGACAATACCTTGGACAAGGAGCTGGTATTCCAGCCAACCAAGCTTGCAGTCGACAGTGCTGGTCGTGTGTACTGTATCGCAACTGGTATCAACAAAGGTATGATTAAGTACGAAGCAGACGGCACATTCTCCGGTTTCGTAGGAGCAACCCCCGTTGTATATGACCTTTGGGATTATATCTGGAAGCGTTTCTTCACGACCGCTGCTCAGAGAGAGAAGATGGTAAGCTTTGTACCTACTGAGTACAGCAACCTTTACATGGATCATGACGGATTCATCTATGCATGTTCTTCCAACCTGAAGGAGGAAGACTTAAAGAGTGGGTCTGCAAAGGCAGTCAGAAGACTGAACCTGATGGGCAGCGACATTCTGATTCAGAATGGTGAGTTCCCCGTTTATGGTGACATTTACATGGGCGCCGGCGGTGGTTACAGCGGATGCTCCAAGATCGTTGACGTTACCGCGTTCGACAATGATACTTACGTACTGTGCGATAAGGAAAGAGGACGTCTCTTCGTATATGACAGCCAGGGTCGTCTGCTCTTTGCCTTCGGTGGTAAGGGTAACATGGACGGATATTTCAGTAAGGATCAGCCGATCGCATTGGATCACATGGGATATGACCTGATCGCTCTGGATTCCATCAGTAAGACCCTGACCGTATTTACCCCGACCGAATATGGCAACATGATCTATCAGGCAATTGACCAGTTTGACGATGGTTACTATGCAGAATCTGGTGAAACCTGGCAGAAGGTTATGGATCTGAACGGTAACTATGACCTGGCTTACATCGGCGTTGGCCGTGCAATGCTTCGTCAGGAGCGCTATAAGGAAGCCTTGAATTACTTTGAACTGAAATTTGATGATGACAATTATTCCAAGGCCTTCAAGCAGTATCGTAAGGAATGGGTTGAGGATCACATTCTGATTATCTTCCTCGGCGCATTTGCAATTTTGATCGTTCCCATGATCATCGGCAAGATTGGCAAGATCAAGCATGAGATTGACACCGCCGACATTTTCAAATTCTAATTTAGGGAGGCTGCTATGTTAACTTCAGCAAGAATAGAAGCTTTTAAGAGATATTGGAAATCTTTCAAGTTTGCATTTTATTGCGCAACCCACCCTATTGATGGATATTGGGATTTGACGCATGAAAAGCGCGGAACTTATGCGGCCGCAAATACGATCCTGCTACTTACCATTATCTCCAGGATCATGAAATTACAGTTTACCAGTTTTGTGGTTGACCCTGTATACTGGGAGGAAATCAATATTTTCCTTTATATTGCCAGTATCATTTTCCCTCTGCTGATCTGGGTTGTAGGTAACTGGGCACTGACGACGTTGTTTGACGGTAAGGGCAGACTTGGCCAGGTATATATGGCAAGCTGCTACTGCTTGCTTCCTTATCCTATGATCCAGTTCCCACTGATTATCCTCAGCAACATGGTGACGAAGGAAGAAATGCAGTTCCATACGACGTTGAGTGCCGTGTCTCTGATTTGGGTACTGGTTTGGATTGTGTTAGCAATGGGACAGATTCACGAGTACTCATTCGGAAAGAATATTCTCTTTACCGTGGCAAGTTTGTTTGCAATGCTGGTTATCGTATTCATCCTGCTCTTGTTCTTTAGCATGATTTCCCAGGGCGTTGCATACTTTATCTCTTTTGGCAAAGAATTTTTGTTCCGAGTATCATAAAGGTAGATCAGGAACCTGCAGAACGGAAGGATAGGAGTAACAAAGAATATGGATAACAACGAAAAGACAGTGAACAATGACGAGATCTTACAGACCGAAGAGGTCATTCAAGCTGAACAGGAAGTTGCTAAGGCGTCCGAAGAAACCGTAGAGGCGGTGCCTGAGGAGGCTGCACCTGCAACGGAAGAACCCAAGCTTGATGCTGAAGCGGAACCTGTAGAGGCTCCAAAACCGGTGAAGAAGCCTGAGCCTGCTCCGAAGCCAGCTAAGGCTGCAGCACCCGTGAAGACGGTGAAAAAGCCCATGCTGAGTGATGCGGCAAAGCAGAGACTCAAGGGTTTGATCTTCCCCGTAATTATGACGCTCATAATTTTAGGCGTTGTAATCTTCGTATTGAATCATAAGTCGAAGGAAGTCGAAGAACCGGTCATCCGCGTAAATAAATATGAGGGTGGCGAGGATGCGGAGCCCATCATTCTGGAAAACAGCGAATTAAAGCTGACCATGGATCCCAATACCACGATGTTTGAAGTCGAGGTAAAGAGCAATGGCAAGGTTTGGCGTTCTGTTCCCGAGGATGGACTGAATGATCCCATCGCAACCGGCGATGCCAAGGGTAAGGTGAATTCCACCCTGATCATTTCCTACTCAAAGGACTCCGGACTTGAGAAAGAGTACAATAACTACAATTACAGTATTGAGAATGGCGTATATGACATCGAAGCGACCAAGGATTACATTAAGGTGTTCTACTCCATTGGTCAGGTAGAAAAGGAATTCTTTATTCCTAAAGTTACGACTGCAGCGAAGTTTGATGAGATCATTGGTAAGCTTGACAGAGATGCAAGCTACTTCGTATCTCAGTACTACAAAAAGTATGATATCAAGAAGCCTGGTAAGAAGGATGACGTTGAAGCCTTAAAGACAAGCTATCCCATCTATGAAACCGAGCCGATTTATGTCATTCGTGATGGCGTAAATGATGGCTTGAAGACAAAGATGGAAGAGTATTTTGCAAGCGCGGGCTATACGATGGAAGACTATAAGGCAGACCAGGAATTAGACCAGTCTGTTGCAACAACGGATAAGGCCGTATTTAACATTGCAGTTTACTATCGTTTGGATGGCAAAGATCTCGTTGTTGAGCTTCCTTATAAGGAAATGCAGTTCAGCATGTCGAACCCGCTATTCACCCTGACTCCTCTTCCCATGTTCGGAGCAGGTTCCACAACGGATGAAGGTTACATCTTCGTTCCTGAAGGCGGCGGCGCCAAAATCAACTTCAACAATGGCAAGGTTTCCCAGAGCAGCTATGAGTCCAAGGTTTACGGTCGTGACATGGCGCTGGTAAAGGATGCCGTAGTACATGATCCTGTTATTAACTACAATGCTTACGGCATTGCAAATAACGGAAGCTCCTTCCTCTGCATTTTGGAAGATGGCGCATCCTATGCTTCCATTCAGGCCGACATTGCAGGAAGATATAACAGCTATAACTTTGTAAACGCTAAGTTTAGTGCAATCCTCCGTGAGAAGTACAACCTGGGTGATCAGGCAAGTACCTCCGTATACGTATTTACTCCCAGCCTTCCGGATGAGACGATCGTTGAAAGATTCTGCTTCATCGATTCCGATAACTATCTGGACATGGCAAAGGAATACAAGGAATATTTGAAGAAGAACTTCAGCAACGAATTTACCTTGAATTCTGACACGGAAGCACCCGTGGTGATTGAAGTGGTGGCTGCAGTTGATAAGGTAAAGCAGGTTCTTGGCGTACCTACCTCCCGTCCTTTGAAGCTGACGACCTTCAAGGAAGCGAAGGAAATGATCAAGACGCTACAGTCTGAAGGAATGAACAACATGTCCGTGAAGCTGAGCGGTTGGATGAATGGCGGCGTTAACCAGAAGATCTTAAAGAAGGTGAAGCTGGTTGGTGCCTGCGGAAGCAGTGGAGACTTAAAGAAGCTTGCATCTGAGACTAAGGGCCTCGGCATTGACCTGTATCTGGATGGCGTAACCCAGTACGAATATGACAGTGACCTGTTTGACGGATTCAATTCCTTCACGGATTCCGCAAGATTTATCAGTAAGGAAAGAGCAAAGCTGTATCAGTACAGTGCCGTTACCTTTGCACAGAGAGAGGGTGCAGATACCTACTATCTGCTTCACACGGATCTCGCACAGAAGATGACGGAAAACCTGTATAAGGCAGTTAAGAAGTATGGCGCAAACGTTTCCTTCAGAGAAACCGGTAAGGATCTGTCTGGTGACTACTATAAGAAGAAGACGGTTACCCGTGAGATGACCAGAAAGCAGCAGATGGAGCAGCTCTCCAAGATTTCTCAGGATACTAAGATCATGATCAATGGCGGTAACGTATATGCTGCAATGTACAGTGACATGATTACCAACATGGATCTGAGAGGTTCCGAGTACACCATTATTGATGAGTTTATCCCTGTATATGAAATGGCGCTTCACGGCTACAAGAATTACGTAGGAAGCCCCATCAATCTGGCAAACGATCCGACGACGGAGCTCCTTACTTCTGCAGAATATGGCGCAGGCCTGTACTTCACCTTAATGAAGGAATCGCCCTTCGCATTACAGAAAACCCTTTATACCGAATACTTCGGCGCAAGCTATGATTCCTGGCATGATAAGATGATTTCCATCTATACCAGATATAACAGAGAAATGGGACACGTATTCAATCAGGAAATGACCGGACACGTTACCTTTGAAGACGGCCTGACCTGCACGACCTATGCAGATGGCACCAAGGTTTACGTGAACTATAATTATCTTGACAAGACGGTGGATGGAAAGACCATTCCTGCAAGAGATTACTTAGTAGTTCGGTAAAAGACGAAAACATAGAAAGGGTTTATGATTATGAAGAAACAGAAAAACACCTTAGCAGGTCTTCAGAAGCGTAAAGCGATATCGGGATATATCTTTATCTCTCCCTTTCTCATCGGCTTTATGGTATTTATGGTAAAGCCCTTGGTTCAATCGCTTTACATGAGCTTTTGTGACGTTCAGATTGCAGCCGGCGTGATCAATCCGGTCTTCAAAAAGATCGAGCAATACAAATTTGCATTGACAGTCGATCCTAACTTTAACAGGCTCCTGGTGGAGGAATTCACCAGGATGCTGACAAACTCCTTGGCCATCATGGTATTCAGCTTCTTCGTATCGCTGATCCTGAACCAGGAATTCAAGGGAAGAGCAATCGTAAGAGCAATCTTCTTCCTTCCCGTTATTTTGTCCTCAGGCGTTATCATTGGTCTGGAGACCAATAACTCCCTGATGGCACAGCTTCAGGCAAACATTCAGGAAGCAGCATCCGGCGTCAGCATTACCGCTACCTTGGAGAGCGTGCTTCGTACCGCAGGCGTCGGCGTGAGAGCCTTCGAGGAAGTATTTAAGCTGATCGATGGAATTTACGACGTGGCAATTGCCTCCGGTATTCAGATCATCATTTTCCTGTCCGGTCTGCAGACGATTTCAGCCAGCATGTACGAGGCTGCTGACATCGAGGGATGTACCGCATGGGAGAGCCTTTGGAAGATTACCTTCCCGATGATCAGTTCCATGTTCCTTGTAAACTGGGTGTACACCATCATTGATTTCTGTATGAGATCTGATAACCAGGTAATCGATAAGATCAACACGGTAATGATTACGGATATCAATTATGGATTGGCTTCTGCGATGTCCTGGATCTATTTTGCAATTGTTATGGCTTTCGTAGGCATCACCTCATTACTGATCTCAAAGGGGGTTTACTATTATGACTAAGGTAAAAAACTCAAATGGTGACTTCTGGGAGAGAAACCGAAAGTCGGATGGATATTTGCTTAAGAAAACGGCATTATCCTATTTTGTAAGCATTGCACGTTTCATCCTGCTCTTTGGTATGTGCTTCATGATTTTGCAGCCGATCTTTAACAAGATCTCCGTTAGCTTCATGACTCTGGAGGATCTGAATAATCCGACGATTATTTCCATCCCCGAGAATCCTACAACGGATAACTATTTCTTGGCTGCGAAGCTGATGAGCTATTCCAAGGGACTTGTGAACTCCTTTGTCATGGCGCTGGCCATCGCTGTCGTTCAGATTTCCATGACGACTCTGGTAGGTTATGGATTTGCAAGATTTGAATTTCCCTTTAAGAAGTTCTGGTTTGCCTGTGTAATGTTGATCATTTTGATCCCGCCGCAGACAATTTCGACATCTTTGTTCTTACATTTTAGATTTTTTGATATTTTGGGATTGCATAAATTAATCACAGGTGATACTATAAATCTTAGAGGTTCAGCATTGCCCTACTTTTTGATGAGTTTCGGATGCATGGGACTGAAAAACGGACTATACATCTACATGATCAGACAGTTCTTCCGTAACATTCCAAAAGAACTGGAAGAAGCAGCATACGTAGATGGCTGTGGTACTCTGATGACCTTCATCAGAATCATGCTCCCCGATGCAAAACCGATTTTAACCTCTTGCTTCCTGTTTAGCTTTGTATGGCAGTGGACTGACGGATATTACTCCAAGCTTTTCCTTGGAAACATAAAGCTGCTGAGTACGGAACTTGCAAGACTGGTTGATAGCTTGGGCGCTTTCCTGATGAGAGAAACTGGTACGACGACAACTGTGCCGGTGGCATATTCAAACGCAATCATGTCAACAGGTACTCTGATGATGATCTTACCTTTGATCATTCTGTATCTGTTTGCACAGAGAGGATTCGTAGAAAGCTTGTCCAGTTCTGGTATTAAGATGTAATTGATATATCATTCCTACCCCGCCGGTTTCCCGGAAAGAATTATCCGGCGGGAAAAAGGAATATATATAAATAAAGGAGGATAAAAATGAAGAGTAAAATGTTCAAGAAACTGATGGCAGCCGTTATTGCTACTACCATGACTGCAAGCCTTGCAGCATGTAATGGTAACGGAGACGCAAGCACCGACGCTTCTGCTAGCGCTAGCAGCAGCAGCGATACCCAGAAGAGTACTGCAGTAGCATCTTCTGATGATGCTACTTCTTCCTCAGATGATCTCGGTCCTTACACCCCTCTCGTAGATAAGAACGGCAACGTTTATGATCTCGGCGGTATGGAGATCATCATTCGTGACTGGTGGTCCGGTGACGGCACTCCCAAGGAGCCTACCAATGCATTTGAAGAGGCTCAGGCTGAGTATCGTGATTGGATCCAGGAGACCTATAACTTCAAGATTAAGCAGATGGCAATTTCTGACTGGGGCAGCGCTCCTCAGGACTTCGTAGACTATGTATCTTCTGGCGGAGATGATCAGAACTACGTATTCACTCTGAGAAACGATCCCGCTCTGATCTCTGCAATGAGCACTGGTCTTTGCTATGATCTGTCCAAACTGGATTGCCTTGATTTCAATTCTACTAAGTTCACTGCTAACCTGCTTCACAAGCAGTTCAGCAAGGGTGGCAAGATCTTCGCTATGTATGCAGGCGGTTCCGAGCCTCGTACTGGTGTATTCTTCAACAAGAGACTGTTGAAGGAAGCTGGCATTGATCCTGAATCCATCTATGACATGCAGAAGGCTGGTACTTGGACTTGGGATGCATTCGTTGATCTGTGCGATCAGGTTCAGAGAGATACCAACAACGATGGTGAAATCGACGTATATGCATGTAACTGTAACAACGGCGTTATGACCGAGGCTGCTGTTTACTCCAACGGCGGTGAGTTCGTAGGCCAGGATGCTTCCGGTAAGTATGTTTACAAGCTGGAAGATGCTAACACCCTTGAGGGTCTTGAGTTCGCTAAGAAGCTCTTCGATACCTACTGGGAGAAGGAGCCCGAAGGCGCAGCTTGGGATTACTACAAGGAAGGTTTCCTGAATGCTGAGTATGTATTCTGCTTCGAGCAGGCATATGCTGGACAGGAAGCTGGTCCTTTCTACAACATGGAGGACGATTGGGGATTTGTAATGTTCCCGAAGGGACCTCAGAAGAACGATTACACCAACCTGTGGGATAACAACCCTGCATGTATCCCTGCTTGCTACGATGATGAGAGAGCATGGAAGATCGCATTCGCTTGGAACCTGTACACCAACGACGTTCCTGGTTACGAGGATTCCGATTCTTGGAAGGCTGGCTACTACAAGACCTATCGTGATACCAGATCCGTTGATGAGACTCTGGCTATGATGAGAACCAAGGGTATGATCACTTTCCATGGCGTTATTCCTAACATGCAGTTTGGTCCTGAGCTGACCTGGAACATTGGTCCTAATACCGCTCCTATTTCTGAGGTTGTTGCCGGTATCGCTGATACTTGGAAGGCATACATCGCAGACGCTAACAAGTAATTTTCATTACTAGTTAATTGATTTAATAATAAGGGATGGAGTTTCCGGGACCCCATCCCTTTTATTATTCCTATTCTTAGGGCAAGATCATCTCAACCTTCCCCTCTAGGAAATGGAAAGATAAACCCAAAAATTACAATCAGTTTATGTATGATTCACTTTGGGAAACTCTGTTAGTAACATTTGTTTTATTAGAGGAGAATAAGAAAGATGTGCAAATATAAATTTAGAAAAGAATTCGTCCTTATTTTAGCCGCACTGATTATGGCAACATCATTAGGTGGCTGCACGAATGGATCAGTGTCGCAGCCTACAGAGGCAACAGAAACCATCGAAAGCATCTCCGTGTCTGACGATACGAAAGATCAGGAAAGCTCCGCGCAGAGCTCTTCTAGCGAGATTGCTACTTCAGAATCGAAAACTGAGGAGAAAAAAGAGCCCTTTGTCTCTGACAGATCGGCTGCCTTTGAACTCCTTTCTAATATAACCATCGGATGGAACCTTGGTAACACCTTGGATGCCCATGGCGCGGGTGCCAGCCTGCTGTCAGAAACTCGTTGGGGAAATCCAAAAACAACGCAGGAAATGATGGATGCCATTGCAGCGCAGGGTTTTAATGCAGTGCGAATTCCTGTGACCTTTGCAGAGCATGTGGGTAAGGCTCCGGACTATACGATCAATGAAGCTTGGCTGGACCGCGTACAAGAGACAGTCGATTATGCAATAAACGCAGGCATGTATGTCATGTTGGATACGCATCATGAACCGGACTATTGGCTAAAGCCTGATCAGGCACATGAAGAGGCCTGCGTAGCCGAGTTAACTGCGATTTGGACGCAGGTGGCTGAGCGCTTCCGCGATTATGATACAAAGTTGATTTTTGAAGGGATGAACGAGCCCAGAATCAAAGGATCCAGTGCAGAGTGGAATGGCGGTACTGCAGAGGAGAGAAAGGTTGTAGACCATTTGAACCAGGCCTTTATCGATGCCGTAAGAAGTACGGGCGGAAACAATGAGACACGTCTTCTGGTGATTTGTACCTACGGAAATAACCCTGGATACAATATTATCAAGGAATTTACGATTCCCGAGGATAACTACATTGCCGTTGCCGTTCACATGTATACGCCTTATTACTTTACCTATGATGGCGAGGGTAGCCAGTTCTATGATACTTGGGATGGATCAGAGAAATCCTCGATCTCTAGCACCATGAAGCAGATCGACAAGTACTTTATCAAAAATGATCTGCCCGTCATTGTCACAGAGTTTGGTGCCGTAAACAAAGGAAAGCCAGAAGAGGTTATCAAGTGGGCGACGGACTACCTAAGCGTTATGAACAACTATGGTGTCAAGTGTTTCTGGTGGGATAACAATATCTACAATACGAACGGAGAGAAATTTGGCATCTTCAATCGAAGAGAGCTGAGTTGGTTTGACCAGAAGCTCGCTGATGCGCTGGTTTCTGCTGCGACGGCAGAGTAACGATTGACATGCTTGTCAATTGATAAAGCAACAGACAAAACGGCTTTCATGAAAAATAACGACAAAAGATCGACGATTCCTGGCATCGTCGGTCTTTTTTATTGTCCTTCTTCATAGGAAGATTAGTAGGGAGTGCCATACGCATCATAAGAATGTAGAATATCGTTTTGGCAGAATGAACCATGTCGCTTCAGACGGGGCGATATCGTAATCAAAAAAAGTTTGTAACGGAATATTGATATCAGAAGATATATAACAGAAACTATATATCAGAATATGGGAGGATGAGTGTTATGGATTGTCGGGAAGCAATTTTGTCTGAACAGACCTACGATTATATCACGGATTTTCCAGTCAATGAGGAGGAAGTGGACTCTGTCTTATGTACGGAAGACGTCGGAGACAGGTTTCACGTCATTTACGTAGATAACGGCGCCCTGCCAAGTCTTGAGGTAGATTTCTATGAGTATCAGGGGATCCCAAAGCTCTACGGACTTATGCAGATCGAGGGAGACGCGCCGATGATTCCTAAGGCAGCCAATACGGAACCCTTTGATCCTGCGGCAATTATTTCCAGCGGTATTTCACAGGTGCAGGGACCGCCGCTGTACCTGACGGGCTTTGGAACTTTGCTCTGCTTCATTGACACGGGGATTGAATTTGAAAACGAATTATTTCGTGACGAGCTGGGCAACACGCGTATTGAAGCCATCTGGGATCAAACCGATCAGACGGGAACACCGCCCGAAGGATTTTTGTACGGAAGCCTCTATACAAGGGAACAAATCAATTACGCCTTGCGAAATGAAAACCCAAAGGAAATCGTCCCTTCCATAGATGAAATTGGACATGGCACGGCGCTTGCCAGCGTGGCAGCTGGCAGCGTCTTTTCTGGCTTCCGAGGAGCTGCCCCAGAGGCAGGCCTTGTCATCGTAAAGCTAAAGCCGGCAAAGGATTACCTGAAAAAATATTATTTATTGACATCTCAGGCGCTAGCCTATCAGGAGAATGACATTATGCTGGCCGTTAAGTTTTGTGAGGGCTTTGTCCGTCTGTTTCGCCGTCCCGTGATCATCTGTCTTGGAATTGGCACCTCCATGGGCAATCATGCAGGCTCAACGCCTCTGTCCGCCTACCTCAATCAGATCGCACAAAAAAGAAACCTGGCAGTCGTAGTTTGCGGGGGAAATGAAGGAAATGGGGCAGGACATTTTCGTGGATCTTTGGCGGGAGACGCGCCGATGAACATGGGAGCAGCGCTTGGAACCAATGCCTTTCCGGCGACGCTGGCACAATCCAATGCCAGAGAGGTTGAGATTCGCGTCTCTGAAGAAAATGGCGGCTTTTACATGGAGCTTTGGGGGAGGCGCACCAATGTCATTAATGTGGAAATTCGGTCTCCGGGCGGCGAAGTGATTCCTCCGATCCCCCTAGGACTTCGTCAGAGCATTACCTTCAGCTTTGTCTACGAGAGAACCCGCGTTACAATATACTCTACGCTGGTAGAGCCGACCTCAGGGGAGGAGCTGATCTTTTTTCGCTTTGTCGATCCGACGCCAGGAATATGGACTCTACGCGTAATCGGGCAAGGGGACGCGCAGGGAGGGGTCTTTGACCTGTGGCTCCCGTTGCTTCAATTTCAGCAGTCACCTGTGTATTTTTTGAGCCCTCACCCAGACATAACGCTGACGGAGCCAGCCATGGCGATGGATATCATCGCAACGACGGCATATAATCCAGCCAATGCGAGTTTTTACATTGATTCGGGCCGCGGGTTCTCTCGAAATGGCATGCCGAGGCCTGACCTTGCGGCGCCAGGCGTCAATGTTTCCACGGCATACGGAAAGCAGAGCGGTTCAGGTTTTTCGGCAGCATTGACGGCAGGAGCGGTCGCACAGCTGATGCAATGGGCCGTTGTCGAGGGCAACAATGTCTTCGCAGACACCCGCATCGTTAAGGGATATCTTCTTCGAGGCGCACGAAGGGAAGCGGACATTGCATATCCCAGCAAGGAATGGGGCTTTGGACGACTGGACATGGTTGGAACCTTTACCAGCCTTCGCAGCTAAAGCTTCCATTGCATTTAAAAGCATCCTTCGCATAGAAGCTCCTATTAGATAAAAATCTACGTAAGTAGAATGAAGCATGAGGGAGGGGCATAAAATGTCTTAAAACGAGAAGGGAAAGCAATCATGAAAACCTATCCCTTTCAGAAAATCTTACCAGTATTCCTCTTGCTTGCCATGGCGTTCTTTGCAGGAAGAGGTTTCGCAGAATTCCTAGAGAACCTGCAAAGGATACAAGAACAAACCAACATAATGATGAGTGCCTCCCATGAGAGCCAAGGCATCACTCAAAGCCAAGGCATCACTCAAAGCCAGAGAATCACCCAAAGCCAAGGCATCACTCAAAGCCAAGAACACCAGGAAGAGCAGTCATTGGGAAAGACTCAGCTTACCTCAGGCGTAGCGACGCTACAGCCCCTCGCCAATTGGCCCTTTACCTTGGATTCTCCCCTCCTTCCAGGCACGGAGAACTGGGGACTTGGCTTTGGAACTGCAGGCACGAAACCAACCGGCAATGCTACGCCCGAGGAAATGAAGACCTACAATGCCTATTATGTTGCACCAGGGGAGGAGAAGAGGATTTACCTGACCTTTGACTGCGGCTATGAAAATGGCAATACGCAGGCCATTTTGGATGCCCTGAAAAAGCATCATGCCACGGCGACCTTCTTTGTCGTGGGACATTTCTTGGAATCCGCGCCTGAGCTCGTAAAAAGAATGGTGGCAGAGGGCCATGCCGTTGGCGACCACACCTACCACCATCCTGATATGTCCAAGATTTCTGACCTCGCCACCTTCCAAAAGGAGATGGACGACGTGAGAACAAAGTTTTTAGAAGTGACCGGGCAGGAGATGCCTATGTACTATCGCCCGCCACAGGGCAAATACAACAAGGAAAACCTTCAAATGGCAAAGGACCTTGGTTATGCGACCTTCTTTTGGAGCCTGGCCTATGTCGATTGGAACGTAAATAATCAGCCAACACATGAGGAAGCCTTCTCCAAGCTGACATCCCGCATCCATCCAGGTGCCATCGTCCTGCTGCATAACACCTCCAAGACCAATGCGGAGATCCTCGATGAACTCCTCTCAAAATGGGAGGAGATGGGCTATTCCTTTGGAAACCTTGAGGAGATGATCAAAGAAGCACCGGCCACATAACTGTTCCCTCATTCCATTTCCGAATCCTGCATAAGGGTTCGCGGTGATACAACTACACCCTTGACTTTGCCGTGATGATCCAGGGTGCGGGCTCCTGCTTAAAGGTATTGTTGCTGCCGAGCTTTGCAACGGAAATCTGGATCGTTTCGACGTCAGCAAGCCCCAGATCCTGCAAGGTCGTCTGAATGTTTGCGGCAACCTTGAAATCTAAGGTGTAAATGACAACATTAATGTTCGGGTTGATGCTGGTCAGGCACCGAAGCTCCTGATCCGTGCTGGCGGAAGCCACCAGAAATACGAGACCTGGCTTCGGGCAATCTTTCATGGTCTCAGCATCTACGTGATCAATGATCTTGACGTTATGCAGGCCAAAGTGAGATACATTGTCCTCCAGCGTCATGCGATCCGAACGACTATACTCTACCGCAATGACATTTCCCTCAGGTGCCTGCAGGGCAGCCTCAATGGCAATACTCTCGCCGCCAATGACCACAAGGTCGTCCTGCGGATCCACCGCCATCTTGTTCAGAATGATTGCACGAATCTCGCTTCCCACATAATGAATGGAACCGCGCTGGAACTTTTCATTGCTCAGACCGATCTTCGCCGTATTTCTGGCATTAGGATTTAAGATCAGCATGCCGGCAGAAGCATTGATGCCACGGTCGATCATGTCCTTCACCTGCTGATGCAGAATGGGTCCGTCAGGATCAGAACCTTCATTGTACCAAACCTCACACTCCCCGAGACCTGCACTCCAAAGGCGATAGAAAATGTCGTCAATGCCCGCATTCGTAAACACCATGGTAGTCTTATGCGCCTCTACGGTCGGGATCAGGTTCTTATTCTTTTTCGTGATGTCGATCATCTTTACGTGCTCCAGATCCAGTGTCGTATTCTTCGCATAATACTGGAGCCAGCTCAAAATAACTTCATTCGTAAAAATCTGTTTTTCCATATGAAACCCCCTTATGTAATAATCAAAAAACTACTCAAGACTAGTATAACACTTTCTTTCATGTTTGTAAAAAAAATCTTGTCATTCCAGGGAGGATAATTTATAATTATCTTTGTTTTTAAAGGCATAAAACAAAACGATAGAAGTATAAGTTTTACGATGGATTCTTTTCCTACTTTCCGAAATGACGCGACCCGCCGGACAGATTGCAGCAGGCAAAAGACAACAAATGGGGCCGGACAGATAAGGCAACGAGCAGAGCCAGCCAGGTAAGGCAATGAGCAGAGCCAGCCAGGTCGGCGGCGGACAGGAAAGGAAACGAAGAGATCCACACAGGAGGAAACATTCATGGATAATATTTCGAAGGAGAAGGTGCTGGTCATCGATTTCGGTGGACAGTACAATCAGCTTGTCGCAAGACGCGTTCGCGAATGCAATGTGTACTGCGAAATCTATTCCTATAAAACCGATCTGCAAAAGATCAAGGACATGAATCCCAAGGGTATTATCCTGACGGGTGGTCCTAGCAGCTGCTATGAAGAGAATGCGGCAACCTGCTCCCCCGAGCTCTTTGAGCTTGGCGTCCCCGTGCTGGGCCTTTGCTACGGCGCACAGCTCATGAGCCACGTGCTTGGCGGCAAGGTGGAGCGTGCGGCGGCCAGAGAATACGGCAAGACCGAGGTTGACGTGGACGTAACCTCACCGCTGTTCCAAAACGTAACGCCCCATACCGTCTGTTGGATGAGCCATTTTGATTACATTTCCAAGCTCGCGCCGGGCTTCCGGGTAGTGGCAACGACTGCGAACTGCCCCGTGGCAGCAGCCGAGTGCCAGGAGAAGGGCCTCTACGCCATCCAGTTCCATCCCGAAGTGCTTCATACGGCGGAAGGCTCCAAGATGCTCTATAACTTTGTAAGAAGTATTTGCGGTTGTGCCGGGACCTGGAAAATGGACTCCTTTGTTGCCAATACCATAGAGGAAATTCGCAAGAAGGTCGGAGGTGGCCGTGTTCTGCTTGCCCTGTCCGGCGGCGTGGATTCCTCTGTTGCGGCTGGCCTTCTTTCCAGAGCCATTGGAAAGCAGCTGACCTGCGTGTTTGTAGATCACGGCCTGCTTCGTAAAAACGAGGGAGATGAGGTGGAAAGCGTATTTGGCGTGGGCGGACAGTTTGACCTGAATTTCGTGCGCGTAAATGCACAGCACCGTTACTATGTAAAGCTTGCGGGCGTAACCGAGCCTGAGCGCAAGCGCAAGATTATTGGCGAAGAATTTATTCGCGTCTTTGAGGAAGAGGCAAAGAAGATTGGTGCCGTGGACTTCCTCGCACAGGGAACCATTTACCCCGACGTAGTGGAGAGTGGCCTTGGCGGAGAATCAGCCGTGATCAAGTCCCATCACAATGTGGGCGGCCTTCCTGATTTTGTTGACTTTAAGGAGATTATCGAGCCCCTTCGCAGCCTGTTCAAGGACGAGGTGCGTCAGGCGGGACTTGAGCTTGGCATTCCAGAAAAGCTGGTATTCCGTCAGCCCTTCCCTGGCCCTGGTCTTGGCGTTCGCATCATTGGCGACGTGACCGAAGAAAAGGTAAAAATCGTGCAGGACGCCGATGCCATTTACCGCGAGGAACTGGAAGCGGCAGCAGATGCTTATAAGAAGGAGCATGGCGTAGAGGCACCCTGGATGCCGAACCAGTATTTCGCCGCCCTTACCAACATGCGCTCCGTCGGCGTCATGGGCGACGAGCGTACCTACGACTACGCCATTGCGCTTCGCGCCGTACAGACCATCGACTTCATGACCGCCGAGTGCTCCTGCCTTCCCTGGGAAGTTCTTCAGAAGTCCATGAGCCGCATCATCAACGAGGTCAGGGGTGTCAATAGAGTACTCTATGACGTCAGCTCCAAGCCGCCCGGAACCATCGAGCTTGAATAAGTCAAATACTCATTTAATATCAATCATTCCAGATGCCCCGCTGTGGGGCATCGGAATTCTTCTTCTTTCAGATTCCGATGCTTTTGTGGAACCCATAAACACTTCTGAGCATCAAAATCCCCATTTTTACAAATCCCGCTGTCGTCCGGCAGACAAAAGAACCAAACCCGACAGCGAAAACCCAAGAACCACAAAACCCGCTGTCGCCAAGTAGACAAAAGAAGCAAATCGAACAGCGAAAACTCAAGAAACCCAAAACCCGCTGTCGCCAAGCAGGCAAAAGAATCAAACCACACAGCGAGAATCCCCAAAACCCCAAATCCCGCTGTCGCCAAGCAGGCAAAAGAACTAAACCAAACAGCGAGAATCCCCAAAACCCCGAATCCCGCTGTCGCCAAGCAGGCATAAGAACCAAACCAAACAGCGAAAACCCAAAAAACACAAAACCCGCTGTCGCCAAGCAGGCAAAAGAAGCAAATCGAACAGCGAAAACCCAAGAAACCCAAAACCCGCTGTCGCCAAGCAGGCAAAAGAATCAAACCACACAGCGAGCACCCCAAAATTATACACGGAGGAATAAACTTGAAAAAACAAAAATCTACATTAACGACAAGCCACACTGACCTGTACTGCGAAGCAAAACGACGGTACGACATACTTCTTCAGATCAAGAATTCAAAAGAACTGGCACTGGAGAAGACACCGCCCGGGAAGATACATGTAAGCAAGACACCGCATGGCGTTCAGTATTATTTGCGACAAGACGGCGCGGACAAAACAGGAAAATACATTCCAAAATCTGAAGTTTCTGCCATTAAGCAGTATCTGCAAAAAGCATATGATGAAAAGATCTTAAAGCTTGTTTCACAAGAGGTCCAAGCCTTGAAAAAGCTTCTCGACAAATCAGAAAATTCAGTAAACAAAATCCGACGCGCATATTCAGATTTCCCCCAAGAAGTGAAAAATTACGTAGTCCCCATAGATGTTTCGGATGAGGATTACATGCGCGATTGGTTAAGCATTCCTTATGAAGGCAAGGCATTACCGGAGTATCTGCCGTTCCTGGAGACAAAGTACAAGGAAAGAGTCCGTTCAAAGTCCGAGCTTAACATAGCCAATGCACTGGCGGAACACGGGATACCTTACAAATATGAATGCCCAATGCAATTAAGTAATGGCATGATCATCTATCCGGATTTTACCGTGCTTGACGCTAAGCGGAGGAAGATTTTGTATTGGGAACACAGGGGAATGATGGATGACAAAGACTATGCAAGGAATGCCGTTCTAAAAATGAAAAGTTACCTGCAAAGCGGGATCTGTTTGGGGAAAGAATTGATCATTACGGAGGAGACAAGCACTAACCCGCTGGGAACGAATGAAATAAATGAGATCATAAAGAAGTATTTTGGCTAGATCACGCTCATAATTAGGACACAATCACGGGGCGCTAATTAAATCATTCGAGAGCCAATTTGATCATTTACGTGGATGATAATTAAATTCCCTTTTTACATTTGTGTTCCTAACAGGCTTTTACTTTATATATTGGCGCTCAGCTTTCTGGGTATAACGAAATATTGATTTTTCACTGGAAGATTATGACAAATTCTCTATCGGACACAAAATCGTAAAAAGGGAGTAATTAAATTAGGGTTGAAAATGATAAGAATTCACGCAGATTACGCAGAGATGGGGGACTTTAAGCCTTTATCAGCAGATGGGGAAAGGCGCTTTACTGGCATATAGACCTTGACGGGATTTTGGGCGACCAGTACAATGAAATAAGATGTGTTAGTTCGCGTGAATCATGGATAACAATGTCGGTATCTTAGTGAGGGGGTATGTTTTATTATGATTCCCGAGCAAAAGTGATTGGAATTGTTTCGGACGGAAAAACCTGCAGGAGGTGATAATGACGTGTTGGGAACTACAGGCATAAGGATTATAAGCGTAGTAGAATCCACGGAAAAGCAGAGGATTTCCAGGACGGTACTGGAAGCTCTTCCCGACTGGTTCGGAATCCCTGAATCCAGGGAACAGTATATAAAAGAAAGTGCTGAGCAGCGATTTTTTGCGGCGTATGATTCGGAAAAACCGATAGGTTTTCTTTGTCTTAAAGAGACTGGTAAAGAAACCGTTGAACTTTGTGTCATGGGAATGCTGAAGGATTATCACAGAAAGGGCATTGGAAGAAAACTGTTTGAACAGGCAAGAGAAAAGGCCAAGCAAGCGGGATATTTGTTTATGCAGGTTAAGACGGTTCAAATGGGTCGATATGCAGTGTATGATGCCACCAACCATTTTTATCTGTCCCTTGGATTTAAGGAGTTTGAAGTGTTCCCGACTTTGTGGGATGAGTGGAATCCTTGTCAGGTATATGTTATGGCACTTTGATAACACTTTCATGATAATGTTTTGATTATGTTAGCGGATACGGCTCAAGCAATATTCCCATATTAACAAATCCCGCTGTCGCCAGGCAGGCAAAAGAAGCAAACAAGGCAGCGAGAATCTCAAAACCATGAATTCCGCTGTCGCCAGGCAGGCAAAAGAAGCAAACAAGGCAGCGAGAATTCCAAAACTGTAAATCCCGCTGTCGGCAGGCAAAAGGATCAGGATTGACAGAAAACAAAAGGATCAGGATCGACGGAAAATCAAGATAAGCATGTCAAGGCTGCCCCGTGAAAGGGGTTACGTTGACACAAAAGATAGGATACGGGATAATACATATTATGGGTGCTCTCATAGGTTTCAGGCAGAATCGTGCAGGATCGGAATCGTGCAGAACCGTAATGCAAATAAGGAGCCACGTAAATACTATAGAAAAAACAAAGCATGACATGGAAGAACTTATCAAGCATTGACTGGTGTATCTGGAAGGAAGCTAAACTATGAGAATAGCAGTACTGGCAGACGTCCATAGTAATCATATTGCTCTGGACGCGTGCGTGGAAGAAGCGACAAATCGCGGCGCGGAGGAGTTCCTTTTTCTCGGAGATTATATCGGGGAACTGGCTTATCCTCAAAAGACGATGGAGAGCATCCGCCGGATACGGGAAAGGATTCCCTGTTCATTCATTCGCGGCAATAAAGAAGACTATTGGATCAATCGCGAAAACGGAAAATACGGAGATTAGCAATGGAAAGACGGAAGCTCCGGTTCGGGAATGCTGAAATATGCCTTTGACCGGTTAGAGGGAAAAGACATTGAATGGTTTGAGCAGCTTCCCATCTCCAAAAGAATGCAGTATCCGGAATTGCCTGAATTTGTTATCTGCCACGGTTCCCCGTGGAGAGACAATGAGGATCTTCGTGAGGACTATGATTATATTGATGAATTGACAAAAAAACTGGAAACGGAATTGACGATTTGCGGCCATTTTCACATTCAATGCCAGTATATGCGTCATGCAAAAAGGATCGTAACCCCCGGATCCGTTGGCATTCCACTCTTTTGTGACGGAAAGGCCCAGTTTATGATGCTTGAAGGGATGGACGGACAGTGGAATCCGGAGTTTATATCAATTGCATATGACGTCGAAAGAACAATCGGTGAAATGGACGAGGAAAGACTTTCTGAGCAGGCACCGGGATGGTACCGGGCAACAAAAGCAGTGCTAAAAGGAAAGCGGATTTCACAAGCAATGGTTTTGGCGAAAGCCTGTGAGCATATGGAAAAACAGACCGGAAAGAATGACTGGAAAAGCATTCCTGAAACATACTGGAACATGGCATGTGAAGAGCTGGGGATTTGAGAGCAAACATACGCTGGGGGCCGCCCATGTGGAGAGACCAAAGATATGGACTGACAGAGCGGAGATAAAAAAGAATTATGTTGTTTTTTTCATGGGTGTTTGCTAACGGATTGAGATAAATCCTTCTGCAAAAAACAAAACTAAGGAATAAATTGAATGACTGATTTTACTACGATTACGGCCTGTGGCGAGTACTGTGTTGGATGTTCAAAAAATAAAGATGGATCTTGCCCAGGGTGCATTGTGGCAGATGGGAGAGTTCCGGAGGGGGCCGGGTCGGGGATGTGCAAGGTGCATGCCTGCTGCAAAGAGCATAATGCCAGGTCCTGTGGCCTGTGTAGCGATTTCCCGTGCGACAAGCTTCCTCAGATGATCTCTTGGAATCCGGAGATTATTAAGCACCTTTCTGCCTTTAGGGATGAGTATATTTGTAGAAGTCTGTCCGATAAATATGCGGTTAGAAGATTATCTGAGGCGGATATTTCGAAGATACTTTCTCTTTGTGAAAAGAATACACTCTATTATCAGTTCTTTCCGCCATTTGTGTCAGAACAGAGCATCCGTGACGATATGAATGCTCTTCCGCCCGGCAAGACAATGACAGATAAGTATTATGTTGGTTACTATGATGAAGATCGACTCATAGCAGTTATGGATCTGATCATGGCCTTTCCAAACAAAACTACAGCATTTATCGGCTTTTTTATGACAGAAGCAGATGCACAGAGGAAAGGGTTAGGAAGTGCTCTTATTACAGAACTGTGCAATGCTATGTCTGGTATCGGTATTAAAGAAGTTCGGCTCGGTTGGGTTAAGGGTAATCCTCAGGCGGAGCATTTCTGGAAAAAGAATGGCTTTGCTGAAACAGGAGCAACCAATGAGACAGATAAATATACGGTTGTAGTAGCTCGAAGGGGATTGTAGAAATGAGCAATTATACAATGAATTTAACACCTTCTCCATTCAAAATGATTCGAGAAGGAAAAACAGGCTCAGTATGGGGTTGTTGGAATAAAAATATCCTTGATATTGATTTAGCTGGACAAATGTCCGGATAGATGTCCATATAAAATAGCGGGAGGATAATGGGTTTGGAAGATTACAGTAACCAACATAAGAAAGCCTGGGAGTTTGATGCATATGATTTTTGGGTAAGAACCGCCGGGACTCCGGAGGAAAGAGCATCAAAGGATAAAGAAAACCCCAGGAAGATGCTAAAGCAGTATGCAAACTACTTTGATTCTTTTGAAGGTGTCAAGGTGGCGAATATCTGCGGATCTTGTGGAAAAAAGGCAATTCCACTGGCTCTCTTGGGCGCGGAGGTGACTGTATTTGATATTTCAGAAGCCAACAGGAAATACGCTGTGGAAACAGCTGAAGCAGTAGGCGTAAACATTGGCTATGAAGTTTGTGATATCATGGAAATCGATATGGACAAGTATGCCGGTTTCTTTGATGTTGTATTTATGGAAGGCGGGATCCTGCATTATTTCCACGACATAGATGCTTTTATGAACATAATGAACGGGCTGTTAAAGCCCGGTGGAAAGATGATCTGCAGCGACTTCCATCCCTTTAACAAAATCTCGGATATCCTGGGACTTCAGCAGCCTACCATGAACTATTTCTCTACAGATATCTTTGAAGGTGAGATGGCGCACGCAAGATTTTACGATGAGGAGATCCGTAAGCAGATCCCGAAATGCCATTACAGGAAGTACACAATCAGTGAGATCATCAATTCCATCATCGGGAACGGATTTACTTTAGAGCGTTTTGATGAGCATCCTTCCTGGGAGAATGAGAAGCTTCCGGGGGAGTTTACGGCGATAGCAAGAAAGAAGGCATAACTATATGTTACCAAGTATAGATGAGGCAATTAAAGAATTGGAGATCGCAGGCAAGCTGAACCCGGGTCCATGGGTCAAGCATTCTATGAACGTTGGACTTGCCGCCAGGAATATTGCAGAAAAAATTTCCGACATGGATCCGACAAAAGCCTATATTGTAGGTCTTATGCATGATATCGGGCGAAGAGTCGGCATTGTTGATATTCCGACACATGTCTATGAAGGTTACAAATATTGCATGGGAAAAGGATGGGATGAGGCAGCCAGAATATGCATGACGCATTCTTATCTCTTGATGCAGGAAGAATTCCAATATGAGCCTGATCGCGAAGATGAGAAGGCAATCAAGGCATATATCATGGAATGCACTGCGGATGATTACGATAAGCTGATCCAGCTATGTGATTCTCTCGCTGTAGACTATGGATTTGTAATTCTTGAAAAACGATTTGTTGATGTCACAAGAAGATATGGCATTATGGAAGGATACATAAAAGGGTGGGAAGTGGCTTTTGGCATCAAGGAATATTTTGAAGAACAGATGGGATGCTCTATTTATGACGTACTCCCGGATATTGGAAAAACAACGTTGCTTACACCAAAGCCATGGAGTCCGCCTGGAAAATAATCGGATTAAAAGTAATGATATCCGTAGAGAAATGCGGTATAATCTCTTTGTCACCCGTGACAATAAAATGACAATATAAACTTCAAAAAGTATAGTAGATACATTCAAACCGTTCAGAATTGAACTGTTTAACAAACCAGAAACCGGCATGAGAACGCAGCACAAAAAATACATTTGCGAGTTTGAATAGTACCTTAATCCCTGCAAAGCCCTTAGATAACGGCTTGTAGGGATTATTTATATGAAGACGGGGCGATTTTGGGGCGATTTCTACTATTCTTTCCAAATTGTGCTCAGAATATCCCATTCAAAGTCTAAAAAGCTCTTGGACTGAAGGCGGCGATATGTACGAGCAACAAGCGTCCTTTAGAAAACTAATCGCCGGATTCGCAGATACGAAGGTAACGGATAGCATCGACAAGATAGACTGCAAAATAGTCGAACTAGATGGAATATGTCCAGTTAAGGAAAATGTTGAAATAATTAAGAAGTGTATGGGGGTTAATTGATGAATCTAGTGTTAATGCAGCAAGGACATCCCATGTGGGACAAGATCATAGCCTTTGCTCAGGCATGTTCCTGGAAAGCCGGTTCATATCTTGCAACTAGGATGCAGAAAAACGAGTTTAATACATGGGAGCGGGTTATAGTCGCTACGGAAGGAAATTCGATAGCGGGATATTGTACCGTTAGTGAAAAGGATGAACTGCCGGATGAATATGATTTTACGCCTTTCATTGGATTTGTATTCGTAGATGAAAAATATCGCGGACACCGTGTTTCGGAAAAAATGATAGAGCGAGCTTGCTGCTATGCCAAAGAACTGGGATACCATAAGGTGTTTATTATGAGTGGTGAACAAGGACTGTATGAGAAATACGGTTTTAGGAAGCTTGGCGATTATAAGACCATTTATGGAACGACGGATCAGTTGTTCTCAAAGGAACTATAAGATGGGAATCGATGTATGACGGATTATACTACTATCACAGCTTGCGGCGAGTGCTGTGTTGGATGTTCAAAAAAGATAGATGGGTCATGCCCTGGGTGTATAGAGACAGATGGACGAGTTCCGGAATGGGCCGGGTCAGGGATGTGTAAAGCGCATGCCTGTTGCAAGGAGCATAATGCCAGGTTCTGTGGACTTTGTACCGAGTTTCCTTGTGAGAAGCTTCCTAACAAATGTCCGGATAAATGTCCATATAAAATGCCGGGAGGGTAATGAGGTTGAAAGATTGCAGCAAACAACATAAGAAATCCTGGAAATTTGATGCTTACGATTTCTGGGTAAGAACCGCAGGTACGCCGCAGGAAAGGGTTACCAAGGATAAAGAAAACCCGCGAAGATGCTGAAAGTATTGATAATGAATCAGTTATTGATCGTTTATAGTGCGTTTAAATTGTGTGGGAGTGATGCCTTCATAGCGTTTAAACATTTTGCAAAAGTAACTGGGTGTGCAGAACCCGCATTCATATGCGATGTCTTCAATTGTTCTTGTGGAATTGATCAATAATTCCTTTGAGTATTGGAGTCGCTTTTTCGTTATATATTCCATGGGACGGGTGTGCAGTGAGGTGCGAAACAAAAGGCATACGTGCTGTTTTGTTATATTGCATAAGTCACATAATTCACTCATTCTGATAGATTCCTTTATGGAGGAATGATCAATGGTTGCGGGCGATGAAAGATTAATATCGATAATACCGACAGAGCGGCAGATCAGGTTTCAAGAGCTGGAATTCTATGCATTCATACACTTTACCGTAAACACTTTTACCGATAAAGAGTGGGGAGACGGAACGGAAGAGCCCGCCATATTTAATCCCGAAAAACTGGATGCCAAGCAGTGGGTCAGAAATATAAAGGCAGCGGGAATGCGGGGACTGATCCTGACCTGTAAACATCATGACGGATTCTGTTTATGGCCCAGTAAATATACAAAGCATACAGTGGCGGCTTCTAAGTATAAAGACGGAACGGGAGACGTGGTAAAGGAGGTTTCGGAGGCCTGTAAAAAGTACGGGATCAAATTTGGCATTTATCTTTCTCCATGGGATCGAAATTGTGAGCTTTATGGCAGGGGCAGGGAATATGATGATTTCTTTATAAATCAGCTTACGGAATTGCTGACTGGTTATGGGGAGATTTTTTCGGTATGGTTTGACGGAGCATGCGGGGAGGGCCCAAATGGCAAGAAGCAGTACTATGACTGGGAAAGATATTATAAAAAAATAAGAGAACTGCAGCCAGATGCCTGTATTTCAGTGTGCGGTCCGGACATAAGGTGGTGCGGTAACGAGGCGGGACATACCAGGGCAGCTGAATGGAGCGTAGTTCCGGAGCGAGCAAAGGATAGTGAGATCATTGCCGAAAAAAGCCAGCGGGAGGATTCGGAGGCTTTTCGTTTAAGAAGAGTGGACGCCAGAGATGCGGATCTGGGAAGCCGGGAGATTTTAAAGGATGAAGATAAACTCATTTGGTATCCGGCTGAGGTGAATACGTCCATCCGCCCCGGATGGTTCTATCATGAGTATGAGGATGATAAGGTGAGACCGCTGGAGGAATTGCTGAATATATACATGAACTCGGTCGGAGGAAATGCAACTTTTTTGCTAAATATTCCGCCGACACGATGTGGTTTGCTTCATGAAAATGATTGTAAAAGGCTGCATGAAATCGGCGAAGCTCTACGAAAGGCTTTTGCAAACAATCTGATGGATAAGGCCATGGTTGAATCAAACGGAACCGGAACAGACAATATTAGGACGGACAGCTATGAAGACAGGATGCTTGGACAAGCTGAAGGTGAGACAGTTATCAGCGCTAAATGGCAGGAGCAGGTCTGCGTCGAATATATTGTGTTAAAAGAAGATATTCACTTCAGCCAGAGAATCGAAAGCTTTGTGGCAGAGGCACTTATAAACGGTGAATTTGTTACGGTTTCTAAGGGGACTGTAGTTGGGCATAAAAGGATTGTTCTGCTTGAGAAAACGATTACCGATATGATCCGTATCAGGATAACCGACAGCAGAATGGAACCAATCATATCTTTTATGGGAATATATGGATCGGAGGGAAATAAAAGATGAATTTAGAGAAAATAGCAGCACCTGGAAGCGCCAAAAGTAAAATGATATATCATGAGGATCCTAATAAATTGCATATAGGTACATTAGAAAAACATGCATATTTCATTCCCTTTGACAGGGAGCAGGATCCTTTTGCAAGCAGAGAAGAATCCGATCATTTTGAACTGTTAAACGGAGAGTGGGGATTTAGGTATTTTGAAAGTGTGATCGATCTTGAGGATGATTTTACTGCAATCATCCCGAATAACACGATTCCCGTACCTGCCAATTGGCAGCTGCACGGATATGACAAACCGCAGTATACTAATATTGCATATCCGATCACGTTTGATCCTCCCTATGTCCCGGATGAAAACCCTGTCGGTATATATAGCAGAGAGTATGAATATACCCCTGATGGCAGAGATCGAATACTGGTATTTGAGGGAGTGGACAGTTGTATGTATTTACTAAAACTTCCCACACCTCAAAGGTGTGTTGAACCTTGAAAACTCAATAATGTAGGCAATTAAAAAGGCATGGAAGCCGCTTCTGTGGTATAATTGAATTGACGAGAAACAACCACACCCTAGGAGGATTCCCATGCC
>JAFXQK010000025.1 GCA_017527205.1 Lachnospiraceae bacterium | reverse complement strand
GAATGCCAAATTCGAAAACGGGACAGTTATAAGGGACACTTTACCTCCCACGAGGGCTCCGTCCCTTCCGGCGAGGTATTCTCCGACAAAATCCGAGTGTCCGAGTAGCAAAGTGGCAAGCTCTAGATAAATCGCGATTTATCCAAATGATAGGAACCCTACAACCCACGATTTGTAAAGCTGAGGCCATCTCGACAACCCCCGATCTGTCATCGTCTATAAAACTGCGATTTGTCAAATTATAACGAACTCGACAACCCACGGTTTGTCAAACGGCAAATTATAAGATCAGCTCTTCCATGGCCTTTAAGATTTCTTCCGTTTTCTGAAGGAGCAGTGCCTCGTCCGTCTCCACCAATCCCGTGCGCTGGTATTTCAGCGTCAGGTACGGGTTGCCGTAGGCGGTGAAGCTCAGTTCTTTTTTGAAGCGCGCGATCAAAGGCGGAATGCCGGCGGGATTGATTCCCGCATCCGGACGGAAGGTAAAGGTGACCTGTCCGGGACGTCCCTTGACGTCCGTAAGGAACAGCTTGTGCGCCGTCTCGCGGATCAAGGCGATGCGCAGAAGATTGGCTGCGCTGGTTGGAATCTCGCCAAAGCGGTCTAAGAGCTCATCCTTCATCTCATCCCGCTCCTTCTCGCTCTCGATACCTGCAATACGCTTATAAATGTCAAGCTTTTGCTCCTCATTGACGATGTATTCCGGCGGAATAAAGGCATCCACCTCAAGGTCTACCTGCGTCGTGAAATCGCCCTCGGATTCTCTCGTGGGCTCACCCTTTAGCTTTCGCACGGCATCATTTAGCATCTTGCAGTAGAGCTCGTAGCCGACAGCCTCCATGTGGCCGTGCTGGGTCGTTCCGAGAAGGTTTCCCGCGCCGCGGATCTCGAGATCTCGCATGGCAATCTTAAATCCGCTGCCCAGCTCCGTGAATTCCCGAATGGCGGCAAGGCGCTTTTCCGCAACCTCGCTGAGCATGCGATCCCTGCGGTACATGAGGAATGCATAAGCCGTGCGATTAGAGCGGCCGACGCGTCCGCGAAGCTGATACATCTGCGAAAGCCCAAGGCGCTCCGGCTCATGAATGATCATGGTATTGACGTTCGGAATGTCAAGCCCCGTCTCAATAATGGTTGTGCTTACAAGGACGTCGATCTCGCCGGAGACAAAGTCGTACATGATACGCTCAAGCTCGGCTTCCTTCATCTGGCCGTGTGCGAAGGCAATGTTCGCCTCAGGGAGCATCTCCTGCAGACGTCTGGTGATCTCCGCTATGCTGTTCACTTTATTATATACATAATAGACCTGGCCGCCTCTGGCCAGTTCTCTCGATACGGCCTCGCGGACAAGCTCTTCATTGTATTCACAGACAAAGGTCTGGATCGGCAGTCGATCCTCAGGCGCTTCCTCGAGAACGCTCATGTCTCGAATTCCCACGAGACTCATGTGCAGGGTTCGCGGAATGGGGGTCGCCGTCAATGTCAGGACGTCCACGTTCTCGCGAAGCTTTTTGATTTTTTCCTTGTGGGCAACGCCAAAGCGCTGCTCCTCGTCGATGACCAGGAGTCCCAAGTCCTTAAACTGTACGTCTGCAGAAAGGAGCCTATGGGTTCCGATCACAATATCCACAAGTCCTTTCTTTAAGTCCGTGATGGCCTTTTTCTGCTCGCCGGCCGTGCGAAAACGGGACAGGAGCTCGACGCGCACGGGGAAATCCTTCATGCGCTGGGTAAAGGTATTGTAATGCTGCTGTGCAAGAATCGTCGTCGGCACGAGGTAGGCGACCTGCTTGCCCTCCTGGACGGCCTTGAAGGCAGCGCGGATGGCGATCTCGGTCTTTCCGTAGCCTACGTCGCCGCAGATCAGGCGATCCATAATCTTCCGGCTCTCCATGTCAGCCTTGGTGTCGGCAATGGCTGCCAGCTGATCCTCCGTCTCCTCGAAGGGAAACATTTCCTCAAATTCCTTCTGCCAGACAGTATCCTTTCCGTAGACAAAGCCTTCCGCCTGCTGCCTTGCGGCATAAAGCTCGACGAGGTCCTTTGCAACCTCCTGAACGGCGCCGCGTACCTTCTCCTTGGTCTTGCCCCATTCCTTGCCGCCAAGCTTATTGAGCTTCGGCACCTTCGCGCCCTCGGAGGATGCATATTTTTGAATGACGTGAAGACCCGTCGCGGGAATATATAGATGCCCGCCATCGCGGTACTCAATTTTGACATAATCCTTCGAAATGCCCTCGGAGGAAATCTTTTCAATGCCCTGATAAATGCCAAGGCCATAGCTTTCATGCACGACATAGTCGCCGACCTTCAGGTCATCAAAGCCGCCGATCTTCTGGCCCTGATAGAGCTTTTTGCGCTTCTTCTTTTTCTTCTCCACGCCGAAAATATCCGTCTCTGAGAGAACGACATATTTCAGCATCGGGTATTCAAAGCCATGCTCAACGTGACCATACGCGGTCATAACCTCTCCCGGCTGAATCTCGCGCATGGAATTCTCACTATAGATTGCCGTAAGCTCCTGATCCCAAAGATCCTGCGCGAGGCGCTGCGCCCTCGTTCGAGAGCCGGAAAGAAGGAGCACCCGGTATCCCTTTTTCTTGTAGCCCGTCAGATCCTTTACCAGCGTCTCAAAGCTGCCGTTGTAGGGCGCCACGTTCCTAACGTTGACGTCGCATTTCATCTCTGGCGGGAAATATCCGCCTTTATTGTCGATGGACGACAGAGTCACGATCCGCCCCTGCGGAAGACGCGCCGCCACCTCCTCACCAGAGTACAAAAGCTTCATCTGGCTTGGCAGGACATAGCCCTTCTCCGCGCGCTGCCCCATGCTCTCGCGAAACTCCAGCTCAATGGCCTCTGCCTGCTCCTTGATGCGAAGAGGTTCATCCAAGAAATAGGCAACTTGTACTGCTCCTTTCTTTCCATTGGCGTCGTCTTGATTTAACGCACCACGAGCCTGATTGTCCCCTCTCATATAGCGTTCAATCATCTCTGGAAGAGTCACAGTGTCCTCGTAGAAATAATTGAGGTAGCTCTCTAAGTTCACGCTGCCGCGCAACTCCAGCCTGTCCGCAAACTCCTTTGCCATGGTTTTCACCCTATGCGCCTCCTCCGTTTGGAAGGCATCGCGAAGCTTCTTCTCTTGTTTTTCCGCTTCCTTTTGCAGCTTTGCCAGACCTGCCTGAATCCTGTCATCGGAGAGCACAAATTCCGTTGCCGGGAAAATGCTGATGCTCTCTAATTTTTCTACGGAGCGCTGGCTTAAGACGTCAAAGCTTCGAATCGAATCTACTTCATCTCCCCAGAGCTCCAAGCGATACGGGTTTTCCTCCGTCAGATCAAAGACGTCAATGATACCGCCGCGAACGGAAAACTGCCCGGGCGCATCCACAAGATAGGAACGCTCATAGCCCATGTCTACAAGACGCCTCGTCAAAGCCTTCTCCTCAAGGGTGCTGCCTCTTCCAATCTTGATGACGTCTCTGTCAGGTTCAATCATGGCCTGCGGTGCCATCAATGCGGCATAAGTTGTCACAATCGTCGTATTTTTTCGCTCCATCAGCCTTCGCAGCGTCTTAATCCGCTCCCGTACCAGCTGATTTCCATGAATGTCGGCCTGAAAAAAGATCAAATCCTTCGCAGGATACAATGTAACATTCTTGTCATAAAATTTATATTCTTCAAAAAGCTCCTTGGCTTTGATGTCACTATAAGTGACGATGACTCTGACACGCCAGCCATCGCTCAGTCCATAAATCATATGCAGTTTTTGAGATTGTACGCATCCGGTCAACGCCACGGGTCCCTGGCCCTTTTGCAGCTTTTCCCGAATCTGTTCATACTCCGCCAGCTCTTTGAGCGGTGCTAACATTGCCTGCATATGGTTCCTCCTCTTTATGCCTTTGCAGCAGCATTATAAGAATTCATGGCGGCGTCAGGCCCTTCGGCCATAATCATGCGGATGCACTCTGCGCCCCGCTTTGCCGCTTCCTCCATGAGCTTTTTTTCGTCACCCGTGAAATGTCCCAAAACGTAATCCTTCAGGTCATAGTCCTTCGGCTTCTCGCCAACGCCCATCTTGAGCCGGATAAACTGATCATGTCCGAGATGCAGGATGATATTCTTAAGACCATTATGACCGCCCGCACTTCCCTTTTTGCGAACCCGAAGCTGTCCGGGAGGAAGGCTGATGTCATCCGAAATCACGATCAGTTCTGCCGTATCATCAATTTTATAATAATCGATCAGCTCTCGAACGCTTTCTCCGCTCAGATTCATATAGGTCAAGGGCTTTGCCAAGAGTACCTTCTGCCCGTCGATGACGCCCTTGCCGATCAGCGCTTTATGCTTCTTCTCAAGGACGTCGATCCCACCGATCTTCGCCAGCTCATCAAGCGTCGCATACCCAATGTTATGCCTTGTATTTTCATATTCCCTGCCGGGATTCCCCAGCCCTACGATAATAAACATATGTCTGCTCCCAATATCACTTTCTTCCGTGCTTGAGCCGTTACTCCGCGCCCGGCTTAAAATGCTCTTTATCCACTGCCTCATATAAATTCATACCCATTTTCTGCTCGAAGGTCCTGAATATTGAAACGATTTCAGCTTCTACATTATACCAACTCTTTCACAAAAAAAGCAAGAGGAGAAAGCTTTGCGTTCTCCTCTTGTAAAGTGTCCATGATTCACTTTCCTGATCTTACGATCTCGCCGGCTAGGATCCAAGGACCTTCCGGCCGAATTATTTTACGTTAAATCTCATCCTCCGTATCGGGCTCTAAAAGCGCCTGCTCATACTTCTCCATGATGATCTTCTGGATGCTGTCTCTGGTTGCGGAATTGATGGGATGAGCGATGTCACGATACTCTCCATCCGTTGCCTTCTTGCTGGGCATTGCGATAAACAATCCTTTCTCGCCCTCGATCACCTTGATGTCATGCACCACAAAGACATTGTCGATCGTGATGGAAACAATGGCCTTCATCTTTCCTTCCTTTGACAATTTACGAACTCGTACGTCTGTTATCTGCATGTTAATCCCTCCTTGCAATTCCTAGATGACATATCTTTCGTTCTTTTCTAATACGATCTCGATTCCATTCTCTCCTATGTATCTGGAGTCGGCCTTGATGGTGCCATGGCTCTCCACGATGCAATTCTCGATGTAGGAATTGTCACCGATGTAAACGTCGTTCAGAATGATGGAATTCTTGATCACGCAGTTGTTTCCGATATAGCTCTTCTTAAAGATCACGGAATTTTCAACCACGCCATTGATGATGCAGCCACTGGTCACCAGGCTGTTCTTCACGTTGGCACCCATGTTGTACTTTGCAGGCGGAAGGTCGTCCACCTTGGAGTAAATGTCAGGGTACTGCTTGAAGAAATAGTTTCTCACCTCAGGCTTTAAGAATTCCATGTTGGTGTTGAAATAGTCATCCACGGAAGCGATGTTGCGCCAATAATCCGTCATGACGTAACCAACAATTCTCTTAACGCCCTTGTAGCGTACCAGAATGTCGCGAACGAAATCATAATTGCCCTCTTCGGCACATTTCTCAATCAGTTCGATCAGAAGGCGTCTTCTGATGACGTAGATACCACAGGAGATCATGTGGCTTCTTGCCTGAATGGGCTTTTCCTCAAATTCCTCGATCACCATCTCGTCATTCAGACGAACGGTTCCGAATCTCTCTACGTTGACGTCGGGATCCATCTCCTTGCAGACAACGGTAATGTCAGCCTTCTTGTCGATGTGATATTCCAGCACCTTGCCGAAGTCCATCTTGTAAACGCAGTCTCCGGAAGCGATCACCACGTAGGGTTCATGGCTGTTCTTCAGGAAGTTCAGATTCTGATAAATGGCATCTGCCGTACCGCGATACCAATTACTGTTGGAAGCAGTCACCACGGGGGTTCTTACCTCGAGGCCGCCCTGCTTACGACCGAAATCCCACCACTTGGAGGAGTTCAAGTGCTCATTGAGGCTTCTTGCATTGTACTGCGTCAGTACTGCTACCTTCTGAATGTGGGAGTTGGACATGTTGCTCAACGTAAAGTCAATGCTTCGATAGCTTCCTGCCACGGGCATCGCACAGATGGCGCGCTTCTGGGAAAGCTCTCTCATTCTCCGATTATTACCGCCTGCTAAAATTATACCTATTGCTCTCACTATTCTTCACCTGCCTTAATTAAAGTTTTGCCGCTTGCAAGATAGGAATTTTCATAATCAGCAGCCGTGGTCACGCCGAAGATCACGGAGTTCTTACCCACGGTAATGCCATCCGGGATGACACTCTTTTCACCAACGGTCACGATGCCCTGATTATAAATGTGGGGCGCCGTCTCATTGGGTGCTTCCTCACCGATGCCAAGCTTCACGCCATTTCCAATCTCCGCATTTTCAGCGATGATCGCCTTATACATTTCACAATTTTCACCGATCTTGGTGTGGTTCATGATAATGGAATCCCTTACCACCGTTCCCGCGCCAATGGTCACGCCGCAGCCGATGACGGAGTTATAAACCTCACCGTAAATCTCCGTTCCTTCACCAATGATGCTTCTCTCCACCTTGCTGTTCGGAGCCAGGTACTGAGGAGGCTGAATCTCGCTCTTAGTGTAGATCTTCCAGTATTCCTCATACAGGTTGAACTCGGGAACAATGTCGATCAGCTCCATATTCGCTTCCCAATAGGAGCTTAAGGTTCCTACGTCCTTCCAATAACCCGTGAATTCGTAAGCATACAAAGGTGCTCCGTTCTCATGGCAATAAGGAATGACATGCTTACCAAAGTCCAAAGCAGGCTGATCTGCATTCTTGATCAGAGCCTCCTTCAAGGTCTTCCAGTTAAAGATGTAGATACCCATGCTGGCCAGATTACTTCTGGGATTAGCGGGCTTCTCTTCAAAATCCGTGATGCGCTTCTGATCGTCCGTGATCATGATGCCAAAACGGCTCGCCTCCTCCCACGGAACGGGCATTACGGCGATGGTCACCTCTGCGTTGTTGGCCTTATGGAACTCCAACATCACTTCGTAATCCATCTTATAAATATGGTCACCGGAAAGGATCAACACGTACTCCGGGTTGAAGCTCTCCATGTACTCCAAATTCTGATAAATGGCATTTGCAGTACCCGTGTACCATTCACTGTTCGTACTCTTCTCATAGGGAGGGAGCACGGTTACGCCACCGATGTTCCTGTCAAGGTCCCAAGGAATACCGATGCCGATGTGCGTATTCAGCCTGAGTGGCTGATACTGCGTCAACACGCCGACCGTGTCAACACCTGAATTGATACAGTTAGATAAAGGAAAATCGATGATACGATATTTCCCCCCGAATGCAACGGCAGGCTTCGCAACCTTTGAAGTCAGTACCCCCAGTCTGCTTCCCTGTCCTCCAGCCAACAGCATGGCTATCATTTCTTTTTTAATCATGTCATCACCTCTTCCAGCCTATTGAGCAGATTTTTCCCAAATGGGGATAAAAAGTTTATTCTACTCTTTGTCCATTATAACACAGAGTTTTGTGAAAGTGAATAAGAAATAGTAATTTTTTTCTACTTTTTTCAACTTTTTTCACTAATTTATTTCAAATAATCTAAAATTTCTTTGGAAAATATGCCAATAATTGTCAGTTTTTGGAGATATCTTACATTTTAAAATGACAAAAATTTGTTTGTTTTTTTATGCTGCTTTGATTATAATACTGTCTGAGGATTATTTTATATTTGGAAAGGAATCCGATCATGTTTCAAATTAATTTAAAGCAACCTATTTCCATTTACTTTGTAGGCATCGGCGGCGTCAGCATGAGTGGCCTTGCAGAGATTCTTGCGGACGCAGGGTTTCGCGTCTCCGGATCTGACCGCGCAAAGAGCGATCTGTGTACGCGCCTTGAGAAAAAGGGAATCCAGATTTATTACGGCCAAAAGGCCGAAAACATAAAGGATGGCATCGACTGCGCCGTACTGACCGCTGCCATCCGCCCTGACAACCCGGAATTTATCGCCATCCAGGAGAAGGGCATTCCCACGCTGACCAGGGGGCAGCTCCTAGGCGAACTGATGAGAAACTATGACATGCCCATTGCCGTCAGCGGAACGCATGGAAAGACCACGACGACTTCCATGATCAGCGAAATCCTGCTGGAGTCCGAGAAAAATCCCACCTTAAGCATCGGTGGCATTTATCCTCGCATCCACAGCAATACCCTCGTGGGCGGAAAAGAATATTTTGTGCTGGAGGCCTGCGAATATACCAATTCCTTCCTGAGCTTCTTTCCGAAGATCAGCGTGATCCTAAACGTCGAGGAGGATCATTTGGATTTCTTTAAGGACATTCATGACATTCGCAATTCCTTCCATCAATTTGCAAAGCTCCTGCCGACGGACGGTGCACTGGTCATCAATGCGACCATTGAAAATTACGGAGAGCTCACGAAGGACCTGACCTGTCCCGTGGTGACCTACTATGGGTGCCATAGCCTTGAGGAGCTTGCATTGGATCCGACCTTTGGCGCTGATTATTATCCCAAGGACATAACCTTTGACAAAAATGGCTTTGCCACCTTTACGGCCTGCTGTAGGAATAAGGCAGATCGCCGCTTTACGCTGAGTGTTCCCGGCATTCACAATGTCGGAAATGCCCTGGCTGCCATCGCTACTGCTGACCTGCTCGGCGTGGACGATGAAGCGATTGCAAGGGCCCTGAAGTCCTACGGCGGCACCGAGCGCCGCTTTGAGCACAAGGGAAGCTTTCACGGCGTGACCGTCATTGACGACTACGCGCATCATCCCACGGAAATCAAGGCGACTCTTACGACAGCGCAGCCTATTAAGACGGGAACGCTTTGGTGCGTGTTCCAGCCGCATACCTATTCACGCACAAAATCCTTTCTGACGGAGTTTGCGCAGGCACTTTCTCTGGCAGACAAAGTGGTACTGGCTGACATTTATGCAGCCCGCGAGACAGATAATTTAGGGATTTCTTCGGAAACTCTGCAAAGAGAAATCCAAAAGCTCGGAACCGATTGTTATTATTTCCCCAGCTTTGAGAAAATTGAAAAATTTCTTTTAGAAAATTGCACAAAGGATGACACGTTGATAACTATGGGGGCGGGAGACGTCTATAAAATAGGCGAATCCTTGCTAAAAAAATAATTTTCCACAGTATCCACAAATTTTGACGTTTTTTTCACCCGTCAGATTTGTGGATATTTCTTTTTTCGACGTGGAAAACTGTCCTATTGAAAAACCGGCCTGCGTCCAAACGAAATAAGCCCTTTGATCGGCACGACGGAAAGTTATCCACATTTCCTTTTTTATCCACGTTTTGCACCCGTCCGTTGCCCTCCTGCCATTTTGACGTTTTTACCATTTCCTTTTTGGAAGGGTCATGCTATACTTTTCCTTGCTTGAGGGCTCGCCCTTCGGCAGACGTGATCGACAAAAGAAAACAGTCAGAATGAGACAGAGGGTTGTGGGGACATGGCTAAGCTTACGTTGTATAAGGATACTTGTGCAGATTTTACGGTAGTTTCTAATCTATTTATTGATAAATATATGAAGGACGCGAACGATGCCCAGCTCAAGGTGTATCTCTATCTGATCCGCATGCTGAATGCCAATTTGGCGACCAGCGTGTCTGACATTGCGGACAAATTTAACCATACGGAGAAGGATGTCATGCGTTCTCTTCGTTATTGGGAAAAAAATGGCGTGCTTAGTCTGGAGTTTGATGCAGGAAAGAATCTAGTCGGCATTCGCTTAAATGACCTGACAAGAGAAAGTGCCGTGGATGAGCGTCCCCAGTTTGCAAGACCCATTTTGCTCTCCGCAGAAAACGTGGCCCCCTTCCGGCCCGAGGTACAGGTAAGTCTGCCTGAATCTGAGCCGGAACCTGAGGTTCCCATGTTCTCCAAGCCCGCTTATACGACGGAGCAGCTGCGGGAGTTTAAGAAGCGCGAAAATGTTTCGGAGCTCTTGTTTGTCGCACAGCAATACTTTGGCAGGACGCTGAATCCCTCTGAGATGAAGACGATTCTCTTTTTCATGGACGAGCTTCACTTCTCGGATGACCTGATCGACCATCTGTTGCAGTACTGCGTGGATCGCGACAAAAAGGACTTTAAGTATATTGAAAAGGTTGCCATCAACTGGGCAGAAAAAGGAATTACCACCTGGGAGCAGGCAAGGCTCGAGACGCTTGGAAAGTATGACAGAAATACCTATGTCATTATGAACGAGCTCGGCAAGAACGGCTCTCCCACCCGCAAGGAATTGGAATTTATCAATCGTTGGGTAAAGGAATTTGCCTTTCCCATGGACGTCATTTTGGAGGCCTGCCAGCGCACGGTGCTCGCAACGGACTCCCACCGCTTTGAATATGCCGACGGCATCCTAAAGAGCTGGAAGGAGCAGAACGTGCATCAGAAATCCGACGTATATCGCATGGACGAGCTTCACCAGCGCAGCAAAAAGGTGAGTGCAAAGGCATCCGGCAATAAATTCAACCAGTTTACGCAGAACGACTATGACTTTGATGATTTGGAAAAGAAATTGATCAGCAACTAGTTTGACGTTCAGAAAGGAAAAACCATGTCCCTTTCTCCCTTACAGTATCAAGAAATCATGCGGGGCTATGAGCTGACCCGCGATCAAAACAGAAAGCTATTAGAGGAACGGCGGGAGCAGATCTATCAGCAGATTCCCGAATTCCATGAATTGGATGCGGCAGTGGGCAGTTATGCCTCTAGCCGCGTTCGTCTTCTTTTGGAAAACCCGGAGGAAGCCGACCAAAAATTAGAAAACCCCATTCCCCGCATCGCCCTTCGCAGAAAGGCCCTGCTTCGCGCCGCCGGATACCCGGCAGATTATCTGGAGCCGATTTATTGCTGCGCAGAATGCAAGGATACGGGTTATGTCACCTTGGAGAACGGTGTTCGTAAGAAGTGCCAATGCTTCCGCAAACAGGAGCTTGCCTATCTTTACGAACAGTCAAACCTGCAGGGCGTCCTACAGACGGATCGTTTTTCCAATGTTTCCTACGACTATTGCAAGGGCGATGATCTGGAGCATTTGAAGGGTGCCGTCCGTCTTTCCATGGATTTTGTGGAAACTTTCCCATCCGGAAAAAATCTTCTTTTTTATGGAACCGTCGGAACCGGCAAGAGCTTTCTTTCCGGTTGTATCGCCAACGCCCTTTTAGAGCAAGGCCATTCCGTGGTTTATTTCAGTGCCGTGAGCCTCTTTGAAACGCTGGCTCGCTATTCTTTTGATGGAAACGCAAAAGAAAGTCTTTACAATTTCTGCAAAGACCTTTACAATTATAGTCTGGTAATTGTGGATGACTTAGGGACGGAGGTTCTCAGCAGCTTTGTCACCTCCCAGCTTTTCTCCTTATTAAATGAGCGGGAAATGCGTCACAGATCCACCATTATTTCGACCAACCTGAATTTAAGTGAGCTGCGGGATCGTTATTCCGACCGTGTCTTTTCCAGAGTTTCGAAAAGCTTCCAGCTCTGCAAGCTGACGGGGCCTGACGTCCGCATGTGCCAAAAATTAAAAGCCATGCCTTAACGGGCGTTCCTTTCATTGGATTTTCGGTTGTGGGATTTTCGATCGATCGGTGGTTCTCTTAAATGGTTGTTTTTACAGAAAAGAAAGTGAGGTTTTTTCATGGCCAACCGCGAAGAAAAAAGAAACTTGGAAACCATTCCCGTAGGTTCCTTAGGAATCATCGCCTTAGAGGGCTGTCGTCCGCTCGGCGAGAAAGTTAACCAGTATCTGGTCAAATGGAGGGAAGAACGCGAAAGCGAGCATAAGGATTCCCTTGCATTTGCAGGCTATCAGAGAGATTCCTATCTGATTGACACGAAGATTCCCCGTTTTGGTTCTGGCGAAGCGAAGGGCATGATCATGGAATCCGTTCGAGGCTATGACCTGTATCTTCTGGTTGACGTCTGCAATTATTCCATGACCTACTCTCTCTGCGGTCACGAAAACCACATGTCTCCTGACGACCACTATCAGGACCTAAAGAGAATTATTTCTGCCGTCGGCGGAAAGGCAAGACGCATCACCGTGATCATGCCCTTCCTGTATGAGAGCCGTCAGCATAAGCGCACGAGCCGTGAATCCCTCGACTGCGCGTTGGCACTGCAGGAGCTCGTTCACATGGGCGTAGACAACATCATTACCTTTGATGCACACGATCCCAGAGTACAGAATGCCATTCCCCTGCACGGTTTCGAAACTGTTCAGCCTGCCTATCAGTTCATCAAGGGCCTCTTGAAGAACGTCAAGGGCTTGCAGATCAACTCCGACCACATGATGGTCATCAGCCCGGATGAAGGCGGCATGAAACGTGCCATCTACATCGCAAACGTCCTTGGACTTGACATGGGCATGTTCTACAAGAGAAGGGACTACACAAAGGTCGTGAACGGCCGCAATCCCATCGTTGCCCATGAGTTCCTTGGCTCCAGCGTTGAAGGCAAGGACATGATCATCATTGATGACATGATCTCCTCCGGCGAATCCGTTTTGGAGGTTGCTTCCGCACTGAAGGAAAGAAAGGCAAGAAACATCTTCGTCTTCTCCACCTTCGGCCTCTTCACCAACGGTCTGGACAAGTTCGACAAAGCCTATGAGAGCGGCATCATCAGCAGAATTCTGACCACGAACCTGATCTACCAGACGCCGGAGCTGCTTAAGAGAGAGTGGTATATCAGCTGCGACCTCAGCAAGTACATTGCATATATTGTTGATACCTTAAACCATGACAGCTCCATCAGCGACCTGTTGAATCCCAGCGAAAGAATCCAGCAGATCGTTGCGAAGTACATGACCGGTGAGCTGAACAACTAAAACCATCATAATGTCACGAACCATAAGCGGAGTCACCTGACGGCGACTCCGTTTTTGCTTTGTATAAGTATTCCTCAGAACTCGGGGGATGGTTTGGGGAGTCTTCTCAGGCACGCTCGCGCTATGGGTGCAGCGTAGCGGACGCTGAATACACAATAAAAAACATAATGAAAATACATATTCTTACCAGTATTCTATTAAATCGTCTTTTTTCATTTGTTGTTAACCTATTTAATTTTATGGTTGACAATCTAATGTCAAGTGCCTATAATCAGTAATGGAAAAAATGATCAGAATGCGAATCCCGAAACAGATGACGCTATTTCGGTGAAAACACAAGGGAGGAAATTATGAAATCCAACGGAGTATCATCAGCAAATCAATCCTTGTTTACGGTAAAGGAAATGTCGGTTACGGCCGTCATGACCGCCATTTTATGTATTTTAGGGCCTTGGGCCTTTCAAATCCCCATCAGCCCCGTTCCCATCTCCCTTTGTTCCATGGGGATCTATTTTGTTCTCTATGTTCTTGGGATAAAGCTTGGGACGCTGAGCGTGCTGCTCTATGTCCTGCTTGGGACCTTTGGCCTGCCAGTGTTTACCAATTTCAGCGGAGGCTTTGCGAAGCTTCTTGGACCGACAGGAGGTTATATCATCGGGTATCTCTTTCTGGCACTCATCTGTGGATTTTTCCTTTGGAAATTCCCGGAGAAACTGGTTTTACACATTCTCGGCTTCGTCCTGGGAACCTGCGTGTTATACCTGTTTGGAACGCTTTGGCTACAGTATCAATTAAGTCTCACCTTCCCTGCCGCCTTGATGGCCGGGGTGATCCCCTATATTCCGGGCGATATCGTGAAGCTTATTCTTGCCATGGCCATCGGCATGCCACTAAAGAGACAATTAATTAAGGCGAGACTCATTTCATGAGCCCCGCCTTTTGTTTGTCTTTTGCTTCTATGATTCTCTTTCAGTCTCTCTTAATCCTTCTTTTTATGCCTCTTTTTACGTCTTTTTTATCTCTCTCTTTTATGTCTCTCTTTTATGTCTCTCTTTTATGCCTCTTTTTATGTCTCTCTTATTTCTGTGATTACGCTTCCCGTTTTCGACTAAGCAGATATGCCAGCGTAAATACCGCGGGGCTGTTCCAGTAGATCGTAATTTCATTCAAGGAATAGGATTCATATTCATCCGCAAAGCATTTCATGGCCGGCGTACCCTCGGGAATGACCTCCCTGGCCTTTTGATCCTGCCTGTGCCTGTTTGGCCCGCCGCTGACCATGCCCGGCATGGATTCCTCAATTCCATCGGCGTGCGCCGGTCGAAGATGCGGGTAATGATAGGCATTCTCACCATTTCCCGTCACATAGCTCACTCCCAGCGCATTACATCCGAGCAGGTAATCCAGCTGTGCAGCTGCATGATCCCGCATGCTCCAGCCCCGTTCCTCCCTCGGCCCCTGCTCATAGGGTATCTCAGGCTCGCCGGGACGTCTCCATCTCTGAGGCATTCCAATGGTCTTGGCTGCCGCCTTCACCTTGGCGCCCAGACCAAAATAATCCGCAATGGCAAAGATCATCCCATGCTGCATCACGCCCATGTTGCTGCCCCAGCCATACTCCCATTCCAGCATGGAAACGCCATAGCCGCTTTCCTCCGAAATGCGCACGCGCTGCGCCGCTGCCTTTACGATTTCCCCAAAAAAGCGGGACATCAAATTCAATGACTTTCCCTGCTTCGAGAGCAGGTAGGCCAGAACGCCAAAGCCTCCAACCTCCGCATAGCCCAACGCCATAATCGGGAATTTTCCCTCAGAAAACAACCCTTCCAGATCCTCATGATACTCCTTTTCTCCCGTCAGGGAATACAGTTCAGCCGCTGCCCAAAAGCGGTTGGAAAAGTCACTCCACTCGCCATATTCTCCGGTACCGCAGCCCTCGGGATTACGGAAACCCAGGAATTCAGGATTTGCCTTCAGCCACTGATATGCCTTTTTCGCCGCCTTTCCGAGCCGGCCGGAGAACTCCTCGTCAAAATTGCAATAAATCCCCGCTGCAAGGGCACAGACAGCCGAGAAATCCGCCGTTGCCATCGAGGACACGGGTAAGACGTACAGCTGCGCCACATCCTCCTCCGGCATCACAAACGGGGCGTGATGCGCCGTCGTCAGCTTATGATAGACGCCCCCGTCCGCACGCTGCATCTTCAAGAACCACTCCAGCTCGTATCTGCACTCGTTCAGCACGTCTGGCACGCCGTTTCCGCTCTCTGGAATATTGACACCCTTTTCAAAGGATTCCGGATACATGCGATAGGCATACAAAAGATGCGCCAACGCACAAGCACCCGCTGTAATATATCTTCCATAATCTCCGGCATCATGCCAGCCGCCCGTCGCCTCAAGCTCCGTCGCATGATCCTCCCAAAGCTGCGCCTTGCCCATATGACATGCCTTATGGACATAGGGCCCCGCATACTCCTCCGTAAGATCCGTTCCACAGCGCAGAAAATAATATGCTTTCAGCAGGTCATGCTCCAGCTTGTCGTATGCCTGCTCCCCAATCACAAACCAAGGGGAATACTCCACGGCAACCGTCTCCTGCCCTTCCTCGGACCATTCCCTCGCCGCCTTGACGCGGTACCGTCCCGGCAAGTTAAATTCTGAAAAATCTGCGACTGTCACCTGATCGCCAGAAGCCTTGTCATACCCGAAAAAATTAGTTTCCCCTTCATGACAAACCTCACCGGATTCGTTGACCAGCCAAAACTGCTTACATTCAAAGGGCAAAACCGCCCTTTTTTCTCCTTGCTTAAGATATCCTAATTGATTTACAAAAACAGACATACTCTCCTCCTGCCCAGGCCAATCAACATTCACAGAGTTACAAACAAAATTCTCAAGTTTCCAGCTTTGAAAATGTTTTTCATCTTTCCATACAATTATAACTCAGACAGAAACAATAAAAAATGGAGTATTAAGGAAAGGAAATGTGTTATTTTGCTCCCCGTTTTCTCGTTTACAATTTGTTCACAAATCATTTAAAGATCGTTTAATTAAAACACGTTTTTTCTTCACGAAACCCATATATACTAAAACCATGGAAACGAAATAAAGCAAACATTTGAATACGCCACAGTTGCTTTAATAATAACTTTTTCATAATACTTGCCAAGGAAGCAGTTCCTTGGCATCCTCCCTTTTAAAGGGCAAATATCATGAAAACAGATGTTGCAGCCCAAAAACAAACATAAGAAAAATAAAGTGCAAAAGAAAAGCCTTCCCGTTTCCAGGAAGGCTTTTTTCATGTTTTATTTCGTTGATAATTCGGCCGTCATGAACCTTCAATGCTCACCTTAACGCCCGGCTGTTGATTCAGGCCTTGCCTACGCTTCCGAACAGCTCCATCTTCTCCTTAACGGTAGCCTTGATTGCTTCAAAGCCAGGAGCGAGAAGTTTACGGGGATCGAAGCCCTTGCCCTCAAGATCCTTGCCAGCCTCAACATACTTACGGGTAGCAGCAGCAAATGCCAGCTGGCACTCGGTATTTACGTTGATCTTTGCAACGCCCAGGGAAATAGCCTTCTTGATCATGTCAGCGGGAATTCCGGTGCCGCCGTGAAGTACCAGAGGAAGATCTCCGGTCAACTGCTGAACGGCATCCAGGGTCTCAAAGGAAAGACCCTTCCAGTTTGCAGGATACTTGCCATGGATGTTACCAATGCCTGCTGCCAGGAAGTCTACGCCAAGATCAGCGATCGCCTTGCACTCCTTGGGATCTGCGCACTCGCCCATACCAATAACGCCGTCCTCTTCGCCGCCGATGGAACCTACCTCAGCCTCGATGGACATTCCCTTGCCATGTGCCTTAGCAACCAGCTCAGTCGTCTTCTGTACGTTCTCTTCCAGAGCGTAGTGGGAACCATCAAACATGATGGAGGAGAAACCAGCCTCGATGCACTTGTAGCAGCCCTCTACGGTACCATGATCCAGGTGCAGTGCAACGGGAACGTCAATGTCAAGGTCCTTAAGCAGGCCATTTACCATGCCAACGACTACGTCATAGCCGCCCATGTACTTGCCTGCGCCCTCGGATACGCCTAGGATCACGGGACTCTTTAATTCCTTTGCGGTCAGAAGGATTGCCTTCGTCCACTCCAGGTTGTTGATGTTAAACTGGCCAACTGCATAATGGCCTGCTTTTGCTTTTTTCAGCATTTCGGTTGCAGAAACTAACATTTGATTGCCCTCCATATATTTTTTCTTTACGTTCGAACGATTTACAAGCGCCTCACGCCCCAAATCGCTACTTTCTAAACAAATATAGCATAAATTTCTTAAAAAGAAAAGGGTATCTTTTCTCAAAAAAGCCTAGATTGTCAGATTAATCCTCTGCCACGCGGATATCCACGGTTTTGTGCAGGTTTTTGATGACTGCCGTCTGATGCGTTCCGCCATTCTCTCCGTCCAATGTCCAGGCAACCGGTTCCTCTGCCTCCACGGTCAGTTCAGCCGTGCGGAAGCAATACATGAGCTCGGAATCAATGTCACGATTCATCAATGCACCGATGATGTTGCTCAACTCCACGGGATTGGTCGGCATCTTGATCAGCGTGACCTCGAACAGACCGTCATCCATCTCCACGTTTTTCCCCGTGATATTCTTAAACCCGCCTACGGACCTTGAATTTGTTACCATGCCAAAGATAAACTGATCCTCAATAACCTCACCGTCATGCGTCACCTTCATCGGATAGGACCGAATGTTGGAAAGCCGCTTCATTCCCTCCAGCACGTACGCCAGATGCCCGAGCACGTTCTTTACTGCCTGATCCGTCTCATAGGATACGTCCGTAAATAGGCCAAATGCTGCAATATACACAAAGACGTCATCATTAAACAAGCCCATGTCGCAGGAATAATCCCGCCCGGAAATGGCCGTCTCCGCCGCCTGCACCATATTCTTGGAAAGTCCCAGACTCTCGCCATAGTCATTCGTGCTTCCCGCAGGAATATATCCGAGAGGCGTCCGAAAGCCGCTTTGAATCATGCCCGTAACGGTTTCGTCCAAGGTGCCGTCTCCGCCGCTGCAAACGACCAAATCATAGTCCATGCTGCGCTCCTGCATGACCTCCCTGGCCTCGTCCTTTCTCCTGGTTGGCACTATCGTAATTTCATAGTCTGCCGCCGCAAACACGTCCAATATGTCTGCCAGGAGGTCACGAACCTTTTCCTTTCCTGCCTTTGGATTATATATGAATAATAACTTTTTCTTCATACTAAGCCCCCAAATAGCTTTTACGCTTGGTTTCCTTCCTCTATAACTCATAAAAACCATCTGCTTCGCAGATGCCGTCGCTTCGCGACTCCTGTTTTTATTTCGTTTACGCTCGGGTGAAACCAAATGCCTCGCTTCGCGAGTCGCTTGGTTTCCT
>JAFXQK010000053.1 GCA_017527205.1 Lachnospiraceae bacterium | reverse complement strand
CTTACGTAATAGATGCAAAAGATGCTGACATAACAGAGCAGGACATAGGCAAAGAATAACAGCTCTGGTAGCCACGCCCTGTCAAACCAAGACAGCAGATGACTGAGCCCTGCATAAAACAAGGAGCATCCCAGAGAGGCCAATAATTCAAAGGCTCCCAGGTGTTCCGATTCCTCAAAATTCTTGAGTAAATACACCTGCACGTAACCCATAATATAGGTCGTCAAAATCATCTCCGCCATCACGATCATGTCCGCCTGAAAGCTTCCGTGCGCAATGATGCGATACATACAATAGAAAAACAAAAAGGCAAAGAAATACAGGCATGCCTTAAACTCGATTCCCACTTCCGCCAACAAAAACTTACGAAAATTCTTTTTCATACTCACATTCCTTTCCTAAAAGCCTTGGGGCTTGGGTGGAAACCTCTTTCTAGTAACCTTTAGACCTAGAAAGAGGTTCCCCCTTCCCCTCGAGGTATATGAAAACTTAGCTGTATTATTCTTTACCTGCAAGGATGCGGCGGAGGGCTTTGGCGTAGCGTCTGGAGATGATGACGTGCTCTCCTCCTGTCATCTGGGCATCAATGCGGTTTCCTGCCTCGCTTCGCAGGCGTTCGATGTGATAGACGTTAATCACCATTGACTTGCTACAGCGCAGGAACCCATCTCCCGCATATTCTGCCTCGGTGCCCGCCAGAGACACGTTTGTCTGCAGGACATCCTCCGCGGTATAGGCGTAGGTCGTTCCATCGACGCTCTCTAAATAGATGACGTCACTTGGCTTCACCAGAACGTCCTCCCCATCCTTTCGGCAAAGCAGGGCGCGACTCCTTTTATTCAAGTAGGCAAGCAGCTCTTCCACCTCTCGGGTTTTCTCCCGAAACCTCAGAACCACTTCCGTTTCTCCCTCCGAAATCTGCTCGATTCGAATCTTCATATTTTGATTTCTCCAACCTCTATGTTTGCAAACATTCTTTTGGTTTTTCATGTTAAGGGCTGTAGCTTCACCACGCTGCTCCCTATGTTTCTACCATACAAAAAAAGGCATAAAAAAGCAACCCATCCAAGGATAGGTTGCACTTTTTACGCCCTAAGCGGTCTGTTTTTAATTGTTATCTTCCGGAGTTACGACCTTTGACTGTGCACTGTCAACCAAAGCCAAAAGTGCCATAAAAAGTCGACAGAACGGCATCGTTTCCTGCCGACTATATGCTTTTGACAGCTGGTTTATGTCATCCCAAATGCTCACAGTCATTAATGCACTTGGTTACGATGTCATTGCAATGATCAGGAGAACGGACAAGCTGTCCATCAGAATATACTTCCATTCCACAGAAATCATTTACTCCGCCTGTGGTATTCTTTAATTCGCGGACGCCTAATCCACCATGTTCCCAAAATCAAATAAGTTGAATTTCTTAAAGACTTAATATAGTGAATATGTCAATACACCACTTTGCAATGCTGAGAGTCCATTATACATTTTCGTAAAATATCCATTACCATTATAACCACCTTTGCGAATACCAATTGGATATGCATGGTTAGTGGCATCTGGTTCATCATATACGATACCACCGCTATCTCCTCCATCTCTTGAATATGTTGCCAAAACCATATCGGTAAATAACACATTATCAACTGTGTTATAAAAACTATTGCAGGAGATAACTCCACTTGTAACTCCAGTTTTGGTTCCCCTCTTATATACAAGCGAACCTTGTGCATAATTATTGGAGTAACTATGATAAAGTGTCGTTGAAGTAGAATAGATCGTATCATTCAAAGTCACATTTGAATTCGTCCCAATAAATGATACATCTGCACTTCCTCCTAAATGTTGATTAAATGAATAGCATATACCTACCGAACTAAATGTACCCCCATTTTGTACATACACATTTTTCGTAGTTCCAGAAAAAACATGCGCGCAGGATAAAAATCCATATGTATAAGTGCCATCAGGATTATTCCTTCTTACCCTGCATGCGACACTTAATGAACCTACTCCTGAGCTTGATGTTGTTGCTCCTTCTCCTGGTGCCAATCCAATATCATCTTGCGGAATGCTGTCTACAGATGATACAGTGTATATATCAGAATCCAATATATTCATAACGATATCATAAGCTTCTTGACCCTTGACATGAACATGAATAGTATTTCCATAATCATCAATGCCTGCAGCCACTATTTTAACGCCTCGTGCAGATAATTCCTCCGCCAGATCTCCCAAAGTCACATTTGAAAGAGCAGTAATTAGCTCGCTATAAGAGTATTTTACGGGATGGCAATAGAAATTCTCATTTTCTACAATCTCCACGAATTCCTTATACCATTTCGTTCTCTTATAGTTCTTTGTATAATACTTATCTGTAATTTGTACGATCAATCGACCTTCCGTGTTTATGTAAGCCCCTGCAAAATATGGCGGGAAGTTCTCCGCACGCAATCCATTGACTGTATACACGGTATCATCATAAGTTGTTCCACAACTCTGCATTAAGTGCATATAAAACTGATTCAAAATCATATTTGCTTCGCGTTGATTCTCACTAAATCCTTCTGGAAGATTTTCACTCTTATTGTTTAATTCAAGCGGAAAATTTTCATCCCCGGTTGTATCTAAATTACTAATTGAGCCAAAGAATACAAACAACACTAATAAAATGAATGCCGCGGAAACCAAATAACCTTTTTTAATCATTGTTCTCCTCCAAATATAAATGTACCCTGTTTTTCAGGTGATTACTCAGGGCCTTGCCGTCAATCCTGCCATCCAAATAATCTCCAAATTCCTCGTCAAATATTTGCTGCATCCCTGACGGAAATTTCTTTTGAACGATGCCGTTTTCGATTAAGTCATACAGAAAACCTGTATCCTTCTCCCAATCAAGCTCGGGATCTATGTCAGGTCTGTATTTTCCTTCCCTGATGTTGTTCTCCACCATTTCCTGATAGTCCTTAAACTCATCCTCCAGAACGTCCTTTCGCACCGGAATCCGTGAAGTTCCTTCTTCAATTGCCTCCTTCGAAAGACATAATTTCAAAAACGTGTATGCAATTTCTTTTTCTTCCTCGCTTGCCGTTTTGCGAATTGCAAGCGGCGGCAAAGCGGAAAGCAGGGGCCTTGCCCCTTCGTTGGTCGGATATCCAATGAGGCTAATACCGCTTGTCTCCATCCTTCTTCTCAGATGAATCGCATGATATGCGGTAAACACCGATCCCGGTTCACACAGCGCCTCTCCGTTTATGACGGCACTCCAGTTTTCCGACTCAGGACATTTTGCAGCCTTTTGCGACAGGCGCAATACGCGTTCTAACTTGTCCGTTCCGAAAATCATTTCCCCCGTCCCAGGGTTAAAATAATAATTGTCCGCCACACCATTTTCCAAAACATCAAAGAATACGTCCCTCCAGTCCGAATCTGCCCCCGCGTCATGGGCAAACGCCGCTCCCTGAAAGTTTTCCAGTTCGTTTAAAAAACCGTCATAATCCCAATCTGTCGGCCCCCCCTCTGGCACCAAAAGCATGTCAATCTGGAATTCCCTTACAACTCCATAGGTCACATCCCCAATTTTTCCAAACTCCAAGGCATTCGGAACCATTTCATTCGCCAAATGCGTCTGCTTAAAGAATTCATCAAGCGGCTGCCACAGCTTCTCCAGATCCTCAAATCCCGTAATTGCCGTGTCAATGAGAACCGGACCGTTCCCTGCCCCAAGACTAGTCAAAAGGCTTGTTTCCTCATAATCATCCCTGATGTCAATGACATAAGACGGATACTCTTTTTGAAAGAGCGCGGCCACTTTTTTATATTTTTCCCTGTTATACGGGGCTGTCGCAAGCGTTATGGTCTTTAACTCCTCCTTTTTATCCGTAGGCTTAAGCAAAAGGAAAAGGGGGCCATCCGAATTCGCTTCCTTGTACAGAATTGCCAGGTTGCCCTCATTAGTCATAACCATCTGATCAATGCTTTTGGGAATGATTCCATGATTCGACCACACGTATGCGTCCCTGGTTTCCCTGCTTTGCGCGTCATAAAAACATATTCCTTCGCTTGTGCAGATGATCATTTGCCGTTCATCAAGCGGCACTGCCTTTAACACATTGCGATAACCCCTTACCTTTTCTTTATAGGCCTCGTCCTTGGAAAGCGCCAGTTCAGCAAGTTCTCCCGTTGTCAGGTTGGCTTCACAAATTCTTTGCCCGTTTGTTTCAAAATCGGTCTCAATCAGGGCCACGCGCCCCTTTCCAAATGCACAGAGTTTAGTTATTCCTTCTACCTCTTTTTTAAAAAGGATTTCTCCCTCCGGCGAAACGATAACATAATCTTTCTTTAGGCCCGTGACTTCATATGTCAGGTGGATGTTGCCGATGGAATCTCCCATCATGTCTTCCATGTGTTCATGTGCGCCCAGCCTGGACTGAATCCCCCTAACGACCTGAAAGCTTTGGTCAAGCCAATAAAACCAATCCTCGGAATACTTTCCGTCCTTATAGTCGCCAAAGCAAGCCACGTACTCGTTTTTCCCTGAAACAGGCGCAACCATGTATATCTGATCCCCTGTGCGATCAGGATTTACCTCTACTTTAGATTCAAACTCTTCTCCGTCCTGGGTTATTCCGTTCACGCCGTCCCAGCATTTTTTATAATCAGAGAAATTATGATTTCCGTGGCGCACGCAACCGCCTTCTCCGACAAAAAGTGCTCCGCCGTAAGGCAATTGCCCTTGCGCCTCAATTTTCTTTACCGCGTGATTTATGACGGCGTGATAGTCATCCTGCATGTTGTCTTCCCAGATCGGCAGGCAGTTCGATCCCGCGCCTTCAAGATCTTCCGAACTTGAATTCTTTTCCTCCAAAAAATGGATCTCCGTTATTTCCTGCTCGTCTTTTTCTATGCCCGCGTCACCAATTTGGCCTTTTCCCGAGCATCCTCCAAGGACTAAAACCATAGCAAACATGATCGTTTTAAGTATTGTTTTTTTCGTAAACTTTCTCACGCCGTCATAACCTCCATAACGCTCATATGTCAAAAACTAATGCAACGGACAGTTTATGTTAGGATGAATTACTTCTACCGTATGTGAAAGCTCAAAGCTATAATCAATGTGTCCACACACGCTACACTTAGGGTATTCCACCTCATGATTCTCATATGGTGTACAGTTTTCGTATACCGGTCCATATGGATCATATATATAAACAGGGTGTGAACTCAGATATACCAGATAATTAGATTTATGAGAATCATGATATGTATGATACTTACAGGCTCTTGCCTCTGCCAACGCAGTCATCGGGGTCAACATGTTGCAAGCAAGAATAATAATTGCCGAACATATGGCTATAATAGTTTTTTTCATAAACGTTACCTCTCTTTCTTCTCACATCAATCACATCAAGCATTTGCCAAATGATAAATATCGTCAATTCATCTCATAGGCATTCCGCCCCTCGTTACATCAACCTCAACTATTTTTCCCTTTACTTATAAAGTAAAACATATCCATATACTTGTCAACGTTTATTTTGTATTTCGTTATATTGACATTTGGTATTTTGTATATTAAAATTATATTAATCCATGGATAATAAAAAAGGGTGCAAATAATGGCGGCTAGCAATAATTTTTTTAGCGGAATTACAGACATGCTCATACTTTACTTCCTGAGGCAAAAGGACTGCTACGGTTATGAAATGACCAAGGCGATTTCAGAGCTTTCAGAAGGTCTGCTTAACATTTCCATAAATACGATTTACACATCCATTTATAAAATGGAAAACGACGGCCTGATTAGTGAATACTCAAAACTGGTAGGGAAAAGAAGAACTCGCGTTTACTACCATCTGGAACCTGCAGGCATTACTCACTTGGAAAAGCTTCTCTTCGCTTACCATTCCATGGTTTCAGGCGTAGAAAAAATAACCGGCAAAGCTATTTCGGAGGAAAATTCAAATGACGTCACCTAATGAACACGACTTACTGAATCAGTATTTGAAAGAAACCAAAAGCCTGCTTCCCCTCCTGCGTCGGCAAGAAAAAGAGTATTTTGACAAAATGGAAGAAAACCTGCATGAGGTTTTGGAAAGCGACGAATCCATGACCTTGTCTTCCATGGAAGACTGTTATCGCATTTTGGGACGTCCAAATGAAATAATTCATCAGTATTATTCCGGTCTGGACATGGCATCCTATGCTTCTGCCGTCAGCTTAAGTAAATTAAGAAATCGAATCATGATAGCCGCCGTGAGTGTCATGCTTGTCTTAGTTTTATCATTGCTGGTAATCATGTGGCAGGCGCATCAGTCTTTTCTTCGGGAAGAAGTATTTTTTAAAACAACTGAGATTACGGAGGAATTAAACGAATGAAATTTTTTTCAAAGTCATTTATTATGCTGTTGCTTATATCAATTATGCTTTTTCCGACAAAAGCATCAGCTTCGTCTGACCAGACACGTGATTATCAAGAAATCATCATTGACGGAGAAGCTTACCGCGTCGAAACAATCATCACTGAAAGCCTACAAGAAAATCCCGGTTCCACAAAGGGTGTAAGTCAATCCAAAACAGCAACAAAGACTCAGAATTATCTTGATGCCAACAACAATGTTTTATGGTCTGTATCCATTACGGCAACGTTTACGTATGACAATGTCACTTCTCAATGTACTTCCTGTTCACATAATGCTTCTTCTTATGCAAGTTCATGGAGTATAAAAAGTAGCTCCAGCAGTTATTCCGGAAACTCCGCCACTGCTACAGCCACAGCTACGCATGCGGATTTTCTTTGGATTACGCATGACTATACCATGTCAATCACCATCTACTGCTCACCCACGGGAGTTATCTCATAAAATAGCACAATGAAATATTTATGTGCCATAAAAGGCCACGGCTACATCAGCGCCGTGGCCTTTCTTTAACCTGAATTTTGTTTGGCGGAACTTTCTGCAGGAGGTTCACAAACAAAGTTCTAATTTTCCTCAAATTCCTACGAATTTCCGACTAAACGGACTTCCAACTCAAATTTACGGAGGTGAATCCTGCGGAAAAACCAGTAAAAATGCGGACTTCATCGGTTTTTTTGCTTGACCGACATGGGTGGATCTGGCAGACTATATTTAGTTGCAATTCCGACTAAATATAGGAGGCTCAAATGTATCTTGATTCGCTTGCGAACGTGCCGAATGTTACGTCAACTTCCTATAATAGTTCCACTCAAACGACCGATATCCGTAGTTTTCGATAAATATCACACATAAGAAATACTAAATCGAATTCTCATCTACAAACAGTTGCACTCGTTCCTGAATAATGTCGCATAATCTTTCCAAACTAATCTGCCCGAGGAAATAAGCTTCTGCCTCTTCCAAAATAATTTCACGAATGGTCTGCATTTCCTTTGTATCCAACCTGGCATTCCGTAATAATGCTTCTGTTATTTTCATGTGCTGCGAGGTGATTTTCAGTGTAATGTATGTCATTTCAGTCTGTTGCTCTCCTGGTACTATTTGAGTCGGAAATGCCATTACTAATTCCCCCAACGCTCCCTCGGCTTCCAAATGAAACATCTCTTTTTGCGACCAAATGATTCCTCCCCCATACGACTTCACATTACCAAGGGAATCAATCATATCTTCCTTTGGATGGCGTAAGGCATATTCCATAAATTCAAACGCTCCGTCCTTATGATTGCTGTTACTCGCAATACAAAATATGTCCTTGGTATTCACATAACATTTTGCCAGCCCATCTTTATTTGGAAAGCCCTTATGAATAATCGTTCCGTTGCAAAAAAGCTCGTCCATCGCGAGATCCCTTACAGAGGCAATTGGATTATTGACTAGTCGATTTTTTCCATCCTGCTGTCCCAGCCTTGAAGAAGCCTTGGCCTTGCTGTCATCATAATTCCAAATACCCATTAACAAGCTTTTAAAAGTATCCGTATTTAAGTTTACTACCTTCTTTTCCAAATCTATCCATTCTTCCAAACTTCCCATTAGGCAAGATCGCAAGACATTTTGTTTTGACAATCGTTCGTATGAACTAATCTCTTCCGCTTCGTCAAGCCATGCCATAAATTCGTCCACCGTCCAACCTTCTTCATCACCAACGCCTTCTGCCATGCCAAATAACGACAATATTTCTAATTTACACGGAATAGCATACAACGCTCCGGCTTGCATAAAACCGGAAAGGGCGAACTCGTAAAAATCATCCGTGGACATATGCTGTGACTCACTTAAATACGGGACCAGATCTTCCAAATATCCCTTTTGCGAATAATTAGAAACTTCATTCGATTGATTTAAGTATAATATGTCAGGACAATTAGAGGATGCCAATCTGGCATTCAAATCCGCTGTCGCTCCTTCCAACTGTACGAAGTAATTTTTATTCTCTGCATTGAAGTCTGAGATAACATTTTGTAGCATGCTGGCACCCATTCCCGTCAAGTCACAAATTACTATCTTTTCTCTTCCTAATGAGTCTCTGCTTCCATCCGCCATCCTTTCTTCACGCAATTCTTTTTCTTCCTGTGTCATTCTTTGAAAAGTGATTAATTCCACTGACATTGTTCTCTTTGCACCTTTCCAACTGATCATCCTTAATTGATTATTGGAATAATCGATTGTCCTAATTCTGTCCGCGGAAATGCCTGCAAAATCGTCAAACGACAGCCAGTGACTAACACTTTTTTCAAGACGGCTATAACATTCCACGCCATCCGGCTGCAACAACAGCAAGCTGCCTGCACCTCCATCTGTCATCATGCTAACCTTGGCACCGACACTCTCCTTCTCAGTAAATTCACCTGATTTCCTGTCTAACCTGGCCAAATAATGCTCTTGAGGTTTTCTCCCTTGAAAGGTGACAAATAATTCGCCATCGTCAGCAATACTTCCACAAAGAAAGCCATTACCCGGACAGGCTACCGACATGCTACACTTCCCTTCAGAATTAATGTAAAATAATGTTTTTTTGTTCATGGCATAATATCCACCATCACTAGCTTGACAATGCCATGTAACATAGGATTCACAGAATTCTTGATCCATCACTTTAATCTCTCTTAAGAGATTTCCGTTAAAATCAAATGATTTGAAAAAACAACTGCCATCGTTCATCGTTAATATGCTTAACTGATTGTCATTTCCCGCGAAAAAAGAAAGCACCCTTTCTGTTCCTGCCGAAATCAGTTCTGATTTTTCTCCACTCACAATAGAACATTTATAAAAAGCATACTTATACGATATGCTTTCCGCGGATTCCATTCTTTCCGTTTCACAAAAATAGACAAAAGAATCCGTCATGGCAAACAAAAAGGGATCTGGGCAGTATTTCGGCGTTATATCCATCACAAAGCTTATACTTTTATAATCCTCAGGAATTATTTTTGTAACATTCCGTTCCTCTTTTATATCGTGCACCACTTTTCCGCAACCGCACATTACTATGAGGAATAAGAATATTAAATTACATATAGCTTGCTTCCATCCGCTTTTGCATGCCATGACTTGCATTCTCCCCCCCCGCTATGCCATTCCTGGATCCAAAATATCAAAATACAGTACCTTAAACATCTGACCTTCCTTTCCGCAAACGCATTCACCTCGATCTATCATTGTTCCGCATGCAATTAAAACGCTTCCGTCCGGATATGTACATATAGGCATTATGTCAAAATGACTTTGATATATAACGTGATCATATAAGTGTTTTCCATAATCCCTCACGCTTAAGCAATCATCACCCAGGAATCCTTTTTCTTTGCCTTTATTCATCAACAAGACGGAAGTTTTCTTCCTCAGCCAATTGTTCCCTATATTTCGAATAATAATCTTTCCATGCATTATTATAATCATTCATGTCCTTTTGCTGATTGCTTTCAGCAAACTTTTTTTCAAGATCTGCAACATATTTTTGTGAAATCATCTCCCTGCCAAAAACTCTCGCTTCGTATTCCCAAAAGGCTTCCTCACTGTCAAATTGTGAAATGACTTGCAGAATTTCGTCTCGATTTTCCGCTGTTTTTGCTACATTCTTATATTCCGCTATTTGCTTTTGAATCTCTGCATCAGTAACACTATACCCCAACTGACACGCCTTTTGATACAAGGCTTCTTGTTTTTTCAAATCTTCATATGCAGCCATTCTTGCTTTTTCTTCGTCCAACCCCTTAAGGGAATAAAAGTACTCGGCGATTTCCATCTGCGCCTTCGTGATCGTCGCACTATTCCCGATAGCATATGGTATCTCCTCATTATTCTTTGAAAACTCGTTCAATTTAGCCCCCCATAATTTCCCCGGGAATCTTGAATCAGCCATTGAACTATAACCAAATACAATACAAATCGTAAACACCACAACCACTGAACAAAGAATAAGAATTTTGTGTTTCTTCATAAGACAAATCCTCCCTTTGTATTATAATTGTATAGTTATCGATTCAGCTATACTCGGGATAATTGCAGAATCGCAATTTACCGTATAATAAAATGTACCTGTAACATTAGTAGTCATAGAGTATGTAGCCGATTGATACTATAAACCCAATGGAATCACCTCCTACTTCTCACTATCATCTCAGCCTTAGCTATCCTTTTTCCTATACTAATAATAAACCATGTCTATATACTGGTCAATCTTTATTTTGCTTTCCGTATTATTGTAATACAAATATTTATATCTGATTTTATTTCAATCCATGGATTATAAAGAAAAGGAACAAAAAGGCGGCTGGCATAGGGACAGCTACAGCCATGAAAGTGTGAAAAAAAACAACCCGTCCGAAGACAGGTTGCACTTTTCATGATTAAGTTCGCCAGTTCCTCCGTCGTAAACTCACTTAACAGATCAAGTGGAGGATTTAGCAAATCCAACTGTTCCTGAAACGGCATGGACATCAGCTCTTCGTCGCCATATTGCAGGGGATAACTCCGAGTCTCTCTCCACTTCTCAGAAGAACTCCCGGCAGCCAGTACGCGAAGCGATCCTTGGAGCATTACGCAAAGCAACACTATTATAAATATACAAACATGACTATAAGGTTTACGCATCCGTCTCCATCCCACGGTTTTTCTCTTACTATAGCGGTCTATGGCGCCCTCCAAAGTTCTGCTTTTGCGCGTCGATCACAGCCAGCACTAAAAACAGGTAATTTGCAGAGCCGCCGCCTAAGACGTACTCTGCCTGTTGCCAGAGGAACGGAAAGTCTAAAAGCTCCGGCAAATCCGGCTGAATCAGCGCTGTTCCGCTGACGACGCCGCCCGGTACGTAGGACCAGTCCGCACGATTCATGCCATAAGCTGCCGTCTGTGATTTTGCGCCAACGCCGGATGCAAAGGACGCCGTGTTGGATCCGGGATGACATCCCAGGACAAAGCTCAGCGCATTCTCCAGAAATTCTTTTCCGATGAGGTCAGGGAAGGCTTTGTGAAGGAAATGATATCGGAAGGCCATGCCCTGAAGGCCCCAGCCTGCCCCATAAACCATGGAACGGAAGGGAACGCCGTAAGGACTTGTCGCGCAGTCCCGGTCGAACCTCTCCCGAATGGGAATCAGGCTCTCTCGAAGCTTCCCGCGAAATCCGCTTTCGCTTAGGTCATCCGCGATCCGCGCACCGATCCATCCGATCTCCGAAGCATAGGCAAAGAAATACTCCTGATGTTCGCGAAGCACTTCCAAAAAGACCTCATCCCTCGTGGTCAGGAACAGTTCTGTCGCAGCCTGTAATCCCGCACAGATCATGCCGCGTGAGAAGGCGCCCTCCTTCGTCTCCGTAACCCTTCCTTCCACCATTTTTCTGCCCGTCTCCGAGCCTAAAAACAGCTCCATCGCCGCCTTGAGCGCTTCCTTTGACAAGGTATCGTTAAAGCCTCTCATCACGCGGGCGACTGCTGCCAGATGCGCCGCCGTAGTCATCTCCCTCCAGGGATTCTCCTCCGTAAATGCGAGCCTGTCATCCTCATCTCCCGGGATTCCGCGCGTCATCCCCGCGGGATCCCCAAGAAGCACGTACTGACGAAGCTCCTTACAGATAATGCCGCGATAAAGCCTCCCCAGTGCCTTGTAGCCGCCGACCACGGAAAGTGCGCCGTGCTCGATCTGCTCTAAAATGTCGTTCCTGCCGTCAGGCTGATGAATCTCCACCAGATGCGCACGCTGATCAATGGTAGTTGCGTCGTAATTTACTCCAAACTGCTCATATGCCATCGCCAGGATATAGCATTCTCCTGACTGGGATTCCATGCGCAGGTCAAAATCTCCCGCGTCATGCCAGCCGCCCACGTTCAGTCCCGGAACGACGTCCCCGGATCGGAATTTTGTCAACGTGGAAGGCCCTTGCCGGTATCCGTCAAAATGGTTTCTGGAAACCGGTGCCATCCTTGCGTCATCCGCATGACAATGCCCGTGCCAAAGCCGATATTTCTCGCGCACCTCCATATGGCACATCTGCACGGGAAGGAAATATTCCAATACAGGCTGCCAGACACCGCGGTCGTAGACGTCCTCTCCAATGCGGAAAATCGCAGACCTGGAATTCTGAAACTGCACCTGATAAAGCCCGGGCTCCGTAATTTCCGAAAAATCAAATCGGTAATACCGATAGCGAAGGAACTCTCCCCAAAGGGAGACCTCTCGGGACAGGATCTCGCACGCACCTTCCGCAGCAATTTTATATACTCTTGCGACAGGAAGCTTCCGCTCCCTCTCCGATTTTCTCCCGTTCGTAGCGTCAGAGGTTCTTTTTTCAGAGGTCCGTTTTTCAAAGGCGTCCTGCTCAGAAGTAAAGCTGTCCGCCGGATCCGTCTCGATCACGGCAATCTTGCTCTGAGAAGGGTGATAACCCACCTGCGAGGTCTGCACGACGGGCGCATATTTCCAGCCCTCCACGGCATTTGGCCGAATCCTCCAGACAAGTGCCCCCTTCGTCCTTCCTGCGGGAAGCTCGCTGCTTACCGTAAACCAGCCGTTGTTGTGATTCATTCTGCCGTCATAGAGTTTCAGCAGAGCGTCGCTGCTCTCAATTGTGATGCGTCGAAGCGGATCCTCAGGACAGGCCGTGAAGACATGACCCTCGGCATAGGGCAGCGCGATAACGTCATCCGCGATAATCGGCTGATACCTCGTCAAAGCCGCGGAGCCGTGATTTTCTGCCTCCTTCGCCGCCTCGTCCTGCCTTGCACAACCGTTTTTCGCGTCTCCCTCGGTGCACTTTTCTGTCTCCTCTTTCCAGAAAGTCATGCCCGCCAGGATTTCCGGCGTCGTGTCCTCCGGGACGCCTTCAAAATGTCCCACGTTCCTAAAATTACTCTCTCTTTTCAGGGTCGGACCATTGGGCTGCCGCGGGAAAATCCCCTGACTGTCATCCATGATCCAGGCCTTTCCAAAGAGGTCTCCGGGATAAAATTCCAAATTAAAACAGAGCTTCCCTACGTATTTCTCAGGAATCTCTCTGTCCAAATCCACCGTAATCGTCACCGCGTCTCCGTCGGCCTTCGCGCTCACCTGATAGGCAAACTCAAAATCAGGATACAGGATGGGATTGAAGCCCTTCAAATGCGCGTCCCGATCCGGAAAGGAAAGCGTCGTCGTAATCGACTGCGTCTTTTGATCCACGATGCGATCTAACTTTTTGGGTACGGGCTGCCACTGCCCTGGCGTCGGCTCAAAGCGCACGTCCCCGTTTGACGCCACGCGCTTTCCATGCATGATGATGCTGATGCCCGACTGTCGCCCCGCAGGATAAAAATCATGAAATGCCATGACCTGCGCGCCGCCCTTTTGAAAATACTCCTTCTCATTTAAATAAAATTCCATGTCGTATCCCTCGCCAAAGTTTCCCCAAACTTCCCTAACGCGTTCCATTCCCACCAACGTAGATGCTCCTATGGCATTAAGTTAAGCTTTCCATTTCCTCGAGGGGAAGATTTGCTAACATAATGACATCTACTTTATGGTCAATGTAACACGCTGAAATTTCCACCGTCAAGGGCACTTCGGCACTTAAACAAGATACTACATTATAAAGCTAAAATCCTACCAAATCCCATTCTAATCCTCACGGATTTTAGTCGCGGGAGGGCTCATAATACTTGTAATTTTGGTAATATTGGAAGATGCCTCCGCCGTTTTCTCCAATCTGTGCAACCCAGAGGTCCACAATAAAATATTCCTTTCCCTCATAGGAATAATAATAGACGGTCACGGTATTCTTCTTCTCATATAGAACCTGGTCAGACAGTCCCGGCACTTCGCTGACCTTCTTCTTTTCACAGCGAAGATAGGTCACACCCTGAATTCCGCCAAGGCTTTCAGCTTGTTGCATGTAATACTCAATTCTCTGCTCCAACGCCGTGACAAAACCATCCTCCTTCAGCGTTCCCAGAAACTCGGCCTGCTCGGAATTATAGACATTGAGCTCATAATTCCCCGTCGTCTCAGGCACCACCTTATAGGCATGAACGCGGTCCCAAACAAACTTCATGTCCTCCTCATACCGTTCCGGGGAAGAGAATAATTCCTTACTCTTTAAGCAAAACCTTCGATTCACTGGATATTCAAAATTGCTGGGAAAACCCATTTCTTCACAAAGCTCAATTCCCTGCCTTGCAAAGGTTTCCTTCTCCTGCTCATAAAAATAGCTCAGAAACGGCTCTTCATAGGAATAATAAATCCCTGCACCGTCATAATAAAACGTGGAGCCATCCATGCCGACGGCATTGGGGTGCGACGTCACCTGATAGGTAAAGCCATATTTGGTATCCCGATAGGTAAAGATGCGGTAATGCTTTTCTTCATTCTCCTCGATGCTGACCAGCTCTGCATCGCCATATCGTTCGTCCACGACCTTTTGCATCTCTTCCTTTGTATGAAGCTTGACCGACTTTTTGTCCAGCGTGCAGCCCGTCAGTAAGAAACCCAGGCCGCAAAGAAGAAGGAATCCGCCAAGTGCCTTTCCTAACCCGCTACGCTTCATCAAATTTCTACGCTTCATCGTCATATCCTCCCACAAAAAAAGATTCCGCTTAAGGACGATCTTTCCTTTCCTGATCTTTCCTTTCCTGATCTTATCCTATCGCGAAATCTTTTTCATGCAAAGTGGTATCTGTCATGATCTTCGATACCCTCTATATGACGTTTGTCACACCTCTCCCAACATCTTCTCGGGATCCTCGGCTGCCTTGACCTTATCGTTGGCGCGAATGATGATTCCCTTCTCATCGATGAGATAGGTCGTCCTTACGATGCCCATGGAGACCTTTCCATAGTTCTTCTTTTCCTTCCAGACGTCATAAGCCTCGATGACCTTACGCTCGGGATCTGCAAGCAGCGTAAACTTCAGCCCGTATTTCTCCTCAAACTTTTTATGCGATTCCACGGTATCCTTGCTCACTCCCAAAACTACGGCGCCCTTCTCCGTAAACTGTGGATTACGGTCAGAGAATCCGCAGGCCTGCTTTGTGCAGCCTGCCGTATTGTCCTTCGGATAGAAATACAGAATTACCATTTATTCGGCTGCTGAGGTCTTTACGTTACCGCTGCTAAGACCAGCATTTGCCTCGCCAAGCGGCAGCCAATCCAGTACCTTCTTGATCTGGCTGTCCCAGAAATCCCACTCATGCCCGGCATTCGGATCCTCGTCCCAGGTTATGTCAAATCCCTTCCCCTTCAGAAAATCACGGAAGGCCTCATTCGCAGGCATCAGGCCATCCTGACGACCACAGGCGAGATAAAACTTTGGAATGCTCCGCTTTTGCGCCAGCATTTCCTCGACGGCAACCGTAGGATTCTGGTTCGTCTTGGATGCCGCCTCCAAATTATCAAACAGTCCAATATTGGCGTCCTCTGACAAATTGTCGAAAAGATGTACGGCTGAAGAAAGTCCAGCCACATAACCAAAGGTATCTGAATAGACGATGCCATTACGCAGGGCGCCGTATCCACCCATGGATAATCCTGCGATAAAGGTATCCTCACGCTTATCCGAGAGCGGGAACATCCTTCTCGTCACCCCAACCAGTTCCTTTCCGATAAAGGTCCCATAATCATTCCAGGGCGTTCTCGACTTGAAATAAAAAGAATTGTCGCCCGACGGCATCACGACGGCAAGGTTTTTCTCCTCCGCCCATCTCTGGATGCGCGTGCCGCTCACCCAGTCCGTATAATTTCCTAACAGGCCGTGCAAAAGATAAAGCGTCTTAAACTTCTGTTCTCCCTTCGCAAGGTAGGTTCCCGTTGCATAATCAATCTTGTCCGAAGGTAAGATCACATGTAAGGGCACCGTCCGATACAATGCACACGAAAGATAGTTCACCTGTAATAAAGCCATATCCGTAACCTCCTCACAAATCATGCCAATCCTATTTCCTAGGGGAAGTCTCTCACCCCATAATTCCCCAAGCATCTTGTTTGAATGCTAAAATCCCAAATCCTCTCCCACCAAAATCACGTGAATTCTTCCAGGATGCTTAGAATATCTCGTGATCAAAAACTGACAGCAGATCGTGTCAGGTGATTTGCAGTCCATACAAGAGCCCGTCTTCGCACACGGCGTTGCAAGCCCAAAGCGCTGGGCATTGATGGGTGCCGCCACGTTTCTCGCACGCTTCATGGCGCTGTCCACGTCGATGCAAATCTTATTCATGCTAATGATAAAGAGAACATGCTTCGGTCCGTAGGCAATCGCCGAAACGCGATTGGCATTTCCGTCAATGTTTACAAGAATGCCGTCCTCCGTCATGGCATTGGCGCTGGCCAGATAATAGTCGGCATAATACGCCTCCCTCTCCGCCGCCTGCCTGTCAGGCGCTGCATATCGGTCGATAAAACGATACTCTGGCGTCTTCACCGCATCCACCAGGCCGATCTCCTGAGCACTCATGCACCCGCCCATGGTAATGCTGCTGCCCTTCGGGATCAGTTCCAATGCCTTCTTCAGCGCCTCCTCCTTCGTGGCGGCATAATAGCCCGTCATGTTTCGGGACTCCAAACCCTTAATCACCTTCTGTGCCCACAATGCATTTCTCTTAACAATGTTTTCGTTCATAGCCTACCCCTTTCCAAGGAATCTTACATTTTGCCGCCTCCGATTTTCCGGCAGGCACACATTTGCTTCTTATTTTAGTGTACCTTCCTCATGTCCTCCTGTCAAACCCTTCCCGTCCCTAATTCTTGCAATTCCTTCCCAATCATTGCGTTTCCGGATCCTCCCCCGTGATTTCCATCGCAATCATGCATATCCTTCCCAAGTACTGCAACTCATTCCGCGTTTCGGTGTAACTTGTTTCCAAAGCATTTACTTTTTCAGAAGGTTTGTTATGATGGTAATGAAGTAAAAACGAGTAGGAGGTGCCTAAATGAAGATCCGAATTTCCGTTTCGGAGGAAAAGTACGACCTTGTAAAAGATTATCTGGCCAGGCACGAGGTCGAGGTTGGCGAGGATGGCGAGTATGTACTCACGGAAGCCACAAAGTATCCAGCCTTCTTGAATGTTCGCGACGACAAGAAGGAACGGATGCGTCTTTCCGTGGACGAGGTGATCTATGTGGAGGCCTTTGGAAAGGACGTGGAAATCCATACGAGTCAAGGAACCTACTACGCTGGTGACCGTATGTATCAGCTGGAGGAGCTGCTGGATCCGCAGGAATTCCTTCGCGTCAGCAAGTCGGTCATCATCTCAAGAAAGCACGTCAAAAAAATCCGGGCGTCACTTTCCATGAAATATGTGTTGACGTTGACAAACGGCGTGCTGGTTGACGTAACAAGAAGTTATTACGGCGACTTTCGCAGATTTTTTCAAATTTAATTTTTGCAAATAACAAAAACTCTATCGCAAAGAAATTATCAGGAGGAACAATATGTCAAATATCGCAGGTTATGTTATTATTTTACTGATTTTAGCAGTCATCATCATTCTTGTCGGCGTCCTTGCCTATAATAAGAGGCTGGATAAGATCACCCGAGGGGAAGCGCATGACACGCACACGAGGATTCCAGAGCCCGGAACAACGGCAGGCGTCACCTATAAGACCGTACTGATTGCCCTCATGATCATTGCCGTACTGAGCATTAGCTCTTTGCTCGGACATATCAGCGCCATGAAAAACCAAATCACCTCCCTGCAGTCACAGGTGCACACCATGAGCATGGACGTCATAGAGCTAAAGAACGACCTTGCGCAGAGCGACAGTCTTGTGACAGACCTCGCCTGGGAAATTACGGGACAGGACATGGAGAAGAAAACTGCTGACCTGAAATTCACCCTCGGCTTAAAGCAATACTCCGATGATACGAAGGTCACGATCGCACTGAAAAATCATGAAATTCCCTTGACCAAAACCGCGCCCGGAACCTTTAGTGGGCAGCTTACCACGAACATTTTTGAAAGCTATGAGCAGCTCAAGATCTGCATCACGGAAGGAACCATCACAACGGTAGAAACCAGCGATTTTTATCAGTATCTTTTCTGGGATCTCCTGCCCGTAAATATGCTTGAATGCAATCTTGATTCTAAGGATCTTCGCGAAAAGACAAAGTGTAACGGTTGGTATCGTCTGATCTATGATCATCCCGAAATGCTTCAAAAAGTGACCATCACTTATCTTGTCGACGGAGAGGAATACAAGACCTTCGACGCTACGTCTATGGCCAAGGAAGGTGCTCAGATCGATCTCGACAAGGACGTCATCATAAAAAAGGATCTGGTTCTTGTGGTTGAGACCTTGTCCACGGACGGCTATAAAATCGTAAAGAAAAATCCTCTGGTTTATCGAACCCCAAGTGATTATCTGGAGGACGGTTATGAGAGGATCTATGATGCCGCCGGAAATCTTGTCTGGGAGAATGAGAAATACAATTAGCTTTGACCAACAGGGCAACTTATGTTACAATGTGCCGGGGACAATCGTTCCCGGCATTTTCATGTCAGCCTGCAAGAAAGCAATGTAATCTGCCGTATTTTAGAATGTACACAGGGAGTATTTATGAGTATCTTAAACGTTGAGCATTTAACTCACGGCTTTGGTGACCGTGCGATTTTTAACGATGTCTCCTTCCGTCTCTTAAAGGGTGAGCACATTGGACTGATCGGTGCGAATGGCGAGGGGAAGTCGACCTTTATGAACGTCATTACGGGTGCCCTTCAGCCAGACGAAGGAAAAATTGAATGGGCAAAGAACGTCCGGGCAGGATATCTCGACCAGCATACTGTGCTGACGGCGGGACAGAGCGTGCGCGACGTCCTCTCGTCCGCCTTCAACTTTCTTTATGACATGGAGGCGCAGATGAATGAAATCTGCGAGAAAATGGGGGACGCCACGCCAGAGGAATTGGAAAAGTACATGGAGGACCTCGGCACCATTCAGGATCTTCTTGACGCGCATGATTTTTATGTCATTGACGCAAAGGTGGAGGAGGTTGCAAGGGCGCTGGGGCTGACGGACATTGGGCTCGACCGCGACGTAACGGAGCTCTCAGGCGGTCAGCGAACGAAGGTGCTCCTCGGAAAGCTTCTTTTGGAGAAGCCTGACATCCTGCTGCTCGACGAGCCGACGAACTATCTGGACGCGGAGCACATTGCCTGGCTGACCCGTTATTTACAGGAGTACGAGAATGCCTTTATTCTCATCAGCCATGACGTACCCTTCCTAAACAGTGTCGTAAACCTGATTTATCATGTCGAGGGTCAGACCCTTACGCGCTACGTCGGTGACTATGATAAGTTCCAAGAGGTCTATGCGATGAAAAAGTCCCAGCTGGAGGCCGCATATAACCGTCAGCAAAAGGAGATCGCGGATCTGAAGGATTTCGTTGCAAGGAATAAGGCAAGGGTCAGCACAAGAAACATGGCCATGTCCCGTCAAAAGAAGCTGGATAAGATGGACGTGATTGAGCTTGCCGCAGAAAAGCCAAAGCCGGAATTTCATTTTCAGGAGGCACGCACGCCCGGACGCATCCTCTTCGAGACGAAGGACCTTGTCATCGGCTATGAGGAGCCTTTGTCCAGTCCCTTAAACCTCGTCGTGGAACGCGGCAATAAGATTGTCCTTACGGGTGCCAACGGCATCGGTAAGACAACACTTTTAAAGAGCCTTCTTGGCTTGATCCCACCCCTTTCCGGCAGCGTGGAACAGGGCGATTACCTGGAGATTGGTTACTTTGAGCAGGAAATGAGCGGTTCCGGCTTCAAGAGCTGCCTGGAGGAGCTTTGGGATGAGTTCCCTGGCCTGTCTCAGTATGAAGTGCGCTCCGCCCTTGCAAAATGCGGCCTCACGACCAAGCACATTGAGAGCAAGGTCAAGGTACTCTCCGGCGGCGAGCAG
>JAFXQK010000052.1 GCA_017527205.1 Lachnospiraceae bacterium | reverse complement strand
GCCCTCTCTGAGAGAAGCCGCCAGCAAAGCTGACTTTGGTTGATTTCTTGGTTAACGGGAAACGAAATTTTAAAAACGAAAAACAAAGGCATCTGTAACAACGCCTAGAAGTACTATACCACTTTTTGCATAAAAGTCCAGTACTTTTTCTGTTTTATGCAAATTATTCCGTAATTATTGCATATTTATTCATATTCAATGAAATATGCAGTCAAAATACGCATAATATTCGAGATTGACCCATTACCCATTATCATAACATCTTTTCCTGATTTCGTAAATTGTTTTTTCTTCTTCTTTAAAAATACGTAAAAAATCGCCACAGACTTTCGTCCATGGCGATTTTCTATTGGCATTTATGTGCAAAACTCAGGTCAAATCAAATTACAGATCCAGCAGATCGATGCCCTGCTCCTTGAGCTTCATGGCACGAACCTTGCAGGAAAGGCCAAACAGATTGATAAAGCCCTCTGCATCATGATGATCATAAAGATCACCGGTCGTGAAGGAAGCAATCTTCTCGTTGTACAGAGTGTAAGGAGAGGTAGTGCCAGCCTTGATGATGTTGCCCTTGTAAAGTTTGAACTTCACTTCGCCGGTCACGTACTTCTGGGTCTCCTCGATGAAGGCCTGCTCAGCCTGACGAAGAGGGGTGAACCACTTTCCTTCGTAAACAAGACTTGCGAAACGGCTGCCCATTTCCTTCTTCATTGCATAGGTGTCGCGGTCAAGAATAAGCTCCTCGAGCTGCTGATGTGCCTCCATCAGAATGGTTCCGCCAGGGGTCTCATAGACACCGCGGCTCTTCATGCCAACAACACGGTTCTCAACGATGTCGATGATGCCGATGCCGTGCTTGCCGCCGAGCTCATTGAGCTTATGGATGATGTCGGAAACCTTCATCTTCTCGCCATTGACGGAGGTAGGAACGCCCTTTTCAAAGGTCATGGTTACGTACTCGCCCTGCTCGGGAGCCTTTTCAGGAGTCGTTCCCAGAACCAGAAGGTGATCATAGTTGGGCTCGTTTGCGGGATCCTCGAGCTCGAGACCCTCATGGCTAATGTGCCAAATGTTACGGTCGCGGCTGTAGGAGGAGTCTGCGGAGAAGGGCAGGTTGATGCCATGTGCCTTGCAGTACTCGATCTCGGACTCACGGGAATCCATGGTCCACTTGTCATTTCTCCATGCAGCGATGATCTTAATGTCGGGAGCAAGTGCCTTGATGCCAAGCTCGAAACGAATCTGGTCATTTCCCTTACCGGTAGCGCCGTGGCAGATTGCGGTAGCGCCCTCCTTGCGGGCGATCTCAACGAGCTTCTTTGCGATCAGGGGACGAGCCATGGAGGTACCAAGCAGATACTTGTTCTCATAGATCGCATTTGCCTGTACGCAGGGAACGATATACTCATCGCAGAACTCGTCAACTACGTTCTCAATATACAGCTTGGAAGCGCCGCAGAACTTTGCTCTCTCTTCCAGACCGTCAAGCTCCTCTGCCTGTCCGCAGTCAACGCAGACACAGATCACTTCATAATCAAAATTCTCCTTGAGCCAGGGGATGATGGCGGTGGTGTCAAGTCCGCCGGAATAAGCAAGAATGACTTTCTCTTTCATAAAATAAAACCTCCTTATGGGCGTATCATTTACAAATCTGAAACCACTATACAACATGTCGCGCCGAAAAGCAAGAATAATATTAACAAAAAACATCAAATTCATGGATAATTATTCATTTTTTTCCAATTAGATGTATATGCATTGAATATTATGTATATTTATACATTTCTTTTGTGACTCTTTCGTGATATTACCGTCATGGAAGCGATATTGCCGCGAGTTATAAAACTCTCACTTGCTATTTTGAAGTACTTGCCGCATAATGGACATAGAGCTTGATTCTTGGATATATTGTTGCATCTCCTGCTGATTATTCGGCTGGGTATGCATTGTAGGAGCTTTTTCATGACAACGATTTTCATTGAATACATAGGAATCTTTTTAGGTTATTTTCTTCTCATAAACATCATTGCCTTTGCCCTGATGGGCGCAGACAAGAAAAAGGCGAAGACGAATGCCTGGCGCATTCCTGAAAAAACGCTTTTTCTCTCGGCCATCCTCGGCGGAAGCATCGGGGCAATTGCCGGAATGCAGGTGTTCCGTCACAAAACAAAGCATTGGTATTTTAAGTATGGCATGCCCGCGATTTTGATCCTTCAGCTCATCGCCGCGGCGGCTGCCTGGTATTTTCTAAGCACTTCTGCCAAGCCGTTTTAATCAATGAACTTCTATGGATCGATGATTCTTAATGTTTAGGGTTCTGAATTCGAAGGACGAGGTGATTGGACATGCACGTAGCAATTTGTGATGATAACGGCGCTGACCGAAAGCAGATGGAACGGCTCCTAAAACGGGAGTCCGACAAGCGTGCGGCTACGACCGGCGTTCTCTATGTTGATTCCTTCGGAAACATGGATGCGCTGCTTGCAAATGCGCTGATGTATGACGTGTTTTACGTGGACATGTGCATGACACCCGGCGTCACCGTTCAAGACATCATTGAAGGACTGGCAAAAAAGGGCAGCTCCGCTCCCGTCGTGCTCTGCTGTTCTAAGATCAACTATCGTGAGCAGACCTTTCCCAAAAATGTTTTCTTTCTCGATAATGCGATCAAGGCCGCCGAGCTTTCGGAGAGCATTGACCACGCCCTGGAGCTAAAGGAGGCCGCGCCTTCCGTCATAGAGCTGCGCGATGAAACGGGAACCATTTACGTCACGGAGGACGAAATCCTCTATGCCACGGCAAAGGGAGCTTCCATTCTGATTACCCTGACAAATGGCAGAACGAAGCATTTGCGCACGGATTTATACAATCTCTATTCCCAATGGGCTACCGTTCACGATTGCTTTCTTCCTCCTACGGGACACTTTATCCTGAACTGCAACCACATTCAAAAGCTCGGTTTTCTCAGTGCCACGATGTCAGACGGGAAAAGCTTCCTTCTCTCCCGTTCTGCGCACGCCTACGCCGAGGCATTGATGGCTGATGACGATGAATAAATAAGCTGTTAAGCATTCCCACATTACAAATATCCATGGTACAAAACAGGAGACTTCCATGATAGCCTTACAAATTACTTCCATGAAACAATTTATGAATGAGCTTCTTACCGGTGATGCCTTCGACATCTTCCTGCTGGAGGAGGCAACGCTGTCCACGGCGATCACGACCACCATCGACGGTCACGTGAACGTGGACTTTTATCCCATCGCCGAGCGCACGCCAGAGCTCCTGCCCTATGAATATCAGCCCTGGAGCGAAATCAAGGGCCTGTGCTTTACCCTCATCAAGGGAAAGCGCACGCCCCTGTATTTTAAATTTGTTTTACAGTTAAAGCCAGACAAGATGAAGGCCATGCTGGAAAAGGAAAAGCTCTCTTTGAAGGAAGCTCCCTTGAAATCCCTGGTTTTGACCATCAAATATGACGGCGGGAAGGCCGTGCTGACCACGGGCTCCTCCTACCAGACCTTTGTCATGGACAAGACCGCCGACGTCGTCTGGGATCGGCAGCTCAGCAAATACCTTGCCATGAAGGGCATCCAATTCGAAATCATGTAATTTAATCCTAAAAATACCCCTAACTAGAACATCCCGTCATAAAGTTAAGCTTACTATCTCCTCGAGGGGAAGGTTTGGAGTGTCTTTCTGGGTCAAAAGTCTACCAGAAAGACATTCCAAACCTAGCCCCGAGTTCTTACCATATCCTTAACTTAATGACATGCCTAGTTAGGGGTTCTCTTTATTCTGTGATACGTGCCGCTTCGACATCCTCATAGTAATTCTCCTGCAGGATATAAGCGCTGAACTGATACTGATCCTTTACTTCCTGTTGCTTTTGCTTCAGGTAATCCTCCTGCTGATCCTTCGGAACAATATAATTGCCCTGTTCGTCCTTCTGCCAGATGGTCTCCTTCGTCTTACGATTATAGATCACGCCGTCCGTCACAAAGCTTCTGTCATTGAAAATGACCATTCCCTCCTGATCGGAGAAAATATCCTTGCCCGCATACATTCTGGAATCGTAATCCATGCCAAGCAAATTCAAGATCGTCGGCAGCAGATCCACGGAGCAGCAAGGCTTATTGACTACGACAAGATCATCCTCAAACGCAACGTTCCACATGATCAGGTTGTTGCGGAACAGATCCTTTCCGCCAGAGAGGCTCTTTCCTGCAAGCTCCTCATACTCCTCCGTCGTCATGGCGTAAGGATAATGATCCGCGCTCATGACGATCAAGGTTTTCTCAAGCTGCCCTGCTTCCTTTAACTGCTCAAGCATGTATTCCAGTGCCTTGTCCAGTTCTATGTGGCAGGCAATATAGGCCTGTCCATTCTCCGAAAGGGGAAGCTCCTTCACGGCATCCTTGTTCTTTGCCGACATGGAATTGCCTCGGAAGTTGTAATTCATGTGACCGGACACCGTCATGTAATAGACGAAAAATCTCTCGTCATGTACATATTCCGGCATCGTGCTGACCATCATCTCATAATCCGAAGCGGGCCAACGGTTTGCCCCCTCCATCTGGAAGACATACTGGCCATATTCCGCCTCGTTTAGGTCACCCAGCTTACATGCCTTGAAAAGATATCCCAAATTGGGATGCGTCTTGTGTCTGTCGTAGTAGGACAGGCTGTTGTTGTGATAAGCCCTGCTCTGAATGCCGGAGCGATTGAAAAATCCGGCCAGAGTATATGGCATGTAATCATCTGCACTCTTTCTCATGCTGAACTGACCGTCAGGGATCAGTCCCGTGTTATTTACGTACTCGCCGTCGCTGGTACTAGTCTGCCACAGCGGCACATAGTAATTGTTAAACACAAAGCCTGAATGAATCAGATGGAACAGGGTCGGTGTAATGTCCTCACGCACGGCATATGGCGAAAACCCTTCCGCCGTCAGGAAAATGACATTGTAGCCTTCAAAAATACCCGTGAATTCATTCGTCATGGTCGGTTCGAGATTTAAGATATAATCAGCCAGCCAAGATTGCTTTTTATTGTCTGCCATGGTAAGCAGCGCTTCCTGATCCAAGGCAAAAACATGAGGCTTTGGCACAAATACCTCTGGCTCCGGCGTAGAATTCGGATCCACCTCGCTGCCTCCATTGGGATCTTCCGTTCCGCCCTGATCCGTACCGGGCGTTACCGTCTGACCGCCATTCGGGTCGCTTTGTCCCTGATTGCCTCCCTGACTGCTTTCCTTCGTACTTAAGCCTGCCGGATCCGTCTTTGCGGAAGCATTACCCTTCGACTTCTTTTTCGCCTTGTACTGCGCGTTTTCTATCAAAGTCTGAATGCTGAGTACCGTATCCCGCTGCAAGGTCGGATGCACGCCAAGCTCCTCCGAAACGGTCAAGGGATCAAAGAATTCCGTGTAATTCTCGTAATAATGTGCCTCTGCGGCCTTTCCCACTGCCATGTCAATGATGCAGGCAAAAAAGCAGATCACAATGGCAACAAGGCATCTCATAAAGGTCATTGAGGACATCGTCGGCAGCTTAAATTTTTTCTTATGCACCAGTACGCAAAGAATCACTCCCGGTGCCACGATCAGCAGGTTGAAGGGCAATACCTGATAAAACCCAAGCAGCGCCTCACGCCAATAATTCGTCAGTGCGTCCTGTCCCCCGCGGAAGACCGCCTCCCAAAGCATGGGTTGCTTAAAAATGTGGAGATAGGTAATCTGTGCACCCGTCCAAATGATGGACCACCACATGAAAATCTGAAATAATATTTTTTTCAGCTTCGGCTTTGCAATCGTGACCAGTAACGTCTCTACGGACGCCCAGGTCATCACGACAAAAATCGTAAAAAGTGGATTAGAAAACTTCATGCCAAATCCGCTGACATGATAGATAAACTCCAGCCATAAAAACAATCCCGAAAATGTTAACCAATAAACCAACATTGTATTTTACCTGCGTCATTTGTAATTAATTTACTTTTTCATTTTTGAGCGGAAAAGAATACTCGCCAGATATCCAAAGATTAAGGCAGCCGACGTTCCGACCGCGCCCGCACGAAATCCTCCCGCAAACAGGCCCAGTGTCCCCTGCTCTGCCACGGCCTCTCGCACGCCCTTCATCAGGACATTTCCAAAGCCCAAAAGTGGCACGCTGGCACCAGCACCGGCAAATTCCAAAAAAGGTTCATATACTCCAACGGCACTTAACACAACGCCGCTGACCACCAAAAGCACCATGATCCTTCCAGGCATCAGCTTCGTCTTTTCCATCAAAAGCTGCACCATCGCGCATATCAGGCCACCTACCCAAAACGCATTGACATAATCCATTTCTCGCAGACCTCTCTTTCCAGTCATAGAACCACGACTTAAAAACAGTATCTGCAATTTTAACCTGATTATACCGTTAGCACACCCTGCAAACATTACACGATGTTACTGATATCGTGACCTGCAAATTATACCTCAGCGATGACCTCAACCTCGCAAAGCACGTTCTTAGGAAGCGTCTTTACGGCAACACAGCTTCTCGCCGGCTTCTCCGTAAAGTACTTTGCATAAACCTCGTTAAAGGTTGCGAAATCATTCATGTCAGCAAGGAAGCAAGTCGTCTTGACAACCTTCTCATAGCTCGTTCCGGCTGCCTCCAACAAAGCTCCGGTATTCTTCATCACCTGCTCTGCCTGAGCAACAATGTCACTGCCCTCAATCTGACCATTCGCAGGATTAATGGGAATCTGACCAGATGCAAAAAAGAGATTTCCCGTAAGAATCCCCTGGGAATAAGGTCCGATGGCTGCAGGTGCTTTTTCAGTTGAAATCTTCTTCATGGTATTTTTTCCTTTCTGATTTTAATCGCTACGCGATATTTTTTGATCCGTTTCGCTACGCGATAGTTTTTGATCCGCTTCGCTATTTAATCTGCGGGCGGTTCGTCAAACTCCACCGTCACATAGAATCCTCTAGGATTTTCCTCTACGTTCTTCACGATACCTTCATGTGATTTGAGGCGATTCCGAAAGGGAATGTTCGGTGACATGGCAAGCGAAGGATCAATGGTGTAATAATAGTTGCTGGGGAGCACACCCTCCGTCACCGTAACCTTCTGACCGG
>JAFXQK010000024.1 GCA_017527205.1 Lachnospiraceae bacterium | reverse complement strand
CCGAAAAATCCGAGAAAAGGAGTCCCCGTTAAGTTCCTTTCTTTTCATCAATCCTCGGTTGTGTCTGTGTGGAAAGCAAGGATTTTCTGAAAACAGATTGGAACCAGAAAAACAGATATGAATTAGAAAATCATGCTTTAAGCATAAGATAGCACACAAGGGAAAGAAAAGCAAATGAAAAAACTATAAAATTATCTAAATGTTTATCAAAAACTATGGCTTCTTTTGTTCCTCGAATCCAAGGCGCAGGGTGTCCACTAGCACGGGACCGTTTCCCGTGCCGAGTTCCGCCAGTAGCCGCATCGCATCATAGTCCGTCTTGACCTGCACTTTCCACGCGGGATTCTTCCGATTGAACTCGTTCACAAGGGCATCATAGTAAATCTTCCGCCCTTCCGACGCAGCCAGGGTGATCTCCACGCGTTCCTCCGGCTCGGACGGCGTGGCTGACGCAATAAACCTTTCGCTGTAGGCGTCCCGCTTCCGCATCCATTTGGCTGTCCGCTTGCTCCCGGATGAAATTCCATGCGGACATGATCATGAGTAACACCATAATTAATGACGTCACACGCACACATTTTACCTATCTTTTTCTCAAATGCTTAAGACATTTATTAATAGTTATGATACATCGAATGATGATTGCTATCCTCTATATCTTGGAAAAAGATATCACCACAGTGAGTGCACCTGTATACGTCATGATAGCAATACACGGTGACCGTACATCCTGGTGTGACGCAAGGCACGGTATAAACATATGTTACGGTTCTACTATAAAGGGTATAGTTATGAGCGCATGCTGCGTAACTGTTTGTGCCGTGAAGCAATAAGCAAATTGTCTACTAAAGTCATTCTTAATTTTTTCTGCATATTTCTACCTCACATTCCATCATTCCAATTACTTAAAATTGATTTCTAATAAATCCGTTGGATGCTTTTCCAAAACCTCGTTTGTCTTCAGCCTGAAGGAACTGATCTCTCAGTTCCCTAAAGCATGACCTTTGTTATATCCTTCACTCCGTTCAGGATCACAGAATTGCATATGCAGTTTTTTGATAATAGTGCTTCCAATTACGGCATGTTTTCACTCAGGTACAGTCCAACGCGATTTTTAAGGTGATCCACTAAGGCATCCCTCGTAATGCCTCCGTCAAGGTACTCCTCCAGTTCCCCGATGACAATGTCCCTCAGCTCCTTGGGAAAGGTCTTTCGCGGCGTTGAGTGGTCCAAAAGCTCGTGAAGCACCCTTTCGGTCCATTCATAATCCGGCTTCTCCTTAATCTTGATGGCCGGGTAACCAGCGCTGTAAACCGTGGTTCCCCCTTTCATTCCGCGGATCTGAAAGTCCAATACGTCCTTTCTGACGCTCAGGAAAAAGTTTAAGTCCTTGCTGGCTTCCTTTTGCACTTCCTCGGACAGGAGGTACCTGATGAAGGTCAGCGCTGCGGCCTTCTCCTTTACGCCTGCCGTTTTCCTTACGGTCAGCGGGGACACGGAACATAAGTAATGGCCTTCTCCCTCCCTGGAGGGATATCCGACGAAAAAGGCGTCTTCCCCGTAAAACAGCCTGAACGCCTCCAGGTCCTCCGGCTTCGTAATCGTTACGCGGTAACATAACGCGCCGCCTTCCGGCCACAGCCGTTCGTCCTCCGGCCTTAGCCCCTCGCTTCCAAAATACTTTCCCGCCAAGTCCAAAAGTCCCTGAAATTCCCTGCCTTCAAAGCTTTTCCCTCCGAGGTCGACATCCAGGTAATAATTGTCCCCCAGCCCGTGGTTAAACAACTCGGTGAACAGCGTCAGCCCCTTGTTTCCCGCGTCGTAATTAAAGATTGCGTCAATGGGCTTCTCCCTTACGTAATCCATGAATTCCTCATAATCCCAGTGTCCTGATTTCTTTGCCTTGGTTACTACGGTCTGAATCCAGAAGTTGCTTACCACCCCGTACAGCCTTCCGTCCAGTTCCCCTAATTTCATGGCCTCTTCCATAAGCTCCCCGTCCAGCCCGAGCTGAACGAACAGGTTGTCCAGCGGCATCCAGAGCTTTTCCTGCCCCTCAAATCCCGTGAGCGAGGAATCAATCAGGACGGGGCCGTCCCCTGCTATCAGCTTCGTAAGGAGCTGCTTTTCGTCATAGTCATCCTTCACGGACACATGGTACGTCGGAAACCTTTTGTTAAACTCATCCGCCGCAATCTGGTAGGTCTGTTTCCTGACGGACGAAACGGCAAACTCCAGCTCCGTGACATCGCTCCTTTCCGTCACCTCCCTGAGGGAAACATACCAGTTTACCCCGTCGCTGTCATAGATCACCTGGATCCTTCCGTCAGGGGTCTGCTGCAGGTCATAAATGTAGTTGACACTGATTCCGTGCCTTCCCCATACATAAAGCTCCTCCTCAGCCCCGTCACGCGTTCGGTAGATTCCTTTGGGATTTGCCGTCAAAAGAACTCCTTCCGTCGACACGGAATATAGCCAGCTTCTGTTTTCTTCCGTCATGGGAATCTCCGTCAGGGTCTTCATTCCCCCTCCGTCCCTGTCCCACCGGCATAATACATGCCTGTCGGTTGGCTCCAGCCTTCCCATGTGAAACGTGTATGTTTGAAGCAGAACGTTTCCGTCCGCGTCAAAGCGCAGTTCAGGACTAGAGAACCCTTCGTCCTGCCATTCAAAAAGACTGCTGCCGTCTTCATCCATGACGCAGTAACGCCAGGGCGACATTTCGGCGTCAGGATCGGTGACGGCCATTACGGTCACGACATGGATCAGTCCGTCCGCGTCCTTTTTACACCGATGAGGCATTTCAAACCTGTCCTTTTCATTAACGAGGCATGCCGCTTCCGTCTCTCCCTTGACCTGCATGCCGTCGTCCGTTTCCAAAAACAGCAGCTTCAGTCCTCCGTCATCTGCCGTTTCCGTAACGAACAGGAGCACGTCGTCCGATCCCCAGACGGAGCCGATCCCCCATGAATACATTTTTTCCCCGTCGGGATACTCGAGCCTTTTTCTGATCTCCTCCCCCGAATTCCTGGCAAAACAAATTTCATCCCAGTTTTCCTGAGATGATTCGTAAAGGTGTTTTCCCAGATGAACGCCCTGCGAATACCCAATAGCGTTTGCATTAAGGCCAACAGAAAGTTCCCCGTTGGCCTTGTCATCTGCCTCGATGCGCAGGGAATGCCTTGCAATTGCCATGTATTTGTCAAGGGTGTTGTCAATTCCTGCGTTTTCCACTTCCTCCAAAACTTCTATCTCCGAGGACGCTTCTGCGTCTGAACGGGCTATCAAGGCGGACTGACTGCCATTTGCCGAATCCGCCGCCCCTTTCCCGCATCCGGTGACAAGCAGCAGCGACACCGCCGCCCACATGCCGATCCATTTTCCAAGCCTGCGCATCGCGAAATTCCTCCTTCGAATAATCTAGTCTACGTACTCAATACTGCCATCCGCGCTATGTACTTTATAAGAGTGCGTATGGGCCGATTCCTGCATGTTTACCGCATGACAATAAACGCATTTATGATAGCAGTATTCGAAGTATTGCGTCCTTTGACACGTCACATAAACCATCTCACCATTTGGTCCAACGCCCATGTAATGATTGTGAGAACTTAACTGTTGACTGTACCCTGCACCCTGGCGCTCATGAGCAGAGAAATCATGTTCTCCCGTTGGCGATAATGCACAGCCCCTCGTCTCTGCATGGCTTGTAAAGAAGCATCCCATAACAATCATCATTGCCACGACTAATGCAAATATCTTCCTTGTTTTTTTCATTCCACTACCTCCTCGTAATTTCGTTGTTCCAATTACTTAAAATTGATTTCTGATAAATCCGTTACATAACTTAAGTCAAAAGATTAACATCAACACTTAACACCTATCCATTGGGATCACCTCCTAACCGTCATGCATATCAATTACATGTCTTAGTGATGTTTGCGACAGGATACGATACTCCATTGATTTCCAGCGTAACGTACATGGTATAGGTTTCCCCGTACACCACATTTGCAGTATCGCTGAAATTCATGTAACCATTCGCTGTCAAATTTGTCCATTGCTTAACGGTAGAGCTTCCGTGTTTAAGCGTTACCGAAGCCACAATCGAGTCCGTCGTGTGTTCGCCAAAAACCATCAGCGAACATGTAGCCGTTGTTCCGTTATATTTCAAACCTGGAAACACGTTCGCACTCGCTTCAGTTGCCGCCCTAGACGGAAAGCTCATTACCAACACAATGGCTAGCATTGAGATGACCGCAATTATCTTTCGCATAATTCTGCCCTCCTTTCTTCCCTTTACTATATATAACAATTTAGAATGGAAAAAAGGGACGGGTTTAAAATACTTTTTTATGATGCGCTTTATATCATTCTATTTTTTCTGCCAATTCAATTAATTGCTCCTTTTCCATCATTCCCGTGATGCTAAATAATACTCCATTGGTTCCTTGCCACACAATTACATTTGATTCCTCAGCGCTTTCCGATAAGTATAGGTCTGCCTGATTCCCATTGACATTGACAGTCTCCACCTTCATGCTCTTATCAAATACCAAATTATACTCTTCTTGTAATGTAGAACTCATCACGTTAAAAATCAGCATGTTTCCACTTTCTTCCGCAAACAGCTCATGCATAGTATCACCACTTTCTATTCTGTCAATCAGCTGATAATTGTCGGATATTTTTCCCTCTAGAGAATATTGAAAAATATCAACGGGTATCCGCATCTCGTTCTGATATCTGTATCCATTTTCAGTAAAGCGTTCCATGAACCATCTGATAACATTAGCCCTCGCTTCTTCACTAAAGCTAAGCACCAAGCCTCCTGAAATTCCAAGCGTAATTAATAATGCGGCAGCGACTCTGCGAACATAATACCATATGGGATGCTTTTCCAGCTCTATGATCTGTTTCATTTTTCTTTGAAATTTCGGGGAAAATTCATAATTCCATTCCTCTGTGGGAAGCTGATCTAACATATAATCGCGAACCTCAATAAGTGCGCTTTTCAGCTGTGCGTCAGTCATTGTTTTGATTCTCCTTTTCCATTAATTTCTCAAGCCTTTCCTTCGCCCTGGTTCCGGCCTTTTTGGCAGCCTCTCTTGAAATCCCTAGAATCCCGGCTATTTCCGAATATCCATATCCATGCACGTACTTTAGCATCAGTATATTTCTGTCACGCGAAGAAAGCTTCGCAATTTCCTTCGAGAGATTGCTCCCTTCATGATATCGTTCCAAGAAATCTTCAATGCTAAAGTCCTCATCAAGAACCGTTTCTTTTTTGTATCTTCTCTCTTTATTATTATAAATATTGATTGCCGTATGTTTAACAGCCTGAATGACATACCATTTTGTATTATTATCGCTTGGATCTTGCAATTTTTTTATGTGTTTGCACGTGTTCAACATGGCTGTCTGCACGGCATCTTCTGCATCATTGTTATCCTGCAATATTGCAAAAGCCGCTTGATGCATTTTTTTTGCATACAGAGCAAAGATTTTGTCCATTTTTGTTCTTTCTGCTTCCTCCATGATTGAAAGAAAAAATAACATCTTTTTACCCCCTCCCCGCCAAACATTTGTTCTCTCGGCAAAGCTATCCTAGTTATAACATTAGCAAGTTATTTTTTCAAGTGCAAACATCAGGTATGATAAATTTATGATATGTGACCTGCCCAAATCGTCATCTAATATATAAAACAATTTGAAAGTGAAAAAAGAGACAACTATAAAAAATTTTATGCCGCAGGATTCCAGATAATCCTGCGGCATATTCTTTTCCTTCGATTCCATCCGAGTATTGTTTCCATAGCACCATATTCCATCAAGAAAACACCTACTCCTCAAGGAATTGCCAATCGGCAAGGTTTCTTTTATTTTCTTCCCCATAAGCGCCTCGCGCAGCGTTTCATCCGTCGAATCACGTTTACGACAAACCATCGCAGCGGATAAATGGAATGCCAGAATTTTGCATAGAAAAGATAACGCCCGTCCGACACGAAGTATTGCTTTCCTTTGCGTTGAAATCCCGTCAGCACGGCAAGAACGGCATCGTCCGGGACTCTCTCCCAGGCATAGGTATTGTCCCCGCGGATCATGTAATGATCCTCCTCCACTTTTAATACCCTGTGAAGGACAAGATCCTTCCCGCGCTTATAGAGTGCCACGTCATATGGCTTTAATCTGGCCTTGGGCGTCTCCAAAATGACAAGATCCCTATTTTGTCGAAGCATGGGCTCCATGCTGATGCCGCGGGTCTTATAAATCAATTTTCCGTCCCGTGCCAATAACTCCTCCATCGTCATTTTTCTTTCGTCTCCTATCCATTCTCCTTCATGGTCAGGAACAAAAGCTCCATGACAAGATCGGGATTCACGTTGGCGTCAAGTCGTTTTTTCGCCTTTTCCAATGCCTCAAGAATGGCCTCGATCCCCTCATAGCTACTGCGGTTTGCCACCTGCCGCAGGGCAGAACCCTCCTCACGGAACACTAGATGATTCATGTCATTGGTCGCCTTGAATAAAAGCACGTCGCGGTACCATACCCTCATGATGTCGATCAGATCATTTCGATCAAGCTTGTATTCCTTGATCTGATTTGCCGCTGCAACCATCTCCTGCAGCTCCATGTCCTGGATATATTTTAGGATCGAAAGAGCCTCGTCCTTCATGTTCTCAAAGCCTTCGCTGAAAGCAAGCTGACGGGCCTTTCCAATGTTTCCCCTGGCAAAGGCCACGCAGACCTCCGCCTTATAGTCGGTAAGCTGAAGCTCCGACATTAAGTACTTCCGAACCAAATGGTCCGAAACTGGTTTCATGTTGAGGATGACGCAGCGGCTAAGGATCGTCGGAAGCAGCGCATTAAGGTTCGTCGTAAGCAGCAGGATCACGACATACTCGGGCGGCTCCTCAAGCGTTTTTAGCAGGGCATTCTGCGCCTGCGTCGTCATTTTCTCTGCCTCGTTCATGATATAAATCTTGTACGGACTCGAATATGGCTTGATGCCGACGTCGCCGCTAATCTGCTCACGAATGTCGTCAACGCTGATGGAATTTGGCTTTTCATGCGTGACCTTGATAATGTCAGGCTGGTTGTTTGACAAGGCCTGCTTGCAGGAATGGCATTCCTGACAGGGAATCTCGACGCCGTTTCCCTTTCCGCGCTCCTCACACTGCAATGCCATGGCGAAGACCTTCGCAATGAATTCCTTCCCGGAAAACTGCTCTCCGTTGATGATATACGCATGCGAAATCTTACCAGAAGCAATGGCATTATGCATATGCTCTCTAATTTGATCCTGCCCTATGATATCCCGAAAACTTGCCATAGACGTTCTCCTCCTATGTTAAAGCTGATCCATCCTCTTCCATTCCATTAGGTGATTATCATGATTTAGGAACATAAAACCCTACAAATTCTATCAACCATTAAGTGAGATTGTTTCTCAGATAGCTCGTAATCTCTTCAATGCAGCGCTTTAGGTCATCATTGTAGAAGCTCTTCGGATTCCCGGCCTCCGCCAGCTTCGCCTCGGAAAAATCCTCGCTGTCTGCAAGGAAGCGGCGGCACATTTCCTCATATTTCGGATGCTCCTGCTTCTTCTCACGGTCGAGCGCCCTCTGCAGGCGAACGCCGTCATCCAATACCACGTACACGGGAACAATCGCCCCATCACCAAAATACTTGCGAAAGGCCTGATAGGATTCCAGCGTCCCAATGATCAGGTAATTCGCTTCCCCCAGCTGAATGCTTCCGTCATTCACGGTAAAATAGCGCCAGAGTCCGTGAACCGTATTGTAAGCGCGATGCTCTATGATCTTTCCCTCTTCCAAAAGCCTTTGAAACCCGGCCTCATCCGTAAAATGATATTCCACGCCCTCTCTCTCACCGTCGCGAATGGGGCGCGTCGTATATGGCACCACCGTCCGAAAGGGCAACTCCCCGCGACTTCTCAGCTCCTTATAAATCGTATCCTTCCCTGTGGAGCTCTTCCCCATCAGACAAACTATTTTCCCCATGTTCCTTTTCCCCTCAAACTGTACTTCTTTGGTAGACTCTTATCTTATGGTCAATGAAATTATGTTATCGCAAGAACTCGGGCTAGGTTTGGAGTGTCTTTCTGGTAGACTTTTTGACCATGTCGCAAGCTATGCTTGCGATCCCGACCGAAGAGAGGGACGTGCCGTAGGGCACGCTAAGAAAAGACACTCCAAACCTTCCCCTCGAGGAAGTAGAAAGCTTAACTTCATGACATTGCCCTTAGTTCAACTCTTAATAAGGCAGCGCACCCTGCCTTCACCAGATTCCGTAACTCCGCGGAGGCGTAGGCCTTGGTCTCTCCAGCGCTGCAGGGCATCCCGTATTTCCTTCGTAAAGACCTCTCCCGGAACCACAATGGGCGTTCCCGGCGGATATAAATTGACAAACTCCGCAGCGATCCTTCCCTCACATTCCGACAGCGCGACCTCTTCCCAGGGCGCATCCCACGCCTCGCACAGGGTCTTTTTGATTATGGGCATTCCCAAAGTCTCGTGCGGAGTCTTTTGGATCGCAGGCATATCCCACGCTTCCCGTATGACATGATCGTTCGATCTCTTTGTTTCGTCTTCGGCCGACTGCGCCCTCAGCTTACCATGATTGCAATCGGATGATCCAACTTTCTCGTCCATTGCCAGCAAGGCATCACGCATTCTCTGATACCCCTCCGGCGTGTCCCCCACCGTAAACATGGCAAGGCAATACTCCCCTGCCGCCATCTCCAGCTGCAAACGATACTTCTCCCGCAGGGCGTCATAAATCTGCTGCCCCGTGAGGCCGCTGCTTCCCGCATGGATCACAAGCTTGCCGACATCCTGCCGAACTCCGCTGACAACCGACTTCTCAGGCTCCACCCCTGCTAACTTTCCAACCTGCCTGTCAGAACTCATTCCTTCTAAGATTGGCATTTGATTCTCAGAACGCTTGCCTTCCGAAGCTGCCATTCGATCCTCAAAACATTTCTCCGTTGAAGCCAGGAATCGGAAATGCTTGCATGCCGACAGCTCCTTTGTCAGCCACGAAAAATTCCTGACAAACTCTCCATACAGTCTTTCCCCGTCCTGTTCCATCAATGTTATGGCATTGTCGATGCTTGCCATCAGGACATAGGAAGGGCTGCTGGACTGGTAGATGCGAAGGAAGCGGCGAAGCCTCTCCCTGTCAACGCGCTCTCCGTTTACGTGAAGCAGCGCCGTCTGCGTCATGGCGGGCAGGGTTTTATGTACGCTGTGGATCACGAGATCCGCCCCCGCCTGACAGCTGTTTTCTGCAAAGCCACTGTTTCCAGAAAGTCCAAGATGCGCCCCATGCGCCTCATCCACGATCAGTATTTTTCCATATCGATGAACAATCTCTGCAATCTCCCGCACGGGAGAAATCCTTCCCTCGTAGGTCGGCGAAACGATCAAAACCGCCTGGATCCCAGGGTCTGCCTCAAACGCCTTCTGAACCTGCTTTGGCCGAATACCATCGCAAATGCCAAACTCTTCGGGCATCGTCGGCATCAGGTAGGTCACCTTCAGCTTTCGCAGGTAGGCCGCATGGTAAGCGGATTTATGACAATTCCTTGCCATCAAAAGGTGCCCGCCTTCAGGAAGCGCCGTGCTTAAGGCGCTTAAGATCCCTGCCGTACTACCGCCGACAAGGCAAAAGCTTTCCTCTGCACCATAGAGCTTGGCCACTCTCTCCTGAAGATCCCTCAAAATCCCCTCGGGACAATGCAGGTCATCAAAGCCGTCGATCTCCGTCACATCCATTTTATAGACCTCTGACGGCATCTCACCATAAAGTCTGCGCTTATGTCCCGGCATGTGATAGGGGTAATCCTCGCCTTCGGCATACGTCTTTAGTTTCTCGTATAAATGCTCCAATGCATTTCTCCTACTGATCGTTCTTCGTCACATTGTGAATTTCATGATATTTTTTCGACCGAAGCGGATGAAGGATCCCGTGCCGTGATGCTTCTTGGTTCGATGGTTCCTGCTTCGGCGTCTTTGGCTTCAGCGTCTTTTGCTCCGGCGTCTTCTGCTTCAGTGTCCTGTGTGCCTCCGTCACGCGATCCGGCTCCACGCCTTCCACCTTGCCATGTCCGTGAATGACGTGCACGGTCTCAAGCAGGGAACACCATTTATCCGCCGTGGTCACGATCCACGCCTCCCTGCATCTCGGAATCTTTGTCAGCGTCAGCGGCCACATGTGCTTCTCAATAATGTCGCGCTCCCTGGGCGTTAGGTCATAATCCTGAGAGGCGTTTTTCAGCGCGATGCCGGGATGATAAAATCCATGAAGATTGTGCGGCTTTTTCGCATCCCCAATATGCCAGTCATACAAAAAGTAATCATGAAGCAGCGCGCCCCGGATCATTTCATTCTTCTGACAGCGAATGTGCAGCTTTTCGCTGATGGCAATGCTGAGCTTTGCCACGTTGAGGCAATGCTGGTTGACCGTCATGTCACCGTGCTGAATATATCCCTTTGTCGAATTAAAATTTCTAGACCCTAAAATGTCAGGCGCCGCCGACTGGATCTGGCGGTGCAGCTCGCGGTGCCGCTCAAACTTACGCATCCACCGTTCTGCCTGCCTTCTGGTTCGAAGGCTGTCCCTTCTTTGCTTCATTCTATGCCATCCCTTTTTCTTTTATACTCTGATCGGGTGCTTTCCTTACATCTCCTACCACTGCCCGCGGATTTCGTTATCCTCCGATACGGTTCCCTGCGCGCCTGACTCCATGCGCTCGCCGTCTGCGCCGCTTGTTCCCATTCCTGCCTGGGAACCATTCGTTTCCGTTCCTGTCTTCATGCCGTCTTCGCCCGTGCCTGCTGCGCCATTTCCCGCATATCCCTCACCTGCACCAACCGTACCGGCGTTTCCGGCCTGCGCCGCTCCTTGCGCCGCGATCGCTGCATTCTCCACGGGATTCTTGCCCTGCGGATAATAATAGCAGATGACGGGAAAGCCCGTCTCTATGCAGCCATAAATGGTTTCGGCTTTCTTCAGGGGAAGGTTCACGCATCCGTGGGACCCGTTTTCCAGAAAAATGGAGCCGCCAAAAGCCCTTCTCCACATGGCATCATGCATGCCATATCCCCCATAGAAGGGCATCCAATAATGCACAAAGCTCTCATAGCCGGGCCCCCGCAAAATGCGGTCACGCTGCTTAAAGGTCACGGCGTAAATCCCCTCAGGCGTTGCATGACTTGTCAGCACGTCGCCGGAAACAACGTCCGTCTCCAACAATAGCTCGCCCTTGTAATAGAAATACATGTGCTGGTTGCTTAGATCCACCTCTGCGTAGGAATCTCCGATGGTTCCGTCAAAAAACACATAGTTCTCCGTCTGGCTGACGGGCTGCCTGTCCGTCACGGCACCCTCCTTGATCAGGGCAATGAGCTCCTCGCCCTCCTTCTCAGGATCGGTCACCCAGCCCGACTTACACTTGAGCTTTAAATCCACGCCAAGCGAGGTACGAAATACATACGTATGTCCATAAGGATCATACTGCTTTTTGGCATCCTTGACAAACGCTCGCACGGCGTCCTCATCCAGCACGGGTTGTCCATCCTGAAGGCTCACCCAAGTCTTCAGCTCCTCCTGACCCACGGTAAACTCCGTGCCATACCAATTATAGTGGATGCTGGCACCCAGCCAGGAATTGACCTGCTCTACCACGCGACATAATTCTACGTCATCTGCCGTAATCTTAGCACTATTATAACATCCTGTGTCCTCAATATCTACCTGTTTTTCCATGGAATATAATGCCTTTTCAATGGCAGGCATTGCCTTTTTGCTGTCCATCCTGCTGCCGCGCGTGTCAGGAATGACCTGATAGGCATTGTTTTCCGCCAGATATTCACTGATATAGGCATCCTTCGGGTCGATCGTCACGCCGCTCGCACAGGCCTCCCAGCCACCTACGACGCTTGCAAGCTGCTCTGGCTCGAAGGTGATCTCCTGCTCAAAGGTGTAGTCCTGACCATCCTCCCAAAGCATTTTAAACCACTCATACGGATTCTGTGCGGCAAAGATCTGCCCCACAAGCAGGGCCGTGTCCTTTCTGCACAGGGAAACGTCGCCGGGCGTAATCGTCCCAAGCAGGGCCTTTTCCTCCGGATTCCTCGGATTGCGCCCGCTGACCTCCAGCGTATAATCGCTGATCTGACTGTCTAAAATCGTACAAACTTCGCTGGGCGCCATGTCACTGCAATCAATGCCATTGATGCGCGTTCCGCGAAAAAACTGCGACCGATATCTGGAAACGCCATAAAAATAGACTCCTCCCACGGCGAAAAGCAGGAGTAAAAGGATACTACTCACTACGATCAAAACAATTTTCTTTTTCGATTTCATTTTCTAACTTAGACCTCTATATTTCTTACAATACTGCCGCCATGCTTCTAAAACTCTCCAGCATTTCCCTGCATTCTGCTGCCATGCTTTTTAGATCATCCAGCATTTTTGCACGGATGCTTCCCGTCTTTTGCATCCATGGCTCACGGATGCGAACATTTTATCATAAGTAAACATAAAAAAATAGCACAAAAAAGCAGAGGTTTACGCCTTTTTGCGCCATTTTTCCGTATGTTTTTCCAAATCTCGGGGACTTAGTTCGCATTGCCAAATTTCTCGCGGCAATATTCCTCAATGATCTTCTCTTCGGAGAAATAGTATTTTTGTCCCTTGATTTCCTGATATTCCTCATGACCCTTGCCAAGCAGGGCAATAATGTCGCCGGGCCTTGCGTTGTCGATCAGGTAATGAATGGCCTCCTCGCGGTCGATGATGGTGATATACTTTCCGCCGTGGACGTTTAGGCCCTCGATGATGGTCTTGTTGATCTCCTCAACCTCCTCATCCCTGGGATTGTCCATGGTGAGCACGGTCAGGTCTGCATATTTTCCGGAGGCCTCGCCCATGTCATAACGCCTTGCCTTCGCACGATTTCCACCGCCGCCGAAAAGACAGATCAGGCGGTCCGGTTTGTACGCCTTCAGCATGGACAGCAGGTTTTCTGCGCTGACTGCGTTGTGTGCATAGTCGATCAACATTGTGCCATGTCCCGCCATGCAGGTCATCAGCTGCGTGCGTCCTTTGACATAAACCTTCGCAAGTCCGCTCAAAATTGCCTCCGTCGAGATGCCAAGCTCCGCCGTAATGGCAATGGCGATCAGGGCATTTTCTACGTTGAAGGTGCCCGGCATCGGGAGATTCACCTGTGCGTTTCGCTTTCCTGACAGCGTAAAGGTTACGCCGAGGAAGCTCCCCTCCCAGATATTATGTGCATTCTCCGCCATATAATCCGCCTTGCCCTTCTGAGAGACGGTGACCAGGCGATCCTT
>JAFXQK010000013.1 GCA_017527205.1 Lachnospiraceae bacterium | reverse complement strand
TTTTCAAGAATTTACTGTCCCGTTTCTAAAAATTCAGTCCAGACAGTTTATCATGACTGAAATTCACTGTCTGAATGGCAATAATCAAAAACAGCCAGTTGCAAACCACTGTCTGTTCGCTCAAATTCAAATGCGGACAGTCAATTTCCTAATAATTTCACTGTCTGAATGCCAAATTCGAAAACGGGACAGTTATAAGGGACACTTTACCTCCCACGAGGGCTCCGTCCCTTCCGGCGAGGTATTTCTCAAAGAATTCTAGCTTGCTTTACCTCTCACACAGGCCTCATCCCTTCTGGCGAGGTATTCCTCGGAGATTTCTCACATGCTTTGCCTCCAGTTGGAGTTCCCCTCCTTCTAACGAGGCATTCTACTCCAAACAATGATTTATTCAAATGATAGGGGGCCGTCAAACTCCGATTTATGCATCCGTAATCATCCAGATAAACGCCAATTTGTTTTACGAAAATATAAATACAAAAATATAAATACAAAAATAGAAAATCCGCTTGACATATTATCAAAATGATAGTATGATTCAAATAGATAACATCAATATGATAATAAGTGGGCGAAAACGAAATGGAGAGGTAATACAATGGAGAGAAACGGAAGTGGGAGAAGATAGCGAGTCGCAGTTAGGACTGGCGGCGGAAAGGAGAACAGTATGAAATGTAAAGAGATTTTTGATCGGGGAATTCAGTTCCATCATTATTGCAATACGGCATATCCGCTGCGGCCGAATTCTTTGGCACAGTATGAGGTGCATGATGCGCAGGATGTGTATGAAGTCGTAAAAAAGAATATCGAGGCGCAGGATGAGCTTTGTCTTTACGTTCATATTCCGTTCTGCCAGTCCAGATGCAAGTTTTGCGAATATGTGGTCATGGAGCAACCGAAGGAGAGTGATCCCGATACCTATGTGGAGTATCTCCTGAAGGAAATTGAAATGTATCGCGAGCTCATCAAGGAGAAACCCATTGTTGGGTATGATCTGGGCGGCGGTACCCCTTCTTTCTTGTCCATGGAAAACCTGCAGAAGATTACGGAGTCTATCCGTAGATTTAATCTGCAGGATGGAATGTATCTCAGCATAGAGACGACACCCGTGATTGCCGCAAATGATCCTGAGAAGATGAAAGCAATCCGAGAACTTGGCTATAATCGTATTTCCATGGGCTTCCAGACGGTATCTCCAAAGCTTTTGGAATCGCTTGGTCGCGAGGGCTCGGAATTCATTTACGAGAAGGCAGTGGGCAATATTCGAAAGGCTGGGTTTGACAGGCTGAACATTGACCTGATGTATGGCTTCTTAAATCAGTCGGATGAGGACTTTGCGAACACGATCAAGTATACCATCGCTATGAATCCCGAGTTCATCACGCTGTATCGCAACCGCTATAAGGGTACGAAGCTGGAGCCGGAATCTCAGGGCGTGACACTATATAAGGTCAACCGTCAATATGACATCGCCTATCGTCTCTTAAAGGAAGCAGGGTATGTTGCCAACAACGGAAAGAACACCTTTAGTCGCATCCCTGGGGACCTTGGAACCTCCTCCTACCTGACAAGGCGCGTGGTCAACGTGACCTCGTATGTGGGCTTTGGACTTGGCGCACAATCCTTTGTCGGAAATTATCTGGCCTACAATCTGGGATGTGCGGATCATAAGCTGGAGAAGTATTGCAAGGCGATTGATGAGGGGCGATTTCCGATCAATGACATTGCTGACATGCCAATCAGCGAGGTTCGGGCAAAGGCGATCTCCGTCATGTTTTACTTCGGATTTATCTCGATGAAGGCATACCAGAAACGCTTTGGTGAGGATTTTCGTGATGTTTGGTATCGGCAAATCCGATTCCTAAAGGAAAACCAGCTGATGGATTTCACGGATGAGGACACCTTCATGCTGACGGATTATGGCGCGGCACATCTCTATGGCATCATCCCACTATTCTACAGCGAGAGAAGCATTCAGGAGATGTTCCTCCTCTCAGAGCGTTGGCTCAACGATAAAAAGGGCGAGGACATTTTCTTAGAGAAATATGACAGAAAGATATTTGATGCACCGTCCGTTGCGGTGGACCTCATAGTACTGAATCGGGAGCATACAAAGCTTTTGCTGATCAATCGCGCGGATCATCCCTTCGTCAACCGTCTGGCGCTTCCGGGAGGTTTTTATAAGCCGACCGATGATACGCTCGAATTTGCGGCAACGCGGGAGCTCATGGAGGAGACCGGCGTGTTTGCAAAGGTGACGCCGAAGGATTTGGTGAAGGTGACCTCCACAAAGGATCGGGATCCACGAGGCTGGATCATCAGCGTGGCGTACCTGCTGGAGCTGGACGAGAAGCTGGTCAAGCCCGTTGCAAACAGCGATGCCTTGTACGCGAGGTGGGTGGACATTTCCTCCATCGACAAAGATCGTATGGCGTTCGACCATTATGACGTGATACAATATGTATTAAGAAACAAATTTGTTAAGTGAAGTAAATAACGCGAAGCGAACAGATTAAGGAGGATAAGGTTATGAGTGAAGAGAGAACAATAATAATGACGCGAGATAGCTTTTGTATGGGCGATGACGTGACTGCTCCGAATAAACAGATCTTTAAGTGGCATGATACCGATTGGTATCCGGAGATTGGGTTTTATGAAATGATTGAAAGATATCTTGGTACAAATCTTCCTGGATTTTATTGGCGGGGATTTGCGGGACACGTAAGGATCGTTGACGTAAGCATTCATCGTAAGGGGATGAAGTTTACGAGAGAGATTGAGCTTGTTGAAAACTGGCAAGAGCTCCTAAGAAAGAATAATCACATTCACTTCTTACATGAAGAGCACACAAATAAGGATGCTTTGCCAATAAAAATTTAGCTGAGACATGGTGCAGGATCTCATATGCGAAAAGAATCGGGAAACCGATTCTTTTTTTGAGTGAAATGAAGCAGACAAAGCATTGTTGGCAGCAGGGCAGTGTTTGGGAACTTGCGTTGACGCAAGTTGTTTAACGTGATAAAATAAAGTAGGTTAACTATAACAATATTGTGTCAATGAAATGGGATGATGAGATGAAGAAACGAAATGTTTTTTTGATTATGACATGTTTCATATTTTTGTTATCGCTTTCTGGCTTTACGCAGAGGGTAAATGCGGCGTCTTATATGAGTAATAAGACGGAGATTCCCGTGGATCTTGAGGTTTCCGGAGCCGAGGCCATATGCCAGACGGAGGATGGCTATGTTTGGATTGCTCAGTATTCAGGACTTACGCGTTATGACTCGAAGGAATTCGTAACCTATAAAAGCTTTACTTATGAAGGACAGGATTACACGGTCATCAACGTAAGGGCTTTGGCCGCGGATGGCAATACGCTTTATGTCGCCACCTCTGAGCAGGTTTATGTCTATAAGGACTATCATTTTCAGCCATTGGTCTTGGATGCAGGTGTCATTACCGACATCATTTTGGACGCTGAGAACGACCTCCTGTATATTTCAACGCAGGATCATGGTGGAATCATTTATGACATCGCAAGCGGCGAAAGGACAACGATCCCGGGAACGGAAGAAAAGAGTATCCGCGACATTGCGCTGGATGTCACGAGGGACAATTATTATTATCAGTCGGACGAAGGAGTCTGCGATAAGAACGGAAAAGAGATCCTTCTCAATTCTAGAATCCTTGAAATTTATTCCTTTGACAAGACTTTGTTTATGGCAGAGGAGAGCGGAATCATTCATAGGTATGACATGGAAAAGGGGAGAGCGCTTTCTGACCTGACCGTTCCGGATCAGGTCAATAAGATGCTGTATTCCAAGGAGGATCAGATCCTGTTCATAGCCTGTGAAAAGAATGGTATTTATTGCGTGGATTTCAGCTCAGCGGAGCCGCAGATTACCCTGGCGGGTGATCTTGATAACAAGAGCCAGCTGGTGGATTTGATGATCGACTATGAAGGAAATCTATGGCTGGCTTCGCATTATATCGGTGCCTCCGGCGTGTCCATTATTACGAAGAACGCACTCTCCGAGCTGTTCTATGATGATTCGACCTGGCAGTCTTTGAATGCGCCTCCCGCATTCGACAGAAATGTTTATGCGGTAGAAAAATACGGCGATATTTTGTATGTTGTTGCCGCAACAAAGATTTATCGGTATGATTTGAAGAAAAACATGATTTTGCCGGACAATGTCATCATGCAGACCATCAGTGACTATGCCGAGGTCAAAACGCAGGAAGGAAAGGCGCAGGGAGACGACAATTTCTTATTTACCTATGCACCGAAGGATGTTGAGGTATTTCAGGATAAGGTCTATTTCGCCGTTTCCGGCATAGGTTTGGTGGAATATGATCCGAGGTCGGAGAAGGTTGTTATTTACGACGTGAACTATATTAGCACCCATCTTGGAACGGTGGTCGATGATCCGGATCTGACGCTGACGGGTGCCATTCGTTCCATGCGGAGCTTTGATACGTATCTGGCACTTGGATATGCGAGAGGCGTCATGCGTTTTGACGGAAAGAAGTTTTCCGTCATGAACATCGGCACGAATGTTTTGTACATCAATAAGACAAACGATGGAAGGCTTTTGTTTGACAGAACGCAGGGGTTATTCATTGTTGATGATGATTTTACCACGGCGACGGAGATTCCTACGGAGAAGGGAATTACTGGAAATCGACTGAAATTCCTTGTGGACGGGGATAATCTCTACTATACGTTAAACAGCCGACTCTTTAGGACAAATACCAAGGACGGAAATGGTGTTTCGGAGGAAATCGCCATCCCGTACGTCAAGGGCTCCATCGTTGAACTGGCCAAGGTGAAATGTACCAATACGGATGGATCACTTGTTTATAAATATGTCATCGGAAGCCAGACGCAGCTTTATGTTACGGATTCCCTGGAGGGGAACCGTTTGACGGATTATGCATCCTATGATGCCACCAATGGTCTGCAGCCGATTATTGCGAATACCTCCGGATTCTATGATGAAGAGGAGCAGAAGTATTATCTCCAATCCACAAATGGCATTTATGTCTATGACTTTAATTTGACGAGGGACGTACCGCCTCCAGTGAAGATTGTTGTGTCTTCCGTGGACGTTGATGGCGTGCATTGTTACGGAAACAATCTCAAAATTGGAAAGGATGAGTATCGTGTTGCTTTCAATCTTTCCATTTTTGGATTCCGGCCGAACAATGGTTACACGATTTATTACAAGCTGGATGGAATAGACGAAGACTACACTGTCGTTACGGATGATAATCGAAGTGCGTATTATACAAATCTTGCCGGTGGGAATTATGATTTCCATATCTACGTGGTTGACGGGTACGGGCAGGCTTCCAATCAGGTGGACATTCATCTGGAGAAGGAAAAGAAATTTCACGAGCATTGGTGGTTTTGGGCAATTGTCTCCGTGGTAGCGGTAATCGTGGTTTATTTCATTGCATCCCTGTTTGCCCGCATCAAGAACAGACAGTCGCTGAAGCGCCAGCTTGAATACAAGAACATCACTTTGGAGTCCATTGAGGCCATTGCGCGAACCATCGACGCAAAGGATGAATATACCAACGGTCACTCGATTCGCGTGGGTTCTTATTCCAAGGTGATTGCCGAGAATCTCGGAATGAGCTCCGACGAAGTCGATAATATTTATTATATCGCCCTGCTTCATGACATCGGAAAGATTGCGATCCCGGACAGTATTCTGAATAAGCCCGGGAGACTGACGGATGAGGAATTTGGCGTCATGAAGAAGCATACCACCCGCGGCGCCCAGATTCTGCAGGGAATTTCAACCATTCCGCAGATCGTGGAGGGAGCCAGATCTCATCATGAAAAATATGACGGTACGGGTTATCCGGAGGGGAAAAAGGGCGAGGACATTCCCTACGTGGCAAGGATTATCTGCTGTGCGGACTGCTTTGACGCAATGGCTTCTAAAAGAGTGTACAAGGAGCCGTTCTCCATGGACGTCATCATAAAGGAATTCGAACGCTGTTCCGGAACGCAGTTTGATCCAAAGATGGCAAAGGTTGTCGTTGAACTGATCTCGACTGGAAAGCTGCAGCCAATTTCTGCTGAGAACACCTATCTCGGAAGCGATGGTAAGACGCACAGAATCAAGCAGGACGAGAACGGGCAGAAAGAATGATTGGGGGGAAGGTATGGCATTCGATTTTTGGGGAGAATACCGGAGAAAGCTGAGAACGCCGGAGGAAGCCGTCAAGGTGGTCAAGGACGGAGACTGGATTGATTATACCAGCTCGCTTGGCATGCCCGTGCTGCTTGACAGGGCGCTGGCGGCAAGGCGCGACGAGCTGCACGACGTCAAGATTCGCGGGAACCTGATTCAGGGCCCCATTGAGGTCGCGGAGTGCGATCCGACGCAGGAGCATTTTACGTATCACAGCTGGCACTGTTCCTCCTACGAACGCGGTCTTTGCGATGAGGGCAAATGCTATTATATTCCCATGGTGTTCCATAACAATGCGGCATACTATGAGTTTTTTCTCGACGTAAACGTTGTCATGGTGAGTGTTTCACCCATGGATAAGCATGGGTATTTCAACTTTTCCGTAAATACCGGCGTCGCAGGGCCGATCTGCCGTGATGCGGACATCGTTATCGTGGAAGTCAATGAGTATATGCCGAAGATCCGTGGAGGATATGATGAGTGCATTCATATTTCCGAGGTGGACTTTGTTGTGGAGGGAGAGCATGCGCCGTTTGAGGATGCGAAGCCGTTGCCGCCGCGGCCCGTGGATCGAAAAATTGCGGAGCTTGTGATTCCGTATATTGTCGACGGAGCGACGCTTCAGCTTGGTATTGGAAGCCTTCCGAATGCGGTTGGCGAGTGTATTGCACAGTCGGACATTCGTGATCTTGCCATGCATACGGAGCTTTGCTCGGATGCATTTTACGCGCTCTATAAGGCGGGAAAGCTGACGAACAAGTATAAGAGTATTGACCGCGGGAAGGGCGTGTTTGGATGCGCCATTGGGTCAAATGAATTGTATGAGTGGTTGGATGACAACCCGGGCGTGGCGGCCTATCCGCTGGAGTACGTAAATCGTCCGTACGTCATTGCGCAGATTGATAACATGGTGTCGATCAATGCCTGCGTGGCCGTGGACCTCTATGGGCAGGTGGCGGCAGAGAGTACGGGCAAGCGTCAGATCAGTGGTACCGGCGGCCAGCTGGATTTCCTGATCGGTGCGTCTGCATCGAAGGGCGGGAAAGCGTTTATTTGTATGAGCTCCGTGCATACGGATCGACATGGCGTAAAGCATTCGCGCATTCTGCCGCAGTTTAACGGGGACATCATTACGTCGCCTAGAAGTCAGGTGTATTTCCTTGCGACGGAATACGGCGTGATCAATCTGGAGGGTCGTTCGACCTGGGAGCGCGCGGAGATGCTGATCTCCATCGCACATCCTGAGTTTCGAGACATGCTCATCAAAGAGGCAGAGGAGAGAAAAATCTGGAGACGGAGCAACAAGCGGTAAGGACATCTTATGTTTGGGCATGAAGGGGAAAAGGGATGGATCAGTGGCTGGAAAAGAAAGCATTACCGAATCATATCGTATCCGCATGTGGCCTTGTGTATCAAGAGGGGCTTGTTCTGTTGGTGAAAAATCCGAAGCGCGGTTGGGAGCTGCCTGGGGGAACAATGGAACAGGGAGAGACGATTGCGGAAGCCTTAAAGCGAGAGATATTCGAGGAATCAGGGGTACATTGCGAACCAGTGCATTTAACGGGAATTTATCAGAATCTGATCGTGAAGGATGGATACGGCCCGTTGGAGGGAATGAAGGTACCGCCCATCATCAATTTCGCATTTATTTGCAGGTATGTCGGCGGAGAGGTGGCTACTTCAGAGGAATCTGAGGATGTGCGCTGGGTGACGCCAGAGGAAGCGGTACGCATGGTAACGCATCCTCTGTATGTGAAACGACTTGCGGACGCACTGGCGTTTCATGATAAGGTTGTCTTCTCGTCCTATGAGTATGACAATAAAACCGCAGTCTTTAAGACAGACGAGAGTCTGTAAATTCAAGTGATCTATAAAACGGACAAAAGTTCATAAAACCGATGGATTTTGGATATGGCATTAGGTCCAGCCGCCGTCCATGGTGATGATTTGGCCAGTGAGATAAGTGGGAGCGGATGCTAATTGGAGGGCGAGGGCCGCGACTTCGTCAGGCGAGCCGATGCGGTCGGCAGGAATCTCTGCCACAAGGGCTTCCATGTCTTCCTCGGAGAAGCAGGCGTTCATGGAGGTGTCGATCACGCCACAGGCGATTGCATTGACTTGAATGTTGCTGGGGGCAAGCTCCTTCGCAAGCGCCTTGGTGAAGGCATTGATGCCACCCTTGGAAGCGGAGTAAGCGACCTCCGTGGAGGCACCAACATTCCCCCAGACGGAGGAAATATTGATGATTCGTCCAGCATGGTTTTGAAGCATCAGGGGAATGCTGTATTTACAGGCATAGAAGCAGGAGTCCAGATTGGTGGACAGTACATGCCGCCATGCTTCAGGACTCATTTCATGAAGCAGGCCGACATAGGAAATGCCTGCGTTGTTTACAAGGACGTCAAGACAGGTAACCTTTTGGAAGAGGGCTTCCACCTGTGCGGGATCGCCGACATCAATCTGAAAGGCCTGGCAGCGGATTTCATAGGGCTCAAGCTCGCGTGCGAAGGCTTCTAGCTCGGGAAGCGTCTTGGAACAAGTGAGTATGAGGTCATAACCAGCCTTTGCAAAGACTCTGGCGATGGCCTTGCCGATCCCGCGTGACGCGCCTGTAATCAGACAGACGGGGCGGGAAGGATCGGAAGAAATAGGGTTTGCATTCGTTGATTCCATGATTGAAACCTCCGCTGATGGTAAATGAATAAATTTCGGAAAGTAAATCTACATCCGAGATTATTTTAACACAAATTTCTGGGGAAGACCATACGGTTTTTCGGAAGGTTGCGTGGGGAGATCGGTCATTACCGATGACATCTGGATTTATTATTAGATTATTTAACCTATACGACGGTTTATATTCAACCAAAACACCATTGAAGGCAGAAGGAGGAAGGTAAAATGTATGATGTGATTATTATTGGCTCGGGGGCAGCAGGATTGTCGGCTTCGGTCTATGCCAAACGGGCGGGATTGAATCTCGTGGTGCTTGAAAAGAGTCCCATGAGTGGTGGACAGATTTTGAACACCTATGAGGTGGACAATTACCTTGGACTTCCCGGGATCAATGGCTTTGACATGGGCATGAAATTCCGCGAGCACGCGGACAAGCTGGAAGTGCCCTTTATGGATGCAGAGGTATTGGAAATCAAGGATCTTGGCGACAAGAAGATCGTTCGGACGGACAAGGAGGAGCTGGAGACGAAGAGCATTATTCTGGCTACGGGTGCGCATCATGCGCAGCTTGGCGTGCCTGGCGAAGAGGAGCTTTCCGGCATGGGCGTTTCGTACTGCGCGACCTGCGACGGTGCGTTTTTCCGCAAGAAGGTCGTTGCCGTAGTCGGCGGCGGCGACGTGGCGCTGGAGGATGCGATTTATCTGGCAAGGACAAGCGCAAAGGTTTACCTGATTCACAGAAGGGATGAGCTCCGCGGAACAAAGGTGCTACAGGATGAGCTGATGGCCAAGGAGAACGTGGAGATCCTCTATAGCCACGTCGTAAAGGAAATCTGCGGTGAAAGCAGCGTAGAAAAGTTGATTTTGGAGGATGTTAAGACTGGTGAGAGGAAGGATGTTCCGGTCAATGGCGTATTCATTGCGGTGGGCATTCATCCAGACAGTGAACTCGCAAAAGGCATTGTAGAGATGGATCCCGCAGGATACATTATTGCAGATGAGACCTGTGCGACAAGTGTCCCCGGAATCTTTGCCGCAGGTGACGTCAGAAAGAAACCGATTCGCCAGATTGTCACGGCCGTGGCAGACGGCGCCAATGCGGCAACCAGCGCGGGAGCGTACGTCGCAAGACTATAAAGTTGAATATGAGTTTCCAAAAGTTTTCTAAATATTTTTTTCTGCTTTTTAGGGGTTGACAAAAAAACAACTGTAAAAAATAAACAATTTTCTTCGGGAGAACGGAATTTAGATAAAAAGTATCTGCTTTTTTGATTAGAGTTATCCACGTTGAAAAGTGGCGATTTTTATGGATTGATGATTTATACACTAAGTTATGCACGTTATCCACAGGTTTTGACCCAAAAAATGACAGGGAAATCAGTTTTTGAGAAAGAACAAAGGTTTTGGCGATATTTAACAAATTTGTCGAAAATTGTAAAAAAGCCCCGATTTTCGTTGACAGATTTGAATTCAAAAATATGTAAAATATTTTAGAAATTGTTGCAAAACATTGACAATTTATGGTATAATGCTTATACAATTACTAAGGAACCTATTTTAGGGCGGAGAGGAGCCGCGCAGCGGTTTCGTAATTGAAAAAACAGACGGAAGGGATGATCATATGAAATTTGTAATCGTAGGCAGAAATATTGAAGTAACTCCCGGATTAAGAGCGGCAGTAGAAGATAAGATCGGTAAGCTGGACAAGTATTTTAACCCCAACACGGAGGTTCACGTAACGCTCAGTGTAGAGAAGGAGCGCCAGAAGATTGAGGTTACCATTCCCGTGAAGGGCAATATTATTCGCTCCGAGCAGGTAAGCAACGACATGTACGTGTCCATTGACCTGGTTGAGGAAATCATCGAGAGACAGCTTAAGAAATATAAGAATAAAATCGTTGACAAGCATCAGTCGGGCGGCGATTTCAGTCAGGCGTACGTGGACAACGATTATGCGGATGACGAGGAGATCAAGATTGTCCGCACGAAGAAGTTTGACATTAAGCCCATGTATCCCGAGGATGCCTGCATCCAGATGGAACTTTTGGGGCACAGCTTCTACGTATTCTGCAACGCGGAGACGGATCAGGTGAACGTAGTGTACAAGAGAAAGGGAGATACCTACGGGCTGATCGAGCCGGAAATCTAAGAAGTATTTGAGGTTCATAGATTTGACTTATAACGGAAGGGCAGTCGCATCGGCTGCCCTTTCTTCTTTTAAAAGTTTCACAAAAATGGTTCACAAAAATTTCATGATAAAGTCATTGCAAAAGAGAGATGACTATGTTACAATGAGGAAGACTTGAATGATAAAAAAATAACAATCATCAAAACTATGTGAGATTTAGGCGAAAAAGAGCTGGGATCGAGCAAAAAAAGTAAAAAGAAAACATGGAGGAAAAACAAATGGCAAGAAAAGTAGTTTTAGCCGGTGCTTGTCGTACCGCTATTGGTACCATGGGCGGATCTCTTAGCACGACTCCCGCAGCGGAGCTGGGTGCTATCGTTATTAAGGAGGCACTTTCCCGCGCAGGCGTGGAGCCCTCACAGGTTGATCAGGTTTACATGGGTTGCGTAATCCAGGCAGGTCTTGGTCAGAACGTGGCTCGTCAGGCTTCCATCAAGGCAGGCCTTCCCATTGAGGTTCCCGCTGTTACCATGAACGTGGTTTGTGGATCTGGCTTAAACTGCGTAAACCAGGCTGCACAGATGATCATGGCAGGTGATGCTGACATCGTTGTGGCAGGTGGTATGGAGAATATGTCCATGGCTCCCTATGCAATTCCTCAGGCACGTTTCGGATATAGAATGAACAATGGTACCCTCGTTGATACCATGATCAAGGATGCTCTTTGGGATGCATTCAATGATTATCACATGATCAAGACCGCTGACAACATCTGCGAAGAGTGGGGGCTGACCAGGGAAGAGATTGATGAGTTCGCCCTGAAGTCCCAGCAGAAGTGCGAAGCGGCGCAGAAGGCTGGCGCATTTGACAAGGAAATCGTTCCCGTTACCGTAAAGAAGAAGAAAGAGGTTATTGAGTTCAAGGTTGATGAGGGTCCCCGTCCCGGATCCACCATGGAAGGTCTTGCAAAGCTTCGTCCCATCAACCCCGGCGGATTTGTTACCGCAGGTAATGCTTCTGGCATCAACGATGGTGCCGCAGCCATCGTTGTAATGAGCGAGGAGAAGGCGAAGGAGCTTGGCGTTAAGCCCATGGCTACCTTTGTTGCAGGCGCTCTTGCAGGCGTTCGTCCCGAGGTTATGGGTATCGGTCCCGTTGCCGCTACCAAGAAGGTAATGGCAAAGACCGGCATGAAGATCGAGGATTTCGACATCATCGAGGCAAACGAGGCGTTCGCTGCACAGTCCGTAGCAGTTGGCAAGGATCTTGGCATCGACGTTGACAAGCAGTTGAATCCTAACGGCGGAGCAATCGCTCTTGGACATCCCGTAGGAGCTTCCGGATGCCGTATCCTGGTTACCCTGCTTCATGAGATGCAGGCAAAGGGTGCCAAGACTGGTCTGGCTACGCTTTGCATCGGCGGCGGCATGGGTTGTGCTACCATCGTTAAAATTGAAGACTAAATGCCGGATTGAGGATCTGACGCGGGACGAAATGAATCTCGAAGAAGAGAATCCTAAGGGCGAAACGTCAAGAGAATGCTTCCATTGGGGGTATTCTCTTTGATGCGTAAAGAGATAGTAAACAAATATCAAAAAAGGCAGTGTTTCAAGACGTCTGCCGGAAAGAGGAAAACATGGATTACGTTCTTTATGAACAAAAGGGCGCTTATGCGGTAATCACCATCAATCGTGAGCGCGCTTTGAACGCACTGAATTCCCAGGTGCTGGATGAGCTGGACGCGACCTTGGACGCCGTTGATCTGAGCACGGTTCGCGCACTTGTGCTTACCGGCGCAGGCGAGAAGTCCTTCGTGGCAGGCGCTGACATCGGAGAGATGAGCACCCTGACCAAGGCTGAGGGCGAGGCTTTCGGCAAGAAGGGTAACGACGTATTTCGTAAGCTGGAGACCTTCCCCATCCCCGTAATCGCAGCCGTTAACGGCTTCGCACTGGGTGGCGGATGTGAGATTTCCATGAGCTGTGACATCAGACTTTGCTCCGCAAATGCCGTATTTGGTCAGCCCGAGGTCGGCCTTGGCATTACGCCCGGCTTCGGCGGAACCCAGAGACTTGCCCGCCTGGTAAGCCCTGGCATGGCAAAGCAGCTGATCTACACCGCTCGCAACATTAAGGCTCCCGAGGCTTATCGCATCGGTCTCGTAAACGAAGTATTTGAGGCAGAGGTTGACGCTGAGGGTAACGTAGTAAAGAGTGCAAAGGAAGTTCTGATGGCAGCAGCCGAGAAGATGGCAGCCACCATTGCAAAGAATGCTCCCATTGCCGTTCGTAACTGCAAGAAGGCCATTAACGAAGGCCTGGATGCAAAGATGGATGATGCCATCGTGATCGAGGAAAAGCTCTTTGGAGATTGCTTCGAGACTGAGGATCAGAAGTATGGCATGGCTTTCTTCCTTGACAAGAATAAGGAGAAGGTGAAGGCTCCTTTCCAGAACAAGTAACACCTCATCCGTCAGGCTTCGCCTGACACCTTCCCCTTGGAGGGGAAGGCTTTAAAGGAAATTAATTAAATTATTATAAGGAGGAATTTTCAATGAAGGTAGGTATTATTGGTGCCGGTACCATGGGACAGGGCATTGCAAAGGCTTTTGCTCAGGTTGACGGTTATGAAGTAGCTCTTTGCGACATCAAGCAGGAGTGGGCTCAGGGCGGTAAGGATAAGATCGCTAAGGGCTATGCAAAGCTCGTTGAGAAAGGCAAGCTCACCCAGGAGGCAGTTGACGCCATTCTTGCGAAGATCACCCCTGGCCTGAAGGAAGATCTCTGCGCAGATTGCGATCTGATCGTTGAGGCTGCTTTCGAGGACATGACCGTAAAGAAGACCACCTTTGGCGAGCTGGACAAGATCTGCAAGCCTGAGTGCGTATTCGCTTCCAACACCTCCAGCCTTTCCATCACCGAGATCGGAAACGGCCTGACCAGACCCATGATTGGTATGCATTTCTTCAATCCCGCTGACAGAATGAAGCTGGTTGAAGTGATCGCTGGCGTTAACACTCCTCAGGAGACCGTTGACTGCATCAAGAAGATCTCTGAAGAGATCGGCAAGACCGCAGTTCAGGTAAATGAGGCAGCTGGTTTCGTAGTAAACCGCATCCTGATCCCTATGATCAATGAGGCAGCTTTCATTAAGATGGAAGGCGTATCTGACGTAGCAGGCATCGACGCAGCAATGAAGCTTGGTGCAAATCATCCCATGGGACCCCTGGAGCTTGGTGATTTTGTAGGTCTTGACATCTGTCTGGCAATCATGGACGTTCTCTACAAGGAGACTGGCGATTCCAAGTATCGTGCATGTCCTCTGATCCGCAAGATGGTTCGCGGCGGCAACCTCGGCGTAAAGAGCGGCAAGGGCTTCTATGTATACAATGCAGACAGAACCAAGACTCCCGTTGACGCTCAGTAATAAAGCAGAATAAATACACCTCATCCGGCGCTGCGCGCCACCTTCCCCTCGAGGGGAAGGCTTGAATGAGGGTAGATAAATAGATAATGGAGGAAAGAAATCATGGATTTCACTTTGAGCAAAAAGCATGAAATGGCACGCACTCTGTTCAGAGAGTTTGCCGAGAAAGAAGTAAAGCCTCTTGCAATCGAGGTAGACGAGACCGAGGAGTTCCCTCGCGTAACCGTTGAGAAGATGGCAAAGGCTGGTTTTATGGGTATTCCCATTCCCAAGGAGTACGGCGGACAGGGCTGTGACATCCTGACCTACGCTATGTGCGTAGAGGAGCTGTCCAAGGTTTGTGGCACCACGGGCGTTATCGTTTCCGCACACACCTCCCTCTGCTGCGATCCCATCCTTACCTATGGTACGGAAGAGCAGAAGCAGAAGTACCTGCCTGACCTTGCAGCAGGAAGAAAGATCGGTGCATTCGGTCTTACCGAGCCCGGCGCCGGTACCGATGCACAGGGTCAGCAGACCAAGGCCGTTCTGGATGGCGACGAGTGGGTTCTGAACGGATCCAAGATCTTTATCACCAACGGTAAGGAAGCAGACGTTTATGTTATTTTCGCAGTTACCGGCATGGTTGAGAAGCGCGGTAAGATGCTGAAGGAGATCTCCGCATTCATCGTTGAGAAGGGCACTCCCGGCTTCACCTTCGGTACGAAGGAGAAGAAGATGGGTATCCGCGGATCCTCCACTTACGAGCTGATCTTTACCGATTGCCGCATCCCTAAGGCAAACCTTTTGGGACAGCAGGGCAAGGGCTTCAACATCGCAATGCATACCCTGGATGGCGGCCGTATCGGTATCGCTGCACAGGCTCTGGGTATTGGTGAGGGCGCTCTTGAGAGAACCATCGCTTATGTTAAGGAGAGAAAGCAGTTCGGCAAGGCCATCGGTTCCTTCCAGAACACCCAGTTCCAGCTGGCTGACATGGCTACCAAGGCTCAGGCTGCTCAGTTCATGGTTTACAAGGCTGCAACCACAAAGGATCAGTACACCAAGGATCACAAGACCTCTTACAGCGTAGAGGCAGCCATGGCTAAGCTGTACGCTGCAGAGATGGCAATGGAAGTTACCACGAAGGCAGTTCAGCTGCACGGTGGTTATGGTTACACCAGAGAGTATGAAGTAGAGCGCATGATGCGTGACGCAAAGATCACTGAGATCTACGAGGGCACCAGCGAAGTTCAGAGAATGGTCATCTCCGCAAATCTGCTGAAGTAAGTCGGCAAGCTGAGAAACCATAATAAATCAAAATTATAAGGAGTGAAAATACAATGAAGATCGTTGTTTGTATTAAGCAGGTTCCTGATACCAAGGGCGGCGTTAAGTTCAATCCCGACGGTACTCTGGACAGAGCTGCGATGATGACTATTATGAACCCCGATGACAAGGCAGGTCTTGAGGCTGCACTGAGATTAAAGGATCAGTACGGTGCAGAGGTTACCGTTATCACCATGGGTCTTCCCAAGGCTGAGGACGTGCTTCGCGAGGCTATGGCTATGGGCGCTGACAAGGGAATCCTTGTAACCGACAGAGTACTCGGCGGCGCTGATACCTGGGCTACCTCTCAGACTCTGGCAGGTGCCATCCGTAATCTTGAGTATGATCTGATCATCACCGGCCGTCAGGCAATTGATGGCGATACCGCTCAGGTTGGTCCTCAGATTTCCGAGCATCTTGGTATCCCCGTAATCTCCTATGCACAGAAGATCGAGATCGACGGAGATTCCGTAATCGTTGAGCGTCAGTTCGATGATCGTTATCACGTATTAAAGGCTAAGATGCCTTGCCTGATCACTGCATTGGCAGAGCTGAATCCTCCTCGTTACATGACTCCCGGCGGAATCTTTGATGCATGTGATGCAGAGCTGACCGTATGGGGCCGTGCTAATCTGGTAGACGTTGAGGATTCCAACCTTGGTCTGAAGGGATCACCTACCCAGATCGCAAAGGCTTCCGATAAGGTTCGTAAGGGCCAGGGCGAGAAGATTAACAAGGACGTAACCGAATCCGTTGACTACATTGTTGAAAAGCTGAAAGTAAGACATGTGATTTAATTATTCGCGGAATGCAGCGATGCACCCCGATGAAAATTATGGCTCTGCATTTGAGACAGATTTTTCATCGCCGAAATGGGTGCAGAGCAAATGAAGCGTTCCATTCGCGAAGCGAATTTAATTAGGAGGATAAAAAAATGAATTTAGAGGAATATAAGGGCGTATATGTCTTCGCACAGCAGGTAGACAACGTACTGAACAGTATTGCCTTTGAGCTCATTGGCAAGGGTAAGGATCTTGCTGAGGCTCTTGGCACTGAGGTAACTGCTGTATTGGTTGGTAGCGACGTAAAGGGCCTTGCAGATGAGCTGGCTGAGTATGGCGCAGACAAGGTGATCGTAGTTGACGATCCTGAGCTGAAGGACTACAGAACTGAGCCTTACGCTCATGCTCTTGCATCCGTGATCAAGGAATTTAAGCCTGAGATCTTCCTGGTAGGCGCAACTGCAATCGGCCGTGACCTGGGTCCTCGCGTATCTGCCAGAATCCACACTGGTCTGACCGCAGACTGCACCCAGCTGGAAATCGGTGACTTCCCCATCAACCCCATCCCTGGCAAGGAGCAGAAGCACAATCAGCTGCTGATGACCCGTCCTGCATTTGGCGGTAACACCATCGCAACGATTGCTTGTCCTGACTTCCGCCCTCAGATGGCTACCGTACGTCCTGGCGTAATGCAGAAGCGTGAAAGGAAAGCCGGCGCAAAGGCAAACGTAATCGAGTTCAATCCCGGATTTACTCCTGACAATAAGTATGTTGAGATTCTGAAGGTTGTTAAGGCCGTATCCGATACCGTTGACATCATGGACGCAAAGATTCTGGTATCTGGTGGTCGTGGAGTTGGCAGCGCAGAGAACTTCAAGATTCTTGATGATCTTGCAGCAGTTCTTGGCGCAACCGTAAGCTGCTCTCGTGCAGTTGTAGATGCCGGCTGGAAGCCCAAGGATCTGCAGGTTGGTCAGACTGGTAAGACCGTTCGTCCTAACGTTTACTTTGCAATCGGTATCTCCGGTGCCATCCAGCACTTGGCTGGTATGGAGGAGTCCGACATCATCATCGCAATCAACAAGGATGAGAGTGCTCCCATCTTTGACGTGGCTGACTACGGCATCGTAGGCGACCTGAACAAGATCGTTCCTGCCCTGACCGAGAAGCTGAAGGCAGAGCTTGCTGCAAAGTAAGATAAGCTGATGCGTTGAATGCCAAATGAATCCATGCAATAAATAAGTCATTCATAAAACTCCGTGCAGGTTTGACCTGTACGGAGTTTTTTTGTAAAGACGGTTCGATGGCTTGCCCTATGTTTTTTATGGGATTTACGGAAAAACATGGACGAGCGCAGAAAATGCGAGTAAAATGATTCCTGGGAAGAAGCCATCGGGCTTTTTCTAAAGTAAAGATGTGAATAAGAGATGACTGGGAAGGACAGGAAGGCGGGCAATGAGACGATACATAAGCTTGGAGGAGATCTCCGATGGAAAGTTATATACGGCAAATGACATGGTAAAGGCCGACTGCCTTGGATGTCAGGGGTGCTCCAGGTGCTGTCATGAGATGGGAGATACGATCCTGCTTGATCCCTATGATATCTGGCGATTCCAAAAGGGTTTGGGGAAGGATGCCCAGACGCTACTTGCAGAGGGGAAGATTGCGCTTCGCGTCGTAGACAGCGTCATTGTGCCCCATTTAAAAATGCAGCCAATGGATCGTATACCACAGAGGACTGACTTAAATTCGGAGGGTGCTTTGCCAAAACGGGAAGGAATGGAACCGATGGCTAGTCAGGGGAAGCAGGAAGGCATGGACGAGGACGAAAAATGTCCCTTCTTGGATGAAAAGGGCTGGTGTACGATTCATGCATTTCGTCCTGGGCTTTGTCGCTTGTTCCCGCTGGGACGCTACTATGAGGGCGATGGCTTTCGTTATTTCCTGCAAAAGAGCGAGTGTGACCACCCTAAGGCAAAGGTTAAGGTTAGCAAATGGCTCGACGTGCCGGAATTGCCTAAGTATGAACAATATATTTTAACCTGGCATCAGATCCAGAAGCAGGCAGAAAGCCTGCAGTTAGAAAACGAAGAGGAAGCATTTGGAAAAAACTTAAACATGTTTCTGCTAAAAACCTTTTTTTTGACTCCATATGATGGCGACCAGGACTTTTACGCACAGTTCGAGAAGAGGCTGGAAGCTTACCGTAGCATCGTGACCACTTCATAGATTCAAGGAATGGTGTGCCTGGTGTTTTTGGTTTGAGAGCATTTTCTGGGAACACATGCGCAGAAAAATAAACTATTAAAAATGTACTCTGAAAAGTAAGTTCAGAAATTGCCTATGTAAAATGAAAAATGGTATTGACGAGTCAAGGAAAATGTATTATATTGAGTTTTGCAATATCAGGCGAAAGTGAGATGAATGAAATGGATGATTTATTAGAGATTCTGACTGGTTTATTTCCCGACGTAGATTTCGAAACTGAGGACAGACTCGTTGATGATAAAATTTTGGATTCCTATGATTTGGATTCCATTGTTTCTGAAATTGAGGATCAATTTGGAGTAACGATTCCGGCAGAGCTTGTGACGGCTGAGAATTTTAATTCCGCTGACGATATGTATGACTTGATTCAGAAATTAGACGAGTAAGAAAGGTGTCAGGGGAAAGCTTTGGGAGGGACGATTCTGGTGACGATGGATTTGTCGGCGCGGGATCGTCTTTTTGTTTTTCTTGTGTCAGTGCTTGGATCTTGCAAGTAAACTCTCAAGGGCAGCTGCCCTGAACGTATTTTATGAATAGGACGCGAAACATTGGAATTTAGTAGTCTGACTTTTTTATTATATTTTATTCCTATCTTTTTCCTAATCTATCTGATCACTCCAAGGTCGCTCAAGAACGTGACGTTGATTACGGGAAGCTATCTTTTTTATTTACAGGGAGAGTGGAAGTATGCGTGGCTTTTGCCACTGTCCATTGTGATCAATTTCCTGCTGGGAAAATTCCTGGATTCTACGGGCGAAGCAATGGAAGGGGTCAAAAAGAAAAGGAAGGACAGGCTTTATCTTTTGGCTGTCATTGGCAATTTGGCAGTCTTATGTCATTTTAAGCTATGGATGACCGGGCTTCCGCTGGGTCTTAGTTTTTATACCTTTCAGGTGCTTTCTTATTTGGTCGACGTGCATGCAGGAGAAATTCCCGCAGAGCAGAGCTTGATTCGATTCGTCACATATCTTGGCATGTTTCCCAAGCTTGTTTCTGGACCAATTACGCCATACGCGAGTCTTAGGGATGCGCTCAGGGAGCGCAGGATCGATGCAGAGAGATTTACCGATGGCATAAAGACCTTTATTCTGGGTCTAGCGTTGAAAACACTTCTTGCGGACCGTATTGGCATTCTTTGGGCAGAGGTCGGAAAGACGGGGTATGAGAGCGTTACCTGGCGCTATGCATGGCTTGGTGCGCTTGGCTATTCCCTGATGCTGTATTTTAACTTTTACGGCTATTCCCTGATGGCCGTGGGCCTTGGAAGGATGACGGGCTTCGAACTGCCGGAGAATTTCCATCTTCCCTATTTGGCGCGTTCCGTGCGGGATTTTTACAGACGCTGGCATATCACCATGGGACATTGGTTCCGTAAATATGTTTATTTCCAGCTGGGCGGGAATCGGCTTGGCGAGGGGCGGACAATCATGAACTTATTGGCTGTTTGGCTCCTGACGGGCTTTTGGCATGGCGTGAGCGCCAATTTCTTCCTTTGGGGCGTCTTTCTATGGCTTTGCATTGTGTTGGAGCGACTCTTTGACCGCATGCGCTTTGTAAAGAAGCTAAAGGTGTTACCGCACCTCTGGCTTTGGTTTGTGATCCCGATTTCTTGGATGCTGTTTGCCATTCCGGACATTCATGAATTACAGGCATATTTGCTGAGAATGTTTGGCGTTGGAGATCCAATCAACGGAAATCCGATGGACTATCTGATTTGCCTAAAACGACATTGGATTGCCTTACTATTGGGCATGGTGTGTTGTACGGGTATTGTGGAAGTGGTTTTTGAGAAATGGAATAAGAAACTATGGATGAGCGTGCTGTTGGCAGGGCTGTTCTGGCTCTGTGTGTGGAAGATTTTGGCAGCAGGCAGCAATCCCTTTTTATATTTGAATTTTTAATGAGGAATTAGAATGGAAGGCAAAAAGGAACATTTTTTCAAACGATATGAAATTCTCTTTTTTTTGCTCCTGTTCGGCATTGTCTTTTTTGGAGTGACCAAGCGGTGGGATTTGTATGAAAAGCCTGCCAGGAGGATTGTTTATGAGCTGCAGGCATTCCTTGGCGTAGAGGGGACGACCTCGGGGAATGAGGAGTCATGGACGGGAAAGTGGCCCCAAAACAGTGACGCGCAGGGCAAGGACGTTGGCGAACAGGAGGATGATCCGCTCAACGGACCAGGTGGAGACCCTGAGGATCCCCTGGGGGATGGTACTGGTGAGGGGATTGGCGGTGATGGTGTAAATGGTCAGGGAGCGGAAGGGCAAGGAACGGATGGCCAGAGTGTGACGGAGGTTCTCTGGCAGACCGTTGATGAGAGCTATTTTGATGATGCATTGTTTATCGGCGATTCCCGCATTGTCGGACTTCGCGATTATGGAAATTTGCAGGAGCACGCGACGTTTTACGCTTATGAGGGACTCAATATCTTTCGGATTTTGACGGCAAAATATGTTGAGGTTCCGGGGCAGATGAAAAAGATTTCCGTGGAGGAGGCTTTAGGGCAACGGCAATTTGGCAAGATCTATCTGATGACAGGCATTAATGAGCTTGACATTGGAACGACGCAGCGTTTTGCGGAAACCTATGGCGAGGTCATTTCACGCATCCGCGAGCTTCAGCCAAATGCAAAGATTATCATCCAAAGCATCATGCTTGTCACGCAAAAGCGCGCGGAAAAGGGAGATTTCGTGACCAATCGGGGCATTATGGAGCGGAATCAAGCCTTGCAGACGCTTGCGGATGGTGTCACCGTTTTCTATCTCGACGTCAATGAAGCAGTCACGGATGAAAGCGGGGGAATGAATCCGACCTACACCACGGACGGCATACACCTCAAAGCAAAATATGTTCCGCTTTGGACGGATTTTCTAAAAACACATGCGCTGCCTTGACATGAAAATACCGAAAACAAATCGAAAGAAACATGCGGAAACAATTCCTGAAAAAACCTTCGTAAGGCGGAACATAGGGCTTGACGATGCCTTGGGAAGCGTGCTAAAGTGATAAAGGGTGCGTAGCCCTCAAGACACAAGAAGAGGATTTTAGGGGGAGGAAAAATCAATGAGTAAGAAGAACAATTCTTCAAATCAGAACAAAAATCCAAACGCAAAACAAAGTGCAAACGCTAGTCAAAATTCCAACGTAAAACCGAGTTCCAGCGCTAAGAATTCCAGTCCGAAACAGGCATCGGACGGCATCTATGACGCGAGAAGCTTAGGTGCACCGAAGGTTGCCATGCTTGGATTACAGCACATGTTTGCCATGTTTGGCGCAACGATCCTGGTACCCATGCTGACGGGCTTGGACGTATCCACGACATTATTATTCGCTGGTCTCGGCACCTTGTTATTCCACTTTTTGACAAAGAGAAAGGTTCCGGCATTTCTCGGTTCCTCCTTTGCTTTTCTTCCTGGATATTTTGCCATTGCACCGAAGGGTGAGGCAAATCTGTTACCCTATGCCTGTGTCGGCGTTGCCTGTGCAGGACTTCTGTATTTGATTTTGTCAGCGCTGATCAAGGTCTTTGGAAGTGGAAAGGTAATGAAATTCTTCCCGCCCATCGTAACGGGACCCCTTATCATTGCCATCGGACTTACGCTTTCCCAGACAGCTTTGGACAGCTGTGCGGATAATTGGATTATTGCATTTGCCGCCATTATCTTGATTCTTGTTTGCAATATTTGGGGCAAGGGCATGGTTAAGATCGTGCCGATCATTATTGGCGTCATCGGTTCCTATTTGGTTGCCGTTGCACTTGGAGAGGTAGACTTTGCCAAGGTGGCAACAGCGGATTGGATCGGACTTCCCATCCATTTCGAGAGCACCGCATTCTGGGCCTTTAAGGACGGCAATACTGGTCTTCTGATTACTGCCATCATAACCATTGTACCCATTGCCCTTGCAACGATTGTGGAGCACATGGGAGACATTTCCGCGATTTCTTCTACGGTAGGCAGAAATTTTGTAGAGGATCCCGGTTTGCACAGAACCCTTTTGGGCGATGGTCTTGCAACGATTCTGGCAGCTCTTTTTGGCGCACCTGCAAACACGACCTATGGTGAGAATACGGGCGTACTATCCCTGACGAAGGTGTATGATCCCTTGGTCATCCGCCTTGCAGCAGGCTTTGCAATTCTGTTCTCCTTCTGTCCGAAGTTTGCGGCTGTTATCGGCAGCATGCCTACCGCAACCGTTGGTGGTGTGTCCCTGGTACTGTATGGTATGATTTCTGCAGTCGGCGTTCGCAACATCGTGGAGGCTAAGGTTGATTTCACGAAGAGCCGCAATGTTATCATCGCTGCCTTGATCCTGGTGTTGTCCATTGGCATCAAGTTTAATACGTTTTATGGAGACGGAGCGATTAAGATTCCTCTCATCATTGCAGGCAAGCCTACCACCATCCTTGTTACGGGTCTTGCCGCTGGAGCACTGATTGGCATTCTTCTGAATGCGATTCTTCCTGATAAAGAATAAGGGATCCATTGGACAAATTCATTAGAAAGCATGCCTGCCCTCATTAAAAAAGACAGACATTAGGTTTTAGCATAATTGGAATAAATGGAACACGGAATGAGGTGGCAACCGATTTCCGTGTTCTTTGTATATTAGCCTTCAGAGACGTATGGAAGAGGAGGGAGCCTGTCTTACGGAACAGAAGGCTTTAGATGAGGGCGTAGTTAGCAGAAATTTTTAGCAGAAACTGAATTAAGGGACGTAATATTATTTCGTAGTTGGTTAGAGATATAGTAAGAGGGCTTGATTGACGCCCAAGGTCATGCATAAAATGCGTTTATGTATGGGACTAACGTGAGGACACCATGGAAGACAGGGAGATTGTTAATCTATTTTTTCAAAGATCCGAGGATGCCATCGCGCAGCTGACAAAAAAATATGGAGGCTTAATGCAACGGGTGGCATATGACCTTTTGCAGGATGCGGAGGACGCCAAGGAATGCGTGAATGATGCATGCCTTGGCGCTTGGAATGCCATTCCGCCGGCAAAGCCGGAGCCTTTGTCTGCTTTTGTCTGCAGAATTACTAAGAATATTGCCTTCAATCGTTTGCGCTTTAAGAAAGCGAAGAAGCGCAGCGCGGCGTTGGAGCAGTCGTTAGAGGAACTAGAGGAACTGGAGGGTAGCCTTCCTTCTGCAAAGACGGTGGAGGATGCGTGGACGGAAAAGGAACTGACGGAGGCCATCGAAAGATTCCTAGATGGTTTGGATCAGAAAAGCAGGGTGATGTTTGTAAAACGGTATTGGTTTGCAGAAGCAGTGGAGGCAATTGCAAAGGAGCTTTCCATGCGGGAAAACAGTGTTGCGGTCAGACTTTTAAGACTTCGTGAGAAGCTAAAGGAATACTTGGAAAAGGAGGGCATCCAGTTATGAAAGAGCCAGGAAAACTGTGGAATGGCGTGGGTAAAATCGCAGATCGGTATCTTGAAGAGGCACTTGAGTATAACAAGTCCTCCGAGTCCAAAACGCTGGAGGGAAAGACAAGCGCATTTGGGAGAAGAAAGTCGTGGAGGACATGGGTCGTCTTGACGGCATGCACGTTCCTTGCATTAGTTGGGGGAATTTTCACATGGAAGATGGCATTGGGGAAAGGTGGGGAAAATGACGGAGAATTGCAGGGACAACAAGTCACGGACCTCTTGCAGGCAGACGAGGTATGGTACGTGGATGCACATACGCTGCTGGCAGGCAAGGAAGGCGATATTCCCTTGGAAAAGAAAAGAGGCGATCAGGAGAGCTCAGGGAATGCCGCTTTAGATGCGGAGGGTGATGAAACGGAGGCAGGAAGGAAGCCTTATGTCACCTTAAAGTGGGCTTATCAATCCTTTGGCATGGAGGAGATTACCAGAGCTACCGTGCGGGAAATCAACAGGAAGTTGAAGGAGGACGGTTATTCCTTTGGCATTCAGTTCCTGCCGATTAAGACGACAAATGGGACAGATTCTGAGGATCGTTCCTATCAGGAAAAGCTTTTTCAGTGTGGCGCTGACATCGCGTTTACAGGCTTTTATTCGCCGGAAGAGCATTATACTCAGAAGGCCATTCGCGCAGGAAAGTATGAGCCATTGGATGCATATTTAAAGGACAGTGCCTATTATGAGCAGATTCCGGAGGTGCTGTGGGATTGTGCCTCTTATCAGGATCAAATTTATTTTTTCCCAAATGAAATCGCGCAGGATGCGGGACTGACACTTTATCTGCGGAAATCCTCCTTTACGAGGGAAGAGGCGGAGGACTTTTGCGGTGATTTGCTTTCCTTGGAGCAGTACTTTTTGGATGGAAAACGGTTCCTGAATTGTCAGTCAGATTACCAGTTTGCGGAGGCCTTTGGATATTCTTATTATATGGGCGTGCTCCTGACGGAGGATGGCAAGACGGTGAATCCCCTGGAGGAGGAGAACTGTGTTCAATGGATGCGCCTCCTAAATGAGTATCAGGAGCAGGTGGTACAATCGAACGTTGCTGACTGGGATTTTGCACTTTCCCGCAGCTTTCCGGGAACGGACATAGGGGATGGAAATCATCCGGAGGATTTTTATGCCTATCAGTGGAAGGGCTATGCCGTGCCGCGGCTCAATTGTCAGACAGGGATCCTTGCATCTTCGGCGAATAAGCAGGAAGCATTTCAGTTTTTGGAACTATTACACACGGATGCATCTTATGCGAAGCTGCTATTATATGGGAAGGAAGCATTGGATCAAGGAGGTAGCCTGAAATGCAGTTATGCCAGTCAGCTTATTTTCGGTTTGGATACGGGACTGGTGACGAAAAGACAAGGGGATTCCCTGAGGCACTTTTCAACCGCTGAGGAGAAAAGGAATTATTACGAGAAGTGGATACTTCCGTCACCGGCCCTGACCTTAAAATACCCTGAGGCATGTGATGCCATGCTGCCGGCAGAGGAGTATTATTCAAGATTGCTTTATACGGAGGATTTTGACGCACTGCTGAAAAAGGCAAGGGAGAAAGCGCGAGGGTATATGCAGCAGGTGAACAAGGGGATTCGGTGAAGATAGCGGAGAACATGGCTGCGCTCTATCGGAATTTTAGTAAACATTGTCAGGGTTGATCGTGATGAGGGGAGAAGTTATGGTTATGGAGAAGACGAATACTTTTTGGAGACATAGTGTAACACGGCTTTTCACGATGTTACTACTCATCTGCATAGGATTGTCAGGGTGCGGAAGGCAAAAAGAGGGAGACACAGAATCTGTTGACAACATTGCAGGGACGGGAACCGGAAACATACAGATCGTTGGGGACAGTAAGATCGTGATCAAGGCAGAGCACGAAGACGGTGCATACGTGGCCGAGCCCGCGATGCTTACCGTTCCAGAAAATGCCAACTATCTGCGGAGTGTCACGCTGGGCGGAAGACTTTGGGGGACGGATGCAGACGGAAGGCTATGGGGAACGGATAAAGACGGAAGGCTATGGGGAACGGATAAAGACGGAAGGCTTTGGAGCTTGGATGTGAATGGCAAGGCTTGGAGCGAAGAGGACGAGACGGCAGCAGGCTTTGACGGTATGGAAGAAAATCCAGATGACGCAGCGCTGCTAGAGATGCTTCAGGCAAGGAAGGCCTGGGATTTTAGCGACGTGCGGAGCATCTTTCTTTGGCAGGACTGCGTTTACGTATCCCGTATTGCGAAGGAAGAGGAGCTGGAGATATGGAGCCCGGCAGGAGAACGACTGGGGAGGATTGACGGGAAGGGCGGCAGCCTTGAAACGATCGGCGGAGGGCTTTACGTACTTCGAAGAACGGGTCAGATTCGCTCGCAAGTAAGCATTTGCAGGATAGACATAGAAAAGAGGGAGCTGGGCGAGGAATTATCGCAGCTTCCGTACGACGTGCGCGGCATCTTTGCACAGGGGAGTGATGCAGAGAATCTTTACTTTTATACTGCAGATGCGGCCTATCGATATTCCTATGCAGATCAGACCTTTTATCAGTTATTCCCTTGGACGGACGTAGGATTGCTGGGAGGCTCCATTTATATGATTTGGAGGGACGAGCAGGGGGACATCTACGCGAATAGCTATGAGGATCCGTCCTATGTCAGGATTCGTTGGAAAAGCGAGGAGGAGCTTCCGAAGAAGAACGAACTGACCGTGGCCATTGTGTCCATGAACAGTGATGGAAATCTACAGAAATTAGTTACGGAGTACAATCAATCGCAGGACGAATGGCACGTGAGCATCAAGACATATGCTTCGAATGACATGAGTGATTTGGAAGATGCAAAGACGCGTATGAGTGCTGATCTTTTGAGCAAGAATCCTCCGGACATGATCTGCCATGCAAACCTAAATCGACTTTCTGAGGATCTTGCGGCTCAGGGATATTTGGCAGATCTGAGAACCTTCCTGCAGGAAAGTACCGTGCTGAGTGAGGAGGATTTTTATCCGGAAATCCTAAAGTATGGGTCCTGTGGAGATTTATTATATACGATTCCCTGTCAGTTTTGGATGGAGACCTTGATCGTACCGACATCTCAGTGGAAGGGTAAGCCTGGATGGACCTATGAGGAGATGATTCAGTATCTTCGTGATCATGACGAATATCGTCCGTTTCGCATGTTTTTATTCTTTCGCATGTATTGCCTTTACGGAGATCCGCTGGATTACTTTTGGGATGCCAAGAAGAGGGAGGCTTATTTTGACGGCGAGGAATTTCGGGCGCTCCTGCAGTACATGAAGGAATGTCAGGACAAAGAGTCGCAAATCCCTGCGGAGGATCGTCCCTTCAACGTTAAGCAATTGGACGTACATTTTCTTGGAAGCTACCCAAGGGAAAGGCTGGAACTTGGGGACCTTGTGGTCATGGGATATCCCAGCCCTGACGGGACACCGAGAACAACCATCAATGGTGTGACGGAGCTTTCGATCACTGCGACCTCGAAAAAGCAAGAGGGTGCCTGGGATTTCTTGGAATTTTGCCTATCGCAGGATCCCGTGAAGCCGGGCTACGTTGCGTTTGGGTTCTGGTCAAATCGAAACGTGAATGAGAAGATCATCGAAAGAGAATTGGCCTTGTGCGGAAAGGATCATGAGGATATTTTGGATGAGAACGGTGAAGTGATCGGGGCCATGTATTCAGAGCATTTGGTGGATCAGGAGAGCGTAGACGCTTTTCGGGAAATGCTTGCGAATGCGAGGAAGGCGCCTTCGGGAAATGCGCAGGTGCAGCAAATCGTTGGAGAAGAGACCATGGCATATTTTGAGGGACAAAAGAACCTGGAGCAAGTGATAGACGCGATTCAAAGCAGGGTGAAGCTTTTCCTCGCGGAGTAAAGTGATAGATGAAATCATTCACTAAAAAACCAAAATACTATAAAATACCCCATGCAGTATTCTTTTCCTTATCATGGAAAAGTGACTGCCTGGGGTATTCTTTTCGTATCAATGTAATCATGGGAAATATAGAATTAGACAATAAAAAAATGGAAGCAAGGGGGCTCGAACCCCTGACCTTTCGCGTGTGAGGCGAACGCTCATCCCGGCTGAGCTATGCTTCCATGAAAATACGTTTTATAGATTTTTTTGCTTGCCCTTCGGCATGTCCCTCGCCCTCGCTTCGGGATCTGAGAATTATTATATCACCCTCTCATGAAAATGCAAGGAAAAATCAAAAAAATGGCGTAGTATTAAAAACTATGTCTTGTGTCTTTTGAAAATACATGGTATACTTTCGTAGGAACTGGAAAATGTTCGATTTTGAAGGGATTACATTAAACAATCGACCTAGAGAGGGCCATGAAATGAGTGAATTGTTTCACATTGTGACGGATGGATCCTGTGATCTGCCCGTAGAGCTTACGAAAGAAAAGAATTTAACGGTCGTACCGTTTTACGTATCATTTGATGATAAGACCTACAAGAAGGAGATTGTCGAAATCGGCATTCGCGATTTTTATCAGGAGATGGTGGATCACCCGAAGGTATATCCAAAGTCTTCCATGCCCTCCGTGCATGATTTTGTCGAGGCATTTACGCCTTTTGCACAGGTCGGCATGCCCGTCATCTGTATCTGCATTACGACGAAATTTAGTGGTTCCATGCAGTCCGCAGTAAGCGCCAAAGAGCTTGTACTAGAGGAGTACCCGGAGGCAAAGATTCATGTCATTGACTCCAGAATCAATACGGTTTTGCAGGGAATTTATACCTTGGAGGCCGTTCGCATTCGCGATGCCGGCTGGGACTATGACAGGGCCATTGCCAGATTGGAAGAAATTAGGGATACAGGAAGAATCTTCTTTACCGTCGGGGATATGGAGTACTTAAAGCACGGCGGAAGAATTGGCAAGGTGGCGGGCGTTGCGGGAAGCATTCTGGGTATTCGCCCCGTCATTACTTTAAAGCAGGGGGAAATTTTCCCCTCGGGAATTGGGCGCAGCAGAAAGGGAACGACGCAAAAGGCGATTGAGCTTTTGGTGACCTATTTGAAGGAGCAGTCTATCTCCGCAGACAAGTTTACGGTCTGCATCGGATTTGGATATGACATGGAGGAGGCAAAGGCCTTTCGTGAGCGTGCGTATGAGGCGCTTAGGGCGGCAAATCTTGACCTCAAGGAAGAGATCAAGCTCTATCAGATCGGAGCAACCATTAGCGTTCATACGGGGCCTTATCCATTAGGCTTTGGCGTAGTAGAAAAATCCATACATGACTAAGGAGTCATCGCAACAAAAAAGCTCGTGAGAAGTCACGGGCTTTTTTATGTTTCTACAGTATGTTCCAACACCCTGTTTCTAGGTATTCTGCCTATCTATCGTCATACGTTGTGTAAGCGGTCTAAGGCAGATCAGGCCTGCCCGCGGGCAGCCTTGCACGCAAGATATAAATCCTTCACGGCATCGAAGGCATAGGTGGGCTTGTAAGGCGTATCCTTTAAGTCATTTTTCTTTGCCTCCCCGGAAAAGAGAACGCAGGTGTCAACGCCGCCGTTAATGCCACAGGCAATGTCCGTATAAAGTCTGTCGCCGACGACCAAGGTTTCCTCCTTTGTAAAGCCGGAGAGCTGCAGGCAAAGGTCCACGACCTTCTTGCTTGGTTTTCCAAGATAGGTCGGATGCTTGTCCGTGGTCGCTGCCAGCATGTCGCACATTGCGCCACAGTCAGGAATAAAGCCAAAGTCAATGGGGCAGCGCAGATCAGGATTTGTCGCATAATAAGGTACGTCCATGGTGAGCAAGACCTTACTCGTCTCGCAGAGCTTTTCATATGACAGTTCACTGTCATAGGCTACGATAACGCAGGCAATGTCGGGCTGACATTTTTCCGTCACCGTAAGACCGTGGCGGCGTAGCTCCTCAATAAAGGAGCGCGTGCCCATGCAATAGATTGTTCGATCGGCATAATGACGAAGCAGGAAGCGTAGCGTCATGTAGCCTGAGGTGACAAACTGCTCCTCCGTCGTCTCCAAATGATAAGCATTCTTAAATTTCTTGACATAATCCGCACCGCTCTTCGTTGAATTATTGGTGATATAAAAGGCCTTTCCGCCGATCTGTTCGATATAGCTTAAAAGCTCTGCGCTGCCCGCATAGAGCGTGTCTCCCACGGCGATCGTGCCGTCAATGTCAAATAAAAACAATTTCTTTTGTGCCAATTCGCTTGATGGATTCATGGGATTTCCCTTCTTACGTGTTTGTGTGATCACATTTCAAGTATAAATTTTGCAGTGCAGGAAGTCAATGGCAGAAATGTCCGAAGATGTAATTTCTTTTGACAAAATGCGACAATTTGTGTATAATAAAATGTATTATTGCGGATATTTTCAGAAAATATGGAGGAAATTGCCCATGATATATCAGTTTTACAGGGAAGGCTTTTTTGGCTATGGAGAAGAGGGAGATTTCCAGATCTTCGGCTTCTGGCATTTTTTCCCCATCGTACTACTAGTTTTGGCAATGATTCTCACGACGTTAAAGCGTGATCGCTTTCGCGAGTGGAAGTATGAAGCGCGGTTTCGATATATTTTATCCTTTGTGATGCTGATGGCGGAGATGTCCTATTTTTGGCGTGTTCTTTACGTGGGTGATGAATACGGAAATCATACGCTCATGACAAAGCTCCCCATGCAGCTGTGCCAGTGGGGGCTGATCTGCTGTGTTTTCATGATTATTTCACTGAATGACACCTTGTTTGGGCTCAATTATTATATTACCTTTTTTGGCGCAGTGATCGCCATTGCCTCACCCATTGTCATTTCGCGCACGGGTCCGACCTATTTTCGTTATTACCAGTTCTGGTTGGAACATCTGCTCCCGATTTACGCGACCTATTACGCCATGACAGTGCACCAAAAGCGACCAAAATATTGGCACCTTTGGCTGGCCTATGCAGGAATGCTTGCCATGACAATTCCGGCCTCCATAGTCAACTTGTCCTTTGAGGAGGCCAATTATTTTTATCTCAAGCTGAACCTGCCATTGATACCGGAAAATTACCTGCTGCGAGTGGTCATCTACAGCGCAGTTACGATCGCGGCATTTCATTTGCTTTGGGGTTTGTATCTGTGGATGAAACACATAAAGAAAAAACGTGAAGAAAAGCGCTAGGGAAATTGCTCAAAATGTTAGGCATTCTTCCAAAAATCGCCAGGGAATTTAAAAAATATGGCGAAGAAGGGAACAACCATGGAGAAAATCTTAGAGGTTCGAGATTTGGTAAAAACATATGGCAGCAAGGAAAGTGCCGTGCGGGCCCTAAACGGCATTCACCTGGATATTTATGAGGGTGAGCTTCTGGTCATTTTGGGCAGCAGTGGTTCTGGAAAATCTACGCTGCTTAACATGCTCGGCGGGATGGATCAGCCAGATCAGGGAAGCGTTTGGTTCCGCGGAAAGGAAATTAGTCATCTAAATGATCGCGAACTCACAAAATATCGTAAAAATAGCGTTGGTTTCGTGTTTCAGGCCTTTCATTTGATTGGGGAACTGACGGTGTCGGAAAATGTTGCATTGACGGCAGATCTTCGAAAGGATCCTGAGATCGTTGATCATATGCTGGAGCTCATGGGGCTTTCCGGCAAGAAAAACAAATATCCCTCGCAGCTGTCAGGCGGGGAACAACAGCGCGTTGCTATTGCGAGAGCCTTGGCAGGAAGTGCAAACCTGCTTCTTTGTGATGAACCGACGGGAGCGCTGGATTCAGAGACGGGTAAGAAGATTTTGATCCTGTTGGAGAAGCTGGCGCGAGAGCATCACAAGACGGTGGTCATTGTAACGCACACAAAGGAAATCGCCGAGATGGGAGATCGGGTGATCACCATGAGGGATGGTCAGATTCTTTCCATCAGGGAGAACGCCTCCCCGGTTTTGGCAGAAAGGATTGAATGGTAAGGCATGAGAAAAAGCTTGCTTCGGGCGATTGGAAAAAAATATGGAAGATTATTCATCGCGATGCTTCTGGTCTCTTCTTTGGGCTGCGGACTGATGTCCGGCATGGCGAGTGGTACCCTTTCGCTCAAGAATAGCTTGGAGGAATATATTTCGGTCATGGAATATCCCGATGCAGTCATTACTACCGTTGTGACGACCAGGGACGTGATGGAAAAGATTGCGGCCGTCCCCGGCATAGAGGCCGTGGATGCCAGATTGGTCGGGAATCTGACGCTCTTTGGTAAGGATGGGAGTTATCTGTCCGTTCAGGCGATGAGCTACGATCCGGGGGAGTTTCAGAAGACCTATTATTGGGAACAGATCGATCCCAAGGGCAGGGATTCCGTTTTATTAGAGGTCGGATTTGCCAAGGACAATGATTTTCATGCCGGGGACCTTGTCACGGTGCAGTTTGCAGACGTCACGCGGGAATGCATGATCGAAGGCATTATCTCCAGACCGGAGATGCTTGGGTCACGCCAGCTAAATGGCGTGGAGGTTGTCAGCTCGGACGTAGGCTTTCTCTACGTGCCACGCACCGTGCTTGCGAAGATCGAGAATCCTGAGGTTACGGATGCCAGCGCAGAGCTGGAGGTAAAGAATCAGGAGTTTGAGGAGAAGCAAAGGGAAGCTAAGGAAGAGCATGACCGCGCCGCAGCGGAGCTTGAAACGGCAAGGACGGAGCTTGCGGACAGGAGCACGGAGCTTGAGGAAAAGCTAAAGGAGGCTGCCTCTGCGAAGGAGGACCTGCTAAATAAGCTGGCAGAACTAAAGGAAAAGTCATCTGAAATCGATGACGGGGAAGCAGAGCTCCTTGAAAAGCAAAAGCTCTTAGAGGAAAAGTGGAAAGAACTCGAAAACGCGCGCAAGCTCTTGGAGGAGCAAAAGAAGGCATTAGCTGCAAAGCGCGCGGAGCTGGATGCGTTAAATGTTTCCTTGGAGTATCAATTACAGGAACTGACAAAGAATCTGGAAACCGTACATGAAAAGAAGGATGAGCTGGCAGCGCAAAAGGAATTGCTGCTTGCTGCAAAGGCCTTACTTGAACAGGAATTAAAGAACCTGACAGGGCAGGAGACGAGCATCGAGGAAGCCTTGGCGGCACTTGTCAAGTTGATTGATGAGCTACGGCAAAATAAAGAGCTACTGACACGTGTCAAAGGCTATTTTATCATGGCAGACTTCCTGATCAAGGGAGTGCAGCAAATGGATTTGTATGAATGGGCAGGCACGGCCGTAGATCAGCTCAGCTCCATGATTACGGATTCGGATCTTGTAGTGAATGGCCTGGAGCAGCTTCGGACGGAAATCAAAGAATGGAACGAGCAGCTCATCGCACTGGAGGACATTGGCCTTTTCATGGCAGAGATTATGAGCATGCAGCAGAATGTCAAGGATAAGCTGGCTTCCTATGGAATTACAGAGGATCAGATATCGAATCTGATCAGTACCGCGAAGACCTACAAACCACTTTTGCAGTTTTTCCAAAACCAATTGGCTACATATCTGGAAGACCAGACAGAACCTGAGAGGATCGAAGAATTGAGGCAACAAATGGTTGCCAAGGTGCAGGAACTGCTGGATCAATATCAGATGACCATATGGATCGCGGACCTCTTATTTGACAGCTTGCTTCAAAGCTTGGATGACGAGGTTTTGAAATTAAGTGATGCCTTGACGGATGTCGAGGGAAAATATGATGAGCTCCTGTTGGGAATGGAGCAAATGATCACGGAGAAGGCAAATCTGGAGGCTTTACTGGCACAGATCCTCTCTGGAGAAAAGGAATTGGATGCCCTTCAGTTACAGCTGGAGAATGGTGCCTTGCAGATTCAAGATGGTCAGACCGCCATCCAAAATGGATATACGGAGCTGGACGGATACGACCAGCAGATAAAAGACGGAGAAAAACTGCTTAAGGAGCAAGAGACGGAACTTACAGACTATCAGAAGCAGTTGGATGACGCGTGGAAGAAGCTGAAGGATGGCCGCCGCCAAATCGCGGATGCTTCGCAGCAGATTGATGATGGCATACGGGAAATTGATCAGGAGGTCACGAACGGAAAGCAGCAGTATTCTGATGCGCAGAAGCAGCTTGAGGAAGGCGGCAAGGAGCTGGAAAAGCAGTGGGCGTCCGCGCTGCAGGAATTCGCAGAGGTTCAAAAGGAAATCGAAAGGGCAAGGGAGCAGCTGGGCGAGTGGAAGGGCTATGATGAGTTCTGTAACCAGTTTCTTCTAAAGATTTCTCCGGATGCTGATCCGGAGCAGGTGCTAGCCATGGCAATTCAGGCACTTGGCGATCTTGAGGTCAAGGACAGCTACACCTATGAACGGTCTGACGTTCACAGAGTCATGGACATTAACGTGAAACCGATGATGACGATTTCTCATTCCCTGCCGCTATTCTTCTTTGCAGTTGCTTTGATCGTGAGCTTTTTGTTTATGTCGCAATTGATTCGCCAGTGTCGCCGTGAGATCGGCATTTTGCGTGCCTTGGGATATTCGAAGGGGAACATTGCTGCATACTTTTGCGTTGCCAATGCGATTGCCATGATCGGAGCCATTGTGCTCGGAATGGTGATCGGGTATTGTGTGATGCGTTATATCGGAGACTATTTCCGGGGCTTTTTCCATTTGCATTTCATGCACTATGCGCTGGATCTTCCAAGACTGTGGATTGCCGTGGCGCTGACACTTATCGTGGGACAGCTTGCAACCATTGGAAGCGCTCTATATATCAGTGGCATCCAGCCGTCTGAGGCCATGCTGCGCCCGATCCCGTCCAAGGTATTTTTTTCTGAGGGGCTTGGGAAAGTGCTGGGCTGTCTCTCTCCTTTTGTGAAATATAGCATTTTCTCCTTGCTGAGAAATAAGTTACGTTTTGTATTTTCCGTGATTTGCCTTTCCGGATCTGTCATGCTCATCTTTATGTCCTTTTCCTTCAACGCCACGAAGGACAGGATTTTGGAGGAGCTCTTTGAGGAGCGCATTTTGTACGATTGCGAGATATTTGTGGCGCAGGAGCCTGACGACGAGTGGCTGGCAGGCCTGGAACAGACGGGATACGCGAAGAACCTGGAGAAGGTTAGCTATTATACGATGAACATAGCGGGAAAGGATGACAGTGTCAAGGCAACCGTTAAGGCCGTGCAAAGAGATGCAAAGCTGATCAGAAACTATGATGATCACGGGAAGCAGCTTTCCGTTCCCGTGGACGGCATTCTCATCAATCAAAAAGTTGCAAGAAAATTAGGTGCTTCCGTTGGGGACGAAGTTTCGCTGGATGGAGCTGCGCTGAAGGTTGCGGCAATATCCAGACAGAGCGAGAATCAGTATCAGGTGATCTCCCATGAGACGGAAAAGAGGATCGGAGAGGCAAAGCTTTACTCTGTGATCTGTAATGTAAGGGAAGAGGATGAAACTGCTCTCATGGAGTATTTGACGCAGGATGAGAGCTTCCTGTATATGGCATACACTAGAAAGAATTATCAGGCAATGCATAAGATGATCGCTCCCTTCGGAACCTGTGCGCTGATTGTCATTTTATTTTCCGTGGTGATTGGACTTGTCATAGTCATTAACACGTTTCGGACGAACCTACAGGAGCAGAAAAAGGAACTGTGTATGCTAAGAACCTTGGGCCGACAGCACGCAGAATTATCTTTGCGACTGTTCTTCCAGGCGGTGCCGTATTTTGCGTTTGCCTGCCTGATTGGTTTCCCGTTAGGTGTGATTGCCATAAGGTATGTGCTGGATAAGCTGGAGACGAGCAGCAGGACCTATCCCTTTGTGGGCGATTTCTCCATTTATCTTTTGACGGCAAGCGTTGTGTTTGCTTATGTTACGCTGAGCCATGTTCTTTCCATGCGTGCCATGAAAAAGTGGGACATCGTTGAGACGGTGAAGGATAAGGAGTAGACAGCGTATGGATGGGATGGTTGGCAGGGTCGATAAGACGGAAACATTACTGATAGGATTTGATCAATAAGATGGTTTTTGATCATATATGCTTGACAAAGTAGAATCTCCGTGGTTAAATAACATCGTTACATAACCCTGTTATTTATCCGCGGAGATTTTTTATGAAGAATATGAAAAAAGAATTGACGGATTATGAAAAGAGAGGACTTCTCATCGAGGCCGCCAAAAAGGAATTTTTAGAGAAAGGGTATAACAAAGCATCCCTGCGGGGCATTTGCGCAAAAGCCGGAATGACGACGGGAGCACTCTATTTTTTCTTTGATGGAAAAGAGGATTTGTATCATGCGATTGTTGACGGTCCGGTGAAAGAGCTTCAAGAAATGATCCTTAAGCACTTTATGGAGGATCGCGAGGCCATGAAGGACATTCAACAGATTGAAGAATGCTTGGTAGATCACAAGGATGTCTCGGACATGTTCCTTGATTATATTTACGAGCATTATGATAGCTTTCAGTTGCTGCTGTCAGGATCCAAGGAAGGAGAATTGGAAAGCAGCTTGGATGCGTTTGTTCAGCTTGCTGAAAAGAATTCTCCCACCATGATCGAGCTGGCGCCAGGCTTCCGGTTGGATCCCTTCATGACGCATTGGATGTCACATGTTACGGTAGATGCCTTTGTACACGTGATCAAGCATGAAAAGGACATTGAGAAAGCGAAGGAACGTATGGGAAGCATCATGAATTATCTGGTAAGAGGATGGGCAGAGCTGGCGCTTTTGCCCGCAGAAAGGTAAAGGATTCACCGCCGATTTTGTAGATCATTTTGAAACATACAATGTCGGCGGTAAAAAAATAAAAAATACATAACAATGTTATGCAATGATCGAATCATTACGAAAACAAAAAGGGAGGACAATATGTATTTAGAGATCAAGAATGTCAAGAAAAGTTATGGTGAAGGAGGGAGCTTTGTTCAAGTATTAAAGGGAGTGAATACCTTTGTGGAAAAGGGACAGATGTGCGTGATTCAGGGAACCTCCGGATCAGGAAAGTCAACACTGCTAAATTGTATCGGTGGCCTTGACGTCATGGATAGCGGTTCGATCATTGTGGATGGAACCGAGATTTTCGGCATGAAAAACAAAGCTCTTTCCGAGTATCGAAGAGCAAAGCTGGGTTTTATTTTTCAGTTCTACAATCTGGTTCCGAATCTTACCGTAAAGGAAAACATTCAGGTCTGCGAGTACTTGACGAATGATCCCTTAAACATGGAAGAGCTACTAGAAGTGCTTGGACTTACGGAGCATCAGAACAAATTTCCTTCCCAGCTGTCAGGCGGCCAGCAGCAACGCTGCGCAATCGCGAGAGCACTGATCAAAAATCCGAAGCTGCTTCTTTGCGATGAGCCGACAGGTGCGCTGGATTCTAATACCTCGCGGGATATTTTAGCCTTGCTTGAAGAGATCAATCAAAAGTATCAAACCACCATGGTCATCGTGACACACAACAATTCCATCAAGAACATGGTGCACAAGGTGATCTATCTAAAGGATGGACTAGTGAAAAAGGAATACGAGAATGAGGTCAGAGTACCTGCCAGGGAATTGGAGGATCTGTGATGAAAAAGGTGTTGTTGAAAAGATTCCCGCGAGAATTGAAGAAAAACTTATTTCGATATCTTTCCTTGTATTTGCTGATCACGTTTAGCCTGTTTGTTGTTTTCTCCATTGTGGATGCGTCCGAGAGAATCATTCAGGGAACGGAGAAGAATCAAGAAAGGAGCAAACTGGAGGACGGACAAGTCACGGTATTTATGCCCTTTACGGACGGACAGATAAAGGCTATGGAAGAAAAGGGCGTAACCTTAGAACCACACTTTCACTTTGAGATCACGATGGAGGATGGTTCCGTATTACAGGTTTTTGAAAACAGAGAAAAAATCGACTTATATACATTGGACGAAGGAAGATTGGCCTCTGGCTCATCCGAAATTGTTTTGGAGAAGCGTTATTGTAGCGAGAAAGGGATCAAGGTTGGTGATAGCGTCTCCATTTGCGGAGATGCTTACCAGGTGGTCGGCGTTGGCAGCAGCGTGGATTATGACGCCCCCTATCGTAAGCTTGCAGACATGGTCATTGACAGTAGCGCATTTGGCACTGCCTTTGTGACAAAGGAAAGCTACGAGAAATTAAAGAAGCTTGGCAGTAGTGAAGAGCTTACCTATGCATTTTTGCTTGGCGGTATGGACTCGGCAGAATTAAAGCAAATGATCAAGGACTTTCCGTTTGATTATGACAGCGTTAAAGATCCCTATTATCAAGAACTCCTAGCAGATTCTTATGGAAAAAAAGATGATCTGGTGGATGGGATCAACGAATTATTTGACGGGTCGAGAGAGCTTTGCGATGGCGCAAAAGAGCTTCGTGATGGCGCTTTGGAGCTGAAAGATGGAACCTCTGAGCTTAAGGATGGTGTTGTAGAACTGGAAGATGGCCTAAAAACCTTAAAAGAAGGTGCGACAGAGCTCAAAGATGGTACTGGTGAACTTAAAAAGACGGGAGAGCAGTTTGCGGCACAGGTCGGTCAAATGACGAGAGGACAAGGAGACCTCTATGGAGCAGTTACCATGTTTGCCAAGGGAGTAGCAAAGGCAGATGAAGGAACTGGCAGTCTAAAGGAAGGCATTGACGAGGTATATGAGGGAGCAGAAAAGCTTTCAGATGGTACAAACGATTTGGTTGGCGGTGCTGGTGATTTGGTCGATGGCGCAAATGAATTATATGATGGAACAACGGAATTATATGATGGTATAAAGGAGTTAAAAGAAAAAACAGATGATCTCATCGATCAGTTTTTCAAAAAAGGTCCTGAGAACATTACCTCTTTCATGCTACGGGCAGACAACAATCGGATTGGCGGTGCTTCTGGAGACGTATTCATTGATCGTTACGTAGGACTCTTTGCTGGCGTTGTCGTTATGGTACTATTTACTTACGTACTTTCCGTATTTGTCATCCATCAGATCCAGAGCGAGAGCAGCGTGATCGGTGCACTTTATTCCCTGGGGGTGAGGAAAAAGGAATTGCTCGTGCATTACGTAACCTTACCGACGGTCGTTTGCTTCCTTGGCGGCATCACGGGGGCCTTGCTAGGCATTGGAAAGTATGGTAGCGAGATGCAGATGGCTGACAGCTATCAATATTTTTCCATTCCCTATTTTGAGATGGTGGTTCCGACTTATCTGATCATTTACACAGTTGTTATGCCCCCCGTGGTTTCCGTGATCGTCAACTTTCTTGTGATCAATAAGGCGCTTTCGAGAACGGCGCTTTCCCTGCTTCGCAACGAACAGTCAGTGAGCAAGGGTAAGGACGTCAATCTTGGGAAGCTTGGATTCCTCAGTAAATACCGTATTCGTCAGCTCCTTCGCGAGCGCAGGAGTGCGGTAACGGTGGTTATAGGCATGTTGATCTCGCTGCTGGTATTCATGTTGGGAATGGATACCTATGTACTGTGCGAAACGGCCGGACGGCTAAATAGTGAGGATACAAAGTATAACTACCTATATCTTTATAAGTATCCCACGAAGGAAGTGCCCAAAGGCGGCGAAGCGTGCTTCATGAAGACGCTAAAGAAGGAACAGTATGGCTATGTACTTGACGTGACGATTATGGGCATTGATGACGACAATCCCTACTACAACATAAAGACGACGAGAGGAAAGAATAAGATCATTTCTTCGGATGCGGTGGCAAAGCGTTATCATGTTGGAGAAGGCGAAAAGCTTGTGCTTTCCGACACGGCAGAGGATATCGACTATGCATTTACCGTAGACAAGGTCGTGCCTTATTCTGCAGGGCTAACGGTCTTCATGAACATTGATGACATGAGGGAACTCTTTGGCGAGGACGATGATTATTACAACGCAGTTCTTTCTTCGGAAAAGCTCGATATCGAAGAGGGTAGGATTTACTCCGTAACGACCAAAGAAGACATTGATCGTTCCTCCAGGATCTTCCTGGAACTGATGCAGGGGTTGTTTGTCCTTTTGATCGGCGCCTCCATTGCGATCTTTTGCATTGTCATGTATCTGATGCTGACGGTGATGATCGACAGGGCATCGACGGGTATCTCGCTGCTCAAGGTATTTGGATATCGTCCGAGAGAGATCAAAAAACTATACTTGGATGGAAATCGGGCGGTCATTATCGTAGGCGCACTGATCAGCGTGCCCGTTGCAAAAGCGATCATTGATAAACTTTTTCCCGTGTTTGTAGCGAATGCGGCATGCGCCTTGCACATGGAATTTAGTCTGTTACATTACGCCATGATCTTTGGCGGCATACTTCTGAGCTATGAAGTAATCAACCTACTTCTGATGCGAAAGTTAAATCGTGTAAGCCAGGCAGAGGTGTTGAAGAACAGGGAATAAAAGAGAAGCGGCTTTGGCACAAGTTGATAAAGATTCTCAGATCATGGGATTTCAAATGAATGGGGATTGACAAGGATAAGCGAACAGTGTATTCTAACCGTGTTGTTAGCGTACGCTGTTCGCTTTTGCTGTGCCGAGAAAGGAGAGAAACATGCCAAGGGATAAGACGGAAAATCATGAGAAGATCGTTGCGGCCGCATACGAGGAATTCCTAAAGTATGGATTCATGGATGCTTCCATGCGTAGAATTGCTGATGCTTGCAACATGAGCGCGTCGGGCCTGTATAAGCATTTCCCAAGTAAAGAAGAAATGTTCGCTGCATTGGTGGAACCTGCCTATGAGGGACTAAAAAAGACCTTTTTTCAGATCGCAGATCAAGACATTGGCATCATGGAGAATTCGTTTCATGAAGAAGCCTGGGATGAAAATGAGGAGACAGTTTGGACCATTCATTATATATATGAGCATTATCAGGCCTTTAAATTACTCATTTGTAAATCACAGGGAACAAGGTTTGAAAATTTCACTCATGAATTAGTTCTTCTGGAAGAGGAATCGACCATAAAGTACATGAGAAAATTAAAAAAGCTTGGCATCAGGGTAAATCGAGTTCCGAAAAAAGAGTTGCATCTATTCGTGACGACAAGCATCAATGCGATTTTCCTTACGGTGGAACATGATTTCAGCAAGAAGGATGCACTGCTTTATGCGAGGCATTTGGATGCCTATAATACGGCAGGTTGGAAGAAGCTATTTTTGGACTGACTGATCTAAAAACGTAACTGCTAAAAGAAACATAACAAAATGGCGGTTACGTTCTTTATGAGTGAGGGTTAGATATATCTAACTACAGACGGGCTTATGACTGACGAAGGATGAATGATTCAAATGGATTTCAAAAAATATTTCGCAATAGGAAAGGGAGAGGGAAAATGAAACAAAAAGAAAAGAAACGGGGAACGCTAAGCTGGATCTTGGAGTTCGCCGGAATGAACAAGAGCGCTTATCTTACAAGCATCATCATGGCAATCATTAGCGTCAGTGCAGGATTTTTGCCATATTGGTTTATCGCAAAGATTGTAAGGGCCTTGATTGATGGGGAGAAGGACCTGCGCTTCTATTTGGTGCAATGCGGTTTGATTTCGGTTTGCTGGCTGGTAAATAAGATATTCCATACGATTTCCACAACACTGTCCCATAAGGCCACCTTTGGCGTGCTCGCAGAAATTCGTAGAAGACTGACAAAGAAGCTGAGCGTCATGCCGCTTGGTGACGTGCTGGACGAGGCGTCAGGTTCCTATAAGAACATTATTGTGGAGCGCGTGGATTCCATCGAAACAACGCTCGCACACATTGTACCAGAAGTGATCTCTAACGCCATTGTACCCGTTGGCATTCTCGTGATCATGTTCCGTGTTGACTGGAGATTAACGCTCCTTGCATTGATCAGTGTTCCCGTGGGAATGATCTTCTACAGCCTTATGATGGTGGGAGCCACGGAGAGCTTTCAGAATACCATTGAAAAAACGAAGGCATTAAATGATACGGCGGTAGAGTACATCAATGGTATCGAAGTGATTAAAGCCTTTGGAAAAACAAGATCCTCTTATGAAAAGTTCAAGATCGCCGCAAAGGAAGGCGCAGATTGCTTTGTGGAATGGATGAGACGCTGTAACGTCTGGCAGAATTTTGCCATGGCGCTATTGCCTGCACAGCTCCTGGGCCTCCTTCCTTTTACGGGGTGGTTTTATTTGACGGGAAGAGTCGATGGCCCGACGGCACTGCTCCTCATCATTTTGTCTCTTGGCTTGGTATCACCCTTCATGATCATCGCAGGACATGTTGACAATGTGTCCAAGATGGGTTCCATCATCGCTGAAGCAACGGCAATCCTGGAAAAAAGAGAGATGAACAGGCCTTCGGAAATGACGAAAAAGCCCTTGGGCAGCACCATTGAATTCCATGACGTGCACTTCGGATATAAGGACCAGGAGGTGTTGCACGGCATCAATCTAAAGATTCAAGAAGGTACCGTCAATGCACTGGTTGGTCCCTCGGGTTCCGGTAAATCGACCATCGCTAAACTGATTGCTTCCTTCTGGGATGTGGATGGCGGTTCCATTACCTATGGCGGCGTAGATCTTCGAGAGATACCGCTGGAACAGTATAATCAATACATCGCATATGTCTCACAGGACAATTATCTATTTGATGAGTCAGTGATGGAGAATATTCGCATGGGCCGACCTGGTGCAACGGATGAAGAAGTGATGAATGCAGCGAAAGCGTGCGGCTGTCATGATTTTATCATGAAGCTGGAGAAGGGGTATGATACGATTGCCGGAGGTGCAGGCGGTCATTTATCGGGCGGTGAACGGCAGAGAATTAGTATTGCAAGGGCAATGTTAAAGAATGCGCCCGTTGTGATCTTAGACGAAGCGACGGCCTATACGGATCCCGAAAATGAAGCTTTGGTGCAACGGAGCGTTGCCAAGCTCGTGAAGGGAAAGACATTGATCGTGATTGCACACAGACTCTCAACAATTACTTCCGCAGATCAGATTATCGTGATCAAGGATGGCAACGTGGAAGCAACGGGAACGCAGGGGCAACTCTTACAAAGTTCGCAACTCTATCGTGACATGTGGGAAGCACATATCTCAGCAAAGGATTCGGAGGTGGCATAATGTTTAAAACGCTGAAATTATACTTTGATTTTTGCAACAAAGAAAATAGAAACAAGCTTTATCTGGCACTCGGACTAGGTATTTTAAAAGCAATGTTTTCCATGATGCGTATCCCGGCGATCGCCGTAATCCTGCAAGGTATACTGAACAACAACATGTCTATGAAAAATGTGTGGGGCTCCCTTTTGATCATGAGCATCTCTGTGTTGGGGCAGGTGCTGGTAGGCCTAAAAACAACCATGCTGCAATGCGAAGGCGGCTACAATACCTGTAGCGCAAAACGCGTTGAGATCGCAGAGCATTTACGCTATCTCCCCATGGGCTTCTTTAACGCGAACAGCCTTGGCCGCATTACGAATATCACGACCAATACCATGGAACAGCTTGCCGACGTGGCAACTCTGGTCGTTATGATGACTACCCAGGGGATTGTGACGACGAGCGTGATTTTCTTATGCTTCCTGTTCTTTGACTGGCGTATCGCATTGATTCTTCTGGTAGGTATTCTGATCTTTTCGTTCTTTAACACGATGATGCAAAGGGCAACCATTCCCGTAGCCCCCAGAAAAGCACGCGCAGATGAAAGCCTTGTGACGGCAGTGATTGAGTATGTACAAGGAATTGCTGAGGTAAAGAACTTTAACCTGACGGACAAAACGGCGAGAAAGCTCGAAGGAGCCATTAGCGAAAAGCAGGCATCTGATACAACCTTGGAATATGCGGTCATTCCTTTTATGTGCCTGCAGGGAATTACAACAAAGCTCACCGGCGTCTTGATCTGTATTGCATCCATTTGTTTTTACTTAAATGGATCACTGTCACTTCTTTATGCGATTTTATTGATCATTTCTTCCTTTATGGTTTATGAGAGTCTGGATCTGATGGGTGGTTTTTCTGCACTGATGAGAACGGTAAAGATCGTCGTAGATCAGGCAAATGAAGTATTGGCACTTCCGCCCATGGATATTGATGGCGCGGACGCAACACCTGCTGGCATGGATATCGAGCTGAAGAATGTCTCCTTCGCTTATGAGGACCGAAAGATTATTGATAATGTTTCGCTCAAAATTCCCGCCAATACCACAACGGCAATCGTTGGCCCTTCCGGCGGCGGTAAGACAACGCTAGCGAACCTTATTGCGAGATTTTGGGACGTGCAAAGCGGAGAAGTATTACTTGGTGGAAAGAATGTAAAGGAATACAGCTTTGACAGCTTAATGAAGAACTTTAGTTTTGTGTTCCAGAGAGTTTATTTGTTCGAGGATACCATCGCGAATAACATTCGATTTGGCGAACCGAATGCCTCCATGGAGCGCGTGATCGAAGCAGCAAAGAAGGCGAGATGTCATGACTTTATCATGAGCCTTCCAAAAGGGTATGACACGATTATTGGTGAGGGCGGTGCTTCCCTCTCCGGAGGAGAAAAGCAGAGAATCTCCATTGCGCGTGCCATTATGAAGGATGCGCCGATCATTATTTTAGATGAGGCAACCGCAAACGTGGATCCGGAGAATGAGTCGGAATTGACCAAGGCGATCGAAGAACTCACAAGAAACAAAACGATCATTATGATCGCACACAGACTCAAGACGGTCAGAAAAGCAGACCAGATTTTGGTCATCTCAAACGGTCATATCGCACAACAGGGAACTCATGACGAGCTGATGGCCAAAGAGGGCATTTATAAGAGCTTCGTATCAGAGAGAAAGGAAGCCGTTTCCTGGAAGATCGCCTAAATGATTGCCAATAAAATGATGGCCTGGAATCGTTGAAAGAAAACTGGCATGGAGTCAGGAAGTAACGAAAAATCTAACGGAACAAAAAGAGGATATCTGTGTGACGTCAAAGATTTCTTAATGATAAAAAACATTCAATAACCGTCTTGTCATTTCATTATAAAATTTTATATAATTTACGCGGTTAGGAATGGCTAACCTGTAAGGCTTAATGATTTCGGAGGAGGGAAGAAGATGGACATATTGATCGGAATCACAACAGCAGTTATTTTTGCTGGGCTGATTGTCTTTGTCAAAAGAAAAATCCGATATGGTTCATCCTGCTGCGGAGAAAAAGAAAAACCCGTGGATCGTGTTCAGGCACCTGATGCGGATCCTTCCCATTATCCGTATCACTATGTGATAAAAGTGGAAGGAATGACTTGCGACAATTGCGCAAGGTGCGTGGAAAATGCCTTTCATCAGACGGGAGAGGCATTGGCACAGGTTCATTTGAGAACCAAGCAAGTAAAGCTGAGTTATAAGCGGAGCGTCAACAGACAAGAACTCGCAAAGATCGTTGATGCGGCTGGTTATACGTTAATGGAGTATGAGGAGGAGAAAAGCAGTGAAACTAAGTGAACTCAAAGAAAACCAAACCGCCATAGTTGCAGGATTGGAAGGTGACAGCCGTTTTATCGGCAGAATTACTTCGATTGGCCTGACACCGGGATGTACGGTGAAGGTGATCAAGAATGATAAGAACAGACCCGTTCTAGTGTATTCGAGAGACACCATGATCGCTCTGAACAGAAATGAATGTAGCGGGATCGAAGTGAAGGAGGCATAAAGGTGAGTAAACTAACGACAATTGCCCTTTTGGGACAACCCAATTCAGGAAAATCAACGCTTTTTAATGCACTTACGGGTCTTCATCAGCATGTGGGTAACTGGCCCGGAAAGACTGTAGAGAAGAAGGAAGGAACATTTACACATGACGGCAAAGAGTACGCCTTGGCGGATTTACCCGGTTCCTATAGCCTTTCGGCTAACTCTGATGAGGAAGTGATCACAAGAGATTTTATTTCCTCTGGCAAAGCAGACGTAGTTTGTATTTTGGCAGACAGCTCCCAGTTGGAAAGGAGCTTATTCATGACGGCGGATTACGTTGGCATTACAGTCCCTTGCTTTCTGGTTTTGAACATGAGCGACGTTGCAAAGGAGCAGGGAAAGAAGATCGATGCAAAGGCTTTGGAAAAGAAGCTTGGCGTTCCCGTCATTTTGTTCTCAGCTACGGATACCAAGTCCTATGAACCCTTTTATACGGCGTTGGAAAAAGCAATAAGCAGTGGTAAAACAATCGATGCATCCGCATTGGAAGAGGCGTATCATAAAATTGATGGCTATCAGGAAATTAAGAGTCTGATTCCTGACAATTTGATTCCTGGTTATTCTTCCACGTGGCTTGCTGCAAAGGCAATTGAGAATGACCCTGTTGTTACGGCGAAGCTGACGAATAACTTGCCGGATGAAGTGATGGGGAAATTAAAGAGCCTTGCAGTCAGCGGAAAGGGCGCAATCGCTACTGGTGAATGCAAATTTGCATGGATCGATTCGGTGCTGGATGGCGCGGTGAGCAGCAGTAAAACCTCTGTTTCCCTCGGAAAGCTTGATCGTATTTATACGCATAAGTTCTGGGGCAAGCCAGCTGTTGTATTGACTGTTCTTTTAGGTTTGATCGCATCCTTTATTCCGGCGCTTCCCTTGATGGGAGTCGGCATGGGAGTAGACGCGCTGAAAGGTGTTGTTGCCACGGCGCTTGCGAATGCGGGATGCCCTGCCTTTGTCATGGGACTGATTTGTGACGTAGGCATACAGTCTCTGAGCTACGTAATCAAAATGCTCGGATTTGTGTTCGGCGTGACTTTAGTGTTTGGCATGTTGGAGGAAGTCGGCGTCATGGCGCGTATTTCCTACGTGTTTGACAATACCATGGGCAAACTAGGATTGCAGGGTAAATCAGTGATGCCTTTTCTGGTAAGCTTTGGCTGTACCATGGGCGGTGCTGCTGGTGCGAGAGTCATCGACAACTGGGGACAAAAGGTATTGACGATTGCACTTGCCTGGGCAGTTCCTTGTGGTGCGGCCTGGGCCATTATTCCGATGCTATCTACTGTCTTTTTCGGCGCAGGTGCACCGCTGATCATAGTGGCTCTTCTGCTTGTGATGCTTCTACATATGTGGGTCACGGCGAAGGTTTTTGGAGCTGGGCTGGTAAAATCCAAAGACCGTTATGGCATGATCATGGAGCTGCCTCCTTACCATAAACCTAAGTGGGGTGCACTTCTTCGTTACGTATTTGGACGCACAAAGGATACTTTCCTTCGTGTGATTAAAGTGGTGCTTTTGGTTTGCGTGATCTTCTGGCTGCTTAGTTACAGTGGAAATGGTAATGGCAGCAGCATTTTATATCGTATTGGCGTGGCAATTGAGCCAGTGACGAAGCTGGTGGGACTGCCTTGGCAGCTCTTTCTGGCATTTATCGCTTCTTCCGTTGGTAAAGAGGGTGCCGTTGGCGTGATCAGCGCATTGTATACGGGAAGCGATTACGGCGCAGCCTTCTCCCGGGCCATGAGCGGCGGTGGAGCGGCAGCAAACTTAAATGAGATCCTTTTGGCGAACGTGGGTCGCCCCGAAGCACTTGCGTTTATCTTTGCCATTACCTTTAACCTTCCCTGCGTTGTTGCCCTGGCTGCGACTTACCAGGAGATTCATTCCGCAAAGTGGACGGCCAAGATCGCATTATATTATACCGTAACTGCTTTGATTTTGGCATGCATTGCATATCATGTAGGTATGCTGATCTGGTGAGGCTGGCCATGGATAAATTATTGAAATTACTGGAAGACGGACATGCCAGAACTATCGTGCAGCTTGCGATGGAACTCAATACCTCCTCTGAGGACGTCCGCAGAAAGGTGGAGTATTTGGAGATGATCGGAGTGATCCGGCGCATCTCTATGACAGCAAGCTCTTGCAAAGGCTGTAGCGGCTGTGGCGGAGAAGGACATGGCGATGGCAAGGGTGGCTGCTCGGGGTGTATGCCAAGCGGAGATCTCCTTCATATGGGAGACATGTGGGAAGTAGTCAAAAGGTAAAAAATCCAACGATTCTTGCGATGCTTGGAAGCTGAGAAGGGACGGAACATGAAAAAATATCATATTGAAAAGAATACGGTACAAGAGACGCTGATCATTCCACTCTACGGCAGAAAGGTTTGTTCAGACCGCTTCCCGAATCTGTTTCAGGATCCGGAGGCGGAACGAATCTGTAACATGCTGGACTATGATTTCGCGGAAAAAGGCAAGCGCATGGAGTCGGGCGTGGGCTTATTCGGTGCGCTCGAGGTGGCGCAGCGCCAGTACGACATTGCCTGTGAAGTAAAGGCTTATCTAAAGAAATGTCCAAACGCTGCCGTCGTGAACCTTGGTTGCGGGCTGGATGATACTTTCCAAAAATGTGATAATGGGACCTGTATGGGTTACAATATTGATATGCCTGACGTGATCGCAGTTCGCAATGAGTTGCTGCCGGCAGGCGATCGGGAAAAAAATCTTGGATATAATCTAAACGATGATACTTGGATGGACGAGATTGATGCAAATGCAGGCGCAATTTTTTATGCTACAGGTGTATTCTATTACTTTAAGACAGAAGACGTAAGAAGGTTATTTTGCAAGCTTGCCAAGCGTTTTCCCGGCGCTGCGCTGGTATTTGATTCCTGTAATCAGCGCGGTGCCAGGATGATGACAAAGACTTGGCTGAAGGAAGCAGGAATTAAGGACGTGGCGGCATTCTTTTCGCTGGAGAACCCATCAGAGCTTGAGGGCTGGAGCGGAGACTTCGCCAGAGTCTCGTCGAAAAGCTATATGCGTGGCTACAGGGATATCTACGACAAAGTGGGATTTTTGCATAAATGCATGATCAAGTTCTGCGACAGTATGGTAAACATGCGCATTGTGAAAATTGAATTTCGGGATGTGAAATGACGGAGATCCATTCTGATGAACGGAGAGGATAACAAATGGCAGTCAAGATCAATACACTGAAGGAAGAAGAAATACGGGCCATAGGCGATGCATTTGCTGATTTCGAATATGCAAATGCGGAGTGGGGCATGAGTTATTTGGGAAAGGATCGACAGGCTGTGAGCGACTACATCTGCGCTTACGTACGCATGTCGATCAAGGATCGAATGCTTTATTCCACGAGCGATAGGCATGAGGCGTTCATCGCTTTTAAGAAGTCAGGAGAAAAAACAGATCCGGGCGCAGGCGCGGAGATCGTCCGCACTATCCCCGGCTTTTTGAACTGGGGTCATGCATGCAAAATGGCAAAAGGAATCCTTCATGCCGGAAAAAATTACGGAGCGATTTTGACGAAGCTGAAGATTCCGCACATTTATGTGGGTATGGTGGTTGTTACTAAGGCATATCAGGGCCAAGGGTATCTGCGTAAGCTCCTAGAGATTGCATTTGAGGAAGGGCGAAAGCATGCACTTCCTGTTGTTCTGGATACGGATGCCGTGTTAAAGAAGGACAAGTATGAACATGTTGGAATGAAGTGTGTTACGACGCAGCATTTCGCGGATGGCGTGGAACTATATAGTCTGATCTATGAGCCGGAAAACCTTCCGAAGGAATGGAAAAGTGAAACAGTGCTCGCGGATGCGCGGATTCTCAAAGAACAAGACAAGAATATCTGGGATCGTTTTGCGCCTGTGTACAGTCATTTCGTGACGGGAACGCCGGGAAATAAGAAAGCATACGAAGCCATGTATCGACGAATCCGAAAGGTTGTAAGGGACAAGGAAGTACTGGAAATTGCAACTGGTCCTGGCGTGATCGCAAAACAGGTGGCTGATGAAGCGAAGAGTATGATCGCAACAGATTTCTCAGATAAGATGCTTGCCGTGGCAAGAAGAGGGATGGTTCCGGAAAATTTGAAGTTTGAATGGGCAAACGCGCAGTACTTGCCGTATGCGGACGAAAGCTTTGACGTGGTGATCATAGCCAATGCGCTTCACGTTATTCCTGAGCCTGAGAAGGTTCTAAAGGAAATTCAACGAGTTCTTCGGCCAGATGGAATCTTGATCGCACCGAATTTTGTTCATGACAATCAAAAGAAGGTCAGCGAAGCCTTTAGCAAGATGCTTTCCATGGCCGGGGTAGAATTCAAGGCGAAATGGAGCATGGATGGTTACTTGGCATTTTTGAAAGAAAACGGGTTTCACGTCACGGGCGCAAAGCAACTGCCTTCGACCATTCCGCTGGCATATGTAGAGTGTAAAAATACAGAAGACTAAAAACGATATTGAACAAAGGACCGTGGCAGCCATTTGGTTGCAGCGGTCCTTTACGGTTTTCAAAAATTAAAGGGAAGCTAGCTGCTTGCCGAGGGATTCACAGATGGCAAGGCAATCGTCAGAAGGGTATCCGGAGCAAATGGCATCTTCACCGCCAAGAACGGTTGCACCAGCGGCCTTCATGCGGTCCACCCATTCTCTCATCCATTGACCGTCGCCCCATCCATAAGAGCCGAACAATACGATGGTCTTTTCATTCGCAATGCCCTCTGCCGAGCTGATGAAAGGCTCCATCTCATCCTCTTCCAAAACTTCTGCGCCCATCGCGGGACATCCAAGAGCAAAGCCCTTCACGCCTGCAAGGTCATTAACGGAAGCGTCGCTGACAAATAAGACGTTTGCTTCCTTTCCGGCATCGGAAGCACCTTTTCCTACAGCCTCTGCCATGGCCTGCGTATTACCTGACTGTGACCAATAGACAACATAAACCTTATCCATAAATAATAACTCCTTTCTGAATGCCTTTTGACATGATAATTATGGTTAAAAGCGGCTAACCTAGTGAGAAGTATAAAGGATTGGGAAACTATGGTCAATCTGAAAAATGAGAAAGCTTATCACTTCGACGTTGTTGATAAATTGTTGCAGTATAAGGCTTGCAAATTTTACCTCCTTCCAGTATGCTCAAGAAGAATTAGTTAATTCTAACTTCAATTCTTGTGTTGACCAACTGATCGGAGGGAGGGGTACCCTCCGATCGGAAAGGTCGTAAAAAATGGAAGGAGACATTAGAACAATGAGCGAAATTTTTGAAAACATTCCGGTGATCAAATATGAGGGACCGGAAAGCAAGAATCCATTCTCGTTTAAGTATTATGATCCTGAGAAAATGGTATTAGGGAAAAAGATGAAAGAACATCTTCCTTTTGCCATGGCCTGGTGGCACAATCTGGGAGCAAATGGCGTTGACATGTTTGGACGCGGCACCATTGATAAAAGATTTGGGAGCACAACGGAAGGAACGATGGAGCATGCCAAGGCAAAAGTTGATGCGGCCATTGAGTTTATGCAGAAGCTTGGCATTGAGTATTATTGCTTCCACGACGTTGATCTCGTTCCTGAGGCAGATGACATTAATGAAACGAACGCAAGACTGGACGAGATCACGGACTATATTCTTGAAAAGACAAAAGGAACAAACATCAAGTGCCTTTGGGGTACGGCCAATATGTTTTCTAACCCCAGATTTATGAATGGCGCAGGAAGCACAAATGACGTTGACGTCTATTGCTTTGCAGCGGCGCAGGTGAAGAAAGCGATTGAAGTGACGGTAAAGCTTGGCGGACGTGGATATGTATTCTGGGGTGGCCGCGAAGGCTACGAGACTCTTCTGAATACGGAAGTAAAACTGGAGCAGGAGAACATTGCGAATCTGATGAGGATGGCCAGAGATTATGGACGCAGCATAGGATTTGAAGGTACGTTCCTGATCGAGCCCAAGCCCAAGGAGCCCATGAAGCATCAGTATGATTATGATGCTGCGACGGCGATCGGATTTCTCAGACAGTATGGACTTGACAAGGATTTCAAGATGAATATTGAAGCGAATCACGCAACGCTTGCTGGACATACCTTCCAACATGAGCTTCGCATTAGCCGCATCAATGATATGTTAGGGTCTATCGATGCAAACCAGGGCGATGTGATGCTGGGATGGGATACGGATTGCTTCCCGAGCAATGTATACGACACAACCCTTGCCATGTATGAGATCGTGAAAAATGGCGGCCTGCCGGTAGGAATCAATTTTGACTCCAAGAACCGCAGACCAAGCAACACATATGATGACATGTTCCATGCGTTCATTCTCGGAATGGATTCCTTCGCCTTTGGCCTTTTGAAGGCAGCTGAGATCATCGAAGATGGCCGCATGGAAGGCTTTGTTAAGAAGAAGTATGAAAGCTTTGAAACGGAGCTTGGACAGAAGATTCGTCGCGGAGAAACAACATTGTCAGAGCTGGCGGACAGAGCAGCAATGATGAAGAATGTAAACACGCCCATCTCAGGAAAACAAGAGTATTTGGAAGGCGTTCTCAATAACATTTTGCTTTCAGGATGCTAGTCAGAGATCACACTTAGTTAGCCAAGGACTGCAGGAGTACTTACCAGTGCCACCTGCAGTTTTTTATGCGCAAATCGCCAAACGAGAAAAAATGATCAGTAGCGGCCGCTGCCGTTCATTGACAATTCGTTTTTCACATTATATATTTAAAACGAGAAAAATCTCACTTACAAGGAGGCAAGAACATGGACATACTACATCCCATAGCCGTGATTGGCACAAATTCCTGGGGCGGGAAACTGTATGGAAAAGCGATAAGAGGTAGTTACGTAACTGATGAAGTAATTATGGAGGCTATGGAGGAAGCGGAAAGACAGGATATCGCCCTTTACGCATTATAAGAAGGGGTGCGTTCGCAAATCCTTGGAGAAAGATCTGAAGGATTTCAAGAGATCCTATGTCGAAGTATACTGGCTGCATCTTCCGACGGATATTGAAGAACATTTGGCAGAAATTGTTGAACTGTACAAAGAGGGGAAAATCAAACATGTCGGCATTTCCAACTTCACCCTTAATGAATGCAAGAGGTCTAAAGCATTTTTGGAGAAGCATGGAATTCCGCTATATGGCGTGCAAAATCATTATAGCCTGGTATGCAGAGACTGGGAGAAGAATGGTGTAAGGAAAATGGTATCTTATTTTGGGGGTGGGCTGTCTTGGAGGAAGGCCTTTTGACGGATCCGAGACTACGAAAGAAATCGCCCATAAAATTCGCGTTTAACAGACAGGTAAGGAAGTTGACGCCGCTGTACAAGGTGATGATCAGGGTTGCTAAAAGGCATGACGTAAAGGTTCCACAGGTTGCAATGGCATATTGCACCGCGAAAGGTGTTATCCCCATGTGCGGTTGCAGAAAGCCAGAGCAGGTAAAAGATTTGGCTGAAGCGGTGCAAGTAAAGCTGACGGATGAGGAAATCAGGAGACTGGAAACAGTTGCAGATGAAGCAAAAGTGAAGATCATGGGTCCAGATTTGTTTAGACCATTTGTTCTCAAAGAAAGAAGATAGGGGTGACTATGAAGCAGAGAGCAACAAACAAGGAGATCGTTCAAAAGAGAGCTTTTGAAACGCGTGAGAAAATTCTTCAGGCCGCGTTAGAAATTTATGCAAAAAAGGGGTATCATAAGGCAACTGTTGACGAGATCGCGGAACATGCGGGAGTTTCGACGGGCGTTGCTTATCGGTATTTCAAGAATAAAAAAGAACTTTTACTGGCAGCATTGGAATATGGTTTTTCCATGATCAAAGAGTTGGCAGGCGTAAAAGTTACGGATGTATTTGGTGATGACTTGGAAAAAGCACTCATTGCTTTCGAAAGAATCCATATAGAATACCGCGATATGCATGAAGAGCTAGAAGGACTTCGCCATAGCGACCCTGACGTGGGAAGACTTTATGAGAACTTTACCCAAAACGCCATTGCTGAAGTTTTCCGAGCGCTGCCCATAGAGATTCGGAAGAAACCTGATGCGTTGGAAAATCTTTATATCGCAATCGGAATTATGGAAAACTATTGTCATTTCTATATGCATCAAACCATGAGCGAAGAACAGCTTCTTTATATGCGGAGAAAGACAGTGGAGCTCACGGAGAATCTGCTGAAAGGGCAGTGATTTATGCGGCTTTGATTGACTGTATTCAGTGACTTTGATATACTAGATAATAATCAAACACGAAAGAAGGTGGGCCATGAGCATACCGGAGTTTGTCATTAGATTATGTGTCATAGTTGCAATCGGCATTATCATAGGAATTGAAAGACAGATTGGCGGTCACCACATCGAGATAAAAACGACATTTCTGATTGCCATCGGTACATTTGCATTTTGCATGATCGAGATACTTCTTGGATACCCTGACATCAGGATGTCGGCAAATATTGTTACGGGTATTGGCTTTTTGTGCAGCGGTGTCATTTTTAAGAATGGATTTACCGTAAATGGCTTAAATACCAGTGCGACACTGTGGTCAACGTCAGGCATAAGCATCTTAGTAGCATACGGGTATTTTAAGTATGCATTCATCATTACGGGAGCCATGGTCTTGCTGAACATTGTATTAAACATCACCGCAAAGAAGATTAAGCCGATCAAAGTCCTTGTGGATAATGACAGTAATGCATATCAAATCAATGTTATTTGCATGAAGGATGACGTGAATCGCATCAAAGAGAGCATCTATGAGCAGGTGATAAAAGACAACAACATTGTAAACGCCATAGCAGTAAACAGCATTACGCCAGATAAGTTTAGAATCTGCGTGAAAATCGGCACAGCTCATAATGATGAATACTTCGTAAAATTGACGAATCATGTGTTTGATATGAATGTTTTGTCGGTGTCGTACGAAAAGTTGGATCAGTAGGCTAGCAAAAATGTTACAAAGCGCCCAGGGAGAGAATATCCTTGGGCGTTTTTGTGAATGGAGATTGAATAGTTACTTGATTTTTACAAATATTAGTGATAATATACTCAATGGTTAGTATAAGCTAACTATTGGAGGAATAATGCGATGTCGAATAACATAGATGAAAAGCTGAAAAAGAAGACTACGAGAACGATGAAGAGTAAGGAGATGTTTTTGGAAGAACTCAAACAAAGAATGTCTCAAGACGAAGCCGAAAAGATATGGCGGGATGCGCATAAAAGACTCTACAAGGCTTATGCAGAGCACACGGATCTGCCAAAAGGCGTTAGGTCACACACGGATTCCTTTATTTTCCCGGCGGGAGCCATCTATCTCGCCATGAAAGAAAAAGATGAATTCTTGGCATATGAAGTGATGGAAAAAAAGATGGCGGAAAAATCGAAAAAGATGGGAGCCAGTCTTGCGAAAATGTGCAAGCATGCATGGTTCCGGAAATTCTTCCTTGGTATGTGGGACTCTATGAGCCACAAGATGTTTGGCGATACCTGCGGATTTCAGAATGTGTTTTATCCAAAGGAAAAAGGATGCTTTCGCATGGATATTACGGCATGTCCTTATAACAAGTATCTGACAGAGATGGGATGTCCTGAAATCAATATTTTATTTTGTAAGAATGACGAATATACCTATGGAAAACTTCCAGGATTAAAGTTTACGAGAACGAAAACGATCGGTGCCGGAAACGGGCTCTGTGATTTCAAGATGGAATTGAAAAAATAAAGCTTGAGGAGAAAAATGATGTTAAAGACGATTCTGGTTGCACTTATTGTATGTGTGATCGAAATACTTGTGATCGTGATCGCTAGCCCCATGGCAAAGCCGGCTATTGTACTGCGTTTCCTTCCGGAAGACGTAAGGCTTGCAGCAGCAAATCATCCTGAGCCACCGAAGCGGAAGCAGATGATGGCACATTTTCTGCTGGCAATTTTTCTGATCGCGATGCTTGGCGGGATGATCTATCTGGGGATTGAGGGATTAAAGAGCGGATATGGCTTTTGGAAAATGACCCTTAGGTTTGTTGTTTTTCTCTATGTCATGAAGGCGTTTGACATCCTTGTTCAGGACCAATGGTTAGTAATGACTATCGGGTATTTCAAGAAACTATATCCAGAAACCGCCGAGTGTGAAGGATGGAAGGATCGAGGTTTTAATAACAAGAATCAGATTATTAGAATTATTGCTTATCCGTTTTTATGTATGCTGACAGCTGGGATCTTTATGTTATTTCGATAGAGCATAAGGGATGAAAGAATGATAAAAAAAGAGTATAAATATCTTCAAGATGGATTTGAAGGAATATTACATAATGCGGAAAATGGTGATGATCGACTGATCATTGTCATTCAAGGCCTAAAGGGACTTGAACTGCCAGAAAAATATGCAAAGCTTTTTGCGGAAAAAGGATATTCTTCCCTTGCAATGTCATACTATGGCGGAGAAGGTCAGAAGAAAGATATGAGGGCGATCCCATTGGAACAATTTGAGGTCGCCTGCAACAAAATGAAAAAGCTCGGATATCAGCGGATCGGTATTTATGGTAACTCAAAGGGGGCTGGGATAGCTCTTCTGGCGGCGAGTGTTGTTCCGGACATTAGTTTAGTGATCGTTGCATCTTCTTTTGGACATGTGATGCAAGGGACAGGGAAACCGCAGGATGATCCATGTAAGGCAATGGTTTCTTATAAAGGGATGGACTTCCCTTATGTGGGAAAAGGGAAGCTTTTTTCTGATTTCTTGAAAAGATGCATAAGGGAGCGACACGTGCGCTTGCTCTATTTTTTCGATGAATGGGACAAGAAGGGAACGGAAGAAAATGAAATTCCAGTGGAGAAGATTCAGGGCGACATTCTTCTTTTGACGTCTACAAATGATGAGTCAGTCCCGGCTAAGAGGGATGCGGAGCTCTTGATAAAAAGGTTGGAGAGAAATGGCTTCGAACATGGATTCCGACACGTGAACTCTGAAATCGGGAGTCATAATCTCGGATACTTTCCCGTGAATAATAACATGTTACCGAGAGAGAAGAAGTATCCCGAGGAGTGCCAGAGAGCGCGTGAGGAGACACTGGACATCATACTGAATACGTTTAAGTTATGGAAAGTTTAGAAAGGCAAGCATGGAAAGAAATGCATAAAAAGAAAGGCATAAAAAGAAAAATATAGATCGCCGAGGTTGATCATGAAGACATTGATTAAACATGCAATTAAGAAATATTTGCGGAAACACTTTCCAAGGGAAGAGAAGGTGATCCTAAAAAGAGCGGAGGAGATTTTTCCGAAGCTTGTAGCAAAGGCACCGAATATCGGAGGAAAGGAGAATTCTCTGGCCAGCAATTTGGAGATGTTTCTCCTATTTCTTTCCTACTATGAGGCAACGGACCATCGCATGGCGGGAGAAGCCATCGACGAGATCATCGCAGATTTATACAACAATGTGAAATGGTTAAACGGTCTCATGAATATCAATAAAAAAGGTATTCTTTCCACGCTCCGAAATGCTTTGTATAAGAGTTATCGTAAGTACGCGCAGTTGGTAGGATGTCCAATTGCAGATTATGCTGCAAAGTACGGCTATATGGATTTGATGCCGCACATGTGTGCGCTAGACCATTCCTACGCGAAACTGATGCATGCAAAACTGATCCGTACGCATACCGTTGCGACAGGAGCAGATTCCTGCGACTATTGGTATGTTCCTGACCAGTCTGAGACTGCGAAAAACTATAAAGGCATCATTGTATGATGCGGTAAACCGAGGAGGATGAAAAATGTTGTTAACGTTATTTCTGGCAATCACATTCTGTGCGTGCATCACGATTATGCTTATTTCAGCGGTTGTGTTTATCAAGGATAAGAAGCTCTTTTCTTCTGCACCCAAGGAGGCATTGGAACTTGTGATAGACAGAAAGCAGGAGGAGTTTTATGGAGCTCGTAAGGTAGGATGGACCTTGATGATCATGAGCATGGTCATGATTTTGGGAATCGGTGTAATCTCCATATGGGATGGCTTCAGAAGTGACTTTACGTTCTGGCAGTTCTTTTTTAGATTTATTTTCATTTTTACGACATATAAGATCTACGATATGATTTTCTTTGATTATTTTCTGCTTTGTAAATTCCACTTTTTTCAGACCTTTACTCCGGAAGTGACGCCAGTATATACAAACAGAAAATACGGGTACAATATCAAAAGTCAGTTACTTAAGCTTTTGGTAATATTCCCAGCGGCATGTGCGCTGGCAGCATGGATCTGTACATTGTTTCAGTAAGTATCGCTAAAGGAGTAAGAAAGCAATGAGGAGGTCATTGAAATACTCGGTATTGTTGGGATTGTGTAAGCTTGTTAAATTGCAGCGAGTCATGGTGGGGACGAAGTATTTACTGCGGCTGCACATTCCATTAAAAAGCGACTAGAAGAATATGGCGTTCATGTCACTATGGAGATCGCACCTGGCATGTATCATTGCTATGCAATTATGCCATTTGTGAAGGATGCAATGCCGGGGTATCGAAGAATGATCAAGTATATTAAGGCCAGATAGCGACGGAGGCGAAGATTTCAGATGAAACAGAAGGAAAAGAAGTATCTGATCTGGGGAATTATTGGAGGCATTTTGACCATGATTGGCGATTGCCTGCTTCTGGGAGTAGATTCCACGGGCGCTGGAAGCGGCGCATTAGATAAATTTGCAATAATCGCGACGCGTGTCTCTTATGCGAGAATTGGTTTGGGCGCATTCTTTGGCTTTATTGGGATTCCTCTATCTGTACTAGGCTTTTATGCACTTTTCTTAAGCCTTAGGGATAAAGAGACGAGGACGGCTAGATTGTACAAACTCTCTTTATATGGATTTGGCACGCTTGGCGGTGCAATTCATGTCATCTGTTGTTATCTCCTAACAGGGATTAAGAAGGATTTAGAATGCGGAACAGACGACCTATTAAAGACCGTTTTGGAGGAACAGGGAGGCTATGTCATTCCTTCCGTAATCGTGTTTTTTGCATTTTATCTTCTCTGTGTCATAACGATGATTCTATTGATCGTCAGAAGAAAAACCTATCTACCCAGCTGGATGTGGATACTCAATCCATTAACGCTGAAGATTTTGATCAACATGATTGGCAATCTAGGAACGTCTGCGTTCCTGAATGGTTTGGGTTGTTCCAACATGAGCCTCGGAGGAATTATTATCTTTATCACATGGTTTTGTTTCATGCAAAAAGAGGGAGAAAAAAATGATTCTATATAATTGCTTGGAGAAAGTGGTTTTTTTAATGAATCGACTGCCAGGAGGCGGGATAGAGTTCTTTCGCATGGGGGAAGGAGAGGATCCTTCAAAGGCTGAAAAGGTACCTAGTTTTTTGAACCGAAATGGCCTTCGAACAAGGAGCAAAAAGTTTCGAGGATTCTGGATTCATAAGATTCGTTATTTTCGCAGAAAGAAACAGACGGACCGAATTGTTCTATTTTTGCCTGGCGGCGGAGGAATGGAAAGCGCAACCATTCTGCATTATGATACGGCAGCTAGAATCGCTAAGGGAACGGGCGCTGATGTTTATATCGCCGCGTATCCACTGGCACCCAAGTACAATGTTCGTGATGCACTCTGTTGGTTGGAGAAAGTATATGCCGCTCTTTTAAAGAACCATGATCCCAAGGACATCGTATTCATGGGTGACAGCGCTGGGGCCAATTTGATCCTAAGTCTTACCTATCGCTTGAAAGAGAAGCCGAGAAAGCTTTTGGTGATCTCGCCTGCTTGTGGCTTGGAAAACGGAAAGCCTAGAAACATCCGTCTGGCAATGGAACCATATGATCCAATTCTGACAGTTGCAATGAATGACGTGATAGCGACGAATTGGTGCAGGAACGTACCGCTCGATAGCCCTGACATCAGTCCGGAATACATCGATTACGAGGGCTTCCCGCCAATGTATTTCTTCTATGGCGAGCATGAAATCTTTTATCCGCTGGTTTATGATTACTTGAGTTCGTTGCGGAGGAAGGGTGTCCCTTTCTGGGAGAAGAAATTGCCCATGTGTCATGATTGGGCGCTTTGCAGTTTCTTACGAGAGGGTCGTAACGCAATCCGCATGATGTGCAGGCTGGTAGAAGATTAATCCGACATATTGGGGATTTTTTATGCAATCAGTCAAAGAAGGTTATTAAATATGTATTGAGTTACTCAAATGGCGCAAGGATGGTGGTAAAACATGAAATATGCAGGTATGCCGGCAGCAATGTGGATGATGTATCAAAAATCATTTCGTAATCATTTGGTTTCGGACCTTGGAATAAGTGAAAACATGGCAGTAAAGATCACAAAGCAGGCGAAGCCGGAATATCGGAAGATTATTGAGAAATTGCCTGAATTTGAAAAGGGAGATCGCTTTAAGACGAATATCGTCAATTGTGCACTCTTAATCGCCTTTTTGCTGAAGATGGAGCAGAGACCAACCGTTGAGCAACTTACGGTGTTCTATGAGCGGGCAATGACAATGCCGGCAACGAAGGTATTTTGCAGGAAAGCCGGAAAAACGAAGTTCACGGAAAAGGACATAGAAGCGCAAAAGGCAACGGCCGCACTAAAGGCTGGCGATCGCAATCCATACTCATGGACAATGAAGTATATCCCTTACGAGGACGGAAGTGGATATGAAGCGAGGTTTTTTACCTGCGGAATCTGTACGCTGATGAAAGAATATGGCTTTTTTGATCTTGTTCCGGCCATGTGCCATTTGGATTATGTCATGAGTGACCTTGGCGGAGCATCGACGTTTGTGAGAGAGTACACTCTCGCTTCAGGAGGCCCTTACTGTGATTGCGGATACAAGAAGCGTCAAGGGAACCCATGAGCAACTGCTTACGAAAAATGGCTTATATGCCAAGCTTTGGAACGAACAAAATCATGCCGGCAGCTGGCGGATTAAATAATGAACAATAATCGGGCAAGTGACAATCGAGTAAGTTAAGACTTACTCGATTTTTTAAAATACAGTAGCTTTTTGTGCAAATCTGTGATATTATCATTAGTTAGAAACGGCTAACCTAAAGCTGGGCGAAGGAGAGAAGGCCATGAACGTATACGTACTAACAGGTGTTTTTGGAATCATAAGCGGCTTCGTTGCTGCACTTGCGGACGTGCCGCTTGTAAAGCCGGGAAAAGAATCGGATCAAATGCCTGGCAGGAAACCTCAAAAATGGTGGGCAGAGGTGCCGGAAAGCAGGTTTACGACATCGTTTTGGTTATCTTTTCTGGGACAGCCCGGAACTTATTTGACCATGTGGATGTTAGCCACGTTGATTTCAGATAAAGACTTTGGTTTGGGCTTGGCGCTCAAAATCAACACGTTTATCGGATGCTATACCGGGTTGCTATGTCACGTCGTATATTGCATGAAACCCCTTGTATATCGAAAGATTCATGAAAAATTAAACGAAGCCGAAATCGAAGGAGCGGTTGGCGTACTGGACAAAGTATCGGTTGCTCCGATGATCCTGGGCTTTGCAACATTATGGTTAGGTACTACGGTCATGGTCATGATCGCTGTTGTAAACGGCTCACTTGAGGTGCCGAAGATTTGCCTGCTACTCAATCCAATTCCTTCGACTATTATTCTGCTGATCCTGAAGAAATTGAAAGTGAGGATTATAGGTGCACTGGGCGTTGGATTTATGATGTTTGCGGTATTACTGACCATAGCGGGACTTGGAATCTAAGGCATAACAAACTAAGAACGAAGGGTCAGTTTGGAGGACGGGAACATGAAATATTCTTTTAAAGCTTGGTTTTACGGCCATTTCTTTCATTCGACATGTAAGCCGCAATACAAGAATCGTAATATTTCCAATAAAGCGATGAGGAATATTGTAAAAGAGCATAAGGCAATTACTTTAAGAGCGAAGGACATGAATGACGAAAAGCTGCTCTCGTCCTATATCATGGGGATATATTTTATTGCCATGAACCGTTCCACGGGTCTTTCTCCGGAAGAGATTTATCAGATTTTGGAAGATGGCTTTAGAAATTCGAAGATGTTTCGAAATGCTCTTGGATCTGCGCAGGAGTATCTTGATGAGAAAAAGATGCCGGGGCGATATCAATGGGCAGAGGAAAGCAAAAAGAGGAAAAACGAAAACAATTGGGTATTGGACGTACTGCCGGGATGCGAAGAATATGACCTTGGTTATAATTATTATGAATGTGGGATCTGTAAAATATGTAAGGATGAAGGTGTACCTGAACTTGCAAAGTATTTGTGCAAATTAGATTATTTGTTGGCAGATATGATGAATGCCAGGTTGGTGAGAACGAAGACATTAGCGGAAGGCGCAGACCTATGTGATTTCAGGTATAGCCTGAAATGATAAGCGAGTAAACAGATGTATTCCATTTTTTCCAAGAACAAGATAGGACGAGGGAAATATGTCACTGAAATACAAGATAATCAAGTGGATCATAAAGAAATCAGGATTAAAAAGGCGCGGTACGATGTCGGCGGAAGAGATCATTGCGTTTAAGAAAAAGCAGAATGCAAAGATTTCCATTCCTAAATTGCAAGATGCAGAAATTTCCATAGCGCAAATACAGGTTTCTGGGTTTCCAGTGATCACGATGAAACATTCTACTCAAAAAAGAAAGGCCATGTTATTTATTACCGGTGGCGGTATGGTAGGAGCACCGCAACCAAGCATGGTTAAGAATGCGCTTCGCTTTGCCAAGGAAACAGAGTTGGATATTTATTTCCCGTATTATCCACTTTGTACGGATTATCCACTGTCAAAGGCTTACGACATGATTTTGGATACCTATGAGCAAATGCTCACGGAGTACGCGCCGGAGAATGTATCGTTGATTGGGCTTTCCTCTGGTGGAAATTTGGCGCTTGGAATGATCGCACATATGAATGCAATCGGATCAAAGCTGCCAAAACCCAGATATATTATGGCGGTTTCGCCAGGCAATGGCGCAGTAACGGACGAGGAACGACAGAGACTGAAGGAGATGGATCAAAAAGACATCTTAATTTCCGCAGAGTATATTATAACGGCGGAGGAAGTCATGCGCCATGGCAGCGACAATGTACCGGACTACATGATCTTTTTTCAAAAAGGAGATTTTACGGATTGTCCCAAGGTGACTTTTATGTACGGTTCCGATGAAGTGCTTTACGCTTTGGCACCTTCATTTGATACTGCGCTAAAGAGCTATGGTGTTGAGCACGAGATTTTGGTCGGCGAGGGAATGTTTCATGCCTATCCTGTATTTCCTGTTGTAAAGGAAGCCAAGGAGGGCTGGAGACAGATGATCCGATTGGTTAGGGAAAATACCTAGGGTGATTGAAAGTCGAAAAGGCTGATTATGAAGAACGATATCAATAAAACAATTTTCAAACGAATCAAAAAGGACTTGGCGGTAAGGTATGGAGCGGAGAATGAAGCCAGAATTTGGACCTGCGCCCAGGAAGAGTATATGAGGCTGGAAAGAGTAAAGCCAAACGCAGATAAAGAAAGCAGATCCTTTGTTTTTCCGGCTGTGTCGATTTATCGTGCGATCGAAAACTACGCTCCTGGAGAAGCGCTTGAAGTAACGCGTGCTTTTGGAACCAAAACGGGATTGTGGCTTAAAAAACTATTTCGGCGGTTTACCGCATTGCCTGGAATCCCAACGCTTATGTGGAAGAACATGGACAAGATTGCTGCAAAAATGAGCACTGGTTACGAGATCAAGAACTTACAGGTTAATGAGAATAAGTGCTTTATGGACGTGACCGGGTGTCCGCTTTACGACAAGGCAAAAGAACTCGGAACGCCGGAGGCAATTCAAATGATTTGCTGCATGGACAAAGAGTACATGAACGGTTTTCGAGGAATCAACTATAAAAGAACCAAGTCCGTCGCAGAGGGTGATGATTGCTGCGATTATAGGATGACGCGCGTTTGAGGGATTGGTTGAGAATTTGTGCGCATAAAATTCATGACGGGGAGGCATTGATAAATGATAATAGGGTTGGCTTGTTTTAAGCTTGGGATGATATATGGCAAAGGGAGGATTTGAAAAATGGGTCTTTACAAAAATTTCGTAAGTCAGACTAGGAAGCCGGAAGGAGTTCTTGGGAAAATGATGGTGAACGGCATGAATGGCGGACATGCGAAGATGGCTGATTGGGGCTTATCACATCTAACGACCATCGCACCTGAGGAGATTGTGGAGCTTGGATGCGGCGGAGGAAGAAATGCAGGAGAACTTCTCAAGAAATATCCAAGCGCGAAAGTTACGGCAATCGATTACTCTGAAGTATCGGTTGGAATCGCAACGGAGTATAATGCAGAGGCCATAAAGAGTGGTCGCTGCATGGTACGGCAGGGCGACGTATCCGCGCTTACGCTTCCTGAAGGGAAATATGATCTTGCAACTGCCTTTGAAACCATTTACTTCTGGCCCGGACTAGAGAAGTGTTTCGCACAGGTGGCAAAAGTGCTTAAACTAGGCGGCGTATTCATGATCGTCAACGAATCGGATGGAACCGATGAGACAAGCCTCAAGTTTGAAAAGATCATTGAAGGCATGAAATGCCACACGATTGAAGAGATTGAAGCGGCATTAAAAAGCGCTGGTTTCTCCAAAGTGAAAGCAGATCATCATAAGAGTAAGCCTTGGATCACAGTGATCGCAAAGAAGTGAGGTGTCAATACCTGATGCTAAAAAGACCGCTTTTTGTTCGGATTCTGCTTATCCTGCTGATTTTTATGGTATATCTCCTTGCAGATATGCCGCTGCTATATCTATGGAAAAAGAACGGTACTCTGGGCATAGGATTTTGCCCTTGCTTATAATTAAAGAATTGGAGGAAGATCATGAAAGTAGATTACAAAAACTGGATGCCGAAGGGCATGGTATTTGGAATGGGATGTGGAGCAGTAGTGGCTCTTATACTCTATATTATATTTGGAATAGCACCCATTCTGCAGGCTGGAATATTGAAAACAGTGCTCAGCGTAATATTTCTGGTGCTGACTATTTTTCTAGTTATAACTACTCTGTGGATGTATATGATGTATAGAGCATTTTCCTATAACGGAAAGCGTCAGATGTCAAAGCAGATCATTGAGGGTATTGCGGCTTACGTGAGTATCCCTGAAGGCGGGAAGGGGCTTGACATAGGATGCGGAAGCGGAGCGCTAACAATTGCCTGCGCAAAGAGAAACCCTAAGGCAGAGATGCTTGGAATCGACCGCTGGGGGAAGGAGTACGCTTCCTTTAGCAAGAATCTATGTGAAAACAATTCAAAGGCGGAAGGTGTCAGCAATACTTCTTTTATGCAGGGAGATGCTTGTAAATTGCCTTTTGAGGATGAGACATTTGATGCCGTGACCAGTAATTACGTGTACCATAACATCCCGAGTAATGACAGACAGAGTATTCTGCTTGAAACGCTGCGAACCTTGAAAAAGGGTGGGACTTTTGCAATCCATGACATTATGTCTAAGGGAAGATACGGGGACATGCAGGCCTTTGCGGAAAAACTTAAGGGTATGGGCTATTCTGAAGTGAAGCTTATTGATACCACAAGCGGTATGTTTATGAGCAGATTTGAGGCTCTTTGGATGGAACTGTCGGGATCCACTTTATTGGTTGGAAGAAAATAGGTTATGAAATATAAGAATTTTAACATGAAAGAACATGGTTTTGTCGGACATATGGCTGAACCAGATGCTGGAAGTGATAGGGCTGTGATCATTGTCATGGGGGGAGAGCAGAGTTTGCTCCCAGGCATAAAGTTTGCAGAGAGATTTGCGGATTATGGTATTACGGGGCTTTCCGTCTCTTTGTTTGGAGCTGAGGGACTGCCTAATTCACCAAATCAGATTCCGGTAGACATGTTTCTGCCTGCAATCAGATTCCTGCGAGAACAGAAGGGAATACAGCATATTAGCATCTATGGGCAATCCATGGGATCAATCTTTGCGGTGCTTGCAGCACAGTATATAGGCGGTTTTGAAAATCTGATCATGGTTAGCCCTACGCATATACCTTTTGAGGGGACGCTGAAGGATAAAAAGACCATGACTGGAAGAAGTGTGGCTACCTGGAAAGGGAAAGATATCCCTTACGTAACAGCAGATTTTTCGAAGGTTAAAGCCGGAAAATACCAAAGACACCCTGATGCAAAATGTAAGGTTACTGGTATGTGGGTGGCATATCATGACGCTTATATGGATGCTGAAAAGGTAAACGCTGCAGAGCTTCACGTGGAAAAAACGGCAGCAAGAGTATTGCTGATCGCTGGTGATGAGGATGAGGCATGGCCTGCTGAATACTCGGTAAGGACGATTGAAAAAGATCTTAAGCATAAAGGCTACGATAAGGATGTTAAGGTGATCGTATATCCTCACGGAAGCCATTTGAATGGATTGATGCCGAACAAGAAACGCGAGAAGAAATTGTATCGTATGATCCCTTTGATCGGGCTTATGTATAAAACATTTGGCAAGTATCAGAAAGAGAATCTCTCCTATTTTGAAAAATCTGAAAAAGAGATCATAGAATGGGTAAATGCGAAAATATAACATGACTAACCCTTAGGCTATAAGGAGCATTCCTGTTAAGTAACTAACAGCGGATTTGCAAAAAATGAGTGTCACCCTTAGAATAATGATTGTTAACTTGGCGAGTTAATAATAATCATTTTTCAAAGGAGACACCCACAAATGAATTGTAAACAAAATCAG
>JAFXQK010000051.1 GCA_017527205.1 Lachnospiraceae bacterium | reverse complement strand
TAATATCCAAAAGCTCCATGAGAGAAGAAAATCAGAGGAAATTTGCCGTCCGCTACGGGATTCTCCGCCTTTTTTCCACGCTCCGCCCTCCGCTTTTCCGGATAATACACATAAATCGGCACCTCGCGGTGGCTTCCGTCCATTTCAAAGCTCTCAAGCCTCGTCTTATCCGTAAGAATCGCACTCACCATGCCTACCCCATACTCTCCCGTCGTCGGCAGACCCTCATATCCGGTGAACACAAACCCCGGAATTAAGGAGATCCAAAGAAGTACGCATCCCAAAAGCATTGCCACGATGGTGCGGGCCGTTCCCCTTCTCTGACCGAGAGCCTTCCCCTGCAAACGCTTCTCTCTCAGACAGCTCCACAAAAACCGTCCTCCGTAGATCAACAAGCGAACACATAGGAGCAAAAAGCAGACGGCAAACCTTAGCCCTTTGTTACCGATAGGCAGCAGTAAAATAATCGCAACGATCCCCCATTGAACGACGCTGATCCAAAAGCGATTTCTCTTCCACGCAGTCCTTTCCTTCTGTTTTGTCAGCGTCCAAATACCCAGTCCGATCTCTAAACCTGCCAAAAGAATCCATACAAAAAATCCCATCTCTTTCTCCTTTTCCGCGGTCGTTGCCGCATTTACCGCAAAGCTGCTATGTTACGGCAAGCGTCAAATCATATCCTTACGCCAACCTGTTACGGCAAGTATAAAAAGAACCGCGGAGAAGCTCAAGCTTTCCCGCGGTGAGATGCATTTTTGATAAGTAAGATGCAAATCCTTTCTACTCTACGCTGAGCGTGGCAGTCACGTCCCCATTGCCCAGCAGTTGCTTTAATTCCTTTTCCTGCAAGTTGATTTTCCCGAGTTTTGTATAGGCCCAGGAATTGGATCCATAAAAGATTACCAGCTGATTTCCGGCATACAAAACAATGTCTCCCGCGGTTTCTCCGATTTTCATCATCAAGATTTTCGTATCCTTCCCCTCCGCTTCAGCTGACTCTGACATGCCCGTATTCGGCCAGGCAGTCTCATATTCAGACGTTCCGCATGATGTTGTCCCCAGCATAAAAGCCAATGCGACCAAAACCGACATTATTCTTGTCATCATATATATTTCCTTATAAACTCTTCGATATAATCAAACGGTATCACGTTGAGATTGTCATATAAATCTGTATGAACCGCATCCGGAATGATCATCAGTTCCTTATTATCCGTATACTTGCTGCCCTTTGTCATGGCTGCATAAGCATCTTTGCTGAAATAGCAGGAATGCGCTTTTTCTCCGTGAACGATCAGAACTGCGTTCCTAATCTCATTTGTATACTTAAGGATCGGTTGATTCATGAAAGACTCACATCCGATCACGTTCCATCCCTCGTTGGAGTTCAGGGATCTACTATGATATGCCCTGCCCTTATAATATTCGCTGTAATCCTTTACAAAAAACGGAGAATCCTCTGGAACCGGAAGGGGAAGACATCCGCCTGCACGCTTGTAGAATCCGTTTCTTAAATCTTCCGTACGTTGCTTGGCCATAGCCTTCTTTTTCTCAAAGCGTGCTTCTTCCGAGTCCTCCAAATCAAAATATCCATTGGCGTTTACCCTTGTCATGTCATACATCGTCGAAGCTATCGTAACCTTAATGCGCGGGTCCAATGCCGCCGTGTTAAGAGCCATGCCTCCCCATCCGCAGATTCCGATGATGCTGATGCGGTCCGGATCAACCTTGTCATTCATGCTTAAGAAGTCCACGGCCGCCATAAAGTCTTCGGTATTTATGTCAGGTGATGCCATATATCTCGGCTCGCCGCCACTCTCTCCCGTATAAGACGGATCAAACGCGATCGTAAGAAATCCCCTCTCTGCCATAGTCTGCGCGTAAAGTCCGGAACACTGCTCCTTTACCGCTCCAAAAGGACCGCTGACTGCGATCGCAGGGAGCTTGCCCTTTGCATCCTTCGGTACGTACATGTCTGCTGCCAGCGTGATCCCATATCTGTTTACAAACGTCACTTTGCAGTGCTCTGTCAAATCACTTTTTGGAAACGTTTTGTCCCATTCATTTACAAGCTTCAGTTCTTCCGATTTTATCATCACCATGTACCTCCTTTATGTTTATACTGTTTCCTGCTCAGCCTTTCGAATCTAATAATCCATCCGGAGTTCCATAAGCAATTCTCCGGAAAATGAAATTTTTTTGTGTCTAAAATCAGTATAATGGATTGACGTGAATTGCGCTAATGAATAAAATGAATATCGTGATATGCAAATTTGGCATATCACATGGCAATGAGCAGTGCCGGGCACATATGACTATATGCGTCGGAAGCTTGCTTACGAAATCACATAGTCATATGTGGCCGTATTCGGCGAATGCCGAAGAACGAGAAATGCGAAGCATTTCGAGTGCACTGCGAAGGCAAAGTGCACTGAGGAACTGGAGTGCACTGCAAAAGCAAAGTGCACTGCAATTGGAGGATAACATGGAGATAAAGAATCTTCGCTACTTTCTTGCAGTTGCGAGAGAGGAGAATATGTCGCACGCTGCGGAAATATTGCATGTTACACAGCCAACTCTGTCAAAAGCCTTAAAAGCTCTTGAAGAAGAACTGGGCAAAAAGCTCTTTACACGTCACAGCTTCTCCATCAGACTGACGGATGAAGGAATGCTGCTCCGCGACCGGGCGGAGGATCTGATCGCAATGGCCGATAAGATTGAGCAGGAGTTTATTTCACTTGATGACGTCACCGGCGGCGACATTTATTTTGGCCTCGGTGAATCCTATCAAATAGCGCTGCTCGCACGCGAGATAAAGAAGCTCAAGGACAAATATCCTTCCTTTACCTATCACATTACCAGCGGTGATACGGAGCAGGTAACGGAAAAGCTCGACAAGGGAATTCTTGATTTTGGCGTAATATGCGAAATGCCAGCCAGGGAAAAATATGAGTATCTCCCATTCCCGGCATCGGATCGCTGGGGCGCGATCATGTTAAAGAGCCATCCTCTGGCAAAGAAAAAGAGCATAAAGGTAACCGACCTCATTGGCCTGCCGCTCTTCTGCTCTGAGCAAAGCTGGAACATTGAAATACCGAAATGGGCCGGCGAGCATTTTCCCGAGCTCCACCTGGAAGGTTCCTTCCGGCTTTCTTATAATGCATCCATGTTTGTCAAAGAAGGTTTAGGGATCCTTCTGACCTTTGAGCATCTCATAAATTGCTCCGAAGAAAGCGACCTGGTGTTCCGGCCTCTCTCTCCCAGACAGGAAACAAAGCTTTACCTCATCTGGAACAAGTATCAGACCTTCACGCCAATCGCGGAAAAATTCCTTGCTCAGGTAAGGAATTCCTTTTAACTTAAGGGGATACGAACTCACGCTGCCATCACCAGCAGCCTCTCATAACATGCATTCCATCAAAACTGATGCTTCCCTTCCCCAAATAATCATGGTACTATAAATACGCACAAAAGTTTTTTCGGGAGACTAGAAATAGGAGGACCTGCCTTGAAGAAGAAAATCGTACTCTTGCTAAACCTATTGATCGTTGCCTTCACCCTGTTTGGGTTGGGAGTTATGCTATACTTAAACGGCAAAGACAGCGGGCTTCTCAGCTCCGCCGGTTGGGAAAACTTAAAGTATTTCACCGTTCAGTCTAATATCCTGTGTGGGATCGTTGCACTTATTTATTTAGTGCGTCACCTGGTGATCCTCCCGCGTCAGCACTCAGAAAAGAAAGAACGGATGCAGGAAATCCAAAGTGCAAATGACGGACCGACCGCCAAATGGTTAAGGAACGTACCATGCCCTCAGTGGCTCATGACCTTGAAGCTCGCTGCGGCAGCAGCCGTCACGGTAACGTTTTTAGTCGTTGCGTGCTTTTTCGGGCCGCTTTACGGATACCGCTATATGTATCTCGGCTCCAATCTTTGGTTCCACCTAATTATTCCCGTGCTTGGCATGGTCGAATTCTGCCTGCTTGACGGCCAGCTTCCGTTCAAAATGACCTTCTTTGCAGGCTCCCCCGCCCTGATCTATGGTTGCTTTTATTTAGGGAACATTTTGATCAATGGCAAGGGTGAATGGCCCCAAACCAACGATTGGTATGGGTTCATGAATTGGGGCATGGGCATCGCTCTGGTCATCTTTGCCGTGATCATCATCGTGAACTGGGGAGTCGCATGTCTTCTCCGCGCCATGAGCCGCCGCGTGTCAGAAAACACGTCCTCGTGACACAAAAAAACTTTCTGCAAAGTAATTTATGTCATTCTTAGAACATTACCATTCCCAGCGCCGTGATGATAAAGAAGAATGCTTGGGTACCTTTCTTTTTTATTCTCTTCATCTTGCAGTTTTTGATCTTACCCTATCCATTTGCCCAATTTCATGGGAATTAAACCCAAAAATTGCGAATTGACCTTAAAATCTTTACGTTAAGAAAAATTATGCTAGAATTGTTAGAGGACTAATAAATCGTTTTCATATCAAAGATGGGAAATATAAATCATGAAATTAATTTTCAAACACATGAAAAAGCATTGGAAGCTGGTTGCGCTGGCAATCCTGATCAAGTTCCTCGGATCAGTCAGCGAGCTCTCCCTTCCATATATTTTGGAATATATTATCGATGAAATTGTACCCTCGGGAAAATTGACGAGGGTGCTTCTTTGGGGTTCACTCATGTTTGTCACGGCGATCGTGTTCCGCGCGCTGAACGTCATCGCAAACAAACGGGCCATCAACAATGCCCATAAGATCAGCTATGAAATCCGGCAAAGTCTTTTCGAAAAAACCATGAATCTTTCCGGAACGCAGTTTGACGCTTTGACGCTCCCTAGCCTGATCTCACGCATGACGAGTGACAGCTATAACGTGCAGGCATTTGTGGCGCAGCTTCAAAGCCTTTGCGTGCGCGCTCCAATGATGCTTTTAGGGGGCCTGATCATGACGATGCTTATGGATTTCAAGCTCTCTTTGATTTTGCTTCTCATGATGCCCGTGCTGATTCTAGTCATTTATTTCATCTCCTCCCGCGGTATTCCGATGTATACCAAGGTACAAAAAAAGCTCGACGTCGTGGTTCGCATCATGCGCGAAAACATCACGGGGATCCGCGTGGTGAAAGCTCTGAGCAAGGAGGATTTTGAAAGACGGCGCTTTGCAAAGTCCAATCAGGAGCTGACAAAAAGTGACGTGGCAGCCGCAACCGTCATGGCCATGCCTGGCCCCGTCATCCAGTTCCTTTTAAATATCGGTCTTTCCATCGTTGTCTTTGTCGGTGCCTATCGCGTTAACTTAGGGGAAATCAAGCCTGGCGTGATTCTGGCGTTCCTGACCTATTTCAACATGATCACCATGGGCGTCATGGGATTAAGCAGAATCTTCACCACCATGAGTAAGGCCAGCGCCAGTGCTAATCGTATCGCAGAGGTCCTTGCCATGGATACGACGGAGCCGGCGGAGCTTGCAAGGAAGGAACAACTGACGGAAGATGCCGCGGATGCTATAAGCCCTGCCTCACCGCAGGGCAATGATGGCGATCAGCCCTTCATCCGATTTGAACATGTTTCCTTTAGCTACGGAAAGCTCGATCCGGAGAATTCCGTATCCGCAGCAGCAGGAAAGAATAACTCCGACCAAATGGCGGATTTTGGCGGCGAGAGTCGTGAAAAGGCTCTCTCCGACATTACCTTTACCATGAAAAAGGGTGAAACGCTTGGCATTATTGGCCCTACGGGCTGTGGAAAATCCACGATTGTCAACCTCCTCATGCGCTTTTATGAGGCGGACGAAGGGAGCATTATCATCGACGGAAAACCCGTCGCCGCTTATCAAAAGGATGAGCTTCGCAGAAGATTTGGCACTGTTTTTCAAAATGACATGATCTTCCAGAACACGCTCTACGAAAACATCGATTTTGAGCGAAAGCTTGACCCGAAAGCTATCCGCGGCGCCGTGGAGGATGCCTGTGCCGCAGAGTATGTAGACGGCCTTGCACAAGGCCTTCAGTATGAGGCCACCATCAAGGGTGCGAACCTCTCCGGCGGACAAAAGCAGCGTATGTTCGTGGCCAGGGCGCTCGCAGGAAATCCAGAGATTTTGATTCTAGATGACAGCTCCTCCGCCTTGGATTACAAGACGGACGCCGCCATGAGAAAGGCGATTTTGGAGCACCACCCTGATTGCACGCTCATCCTGATCGCACAGCGCGTATCCAGCGTCATGAACATGGATAAGATTTTGGTGCTGGACAACGGAAAGTGCATTGGATACGGGACACATGAGGAGCTACTGCTTTGCTGTAAGGATTATCGGGAGACCTATGAGGTTCAGATGGGAGCCATGGCCTAATGCCGTTTCACCATATAACTCGGGGCTTTGGTATGGATGGTCTTTCCAGTAATCCTTTGACCTGAAAAGCCCATCCATCCCCCCCTAGAGACATTCATAGAACATATCATATCGCAATCATAAAGGAGACGAAAGTCATGCCGGGACCTGGAGATCGAGGCGGAAAAAAAGAAAAACCGAAGGACGCGAAGGGAACGCTTCTTCGCATTTTGAACTATCTGGAAAAATATAAATGGATTGTTGCCCTGCTGTTTGCCTGCGCGATCGTCAGCAATATCGGAAACCTGCTTGGGCCTCGCTTTGCGGGCAAGGCCATTGGCGTTGCTGAGGAGGGCTATAAAAAGGGCGTGGGGCAGGTTGACATGGATCAGGTGCTGCATTATACGCTTCTCATGCTGCTTGCCTATATTGGTTCGAACATTCTGGGCTTTACCGTCAGCGTCTGCATGACGAGAGTCGGAAAGCGCGTGGCGCAAAACCTGCGTCAGGACGTGTTCGAGAAGCTCATGAAGCTCCCCGTCAGCTACTTTGACAAAAATCAGGCCGGTGACATCATCAGCCGCGTCTCTTATGACATTGACGTGGTCTCCACCTGCCTTTCCACGGACGTGATCCAGATTCTGACTAGTACGATCACCGTCGTCGGAAGCTTCGTCATCATGTGCTTTATCTCCGTGCCGCTGGTGCTTTGTATGATCTTTACGATCCCGCTCTCCATCTGGTACACAAAGCGCATGGGAAAAATCACGCGCCCCTTATATTCCAAACGAAGCGCGGCCTACGGCGTCATGAACGGCTATGCCGAGGAAATGTTCACGGGACAAAAGACCATCCTGGCGTATGCCTGTGAGGATAAGATGTCTGAGAAATTCAGCGAAATCAATCGAAATGCAGCGGAGGCGTATCGTAACGCGGATGGCATGGGCATGAAGATGGGGCCGACGATCGGCATGATCTCAAACCTGGGGTTAGCCGCCATCGGCATGGGTGGTGCCGTGCTGTACATGAAGGCCATCGTAGGCTTGGAGCAGATTTCCAGCTTTATCCTTTACAGCCGTAAGTTTTCCGGCCCAATCAACGAGATTTCAAATATTATCAACGAGATTTTTAGTGCCCTGGCCGCAGGAGAAAGAGTCTTCCACCTGTTAGACCAACCGGAGGAGGCAGCAGACCTCTATGGCGCAGCCACACTTGAGAACTGTCAGGGTGAGGTCAGTGCAAAGCATGTTGCCTTTGGCTATGTCCCCGAAAAGACCATCCTAAAGGACTTAAACTTCGAGGCAAAGCCTGGCCAGACCATCGCCATTGTCGGACCGACCGGTGCCGGAAAGACCACCATCATCAATCTTCTCATGCGCTTCTATGACGTGGGTTCAGGTGAGATTGCCGTGGATGACAGGGAATATCGCTCCTACACCATGGAGAGCCTTCGGAAAAATTACGCCATGGTGCTCCAGGACACCTGGCTCTTCCAGGGAACCATCTTTGACAACATTGCCTATGGCAAGGAAAATGCGACCAAGGAAGAGGTTGTGGCTGCCGCTAAGGCCGCAAAGATCCATGACTACGTACTGCGCCTTCCCAAGGGCTACAACACCATCATCTACGAGGATGGCGGTAACATTTCGAAGGGCCAGAAGCAGCTCCTGACCATCGCCCGCGCCATGCTCTACAATACGAACATGCTGATCCTCGACGAAGCGACCAGTAATGTCGACACCAACACGGAGCGACAGGTACAAAAAGCGATCCGAAGCCTGATGAAGGGAAAGACAAGCTTCGTGATCGCCCACAGATTAAGTACGATTCAAAATGCCGACCAAATCCTCGTCGTCAACGCCGGCGACGTCGTAGAGCAGGGCACCCACGACGAACTCATGACCCGCCGCGGCTTCTACTACAAACTCTACGCCAGCCAGTTCGAATAAGTGCATCCATACTTCTCGCGTTTGTTTATCATACCCACATAGACAAAAGTGCCTGTCGGATGGAATTCCCTTGGAACAATTAGCCGGTTGCACTTAGCAAATCGATTGGCCGAATGGGAAATTTCGAGGACTGTCTGAGGAGCTTTAGCTCCGAGTTCCGCAGAAATTTTCCAAGATATTCGGACAACCGATGAGCTTAGTGCAATCCGTGCCGTTCCAAGGGAATTTCTCCGACAGGCACTTGTATTTCCATGCAAACATGGCCCCCGAGTATGCATCAATTCTGAAAGATCCTAGGCAGGAAATCATGGATGCACCTTCTCCATACGCTCCAGTCATGTCCGCCAGGGAAGGTCGTTCTCGTAATGTTCAAGGGCTTGCCCTTCAGCATTTCATCGTCATGCTCAAAGCTGTTGAAATAATTGTCCTCCGTACCCATGGCACGATAGAATACCTTGAAGCTGGAGTTAAATTTCTCCGCATCCTCAAGAATCTCCAAATGAGGCTCCTTCGATCCGTCCGGACGAGGGAAGCTCATAAAGCCACTGAATACGCCAACATAGCCGAACAAATCAGGATTTGACATGGTTACCATGCTCGTCTGATAGCTGCCCATGCTAAGGCCTGCCATGGCACGGTGCCACTTGTCCGTATAAACATTGTAGGTGCTCTCAATATAAGGAATCAGGTCTTTTAAGAGTACCTCGGTGAACGCATGAAACCGAAGCGCGGGGTTATCCGTCTGCGTCATGCCATAGCCCATGACAATCAGCATCTCCTCCATCTTTCCCTCATGGATCAGCTTGTCCGCAATGCGTCCGGCATGTCCCTGATAAATCCAGCCCGTCTCATTCTCGCCGTAGCCGTGCTGCAGATAAAGCACGGGATACTTCTTCGCGGGATCATAATTCGCAGGCGTGTAGACCATGCAAATTTCCAATTTACCAGTCACGGAAGACTCAAAATACCTTCTGGTCACGGCGCCGTGAGGAATGCCAGGGAGCTGATCCCAGTCCTCCTCGCCAGGAACCGGAACGTCCACAAAGTTCATGGGACGACAGCACCCAAAACCGATGGGCAGATAGGGATTGAGCACCTCATTTCCATCAATTTTCAAGAAGAAATACTTAAAGCCTCTTCCAAGATCCACCGCACCTTCCCACTCTTCATCTGTCACCTTCGAAAGCTTTGTGATGCTGCCGAACTGATCGATGGCAACCTCCTTTGCAAAAGGCGCCTTGATGCGAAACAGCACCTTACCGTCAGGCAGGATCTCATACCCCTGATCTCCGTCTCGGTTCGGCTCGCCCACATACGGATCAAATGATACCGCCACGTCCATCGGCCAAATTTTCTTCATTTTGTACCCCTCCTAAGTTTATTTTTTAGTTTCTATAAGTTGTCCCTTCCCAATAACTCCTGATAGGAAATGAAAATGCTGATAAATCCGGAGGCATAGGGTCCCATGTCATAAGGGCTGTACAGGAATGTAATGCCCTTTTCCTCAAAGAAAACATTGCCAGAATAAAAATTTGCGTATTTATACGCATCTTCATATACCTGCTCTGCCGTCTCCGCGAAGTAAGGCGTCTCACCCTCGTCATAGGACAGAAAGTCCTCCTTTGTCTTCTCCGCCACAAGCTTCTTAAAGCTCTCCTCCGAGCCATCGTAAAAACTGCTTAAGTTTACTTCCGCCCCTGTCTTGAGGTCAAAGGTGCGCTGATATGCGCTGGGCATGCCGTGGACACCACCGCCATACCAATACCCGCTATAATCAATCGTCAGATACCGATCGCTTAAAATGGCAATGTTCCCCACTTCATTTTCAATGGTCACGCAGTAGATGATCGGATTTTCCTGATGATCCCCGCATTCCTCATCCGTGCTCCCCAATTGATCAAACTCTTCCAAGTTCCTTTGAACCAAGTCATGAAGTTCATTGGACAGCTTTTTGTTTATGTCATCTGCATACGCCGAATATCGCGCATCCAATTGAAATTCTTCCCCATAATACTTCTCCAACGGAATTCCGCAGAAGGGACAATTTAAAATATAAGAATCCGTAACCACGGTTCCGTACTTGAATATATTCTTTTCTCCCACCACCAGATTCTGATCTTGGAAGATCACGGCGCTCGCATCAGGATCCACCTTCATCCAACGTAATTCCATTCCGTTTGGCATGACAACATAGATCTTTCCGTCCACCAGCTGAAAGCTCTGGGTTCCTGGCTGAACGTCCGTTGCCCCAGGAATGGATTCCTTCTGATAAAGCATTCTAGACTCACCGCTGTCAAATTGAAACTGATAGACCGTATTTGTTTTAAGGACAAAAGGATTCTCTTTTGAGATACAATAATATGCTTTTCCGTCCGCGTAGCCCAAAAGCTCCTTATTGGAATCATTCTCTCCCTTTGCAATCAATAGGTTTTCGCCCGTCTTTAGGTTCACGCCATAGAGATCGTTTGTCAAGGTCTCATCATCAAACTTACTGTAGACGATCCCATCCTCATCATATCCCTGAATGTACACATATTCTGATATTCCCGGAATGATGTTAACAAGACCATCCTTCGTAAACTGATAATATTGATCATCCAGGGAGCCAATGACAAAACCTGCCTCGTCCAGCACGCGCGTAATGCTACAGCACCCATAGCGGTTTCCAAGATTAACGGAGGAAAGCGTGAGATTAAAGTCCTTCATACTCTGGATAAATTGCATGTTCGGGTTCTCTTCTGACTGGAAAGAGAAAGATTCCTTGTCCTTCACATAGATGAGCTCCTTCTTTCCTGCACCATCCGAATAGGCGGTAATATAAACCTTGCCTTGATAATAATCAATGCTTTCAAGCCACCAACCCTCCTCGGAAGTCCAAAGAGAAACTACCTCCAACGACTTTGCATTGATCGCATAGACATGGTAGCCATTACGATCCTCCATCATCTCATATTGATAGACATAGAAGGCATCATCTCCCATGGCAGACATCACGGCATTGTCAAAATTCATTCCATGTTGCTTTAATTCCTCACAGACATCCTTCCAGCGATATTCGGAAAGCTTGTTGCCGTTCGAATCAACTCCATAATAAACATCGGCAAAATACCCGGGAAACAGGATGATCTCCCGTCCATCGAAAAGGACAGCCTGACCCTGATTTTTGGAACCGCCATCTACAACCTGCTGCCCAGCGCCCTGACCACCTTTTCCATCCTCCGTACTCTGGCTTACTGAACTCTCCTTGCTCATTCCTTCCGTACTTCTAAAATCCGCGTTCATGTTCGTACAAGCCGTCGTGCCAACAGACAATGCCAGCACTAATAATATTCCAACGATTTTTCGTTTCATAACCTAAAACCTTTCTTCATAAATTTGCTGCGCAATAAAATACATTTTGGAAGACATTACTGCGCAGTTATAGATTTCTTGCTATGGTTCCACGGCCCTTAGTACCATCATGACGTCATCAATGTGCTTTTTCTCCCGATAGACATACAAATATACGATAAATCCATTCGTTCCATCCGGCTGGAAGATAAATTCCGCGTGATAATTCTGACCCAGCGCCGTCTTATAGGCTTCCTGATAATAGTGATAATCCGCGCCATAGTAGGTCGTCTTCTTTTTCTCAGGCTTTCCGGGATCCGTCTTGATAATGTTGTTGACGATCGCCTTTTCGATCGCTTCCGTCTGAGATTTATCACTGGTGCGGAGAAGCTGCGTGTCACTGTTAAAGTAGCAGATGAACAGACTCTCCGGCTGAACGGATTCCTGACCGATTTCATTCAGGCGGTATTGATACCCCTCCATGGTACCCAGTCCGGAATCAATCAAATTGGTCTCCACGGCATTCCATTCCTTCGGGATATAAAAATGAATTTGATCCTGATTAAGGCTTCTCGCCTGCATTTGCTCCGTATCCACGGTCTTTCCGCTGATCACGGAATAGGCCGTTCCGGAAATCTCCTTCTCCGAAGTCTTTTCAATCTTATCGATGGACATGCTCCATTTTCCATTCAATAGTCCCTGGCTGAGCTTTCCATAAACTCTGACCTCATCACCCGTCCGAAGCTGAGAGATCGACTGAATGACCTCTTCCTTGGAGGCATTACAGGTCAGGGTCTCCTTGGAATGATTTGACACCATGGCAAGCTTGATCTGTTTATTGGCGCTGTCCTTGGAGCGAATCTTTCCGTACATCATGAAATACTGATCCTGATACCGCTTCTTGGCCGCATCTGGATTAGCATAAATTAATATCAAAAAATACTCAGCAGACTCATTCTGATAGACAATGACCTTGTCGGTATCCATGGCCGTCTCAACAGGCTTAAATAAACCAGCCGTAAGAAGTGCGCTCATCAGAATCAGACAGGAGAGTATCCTAACTTTTTTCTTCATCCGTATATCGCCTCCTCCTAATCCGCATGGTATACAAATCCTCTCTCAGAATTCAGCTTTTCCAGCATGGAAAGGATTTCTTTGTAGAAATGTGCCTCAGCATAGTCGTCCTTCAAAATGATGGTGTCTCCAAACTTATAGTTACTAATCAGTCTCGTATTTAGGGAATCCAAGGAAAAATACCTGTGATCATCCATCCAAACACCTTCCCCTTGAACTTTTATCTCTATTTTCTTTTGTTCTTTTCCCGGCTCTTTACCAGAATCTTCTCCTTCCTGCTGCGTTTCATTTCCGTTTTTTCCAAATTTTGCTTCTTGAATTGCAGCATTTAAGTCAATCAAAGGAGGATTTTCATTAAGCAACTCCACAGTCTTGGCTGCCCATCCTGTAAAAAGAGTGAGGCATAAAAAGATTAATAGAAACAGAAAGATTTTCCCCCGTCTCTTCATTGGTCTCCTCCATTAATATAATACTTCATACCACCCTTTTTTATCATTTGAATTACTTGATGCCATATCTTCGCAGATGCGAACTTATCAACTAAAAGGAACTCCCGATCGCCATTTTGTTTTCGCAATTCTTCCAATGTTTCAGCAAATTCCTCTATCGTTTCAACCTCTTTATCTCGATACTGAATCGTCGTTCCATGAATGATTAAGTAATCTGAATACCTTTTACCATTTTCATCCTCATAATCTCCTTTCTCCGTCCCTTCTTCCACCTGCTTTGAAAACAGAGAATCTAAACCCCTTGGGCTAAATTTCAGGAAAAAGCCAAGAGAAAACATTAAAATGCCAAAGACAAGTAAGAAAATACAGGAACCTCGAAGGCTTTTTTTATTCTTTTGTAATAACGCTTTGCCAGGCTTTGTCTCATAGTAGACATAATCATCTTTGCGTCTAAAGATGACCATATACATGGTATGCAAAGGTTCTATCACGAGTGCTAGCAGTCCCAGAAAACCTGCAATGGCAAAGATCGCTCCGATTACCATTAAAAGAATTGCGATCATAGGTAATTCTCCTATTTCTCAAAAAATATTATTATTTGAATTCCTGAGTTCTCCAAAAATCCTTAAAATTTCTCTCTCGTCACGATATAAAATCTTCTCATCGTTTTCATTCAGAGTTAGGATAACAGGCAAATCATCATTCTTCTTCGCATATTCTTCAATTGCTATCCGTATTTCGTTTAAAGAATCCTCTACATACTCTCCCTTAAGTTCAAATTTTGCAAATGGTTCCGCATCCCCTTTTCGGTAGATCTGTACATACCTTTCCGTCAAGTCTGCCTCGTTATAATACGCGTACACGGAGACCACACAAACATATTGTCCGATCTGCTCGGCCGTATCTACCTGATCCATGTACAATTCATATTTTATCTGAGCGTCCTGCGCCAGCGCCATGGCTTCTTCCACGGTGCCATTGGCCTCCACCTGCTCCTGCTGTTTTTCTGCCAGCGTCATCTGCCTTCCGATAACCACCAAAAGTACAATAAAGATGACGTCCAGCAGGGAGGTCAGATCAATCAAAATATCGGATTTTGCCCGGTGTCTCTTCTTTTTCATACGAAAGCCTCCAAAATAAATAGCGACGTTTTGTCCTCAACCGTTACTCAGAAGTGATATTTCCCAGCTTCACCGAGTTATCAAATTTCTTATCATAGTCATCCAAAACAATCTCCGTATCCTCAATCAGCTTTGCGGAAATCGTTGCAACAATCTTAAGAAGGATGGTCACGATCAGACCCCAGAAGGTTGAGGTCAGCGCCACGTCCAGAGACTTAAACATTTCGTCAACGTTCTGTGACTTCAGCTGCTCTACCAGACCGGAAACCGTTCCCAAAATACCAAGCAGTGGAAACAGTGGAATAAACTGCGTACAGGCATTGTAACCGGAAACCACTTCATTAAAGGATTTCTCATAATCACGGATCGTATCTGGCGTCACGGCCTCGGAAATCTCACGCTCCTTGACCTCGCCCGTCGTCGCATCCAGGTACGATTCCTTATTTTTCCGGTTCATGGCGTCATGAATAAAGCTCTTTTTGTTATAGAGCTTGATATAATTCTTGATCAGAAAAAAGAGTACGATCAGACCGCCAACAATAATAATGACATTCATGTACTTTCCCAAAAATCCAACCATCTTGCCAACCTCCCTACTTTCCAACAAGGATAAAATATTTCTCACAGTATTCGATCTTCCAAACCACGCCCCGAGTTTTTAAATAACACCAAGTATATTTTATCATAAAACGTTTTTCTTTACAATTCCCCTAAAGGCCGTAAATCATTGACTTTCAAAAATGTCTATGATACCATCATTTCGAGTGGAAATGCATTCAAATTAAATTTATATAAGGTGCGTCATGTTATTCAATTCCTATGTGTTTTTATTATTGTTTCTACCGTTAACCATCATCGGATATTTTGGACTAAACCACTTTCAGAAGCCGCAGCTTGCCAAGGGCTTCCTGCTTGGCATGTCCCTTTGGTTTTATGGATATTTTCGTCCCTCCTATTTACTCATCCTTATCGTAAGTATTTTAGGAAACTACGCCCTTTATCGCTTTCTAAAGTTTCCTAATCGAAAACAATCCCTGCGCAAGACAGTCATGATTTTCGGCGTACTGTTAAATGTTGGCACGCTGGGTTATTTTAAGTATCTGGATTTTCTTTTCAAGGAGCTGAACCTCATCCTTCACACCGACATCCCCCTGCTCGGAATCCTTCTGCCCCTTGGCATCAGCTTTTTTACCTTCCAGCAGCTGGGCTTTGTCATTGATTCCTACCGGGGAGAAACGGGGAACTATTCCTTTTTGGACTATGCCCTCTTTGTTTCCTTTTTCCCGCAGCTGGTCGCAGGTCCCATCGTCACGCACGGGGAAATGATTCCGCAGTTTCAGGATCCTTCCAAAAAGCGATTCCAGACGGACAATTTCGCAAAGGGCTGCGTATATTTTATTCTTGGCATGTCCAAAAAGCTCCTCTTAGCCGATGCCTTTGGCAGGGCCGTAGACTACGCCTGGATGACCATCGATTATCTGGCACCCGCCGACGTCCTCATCGCTTCCCTGAGCTTCTATTTACAGATCTACTTTGATTTCAGCGGCTACAGCGACATGGCCATCGGTCTCGGGAAAATGCTAAATCTGGATCTCCCCGTAAACTTTGATTCCCCCTTCAAGGCCATCACCATTGCCGATTATTGGAAGCGCTGGCACGTCACGCTGACGCGCTTTTTCACAAAATACGTCTATATTCCTCTTGGCGGAAATCGCAGGGGCGTGGCAAGAACCTATCTCAATACCTTCCTCGTCTTCCTGATCAGCGGCATCTGGCACGGCGCCGGAACGGGTTATATCCTTTGGGGCATTTCTGGCGGCATCGGCCTTATCGTTTGCAAGGCCTTGGCCAGTCTCCTTGAGAAAATCAGAAAGAACAAGCTTGGCGCTGCCTTTCTTTGGTTTTTAACCGCTGCCTACGTCAGTATTTTCTTCTCCTTCTTCCGCGCGGAGGATGCGGGACTCGGCCTGCAATTTTTTGCAAGACTTCTCCCCTCCGTTTCCGCAGGAGCACATGGAATTTTGTCTGACATTCCCAAGGTCATGTTTGATTTTAGTGGTTTGGGTTATACCATGCAGCGCGTTCAGGCACCGCTTTGTGTCCTTTTTTATGCCATGGCACTCTTGATCGCCATTCGCATGCCGAACGTACGCGAGATCGTCTTCCACTTCCGCTATACGGCGCTGCAGGCTATTGGCCTTGCCATTTTGTTTTTACTTTGCTTTTTGTCCCTGTCAGGGGTTGCAACCTACATCTATTTTAATTTCTAAACAATGTGAGGTATTATGAAATCATTATCCGAAAAACAGAAAAAAAAGGGAAGTGCCTCCAAATTCTTAGCCATACTCTTCGCCTGCATCGGCGCAGTGTTGTTACTTTTGATGGTGCTTGTGATTGTGATTGATCCTTTTTTCCAATATCATGCACCGCTCAGCGGCTTTCCTTACGTCATTGACGATCAGCTCTCCCAAAATCCGGGACTTGCGCGAAACACGACCTACAATGCCGTTTCCCTGGGTTCCTCCGTCACGACGGACTATCATATTACCTGGTTTCGGGACCTTTTTGGCGTAGAGGCAGTAAAGCTCCCCTATAATGGCGCTTATCCAAAGGACTTAGCCAATGCCATGGAGCAGGCAGACCGAAGCAAAAATCAGCTGAAGGCCGTGTTTATCGGCGTGGATGCCGCCGCATATTCTGCCGACGTTGCAGAGATCAAATATCCCCTCCCGAAGTATTTATATGACCGCAATCCGTTCAATGACGTCAATTATTGGTTTAACAAAGACGTCCTGACAAAGTATGTCGTTAAACCGCTGGCAAAGGCTCTTCTTCATCCCGGAGAAAGCCAAGAGGATCCCTTAGATTATTACAGCAATTACCCGAATCTCATTTATGGGGAGGAGCATGTCCGAAGCGTCTTTCAGCTGGGAGAAAAAAGCGAAGCACCCATTCCTCCCGAGAGCATTCGCGAGCCCTTGGAAAAGAACTGGGAAGCCAATATCAGGCCGATGCTGGAATCCCATCCTGATGCTACTTTTTATTTCTATTTCCCGCCAAGGAGCATTTTGTATTGGTATCAGCTTTCCTGGCAGGGTACCTTAGATGCCGTTTTATATGAGGAGGAGCTCCTTGTGGAGCATCTTCTTGCCTATGACAATGTGGAGGTCCATTTCCTCCAAAATGACATAGAAACCATCACCGACCTCTCTCATTACACGGATGAGACGCACTTTGACCAGAGCATTTCCTACAAGGTTTTGTGCATGATCAAGGACGGCACCTACAGGGCAACCTCCGAGAATTACAAGACCTATATTCAGGAATTAAAAGAGCTCGCAGAAGCCTACGAGCCCTAAACAATTCCTGTGCAACTGCTGCCATCAGACTAGCCCATTGAGTCTTTTAACTCCCTCAGGTTTTTTACTCTCTCAGGCTTTTTTACTCTCTCAGGCTTTTTTACTGGTGGATGGCAAATGCTTTACTTTCTGATAAAACCTCCAGGCCAAGATGCAATCCTCCTTGGAAAGATTGCCGCCAGAGAAGGCTGCCGCCTTTGCCACGCGCATATATTCCGCGATTTCCGGTGCCTTCTCCTGCCCCATAAGCGTTACCAATACAGCTTCATAATCCTTATCCTTGACGAACTGCTTTTTTACCTTTTTTCGGATGTTCAGCTGCTGATAGATCCGCCGATTCATCATCATTACGGCCGCCTTGTAATACCTCCCCCTAAGTGTTTTCTTGAGCTTTCTTTCCGCCCTCTGATTCCTCGTTCCCAGATAGTAAGCGAGGCCCGCTAGCAGGGCAACCGTAGCTATCCCGGCAAATATCCAAATGGCTCTTTTTCCAAAAGGAGCCGTATCTTCAGCATCCTCCGCCTCCTTGTCTCCCGTACCCTCCTTCGAGTCTTTTCTTTGTCCCTTTTGTCCTTCGGACTGCTTTGACTTTTCAGATGCCTTGGTCTCTTCTGACTCCTTGATTTCCTCCGATTCCTTGGTCTCCTCTGAAGCTTCGGTTTCTTCGGACTGCCCTGAAACGCTCTGAGATTCCTGTATCTCATCCTGCGTGCTCAGGTGAGCTTCCTTTCTGGCTTCCGCTTCCTCCTTGCTTGTCGGCATCTTGGTAAGCGAACTATCGTAGCCTGGCGTCATCTCCACGGGAATCCAACCAATGTCATCCAAAAAAATCTCGGCCCAGGCATGTCCGTTTCTGTCAATGACCTCTGCAACATAGCTTCCATCCTCCTGCTCTTTAAAAGCGGAGGGCTTAACGACGTAGCCGGACGCAAATCTGGCAGGAATGCCAATGCTTCGAAGCAGGAAAACACCCGCAGAGGCAAAATGCGTGCAGTACCCTTTTCGGCCATTCTCTTTCTCCAGAAAATGCCGAATCGGATCCTCTCCCTCCTTAAGCACGTCCAAATCCCAGCTGTACCTGGAATTGTTGCCATTTAGAACATTGCAGGTACCTTTCGCATAATTGATGCGCCACTCCGCTAAGTTTTTGTCGCCTAAAAATACATAACTCGATAATGGTAAGGTAGTCAAAGGCATCTGCTTAACGCTCCTGCCTATGGGCAACTCATCCACATAGGAAGGATAGGCAAGGCACGTCTCCTTTACGTACTCCTTGTACCACGCCCAAAACTCCCTCTCCTTCTCACTCAGTTCACCTGCCGTCCGCGCACTTCCCAAAAACAGCACGTCGTTGTCAAAAAGATTGGCGTTCCACGCTTGAAAGACCGCCTTCTGTTGAAAGGCCTGTCGTTTTGCAATCCGTTCCTTTGAAAAGGTTACGCCTGCCAGATCCTTACCGTCAACTGCATAAGGAAGGAGCAGGGCCTCCTGCAACATGCCCTGATACCCTACCTGAAACCGTGCCACCTGATACCCCAGGGGCTGCCCGTGAGCTGACATACACTCAAAAAGCGAGGAGGCAAGATAGCGGGAAGCCTCCTGCTGCGTAATGCCGTGTTCCGCACATGCCGTAGCAAAACTGCCTGCCGGATCCGTCCACTCTCCGTCCCGATAGGTCGTTCCATAAAAATCCTGAAAATACAGGCTCGTTTCCGGTTTCTGATCCATTTTGATCGTCATGACCTTCTTGTCCTGAAACTTGGGAGCCGAATTTACGACAGCCTCCTTTTTAGGGAGAAAGGGGTCCTGAATCCGATCCTTTACGGATGAAAGGTTGGTTTCGAGCTCCTTTTGCATCTTCTTCGCCTCATAAGATTTGGAAAGCAAATTCTCTGCATAGCCACGCGCAAAAAGCCCGATCATGCCTAATACGGCGCAAAGGATCACTGCCGTTACCGCCGCGCTCACATAGAGCTCCGCTTTTCGGCAATGACTTTTATAAATCATAAAGGTTCCTAAAAGTGCCACAAAAAACTGCGAAAAGCTCGGTGCTTTTCCAAAATACATAATGACAACGATGACTGTCAGCGGACAGAGTACAAAAAGCCATTTTCGCTGACCTGTCTTGGAAAGTAAAAAGAATACAAAAAAGAGAAGCAGCGTTGCAAAGGTTAAAAAACGCGGAAGCTCATCCTTCGCGGCACCCACGACGGATAGCTTTGCATGATAGAGATAATTGTACGCATTTAAAAATTCCAGGATAAGCTGTTTTAATCCTCCAATCAGCTCCTCCCCATGTTCCTTCCAATACTTTATAAAAGAGATAAAAAGCAAAATGGCCGGCAATACCTTCGAAAGTAATTGTACAAGGCGCCTTTTATCCTTATTGTCAATTCGGATGAATACCAGTCTCAGCATAAACTCATAGAAAAACGTCGTGACGGCCACAGCGACAAACACAAGGAAACTACCAGCTCCCAAGCCTGCAGACCCACTGACCTGTTGTAGGATGAAAATGGTATCAAAAAGGAGGAGGAGCATGGCAATGCCCTCCCAGATTGCTCCCACGCGCAGCTCCTTCCAGCTCATGACGGAATCTGCGATCTGTTTCTCCCATTGAATTTGCTTTTTTTCCTTCTTGTTTTTCATTCCTATCTCAAAAATAACTCCTCTTGATCATGCTCCCTGCCGCCACATATTTCTCCGTCAACCAAAAGCGTTCCGTCTGCATACGCACAGACACTGTGAAGATACTGTTCCCCCTTATATTTTTCCCGATACCGCTCAACAAGCCCCGTCTCCTTCTGGGCGGAGACGTCCTGCATGTAAGTGGTCAGCGCCAGATAAAAGCTTTCCTCGTCATCCACGCGCAATCTAAGCACGTCGCTGCGACTACTCGACTGCCATGCCACGTAATGGGCACATTTTGCATCCATCAGCGTGAAGGAAAGGGATGCCATATAGTCCAGCATTCTGCCGTTTTCCTCCGTGCCCTCCGGCATAAAAAGCACAATGGCACAGCCCCTTGGCAGGGAATCCTCCTTCACCATCAGCTTCTCCGTTCTCGCACTCAGCTTCCAATGAATCCGCTGCAATTTATCACCGTCATGAAATTCCCTGATGCCAAAGACCTCGCTGGGATCCATTCCAGGCTGATCCTCATCATAGTCCATGGTCTCGCCATAGAAATGCTTGACCCCTTCTCCAAGCTTGACGGGAACCTCCTCCAGCTTTGGCAGAATCATCGCATTTGCCTTGGCCTTTTGGCGAAAGGATAAATAAAAGATGCCAAACGGATCATAAATCCGAACCCATTTCACCAGGAATTCATAATAGCCTGAGCGATGGATGGTCACTCTTTCCGTGATAACGCTTTCTCCGCCGGGAACGTCCTCCAGCGAAAGCTTTCGTTTCTCCCTTGCATTCAGCTGGTTTTCCCCATAAGCCAACAAAAGCTGAATCCTTCCCATGGGAAAGACGTTTTGACTGAAAATCTCTGCGCGGACTTGAAATTTCTGCCCGCGCTCCGCGACCTTCATGGGAATCCCAAGGCGCACTTCCACCCTTCGCCTCTGCCATAAGAGCAAAAGAAAAGAAAGCACGGAAAAAACCACTACTGAAACACTCAGCAGTGCAAATCCCGTACTTTCAAAAATTAATGCTTCCCAGGCAAGAAGAAACGCGACAGGCAAAACCAACAAGAATCTCAGCACGGCGACTAGCTCCTTTCCATAAAGGATGCTGGTTGCTTCACGCTTCCAAGAATCTCCGTAAGCACGTCCTCCCGACTCACCTTCGCTACCCTTGCCTTTGTATTCAATACCAGACGATGCGTTGCAACGTCACAAAAAACATGTTCCACGTCCTCAGGAATGCAGTAGTCCCTGCCCTGCAAAAAGGCCCATGCCATGGCCATGCGGCTTAAGGCAATGGTTCCACGCGGACTGATGCCAAGCTCTATATAGGGATTTTCCCTCGTCCCCTGAACCAGCTTCACCATATAGGCATAAACGTGATTGTGAACAAAAACCGCAGACACGGCCTGCTTCATGGCTATCAGCCCGTTTGCGTCAATGACCTCCTGCATGTGATCCACGGATACACCTTGATTCTTCCCCTTGGCGATCGCGATCTCATCCTTAAAATCGGGATACCCGAGACTCATACAAATCATAAAGCGGTCCAGCTGGGATTCCGGCAGCAGCTGCGTTCCCGCGCTGCCCTTGGGATTTTGCGTTGCAATGACAATAAAGGGCTCTGCAACCTTTCTCGTCACCCCATCCACCGTCCAGGCACCCTCCTCCATAACCTCCAAAAGGGCAGACTGTGTCTTTGGGGACGTACGATTGATCTCATCCGCAAGGAACAAATTACACGCGATGGCACCCGGATGATACTCAAAGCGATCCAATTCTTTTTTATACATGGAAAAGCCCAAAATATCCGAGGGCATGACGTCCGGCGTAAACTGCACGCGGTTTTCCTTTAATTTCATTGCACGGGAAAGTGCCAGTGCCAAGGTTGTCTTTCCAACTCCCGGCACGTCCTCTATCAAAATATGACCACCTGCGATGACCGCTGCAAAAGCCTTCCGAATGCACTCGTCCTTTCCCGTGACAACCGTGGAGACCTCCCGCAGCACCGCCTGCGCGTTTTCATATAAAATGGTCTGCATGCTAATCCCTCAATTTCTGATGTTTAACAATTTTCTATCCTCATTTGCAACCATTTTTATCTTGACACTTTTCCCTTCTTTTGTAAAGAATTCTAAAGAATTCTTAAGAATCTTTTTGACTCTATTTCTTCTTTCTCCAATTACGATATTGTCCCGTCGTCACTCTTCCGTCCCTTGGGCGCTCTACGTGGCTCGGTATTGCCCAAGACCTTCCAAACTTTGTCGCTCCCTGAATTCTTCCTTCCGTACACATGATCTGAACAGTTCTCGGTGAAACATTCCATTTTTCTGCTAATTCATTGATCGTTACGTAACCTTCTATCATACGCATCTCCCTTAACAAAAAAAGCACTGCCATAGATGGCAATGCTAACAACAGTTGCAACTGGCTGCCATTTTACAGGCCCTGTAGCTTTGCGTCACAATCTTTCGACTGCTTTGCCATTTATATATTTTTAGTATAAGCGCTCGCGCGCAAATTGTCAATATTTTATTACTATTTACCACTTTTTGTCATTACAACTTCAGTTTTTTCATTCTCTCCTGAGTATATTCAGCAATCTTCTTCCACAGGGAGGTCAGCTGCTTTTTGTGCGTACAGAGCTTTTCCGTGCAATTCTTGCAGTGCAGGTATCCATTCGTCGTCTCAGAGAACCTCTCCGGGAATCGGAAAAAGGTAATCTCCCACCGCGCCAAAAGCGCTACGGAAACCACCAAAAGACTCCAGGTATAAGCCTTGTCCACAAAAAACAAGGGAGTAAACATCATGGCATAATCCCAATTATAAATACGGCAGGTACAGCAGCATTTATTCTTCAAAAGCCATGATTGAAAAGGACAAAAGAACAAAATGCAGATCATGTCGCAGACAGAATAAAAGGAACAAAGCAAAATCATGATTCCGTCATCCAAAATCCCTCGCATGTGAAGCGCACCAAATACGCCGTTAAACGCAATCCAAATCAATGCCACGAGCATGACTGCGTTATTGTCCTGAATCTCAATCTTAGTCTGACCCGTTTTGACGTAATTCTTCGCAAACTGCTTCTGACAGCCCGGGCTTTCAAATTTCGAGGGAAAAAACCGAAGAATCATTTCCACGAGAAAGAAAGCCCAGATCAGCACCAGCACTGCGGGATGACTTTCTATGACATCCTCAATTTCCATGCCACCATTCAATCGATAAAGGATGTAATATACAAGCAACACTAAAAACGTACATGAGCGCGCAACCAGCCTCACGTAATGATAGGTGCTGACGACAGTCAGTTTGATTTTTTTCTTTCCTGCTTCCTTCTGCATTTTACGACTCTCCTGCTTTTTTACACACTCTCATAATGCTCCGGACACTCCATAGCAATGCCAGAAATGATTTCCTCAAGAAAATCCTCATCTTCCTCGCCAAATAAATCGCAGGCGCAAACGGTATCATAAAACAAAGCATGTAATTGATGGTTCCGTTCACGCAATTCATGCCCAGTAACCTATCCCACTTCCTTAATGATTGGGTTCAGCTTGCGACTTATCATAAGCAATTTGCTTGAACAGATTATAGAGACCGCTCTTAATCACGTTGTTGTCATGATCCGCGCCGGTAACCTCATACCAGATATGATCCGTACCATTTACTTCGAGCAGTTCATGGTAAGATTTCGGGTACGTACCCACGACAGAATCCCTGGTTCCGCAGCAGAGGATCAATGCGTTGGGCGTAACCGCATCCTCCGCAAATCTTACCTCGCTCTCCTTAAGCTGTCCTGGATGCGTCATAAATTTGTCCGTAGTCGCTACAATTCCGGGCGCTGCCGACATGGAGCATACATATCCAAAGAGCTCCGGTTTTTGCAGCGTGATAAAGAGCGTCTCACGCCCTCCCATGGAAAAGCCTGCAAGATAAGTATTCTCTCTTCCAGTGAGCACGGAATACTCACTCTCGATATGAGGCATCAGATCATTTACCAGATCATTGATAAAATTATCATAGGGAAGACAGCTCTCCGCATCAAACCCTGGTTGCTGCGCGGGGTCAGAGGACGCATACATATTGGGACATACGACAATCGTCTCCTCGATCAAACCCTCTGCCGCCATATTTCCTACGATTTCCTTAATCTTATTGCTTGCATCTCCAGAGAACGAATATTCATTTCCAAAAATTCCATGTAGGAGATACAACACGGGATACTGCTTGTCAGTATTATAATCTGCGGGTAATAGAATGCTGTAGCCCCTTTCCAGACCGCAGGTCTTCGAAGCATAGGTTCCATGCGTAAACTCACCATACGTAACGTCCTTTCTGGTGGAAGTAATGCTGACGGGACAACGCTCCTCAATCTCATTTGTGAGAACGCTTTTCTCTTCTGTCTCCGTTTGCGCCGCATCAGAAGTCGCCTCCGAGCTCTCTTCCGCGACGATTCCCTTGGCAAACGAGCCCTTGTCCTCCTCGCTTACCTCCGCTTCGCTGTTATGATCCTCTGCCATGCTACTATTTTCCTCCATCGTGCTCTCCAGCTTTGCACTATCCGTCATCGTTCCTACCTCCTGTGTATCTGTACCGCATGCACATAATAGCGTCGCCGTCATGCATGCCATAAAGATCGAAATAGATTTCTTTTTCATAAATGACATTCCTCTCAACCATATAAAACATCAAACCTTCGTCTTCATTATAGCTGTATTTGCCCATTTTTTCAATCGCATCTCCTTCTAAAATGAAAATGGCGAAAGCTCTCAAGCCTCCGCCGTATCCTCTGCACCATCGCCTTTATTCTCTTTTTCTTTATCCTTTTCAAGCTTTGAATAATCATCAATACCCTTTACCGGATCAATCGAAAACAGGCCATCACGGTTACAGTAAAAGAATATCCTTCTGACTCCCCTGATCTTAAACCTTGCTTCAGCATTCCCTTCCGGATAGAGCTTCACCATCTGCACGTCATCAGATGAAGCCGCCGCCACAAATGAAATATAATGCTCCTTCGTCATGCCGTGGTCGATACGCACATAGTATTCATCACAGGAACGCTCAATAAATATCATATGATGCTCATCTGTCGGTTCTGCCTCTAACGGACAAAGCAAAATGCCGTGACAATGGATCGCTGCCTCGCCCATACTATGGATCACGTTTCCGCAAACCGGACAGACATAAAATTTCGACCGCAGCATGTTTGCTGATACATTTGCATTATGAATGGTATTGCCGGATATTAGCTCCGTAACTGAAATCTTAAATACCTCAGCTATAGGCTCCAGAAGTGTAATGTCTGGGAGCCCTTTTGAATTTTCCCATTTCGAGATACTTTTGTCAGTTACTCCCAGCTTTTCTGCCAGCTGAAGCTGTGTCATTTTGTTTTTTTCCCGCAGTTTCCTAATCACTGCGCCTGTAACATATTGGTTCATATTCGTTCTCACCTCTTTCCATAGGTTACGCCTCTTCATGTTCGTTCGGTGGCACCTCCCTCATGTACAGATTGTAAATCAATTTATCTGATTATGGTACCTACGGAAAGTAGAGACAAATACTTAAATGAAAATAATTTTATAACACATATTCCATCTGTACGTCACATGGTTCTTCCTCTGCTATCCAAGGTATGATCTCCTCGGCATACACACATCCCAATGCCTTATATGCAGCCTGAGATTCTTTTGATGAATGGGCGGAAATGTATAGTTTTTTTGCACCATATTCCCTTGCAATCGTGACCGCTTTCTCAAAAAGCTTTCTGCCAACGCCCATACCCCTAAATGCTTCTGATACTTGAAACGTAACCAGCTGGACATACTGTTTTTTTGTTCCTAACTTTTCTGTACCAACCGTAATATATCCTATCAAATCTGTCTCTGCAAATGCCCCATAATCTATCATGTCCCCATTTAGATTATTTGCTATTGCCAATGCTTCTTCTCTGCACTTATCAAGACTCCATTCTTCTACAAATGAAATCGGCAAAAGAATCCAATTTCCATCCACATTTCTCCAACACTCTGTGACCACCTGATGCCTGATAAAGTTGTCCAGTGAATGGGTATTAAAGTTATCTTCAGTTAGTCTCTCTACTCTTATTTCCATACTTATTCCATACCTCGCATTCATTTTCAGCGTCATTCAATCATTATGTTTTTCAAATTCCTCTGTCACTCATTTCTTACAATCAGGACAAAGGGGTGACAAAACCACCATTTTCATAATCCCGGGAACAGACTCTCCTGCATGTCTATCCAGGATTCCTGCGGTACTTCATGTATCTTATCACCTTCCAGATAATTCCCGATCAGGAATGGTGAAGTCGGATCATGTAATCTGTTCTGTGCATATATTTCTGCCGGTTCAGCATTCGCATAGCAATATTTACAAAGATGAAGGCAGGTGTTGTAAGCTCCTATGTCACAAGCCAGATAACAGGCACATTCGGCTCTGGCGCCTTTCTTCTTTGGTGCTATAAGCCTTCTGCCGATAGCCTTTTCATAATCGCTTATCTTCATACATCCGCTGCAGTCAGCTCCGTACTCCGCCAGTTCATTTCCTTCCGCACAAGGCTTAACAGTCATGCCACATTCCCTTGCGATTTTTATCATCTCTTTCCCAAGCTTTAATCTGTCAATCCGTGAAACTTCTCTTGCCTCCGGGAAATTCTTTCTGACCTTTGGATACAGATCGATAAAACTGATGACCACCGTCTTCGTATATCCCTTCAGACTTTCTGATATCTGTTTGAAAGCACGCAAATGATACTCCGACGTATATTTATCCGATAAAAGAATAGGGTCATATCTCCAACCTATGGAATTCACGCCTACAATGTCTGATAAGGTTTTGAAATCCTCTATCAAACGATGTTTATCCGGAACGTTTGGCTCGATATCCCGTCCATATGGCGTTAACGTAACAAACCAGTATTGCCCGAAATCCTTTACTAAATCCATATACGGAAACATAGGGGCTGGATTCTTTGTACAAAACCCTATCACGTCAACTACGGATGGATCCAGTCTGTACTTGCTCACCTGATTCGGATTGTAAGGATTTCGAACACAGACGAAGCCCTCTTTTATTCTATTGGAAAACCACTCGGCGTAGAAAGCCGGTATATCTGTTCTTTGCCCTGTATTAATGATCATATATTTATCCCATATTATTTATCAGTTCTTGTAGGAAGCATACTTGCTATTTTCGTTTTTACTTCGCGTTGCAACTATAGATTACCTGAAAAATGCGAACCGCGCCATGTAGGCGTAAAGCGTAACCCACTTGTTCTCTTCTCTGACATTCCCTGCCTGGAATGCCAATACGTTTTTAGACGCGGTCAGCACGTATCTGCCATTCTCCTGCCTGTGCTGATCCAGTACTCCGTACCCGACCTGCATGACCTCCGATTTCGGATCGCATCCCAAGTACGCGCAGGGCATTAGTTGTTTTTCATTGACTGTTCTTGCCGCATCTTTGAACAATTATTTGCGGTCGCAAAAATCGTCCGCAGGCACGCTTCAAGATGCATGATCCAATGTCTGGAAAATGGCATTTGGATTAATCCACGAATATCCTTGTTGCACCAATAATCAATGAGCCTTAACCTCGATATGATGCTTCGCTTCAGAGAGTTTGACCAAAAGCACCACCGTTTCAACATTCATTTTGTTGAGCAACCGAATTTGTATCGAACTCAAAGTCCAAGTAAAACACTAAGTTGGTGAATTGTTTCTTTAGTCGGCTTTTTCAGCCAATTGTTTCATCTTTGCCTTATATTCAGTAATCACCCTGTTCTTGCATTTCGGACACAGCCAAAAATGTGCAACCGTCTTGTCATAATCGTCGAAAACATCATAGCAGTTTGGATAGGGCAAGTCATTCTCATACACATTGCTTAATTCCATAGTTTTATCGAAACACAGACCACAATATCCCCGTTCTACCACCTCTTCCAAGGCTTCCTCCTCATTTCCATCGCACCAGTGTACTCCCTTCCTGCAAGCAAGAATCAACTTCATGGCGCCCTCCTTCGAAATCTGTTTTTCTTCATACAGATCAAGAACTGTTTTTGAAACGGCACTCATTCCGCGCCCTATATCATGACAACTCATAGCTAGTCTCCTTTCTAATATTTCGATAGTATACTTGCTTTAACTGACATATTATTCATTTAGTTTTCCCGATCTCTCAGCAAGTTTTTTATCTTCTTTTTTACCCTGCATTCCAGTTTTCTTATATCCTCAGAAGGAGTTGCTTAAGCAGATGTTCCCGGGGATTGGGGTGCACGACGTCTGGGGGACGTCGGTTTTGCACCGACCGGAGCAGAGCGGAGATGGTCCCCAACAAGCCAGCGCAGGCTTTGTCTGGACACAGACATTGCTTGCAAAGATACTATTTATTCTATAAATCCTTTGGCAAAAAGATTATCCTTCCCCATTCCGCAAACATATGGATTGTTGTCATACTCATAACAAAAATCAAGAAAGTCCTTTCTCTGCAGCGGATCCCGCATGATCTTTACCAGTATTTCATTGGGAATGGTTCTCGCAAATGCACCGGGACCGGCCAACGAAATATTTTTAACACCGTTCTTTTCCAGTATTCTTTCCAGTTCATCCGGCATAAAATGATAAGAAATGCTCCAAGGTATCTCACCGTTTTCATATGCTTTCTTTGTCTCTTCCACGTCGCAAAGCAGGCCAGATTTATACGATTTCCACAAAGTGTTTTTGTTAAAAGAAAACTCTTCGATCATTTTTTCCCGGCTGCTTATGCACCACTGTACCCAGGCATCCTTACTGTCTTCATCCAGAATAAACTGATTCTTCTGTATGGGATTTGACAGATACGGTAAAGCTCCCAGTCTACTCGATACACTTATCATAATGCGCTTCTTTGCAATTCTGACAAGTTCACCAATCGTCCGTTCCTGATCAGGATAAGTGTAGGATATCGGTGAGTCAAAAGACATTACAAGGTCAAATGAACGATCCTCATATTCCGATAAATCTTCAAGTGCTCCTTTAACGAAAGTCAGCTTATCAAGCACTCCCTCTTTTTCCGCAATCTCTTTTGCTTTATCGATCATTGGCTGAGAGATATCAAAATGTGTTACATGGATTCCCCGCTTTGCCAAAAGTATCGAAAAGCGTCCGCATCCTGCTCCACCGTCAAAGGCAGTTTCTATACCATCTATACTAGCCAGCAGTTCTTTTTCTATATGCGATTTTTGAACGATATCATCAATGAAAGTGTTTTCCCGCTCAGCTTCCAGTATACCTTTGTCCGGCTGGTTCCACATTCTTTCTGAAATTCTTGTGCTATAGTCCATGTCTGTAACCTCCGATCAGGTTTTCCTCTTTACGTAAAAACGGTAAAGTTCCTCTTTCTCGTCATATATGTTCTTATACAATTTCTTCTCCAATAGCTTAAATCCGGACCTTCCCGCTGTCCTCCATGAGGCGATGTTGGAATCAAGAATGGTAGCCAGGATTTCAGATTCATTATATTTCTCAAAAAAATAAGAACAAATTCTATTGCTTTTTACCAATTCAGCTCAAATACGGTTTCGCCATCATTTTCATCACCGTTTGGTTTAAATCCAAATGATCTGTATAAATGTATGGCATTAACATTACTTTCTTTCGTGGAAAGCCTGATGTTTGTTGCACCGTTATCTTTAAAATATACAATGATCAGCTTTAATGCTTCTCTTCCGTAACCCTGTCCCTGTAATTTCTCATCGATCATGAATCTCCATAACCAATATCTGTCATTAGGATCTTCATAATCCGGTTCAAAAGCAAACATCGTAAAGCCAACTGCCACACCATCCGCATAAATTACAAATGGTCTTGCAACATCAGCATTCTCTTTTGCCGCCTCCAAAGAACTCTCATTTGAAGCTATGTACTCCGATTGTGACTCTGATACCTTTAAGCTTATACAATCGGATCTGTTGGAATCATCTACCGGTCTCAGTTCAATCTTCATTGTCGCTCCTTTTTTCTTTGCCACTATAAGGTATCTGTGAATAGTACCTTCTACAAAACCATTCTTGTCAATTACTTCCTGTATTTCAAGTAATTTGTCAAAGCATTTTTCAACAGAGAAACCCGGAAATTCCCATTCGATAATATGCGCGAAC
>JAFXQK010000050.1 GCA_017527205.1 Lachnospiraceae bacterium | reverse complement strand
CTAACTTGGGGCTTCGATTGAGAGCCACCGGTGAGCTTAGTGTCTGCCGTGCCGTTCCCGGAGGACATATGCCCGGCCGGCACGAAACTACCTGTCCGCTAATCTGTAAGATCCTTGTCAATGAGGCTGACGGAAACAAGCGCCGACACACCCTTCTCCTGCATGGTAATACCATAGAGGCGATCCACCTGCTCCATCGTACCACGTCTGTGCGTAATGACAATAAACTGCGTATTCTTCGTCAGCTTATGCAAATACTTCGCGAATCGAACCACATTCGAATCATCCAACGCTGCCTCAATCTCGTCCAAAAGACAGAACGGCGACGGCTTCAAATTCTGAATGGCAAAGAGCAGCGCGATGGCGGACAATGCCTTCTCTCCACCAGAGAGCTGCATCATGTTCTGCAGCTTCTTTCCAGGCGGCTGCGCAATAATGCGAATGCCTGCCTCGAGAATGTCCTCATCCTCCTGAAGCTCCAACGTTCCTTTACCGCCGCCAAATAACTCCTTAAATACCTTGTCATACTCATGGCTAATCTCAGCGAACTTCTCCATGAATTGCTTTCTCATGGCGCTGTCCAGCTCTGCGATCAACGCTTCCAACGCCTTTTCAGATTCCACAAGATCATCATGCTGCGTCTTCATAAAGGTATAACGCTCCATCAAATTCTTGTAGTCCTCGATGGCGTTGACGTTGACGTTCCCCAGCTTTCGTATCTTGTCCTTTAAGGCTTCAATCTCCCTCTTCATGGCGGGCAAATCCGTCATTTCCTCATTGCGCAGACCCGCCGCATCCGTCAGGGTGATCTCATACTCATCCCACATGTAGTTGATCTGATTTTCGATCGTTTCCTCCAAGCGCTCCTTGGACGAATTCAGACGGAACACTTCCTTATCCAACGCGGCATTCTTCTCTGCCAACTCCTCGCGTCTCTGGAAGAAGCTCTTCTGCTTTGCGGACAATGCCTCCCTCTGCTCAGTAGCTTCCTTCATCGTCTTCTCGGAGCTTGTCTCCGCATCATACGATGCAGCAATCGTCTTTTGAATTTCTTCAATGCTACGATTCTTTTCTTCGACAAGCGTTGCATTTTGTGTCAATGCATCAAGAATTTCCTGCAATTCCTTACCGGCGCGTGCAATCTCACCGTCAATACGATCAACGTTAGCTTGTTTAAAGCCCTGCGCCTGCTTCATCTTTTCGACCTTGAGATCCCACTCGGAGCACTGATTAACCGCTTCCGTCTCCAGACCTCGCTTTTCCTCCAGTTCCTTCTGGAAGGTCAGAATCTTAGCCTGCGTCTCCTTTTCCAGCTCCTCGCTCTTAAGAAGCTCTTCGGCAACGGCTTCCTTGCCCTCATTCATCTCGAGAACCTGCTTCTCCAGATCCTGCACCTCGCGGCGAAGATCCTGCACGCCCTCTTCTTCCTCTTCCATACGCTCCCTGGATTGTTCAATACTCAGTCTTGCAGTATTTTGCTCAATGGACTTTCTCTGAATCTCCGTGCGAAGATTCTCTAACTCCAGACGAAGCCCATTTCTTCTGGTCTTTGTATCCTCAATATCCTTGCTAATGCGATCCACGTCGGCAAGGAGCTCCTTTGCCTTCTTCTCGAGTTCGTCTAATTCACGACGGCGACTAAGCAGATTACTGTTATTCTTAAAGGTACCGCCGCTGATGGCACCGCCGGGAACCAACAGCTCTCCCTCGAGCGTTACCATACGAATGCCATATTGGAATTTTCTTGCGATTTTTACCGCATTGTCAACGTTATCAACGACAACAATTCTGCCAAGCATGGCTTTTGCCACGTCGCGATATTCCTTCTCCACGTGAACCAGCTCGTCCGCCATGCCAAGCGCGCCCTTTTCATTCAAGGCCTCCGGATTCTTAAACTCCTGCGGATTCTTAATGCTGGTCAGGGGCAGGAAGGTCGCCCTTCCAAGTCTTCCCTCCTTGAGGAAGCGAATCATCTTCTTGGCCGTTTCCTCATCGTCCGTCACAATATTCTGAATGTTGCCGCCAAGTGCCGTCTCAATGGCGACCTCATACTTCTGGTCCACCTTAATAATGTCGGCAACAACACCGATGATCCCTTTTTCCTTTTCCTTCTGCTCCATCACCTTCTTGACGGATCCGCCATATCCTTCATAGCGTTCCGTTAAGTTGGCAAGAGCCTCTAGCTTTGATTTCTGCTGATGGTACTGGCTCTGCGTCTCACGCAGCTTCGCATCCTTCTCACCAAGGCCCTGTCGTATTTTCGCAAGCTCTCCCTCCTTGGCCGTCACCTGCTCATTCATTGACTTAATCTGCGCCGTCAGGTTCTGGAAGGTTTCTTCCAGCTTACGAAGCGTCTCACCGCGCGTTTGCTCATCTGACTTTGCGCGAAGAAGCTTTGACTGAAGCTCGGCCTTCCGAATGCCCACCTGCTCCATCATGGTATCAAAACGACCCAGACGGGATTTGATCGAAGCCCGCTGGTTCAATTCATTCATGATCGTATTTTTGCCATCCTCAATGGCAGCATTCAGTTCCTCAATCCGTCCCTGAATTGCCTCTAATTCCTTTCGAACGGTGCCGGCGGTCGCAAGTAATTCCTCCACCTTTATGTCCGTATCGACCTTATCATTCAGGATATCCTGTTTTTCCTTCTCGTGCTCCTGAATCTCACTCTCAATCGCTTCCTTACGATTCCTTAAATGTGCATCGCTGGCCTGAGCAGAATGGATCTGCTCATTCAATACGCCAATCTCGCCCTCCAGTTTCTGACGATAAAGCCCAGCCTCGCCAAGTACCTTTCTCGCCGCCTCAATGTCGGCATTTAAGCGCTCAATCTCCTCCTGAACCTTCTCATATTCTTCCTTAATACCCTGATATTCCTTAGTGCTTTCCGCATACTCATTTCCGGCGAGCTTCCACTTTTCCGTCACGTCATCCAATTGCTTTTTCAAGCGGTTATGCTCTAACAGGAACACGTTGATATCCAACGTTTTCAAGGCTTCCTTGTGCTTTAAGTAGATTTTTGCCGTCTCTGACTGCTTCTCTAACGGTCCAATCTGCTTCTCTAATTCCGTAAGAATGTCACTGACACGAACGAGATTCTGCTTTTCACTCTCCATCTTTACGATGGCTGCAGCCTTTCTGCGCTTAAACTTTACAATGCCGGCTGCTTCATCAAACAGCTCTCTGCGTTCCTCAGGCTTGCCGCTCAGAATCTTATCAATCTGACCCTGACCAATGATGGAATACCCTTCCTTACCAATACCGGTATCATAAAACAATTCATTGACGTCCTTCAATCTGCAAAGCGTTCCGTTCAGTAAATACTCACTTTCTCCTGAGCGATACAGTCTTCTCGCAACCGTCACTTCATCATAAGAGGTTGCCAGCTGATGATCCGAATTATCCAGAGTAATGGCAACGTATGCATAGCTTAAAGGCTTTCTCAGCTCCGTACCCGAGAAGATAACGTCCTGCATGCTCGCACCACGCAGCTGCTTGATACGCTGTTCGCCGAGCACCCAACGAACGGCATCGGCAACATTACTCTTACCACTGCCGTTCGGCCCTACGATACCTGTAATTCCGTTGTGAAATTGAAACGTAATTTTATTAGCAAAGGACTTAAAGCCCTGAACCTCAATGCTTTTTAAATACATATCCCTTATCCCTCAGTTTTAAAAGCGCCTGATAAGCAGCCTGCTGCTCTGCCGCCTTTTTTGTCTTTCCGCTGCCTTCTCCAAGGATGTTCTTCCCAAGTTTCACCCTGGCAACAAAGGCTTTATTATGCTCGGGCCCGCTCTCGCCCGCGATCTCATAGGAAATCTCTTCCTTAAAATTCGCCTGTACTACTTCCTGCAGATTACTCTTACTGTCATAAAACAGCTGCTTGTTTTCCAGATCATTTAAGACAAAGCGATAGATGAATTTCTTCGCTTCCTCCATCCCGCTGTCCAGATAAAGCGCACCAATCACAGCCTCCATGCCGTCTGCGATAATGCTGTCTCTCGTTCTGCCGCCGGTACTCTCCTCGCCCTTTCCAAGGCGCATAAATTTACCAAGCTCTAAATCCTTGGCGCAAAAGGCCAGCGCAGGTTCACAAACCATGGACGCACGTTTTTTCGTCATTTCTCCCTCTGGAAGGTTCTTTGCCGTTTGAAATAAATACTCACTAGAGACCAGCTCCAAAACGGCATCTCCCAGGAACTCAAGGCGCTCATAATTTGGCGTTTTTACCTTCTTTTGCTCATTCGTAAAGGAGCTGTGTGTCAAGGCCTGTTCCAAAAGTGCCTTGTTCTGAAAATGATAAGAAATCCGCTCCTCTAATTTTTCCATCGTATAACCATTCACAATCATTCCTCCCCGCCTTTTGGCTAAGGTCTTGCGACCTTTAAGGTCAGGTTCCAGACATCCCCCACCGTCCGAAGCTTTTCCGCTGCTTCCGGTGCGATCTTTGTCTGTAATACTTCTTCAATACCAATGAGAATCTGAAACACGTCAAGCGAATCTGCCCCTAAATCTGACAGCTTCGAGTCCTTATGAATTCTTTCCGGCTTGATATTCAATTCCTTCGCGATCAGAAGAACCAATGCTTCATATTCCATAACAACCCTATTCCTCCGGTGAAATCCTTGCTTTGATCTTTTCGTTAATCTTCTGCTCCTTAAATGCAATGCACTGAAGAACGGAATTTTTGATTTCAACCGCCTTACTGCTGCCATGCGTCTTGACGACAAGGCCATTTAATCCAAGCATTGGCGCACCGCCATACTCTTCCACGTCAAATGCCTTCAAGGTCTTTTTCAACGCCGGTTTAATCAGCAATGCTCCCATCTTGCTCTTGAAGCTGCTCATCAAACCGCTCTTTATCATCTTAATCATTGTACGTCCGACGCCCTCGATGGATTTCAGCAAAACGTTACCGACAAATGCCTCACAGACAACAATGTCAGCAGCGCCAGCCGTCACGTCACGTGCCTCCACGCTTCCAATGAAGTTGATATCCTTACATGCCTTCAGCAAAGGGAAGGTTTCCTTTACCAAGGCGTTCCCCTTCTCTTCCTCCGCGCCAATGTTCAAAATGCCAACGGTAGGATTCTTTACGCCAACGACGCTTTCCATGTAAACGCTGCCCATCTTGGCAAACTGCACGAGATGGGAGGACCTCGCGTCCACGTTTGCACCGCAATCGATCAAAAGGCAAATGCCCTTTTCCGTAGGGATCAAGGGTGCTAACGGCGAACGCTCCACGCCCTTAATGCGTCCGACAAGAAGATGCCCTCCGACGAGCGTTGCCCCCGTGCTTCCGGCTGTCACCATGCCGTCACAGGTACCCTCCTTGACAAGCTTCATGCACTTCACCAAAGAGGAATCCTTTTTCGTTCGAATGGCAACTACGGGAGGCTCTGCCGTCTCTATGACTTCAGATGCATGAACGACCTCAACCTGCGCGGGATCATATTGATATATAGAAAGCTCTGCCTCCACGGCATCCTGCTTTCCCACCAAAAATACTTTAATGCGCTTATCTGCATTGACCGCTTCTACGGCCCCCTTAACAATCTCTCCAGGGGCATTGTCACCGCCCATGGCATCTACTGCCACGTTTACCATCTCTGCCATATTATGATCCCTTCCCTTTTTCCTTAAGACTCCCTTATGGGGATGCCAGTTCAGCTGACTAATGAGGTGTACAACAAACAAAATTGCATTTTATTATACCAAAAAATCCAGAAAAAATCAATAGAAAAGGCTTTCCCCTCTCGGAGAAAGCCCTCATCCTTCACTTGTTCAGATTAGTCCTCAACGGATACAACCTGCTTCTTGTTATAAGAACCGCAATTCTTACATACTCTGTGAGGAACCATCAAGGCACCACACTTGCTGCACTTTACGAGAGTGGGAGCAGTCATCTTCCAGTTTGCTCTCCTCTTGTCTCTTCTAGATCTAGAAGACTTATTCTTGGGACAGATCGACATGATTTACACCTCCTTACACGCGTTGAAAAGATCTTGTATTCCTGCCAAGCGCGGGTCCGGAACGAATCGATCGCATCCGCATTCCCCCTCGTTGAGATTCCTGCCACACACGAGGCATAAGCCCTTGCAGTCTTCCCTGCAGAGAATCTTTGCTGGCCAGTTTTCCATGATTTCATTGTACAAAAGAATTTCCGTATTGAGATAGTAGCCTTCCATAAAGCTTAGGTCGTCCACTTCTTCATCTTCAGGATTTAAGTTTTCAGGCGGCACCACGTAACGCTCCGGCCTTAAGCTTAGCTCAACCTTCACATTCGATAAGCACCTGTCACAAGGAGCATCAAATACCAACTTTACGTTTCCCTCAATCTTTGCCCTTCCGGGTTCGATATTGGTCAAGATCCATTTGGCATCTTCCTTCTCCACAATTGAATACTTTGTACCAGCTATCTTCGCTGATTCCATTTCAACCGGGACGCAGAACTGCTCCACCTTCCCTTGTTCCTTAAATACCTCAGAGAGATTCAATAACATAGGAACTCCTTTTCGCATACTCGTAAAGTATACAAAACAATTCTCATTTTGTCAACAACTTTTTTATTTTACAAGTCGTACCGTCTCTCTGGCGATTGCCAATTCCTCATTGGTGGGGATCATCATGACCTTCACCTTGCTGTCAGGGGTGCTGATCACAAGATCTACGCCCCTCTTTCCATTTGCCTCAGGATCCAGTTTCACGCCGAGGAATCCAAAGTGCTCGCAGACAAGTCTTCTTACCAGGGGGCCATTCTCACCAACGCCAGCCGTAAACGCAATTACGTCAACGCCGTTCATGGCAGCCGCATAGGAACCAACGTACTTTGCGACATGATAGCAATAGGTATTCATGGCACGGATAGCATTCTCGTCTCCCTTGTCATACCCGGCCTCAATGTCACGGAAATCCGAGGAAAGGCCATCGGACAGGCCCAGCACGCCGGACTTCTTGTTCAGGACGTTCATCAACGTCGGCAGATCCATCTTCTCCTTCTTCGCGATAAACTCCAAAATGGCGGGATCGATGTCACCGCTTCTCGTTCCCATGATCAGCCCCTCGAGAGGCGTAAGTCCCATGGAGGTATCCACGCACTTGCCATACTTAACGGCGGAAATGCTGGCGCCATTGCCAAGGTGACAAACGATAATCTTCAGGCTCTCATAGGGAACGCCGAGAATCTCTGCCGCTCGCTTGGAAACATAGGAATGGCTCGTTCCATGGAAGCCATAACGGCGTACCTTATACTTCTTGTAATACTCATAGGGAAGGCCATACATATAAGCCTCCTCCGGCATCGTCTGATGGAAGGAGGTATCAAATACGGCTACCATCGGAGTCGTCGGCATCAACTTTTGGCAGGCATGAATGCCAATCAGATTGGCAGGATTATGTAAGGGAGCAAGATCGTTACACTCCTCAATCGCCTTCAGCACGTCGTCGTTGATGATCGTTGACTCTGCAAACTTCTCACCGCCATGCACGATTCTATGACCAACGGCATCAATCTCATCCAGGCTCTTTACAACACCCGTCTTTGGATTCGTCAATGCCTCCAAAACAAGGCGAATGGCCTCCGTGTGATCCGGCATCGGCGTTACCTTAATCTCCTTCTCACCGCCTGCAGGCGTATAACTAATCTGGCTTCCGTCAATGCCAATTCTCTCACACAACCCCTTCGCGATACACTGTTCAGAGTCCGAGTTGATGAGCTGAAACTTTAATGAGGAACTTCCACAGTTAATGACTAAAACATTCATGGTCACAATCTCCTTTATCTACATATAACATTCATTTTTACTTTGAAAAGGTTCTCACCTTACAGAAGGAAAGCTGCAGCTTGCGCATTGATTTAACCGGCTTACAGCACCTGAGCCTGTACTGCGGTAAGGGCAACCACGCCTACGATGTCCTGCCAGGAGCATCCTCTCGACAAATCGTTTACGGGCTTTGCAATTCCCTGCAGCATAGGACCATAAGCCTCTGCGCCGCCAAGTCTCTGTACCAGTTTGTATCCAATGTTGCCGGCATCCAAGTTCGGGAAAATCAGAACGTTTGCCTTACCGCCAATGGCAGAGCCGGGAGCCTTTGACTTTGCAACGCTAGGAACAAGCGCAGCGTCCAGCTGAAGCTCGCCATCCAAAAGGAGCTGAGGATACTGCTCATGCGCAATCCTCGTTGCCTCGACCACCTTGTCAACCAGCGCATGCTTAGCACTTCCCTTTGTGGAATGGCTCAGCATGGCTATGACAGGTCTCGGTCCAACAAGAAGTCGGAAGCTTCTCGCCGAGCTGTCTGCAATTGCAGCAAGATCTTCTGCGGAAGGATCCTGATTTAGACCACAATCCGCAAAAACAAAGGTACCGTTCTCGCCCTGATCCTTAAACTGCGTATCCATGACAAAGAATGCGCTCACAAGCTTTACGCCAGGCGCTGTTTTCAAAATCTGAAGTGCGGGACGAAGCGTATCCGCCGTGGAATGGCAGGCACCTGCCACCATGCCGTCAGCATCATTTGCCTTTACCATGACAATACCAAAGGTCAAATAATCGTTTAACAAAATTTCTCTTGCCTTCTCAGGCGTCATGCCCTTTGCCTTACGGGTCTCATAAAGCAGATTTACGTAAAAATCAAACTTTTCGCATTTCGTCGGATCTACGACCTTCACGCCAGAAAGGTCAACCTCTAGCCAACCGGCTCCGTCCATAATCTTCTCTTCACTGCCAACCATGATGATGTTCGCAATGCCTTCTTCCATGATCTTTGCGGCAGCAATCAGCGTTCTCTTATCATTTGATTCTGGAAGAACAATCGTCTTCTTGTCCAATCTTGCACGGTCCTTGATCTTATCAATGTATGACATAGTTTCCCCTTTCTAATGAATCGCTTTGCGATGTTTGAGTTACATTATTTCGAATAATCGTTTTACAAAAATACTAATTTATATTATACTAAAGATAGATTCGCAAAACAAGCAAAAATGGGCTGTTTTCTTGTACCTTTTTCTGAACGTGCCGTTATTTTTTTCACATACTAACAAGGAGGTCGCCATGATCGTCAACGGAATTATTGCCGAATATAACCCATTTCATAATGGTCATCAGCACCATTTAGAACAGTGTCGCAAGAATACCGGTGCCGACTATTCCATCGTTGTCCTCGGTAGCAACTTTACCCAGCGCGGCGAGCCTGCCCTGTTGGATAAATTCGTTCGTGCAAAAATGGCTTTGGAAAGCGGTGCTGATCTCGTCCTTGAGCTTCCCATTTCTCATACGGCGGCCAGCGCTGAATATTTTGCGACAGGTGCAGTTTCCATTCTTGATCAGCTTGGCGTTGTCGACAATCTTTGTTTCGGAAGTGAATGCGGGAATACGGACGTTCTTCGCTCCTTTGCTGAAATACTGTTAGAGGAGCCTGAGGGCTATGCCAAAAATCTAAGAAGCGGTCTTGCTGCCGGGCATTCCTATCCCTCTGCTCGAAACCGCGCTATCACGGACTATGCCCCTGCTCTTGCCATGCATGAAAATGTCTTGGGCTTTCCTAACAACATCCTTGGCATCGAATATATCAAAGCCATTTTAAAGCTGGGCAGCTCCATGAAACCACTGACCATTCCAAGAGCAGGCTCAGGATATCATGACCGCATGCTGAGCTCTGCTTATGTTTCCGCGAAGGCCATTCGCGAGGCACTGCTCTCCTCTGAAGCGACAACTGTTATGGATTCCCTTCGCGGTCAAATTCCCGAAGCGGCGCATCAAACCCTAAAGCAAAGCCTCTCGGAAACACCGCCCATCACCTTGAATGACTTCTCTGAAATGCTTCTCTATCAGCTGTTAATGACACGCGATCAGGGATATGACAGATTTGTAGACGTAAGTGAAGAATTGTCCGACCGCATCGGGAATCAGTTAAACAGCTATCAGGATTATGCGACCTTCTGCGATCAGTTAAAGAGCAAAAACATGACCTACACCCGCATCAGCAGGTGCCTGTTGCATATTCTTTTGGACTACACGAAGGAAGATTTAAAGGCCTTTGGAATGGACGGCAGGGTTCCCTATGCAAGAGTTCTTGGCTTTAAGAAGGACGCAGCGCCGCTCATGACGGAGCTCCAGAACAAGAGTGAAATTCCCGTAATCACAAAATTAGCGGAAGCCAAACATCAGCTTCCGCCTCATACCTATGAACTATTATGCAAGGATCTGCGCCGCGGACAAATCTATGAAAGCGTTGCTGCAAGAAAGACGCATCGCGCGCTCAGAGATGAACGCCAGATCCCATTGGTAATTTTGTGACAGAATGGTTTCTGCAACATCTAATCCAGATTGCCCTTTCACGCAGCATCCTTAAGAAGCTTATATCTTCTCGATGATCGTTTTCATGACGATGAAGTTCAAAATCATCGTAATTGGGGTCACAAAGATCTTAGAAATCGTAGGTGCAAGCTTGATGACAAACTCTATCGCAATACTTTTAACAATCCATGCATTTACATAGCCCAAGAGCTTTGAAATCAAATAAATCAATAAACATTGATAGGCAAGGTAAATCAGGTATTTCATTTTCAGCGGTATTTTACTGTTGTTTTGAAATACCTTTCTTGTTGCAAAAATAAAGACAAAGGTCACGCCCACCCAAGAGCTGATAAAATTATTTAACGTAACGTTCTTTGAGAAAAATCCAAAAACCGTAAAGGTCATAAAATCCAGAATCCAGCCAATGCCGCTTAGTCCGATGAATTTTACTGCCTGTAAAAAAAGCTTTTTCATTCCTTCGTCTCCCAGATCACCTGAGCCGTATAAGCATCCACAATCTTATCACGATGCTCCGCCAAAACAAAGCCCTTGCGGTCAAATACAAAATCTGCCAAAAGCTTCAAGGTCTTTGTCGCCTGACTCATCATTTTCACGTTGGAGACCTGATCATCCTCCCGCCAGGTAATCGGGAAAAACCTCATTTTATGCCCATAATACACGGAGCCAAACAGCATACAACAGTTGAACATCAGATTGTCCGTATATTTTTCATAGAACGGCTCCTTGAATATGCTGACCTTATACATATTAAGGCCTGCGCCCAAGTCATAGATCTTATCCCAGCAACCGATGGAGAACAAGATGTCATACACAAAATTGCCAAAGGTACGGAATTTTGAATACCCCTGCAGCTTAGAGCCTCGCATAAATCTTCCGCCAAGAAAGCAATCGTATTTCCTGTAGGTTCCCTTTTTCAAATAAGGCAAAATATTTGAAATGTCACCCTGATCATCCCCATGAAGCACAATTAAATAATCAAACTGATGCGCCAAAGCATACTGAAAGGCAACCTTATGAGAGCCGCCAAGGCCATAATTCTCATCATTCCGAAGAAGCCTTACGGGAATGGGCAGGGGATGCTCCGTCAAATACTTCTGAACGGCTTCCTCTCCGTGATCCGTACTGCGATTATTAATGACAATGACTTCACTGACATAGGAACAGATCTCCCCCTGAAACTGCCCTAATACGCGAACAATCTGCTTTTCACAATTATACATGGGAATAAACACTAAAATCTTATCCATTGGGTCCCCCTTTTGCTATAATAATCTTATTTGTGTACGGTATCTTAATTATGTATTGGTCTTTGATGTTGACCTTTAGAACTAAGCCTTGTGACATTTCATGCGTCACATCTGGTTAACAAGGAACACGGTGGCTCCCGTTGCCCTGGCAGCCATGGCACCCACCTCAGAATCCTCAAAAATAACCGTCCTCTCGGCACAGACGTCAAAATGCTTCATTGCGATCAGAAACCCTTCGGGGTCTGGCTTCACCTTCGTAATGTCCTCCTGCGTCACCAAAAATTCAAACAGATCTTCATGCCCAAAATAACAAAGGATGTCCATGCAATTTTTCCTTGACGCCGTCGTAACTACGGCCAGGTGATAGCGATCCTTCATCAGTTGAATCATGTTAAACAAATGCCGATTACATCTTGCCTTGTCAAGATTATGGACATAATCCGTCTTTTTTTCCTTGTGAACCGCTTCAATGGCAGCCGGATCCTGCAGAAGCTTTGGAAGGAATTCCGTATAATGCCTGCCATTGCACTCCTTGACAAAAAACTCGCGATCCAAAATCACTCCATGACGCGAAAGTGCATCCCTGTATGCGCAGAAATTCACTTCATTTGTATCAAACAGCGTACCGTCCAAATCAAACAAGGCCAAGTATTCTTTCCTCATCTTCTACCTCTTACCCTTCTCATCATCGGCCTTCTTCACATATCCTTCGAAAATGTCGTGCATCACCATCAGCATGCCTGCATAAAACAAAAGCGCCCTCTTTCCATCCTTCTCGATTTTGTAGGGCATCAGCCTCAGCCAATGAATCATCTCATGGAAATAAATGCTTCTCGTTCTTTCCTCACCAAATTTCTCGGCGAAATATTGTCTCAGCCTCTCATGAAGCTCAAGATATGCGGACGACCTTGTAAACAGGAAGTCAATATGGTTCTCACTAAGCTTTACTTCCTTCGTCGTCATCAAAAATTCATAACCGCCGTGAATGGACTGCAAAAGCTTTGCATAATCCAGGTTTGGCGAATTATGGATGTTTCCGGTGTTCGGATCAATGATATAAAAATCATCCTGACCGAGCTCATCACGCGTACAGATGATATTTTCAATTGTCAGGTCGCCATGAATGACTGCATACGAATCCTGGCGAAAGACCTTGAGCAGATATTCTTCCGTCAAATACTTTTCATAAAATTTCAGATTACGGTAAGCCACGCCATTAATGATCAAATGATCATATTGCTGCAGACCCTTGAGGCGCTTGGCATTCGTAATCTTTTCCAAGTTCTTTAAAACCTTAGAACGGACATATCTGCGAATGGTTTCCTCGTCAGCGGGGCGCTGATTGATCTGATAAATCGAGCTCTCCAAGGTTTCCAAAACATTTTGAATCATCTTCCAAGACTTTTCCACGGGCATGGAATGCGCATACTCAAAAAGACCAACGGCGTTGCTGACATAGGGCATGTCATAATAACAATACTGCTCCGTTTTTTCCTTCCTGAGGATATTCGGAAGTGCCAGCCTTTCCCTGTTTTCTTCGATCCACTGAATCTGCTCGCCCAGCTTTTCACCATCCTCCCCAAACGCATATTTGCGGAAAAAGGTGCTTGTCCCATCCATGCAGAGCATGGTCGTCGCATTTGATCCGGAAGAATAGTCACGAATAATCGAAATATTCTGATTGATTTTTAAATAATTCGCTATATAATCCCGATTGGAGTCCGAAAAATAAACCTCCAAGAAGCGCAGCCTTTCCTTGGGATCCAGATGAGGAAGCAAATTCAGATATCCCTCTTCCTCCGCTTGATCTGCGGCACGTTTCTTGACGAAAAAGGATAAGCACAACAACAACAGTAAGGGCAATAACAAATAGCAGACCATAAACAGAGAATTTGCAGAAAATACGTCATCAGAAAAGAACGTGATCATACCTGTACTCTCTTTGATGCCATTCTGCGTAAACAGCAAGATAAACATATCCTTCCAGGT
>JAFXQK010000012.1 GCA_017527205.1 Lachnospiraceae bacterium | reverse complement strand
TGCGACAGTCAACTTACCGATAATATCTAATGCGTCTTTGATAGTAGGCATATCCAATTACCTCCTTCGGTGGTACTGTTTCTTACTATTATTATACGCTATTTCTCGTCAAAAATCAACCATTTGTTGTGACAGAGCCATAGAAAAAATACAATACTCTGGTAATGTTGTTTCCTGCTATACACCTCAACTCGAAAATCCCGTCACCTAGATGTTTACTATATGGTTCCATGAGCATATTTCCTTTTTCTTGAAGGATGGACAGCAATCCATATAGTTTAGCTCGCATTTTTACCTCAAGACTGTTGATAAATTCTTCAACCGGAACCTCTCCATTCTCCTTTTCATACATCACAACCGTAAATTTACTCATTTGTCTCCTTTCATTTATTGTATGGCATATATACCATATTGTCAATGTGATTTTGCCAGCTTTAACTCTTCATATAATCAATGGATAAATTGGCAGAAACGCCTAAAAGATAGAAAAATATATGTCATGACCTATATTTTCTTGATGAACACGATTATAAAATATATTATTTTGAAAGTCAAGAAAAGGGGTGGCATCCCAATAGTATTTTCTATACGGATCCACCCTCCATCAATGATCATTCTACAATATTTATAAACTCCTTCAGGATTGTATTAAATTCCTCAGGAAGTCTTTTGATGCACTCCATTTTAAACTGCTCAGGCACACCGAAATAAGCCTCCGCCATTCCACCCGCGATGCAGGTAAGCGTATCGCAGTCCCCACCTAGGGATACTGCGGTACGAATCACGTCCTCAAAGTCATTTCCTTCCAAGAATACGGCAAATGCTTCCGGCACGGTCTCCTGACAGCTCTCGACATGATGATAGGTCGGTCGAATCTCGTCACAGGTGCGACTCAAATCATATCCGAAATTCGAAACAACATACTGCTTGATCTCTTCCTTCGTGGCACCGTGTCTTGCCATGTAGATTGCCGCTGCCACGGACTCCGCCCCCTTCACGCCCTCGGGATGGTTATGTGTCACCTCTGCTGACCATCTTGCGACTTCCCTTGTCCGCTCCAGTGTGTCGAAGAACCAACCAATGGAGGATACTCTCATGGCAGATCCGTTTCCAAAACTTCCGTAGGGTTGCGGATTTTCAGATGCAAGCCACCTGGCAAACCGTCCACCATATTCCCCTTGGGCGTACCTGTTTCCAATGTTCTGCATGCAGGCAATAAACTCTGCTTTCATGGATGCTTCATCCGCATCTAAGCCCACATTCATGATGGCTTTAGCAATGGCAAGTGACATTGCACTGTCATCCGTATATCGAACCCTTTGCTTTTTATCAAACAATTCAAAATCCTTGGTTTTGTCACCCTGATCAAACTCATAGGGTGCGCCAATCATATCCCCCAGGATTGCACCATACATTTTCCCAACACCTCCATCTCGCGGTAAACAGCCAATTCTTTTTTACTTATCTTCACTCAGAATTCCATAGTCTTCCCGCGCCTGTTTTCTCCGTTGTTCCAAATCAGCCTTTAGTCCAAGGGAGGACATGCGCGATGCCCCATCGCCCCAAATAATGATCTGCTCCAGGCCATCTGAGGTCGCCACTGTAATTCGATATTTCGAAGCCATCTGATGTACGGTCTTTTCGATATATTGATCTGCGGTCTCGGCTTCTTTGGTATATACGACATAAATATTGTCGGCTTGCTCCACCGTTCCAGGATTTCCCTTGACCTTATAGGCATCAAACACAAGAATCAAAGTGCCTCCGACATATCCCTGATAATCGCTCATCTCTCGAATCAAACGATCCCTTGCACTGCCAATGTTCATCGCCATAAGGTCGCTGAGCTCTGGCCATGCATGAATGACATTATATCCATCCACCAACATGCAATTCTCCTTCTGAGCCTGCATGTTAGTTTTTCCCGTTCTTTGATTTGAAGCACCATCCTTGCCCTGTACAGTTGCTGCCCCAGATCCCGTACTTGCAGTACTTGATGCATCTACCCTGCGATTTCCGCGGTGATATCTCCGATACCCGTGTTTGTCATTCTCCTTGCGGTTCTGATTCTTTCTGCCCTGCGCGAAGATGGCATCAATCTCCTCCTGACTAATATATCCTGAATCCTGGGAATCTCGCGGTTTAGCAGAAAACACTGTTGCTTCGCCGGCAACGCGTATCTCCTGATCCTGCGTGGAATTTTTCAGAGCTTCTGAGCACTCTCCATCGTTCATGTCTCTTTCAGCGCTATTTCCTAAGTCTCCCATTTCCTGCCATCTTTTTGCAGCCTCTAAAAAGCCTGTATGAAGCGGCAAATGCGCCCAGCCATACACCTCATCCCAAGGAACCAGGGTCCCCGCACCATGGGAACAAAATACGGAGCTCGTAGGATTATCTAAATCCCCCTCGGGATCATAACCAATCCTTGAAATCACTTCCTTAGGCTCCTGACAAGGCTCATATCCCTTGACGGTCAAGGAAAGCTTTCCCATGCCCTTTGTATAAGAGACGACCTCCCGGGCATAGTCCCACATGGATGCAACGGATGCCGTTCCCGTGAGAATGGCAGTGTCTCCATAGATTTCCGGCGGTTCAAAGCTTCCGCCCTTTCTTGTAATATCCGACATGGCACGGCCCACGCAATCCTGCGGAAGCTCCAGCCGAAAGGCATACACGGGCTCCAAAAGAATACATCTTCCATTGCGTAATCCCTGACGGATTGCCCGAAAGGTTGCCTGCCTGAAATCGCCACCCTCCGTATGCTTTTCATGGGCACGACCATCCACAATGCTGATGCGAAGGTCCGTCACCTCACTGCCCGTGAGTACGCCAGGATGCGTTCTCTCCTCCAGATGCGTCATGATGAGTCTTTGCCAATTCTTATCCAAATCATCCTCACTGACATAGGATGCAAACTGTAAGCCACTTCCACGCTCGATGGGCTCCATCAGAAGCTGCACCTCCGCATAGTGCCTCAGTGGCTCATAATGTCCAACGCCCAGCACAGGCTCTGCAAGCGTCTCCTTATAGACAATGCTGCCATTTTCAAACGATACCTCAAGGCCATATCTTTCCATCATCAGACTCTTCAAAATTTCAGTCTGCACTTCTCCCATGACGGAAACATGTATCTCCTTTGCGCGCTCCTGCCAGCGGACACGAAGCAACGGTTCCTCTTCCTCCAGCTGTCTGAACAGTCCCAGCGCAGTCACGGGATCATAATCCTCCGGCAGCTTCACCCCATAGGTGAGAACTGGCTCGAGGCTAGGCAATGCATCTTCCCTTTCATATCCGATTCCCTGGCCGACAAAGGTTTCCTTTAGTCCTGCCAGCGCACAGACGTCTCCTGCCTTTACCTCCTGCAAGGTTTCAAAGCTCAGGCCATTGTATAATCGAATCTGATCCACCTTTTCAGAGGTACTCAAGGTCTGTTTCGCAAGAAGCCTTCCTCCCGTCACTTTCACGTGCGTCAGGCGATTCCCCTGCTTATCACGGCTAATCTTAAAAACTCTTGCTCCAAATTTCTCCGAATACTCTGGCTGCGGTGCATAGGAAAGCATCCCATCAAGCAACGCTTCTACACCCTCCATGCGAAGCGCCGATCCAAAACAGACAGGAAAAAGCAGCCTGTCAGCAATCGCATCCTCCAAGCTCTCACGGGAGATATTCCCCGTCTCAAGATATTCCTCCATCAAGTCTTCGCTGCAAAGAGACATCTCTTCTAAAAACTGCGCCTCGCCGCCATCCAATGCTACGCACGCCGGATCCAATCGTTCGCGAAGCTCGTGCAGGAGTCTTTCACGATCCGTGCCCTCCTGATCCATCTTATTGACAAAGAGAAAGGTCGGAATGCCATATCTCTTTAATAATCCCCAAAGAGTCAGCGTGTGACCTTGTACGCCATCTGCACCGCTCACCACAAGCACGGCCAAATCCAGCACTTGAAGCGTTCGCTCCATCTCTGCCGAAAAATCGACATGCCCTGGCGTATCCAGAAGAGTCACCTGAAGTGTCTCCTCCCTCTCAGGCCTTTCCCAGTGAAAAAGCGCCTGTTTGGAAAAGATCGTAATGCCGCGTTGCCGCTCCAGTGCAAAGTGATCAAGAAAGGCGTCCTGATGATCAACCCTTCCCGCCTTACGAAGCGCACCGGAAAGATACAGGAAGGCCTCCGCAAGGGTGGTCTTTCCTGCATCCACGTGTGCCAAGATTCCAATGACTAGCCGCTTTTCCTTCATAACGTCTTCTCCAAAATACCTTCGTGATTTCTTTTCTGATAGGACCTATCGATCCTTACGCCACTCCTCATCCGTCTCCGTGCTGGATGCGGTCGCCTTAGTCAGCTGATAGAGGATCTCGCTCATGTACCGCGCGGGAATGGTCCCAAGCTTTCTCTCCTTATCCCCCTTCGGGATATTTCCGTAGGAATTGCCCACACACTTATCCGCATCCTCTATCGCATAAAAGGCCGCGTCATACACCGTGACGTCCTCGCTCTCATCGCCAATGTAGGAGCCCGAAAAATGAAGCTCCACGGCATATCCCGCATCCGCATCCTTGCGATAGTAGCTATAATATACGCCAGCATCCTGCGCCGCGCCCTTGCTCCAGCCAAGCCCCGTCATCTTACCGGAAATCGAAAGCCCGTTGATGATCTTACCGCCAAAGCGTTCCAACGTCTTCCTGCCCTTTTCCTCCTCGGTCAGGGTAAAGACGGGACGATCCAGCTGCTCCACGGCCTGCGTGATCTCGTAGTCGGAGAGCTGTTCCTTCCACGCATCAATGGTTTCCTTCTCCAATTCAATCGGATGTACCAGACCGATCAGAGCATCATCTGAAAGCTCGTACTCCTCCTCGTCGACGGTATTGAAGGTACCATCCTCTAAGTATCGAAAGGTTTCTGCAAGCTTGCCATCCTTATAATTGCCCCAGATCAAGCTAATGGCGAACTGATGCATCAGCGGATTTTTTACAAAGAGCTTTTTCCAGTTTTCAGCCGTCCACTTACGATCCAGCGACATTGCCAGCTCGAGGCGGATCGACTGCGTTTTTACCGTGGTCTTCATTTGCTTCTTCAGCTCCTTGAACTCCTCAAGGGCTGCGGATGCCTTTTCCTCGTCATCACTCTTACCAACGGCGGGCAGACTCTTTAGCTTCTTTCCGTTTTCGTCCTTCACCTCAATGTCAAGATCCGGTGAAATGCGTACGGTGAAGCTTCTTGTGCCATAATCAAAGTGCCGCTCCATCCTCTCATCAAATCCAAGGTCAGGAACAATTCGGTCTGCCAGCTCCTCCACCGTAAGCCCCAGCTGTTGCGCTGCAAAGGCCATGGCATCCTGCGCTGCCTTGCGCACCTGCTTGAACTTATATTTCCGCGCCATGCCGTCAACAATTAAAAGCGCCGTCGGGGTATCATTGAGCGCTAAGGCCTTTACAGCCTCAGACGCAATCGCCCCTCTGGAATTCTCCGCCCACTCACCAATCTGGTGCTGAAGCTTGGCAACCATCCTTGCGCCGCCGTGAATGGAAGTCGCATAGAGCACCCATTTCTTCTTTGCCTCCGCGCCCTGCTGCAGGAACTTCTCATAAACCACTTCCATGTAGTTGGCAAGCTCTGCCTTATTTAAGCCATCCGTCAGAATATGCACGTCCTTGTTCACGCCGGGAATGGGCATGGATGCGTAAGCAAGCAGCACGGCCTGCATGTATTCCTCCGATGCTGCCTGCGCCCCCTCAGCATTTTCAGCTCCTGCTGCCGCTTTCGCCTCGTCATTTTCGGCATCTGCTGCTTCTGCCTGCGCTTCCTTCACCAGAAAATGAACCTCGGGCATAGGCTGGTCATAAATCCACGCAAGACCACGCTTTTTTCCGCCCTTATGACATTCCTTGATGAACCCATCCGCAGTAAGCCCTGCAGAGGCTCCCTCGCCGCCTTCTGTCTCAGTGTCATCTGCCTCCATGCCAGGTGCACCGCCGGCGCGCAAAATCTCGCGCACCAGGTCAATGACCTTTTTGCTCTTTTCCTGCTCGATCACGGCACTGAGTTCTTCCTGACGGGACATGATTCCCGGATACTTTGCAAGAACGGCTGCCGCCAGCTCACGTTCGCTCCCCTTCTTCGAGGTCTTTAAAATCTGCAGGAAATCCTCCGTCCACTCGGGGTGTGCGCCGTAAACCTGAATCAGTTTTTCCTTCACCTGCTTGGAGCTCTCACTGACAAACGACAGCAGCTCTGCCTTGTTATTCAAGGCATTTCTTCCAAGAATCTCGATTCCAAGAAGTCTTCCGGACACGGGACCATTTTGGAAGGCATCCACCGTCTCCGCACGGCGCTCCTGCAAGATCCTTGAGAAGTACTGATCCATTGCCTTCCACTTTTCTTCCTTCTTGCCGCGATAGGAATCATAAATCAGTGAGCAGATTCTTAACCTATGCAGAACCGGCAGTCGTCCTCGCTCAATGGATTCCAGTACGGTCTTGAAACGATCAATTTTAAAGTCATAGCTGAACTCTCCGCAAAACGGCAAAATGGAATATTCCATCTGACGAAACGCGATAAAAGCAAGGCACCGGTCATAGAACGCGTCTTTTCCATAGGTTGCTCCATAGTTGATCACGGGACCGCTCAGGTTCTGATAAGAGCTTCCAACGCCAACCACCTTGGACTCCCAGGGAAGTACCACGTCAATGTTCTTCTCTCCTTTGAGGTAGAACGTTATGTCTGCCTTCATCACGGGATCGCCTGTCGGAATGAGCTGGTCCATGATCTTTTGCTGAATTACCGACTGATCGGAACTGATTATGGGAAGGAGCTGGCTTTGAATAAATGCATTGTTTCCAGAGTGCTTCGCCGCGTCGATCAGGCACTGTCTTACGTCATCGCTCGCCTGGCGGATTGCCTGTATGTAGGCATCCGGATTCTCCCTGGTCATGTCGGCCAGAATTTTGCCTGCAATGGTCTTATCCAGCTGCAAATTGGAATTCTGATGTGCCCACTTGGAGCCAAGCCAAATGATATAGGTGACGTCGTTCACCTGGAAATCCACCCTCCAGCGACGAACCTCCTGCTCCATGGGCTTCTTGGGTTCCGTGTAATACATGTATTGCAGGCCCTTGGGCGTCAGATCGCCGGAGAGGAAAATGCGCAGGAAATTAAAGATCACGGGAGAGAGTCTGTAATTCACTGCGGCATAGCTCATAAATAGTCCGCTCTCGCGTGGCAAAAGCCCCTTTGCGGCATTCGCCGTAAAATTCAAAATATCCGTTGGGATAGGTTTCCTTTTGTCCCTTTCGCGCAGGAAATTTTGCATGGCCGTCTTTACCGGCGCAGGGATTCCCGCATAAAAGAGCTTCTCTACAATCTCCGGGAACATTTCCTCATAGCGCTTAAATTCCTGCGGATACTGTTTTACGTAAGCATTTGTTTCCAGACAGTCTCCTCCATTCGCGGCAGGCGCACTTGTCGTTGCACTTCCCATCGATAGTCCAAGAAGCCCTCCCAGGAATCCTAATACGCCCTTCTCCGCAGGCTTGTTCTCCTGCGTTTGCCTTGCTGCCCAAACAGGCTTGCCGTCCCATCGTTTATTCTCCGGACCGTCATAGAACATGGCCGTCAAAATGATAAAATCCGGACCACCTGCGGACTTATCGGTATCCTCCATTGCCGCGCGTAGAATCTCTCGGTCCGTGGTAATCTGAAGGATTGCCCTGTAGCTGGCATACCCCACGCTGTGATGACGGGCGGCCAGCGTCACCTCCAGAGCAACGCGTGTCTTCACGGGAACAAACTTGCGCGCCTGCATAACCTGATAATAGATGCTGTACATGCTCGTGCCAAAGATCTGGTACATAATCTCGATATAATGGCCTGCCATCTCATACTGCTTGTGACGCTCTAAGCGGTCGGCAATCTTTTGAATGTTCTCATCCCTCTGCTGCATGCCTTGTCCACGGGTAAACGTCTGCCTTTGCGTGATGCCAAGATCGCAGCTTGGAATCTCCCCGTTCACGTACTTTGTTGCCATCTCGATCTGTTGCTCTGACAGACCGCAATCCGCAAAGCTTGCGTAGACCGCATCCTTACGTTCTTCCTCTGGATTTCTCATGTGACGTTACCTCCCCTTACTCTTCTTGTTTCCAATCCTTTTGCCCAATTCGGATCCCGGCTTCATCGAGGCTGCTTTGCCGAATGCCCTCTTCTACGAAGCCTTCAATTCTGCAAAACAATGCAACTAATTCGTCCGCATTGATATCTTCAAAAATATGCCTTCTCGCCTTTAGCCCCTCCGTCAGCTCATGGAGCCTGTCAGAGAGCCATTCCATGCCATATTGCCTGACGAAGGTTTCCTCCTGCGAAAGCCTTGCGACAAGGCTCTCAGGAATGTTGGTCAAGCCGCTTTGAAACAAATCCGCCAGCAGCTCTCGCACCTGTGTCAGTTCTTTTCTAATCTTTTGTTCTTTCACCGCGTACCCTCTAGCCTTCCGTTAGTCTCTCCTCACCAATTGTCTCGATGGGATAAAAGCAGCATTCGCCTTCCCCCACGTATAGCACACCCAAAAAGACGGGCAGCTCCTTTCCATCGCCCTGCTTTTTCTCCAGTCTTTCAAGGCTTCGGATCGCCATCTCCTCCTGCTTCGAATATGCAAGTTCTCCTCGGAGACGCCTTCCTGCGAAATCTTCAAACCAAAAGAGAAGCCTTTGCAGGGTCTCGTCGTAATGCATGTCCAAAAGACGTTTAGGCCTGATCAAGAAAAGCTTTTCTGCTTCAGAGAGTTCCTCGCCCACGGCAAGCATCCGCTTTCGAAACGCATCCCAAAGTTCCTCAAAATCATCATAAATCGTATCGCCAATGCTGTCCGGCAACGCGCCGCCGACTGTTATGAGATCTGCCTTGGCCTGACTCGTGGACGATAGGCGTCCAGCGCTATTCGCCTTACCATTTTTGAGCTTTATCGTCGCCGCAGAAAGCTGTACCAGCGTACAGTTCAGTCCCCAGGGGACAGTCTCCGCCTGCGCCTGCGGACGATATTTCCTATTGGTTTTATCGTATATGGTAGGCCTTGCCACCGTGTAAGTATAAAACCTTTTGGTATTCTCTTCAAAAAAGTAAATCGTCTTTCCTGCATAGCCAGTCGTGCTCTCAAAAGCCCGCATGCCAATGCCGTGAAGCGTCAGCTCCGGTATGTCCGAGTATGCCGTGCGAAACGCACCGGCCAAGGAATACACGCTCTTTCCTTCCGCTAAGGTTCGCTCCAATAGCCCTATGTAAGCGTGGCATTCCGTAAGTTTTTGCATGATGTCCGAAACCGTAACCTTCGCCTGTCTCCCCTGATATCCCGCAATGGTTTCCGCAAGCGTACGCAACTGATCCTCAAGCCTTGGAAGCCTTGCATTGTGTGCACGAAGCGCAAACCGCTCCGCCCCAAGGAACGTCTCCGGTGCAAGTCTTGCCCCACCGATCATAAAAAGTTCACCCAAAAAAGCTCTTAAATCCGTCAAAACCTCGGGAACGCTCTCTTCGTCAAATTCTTCTGATTGCTCCGCCGCCGCATCCAGGAGTGTCTCCAGGTTTATGATGCCAGCCTGTAGCTGCATTGCCAGGATCGCACCCACCTTATGAAAACAGAGCTTTTCATCATGGCAAACGCTGCAGGTGGAAAGTTCTAAGGGATACAGGAGCTTTACCGTCACATTTGTCTTTGCGTTCCTGACGGTGATCAGCTTCTCCTTTTGAATCTCAAAATCCTCTGAAAAATCCGTCTGCGTAAGGAGCTTGATCCAATCCTTGCCAGAGAGTGCTTTCTTTAGCTTCTCCACCGGAATCTGTAGAATTTTCTCGCCAGACTCTTCCCTGCGAATGGTTTCCTTAGCTGCTTCTTCCTTAGGCTCTTCTTTAGGTCCTTCTTCCCCAAACGATGCCGCAGATATCTCCTGCGTCGGTGCATTCTCTCGGATTTCCACCTCCGCCCGCATCTCTGCTTTCTGCGTATCCCCGCCAGCTTTTTGTGCATCCCCTCTGGCTTTTTGAGTATCCCCGTTAGCCTTTTGCGCCGCGAGGATTGTCATGATTACGTGCTTACAAATACTTGTCGAGGGGCAGCTGCAGGTGCTGTTGGTAAGAGGAAGCTTTAGCACGACCTGCGCATCTTTGCAAATGCCTCGTAGCTCCTCGCCCTCCTCCGTGATCTCAACGGTGGTATTTTCCAAATCCTTGTAGGACCTTTTCACAATCCCTTTATTGGACAGGCCGATCAGGTACTCCTCATCAACGGTTTCCAAAAACCTGCTAAGCTCACTCATGGATGATCCCTCCCACCCAGTCAGCCAGCTCTCCTGGCGTCATCGCCGCCACGTGCGCACCAAGCGTCACCATCTTTACCGCAGCCTTCCTGTCATAGTTGGGATTGGCCTCCTTATCCAGCGCCGTGAGAATCATAAGCTTTACGCCTGCCTCAACAAGTCCTCTCGCACAGGCGTACATCTCCTGCGGTCTGCCGCCCTCGTAAAGATCCGTCACAAGCACAAAGATCGTCCGCTCCGGCTCCGTCACCAATGTCTCGCAGTATCGCATGGCCTTTCCGATGTCCGTCCCGCCGCCAAGCTGTACGCTCATCAGCGTCTCCACGGCATCATCGACTGACTCACTTAAATCCACGACATTCGTATCAAAAATCACCAGCTTTGTCTCGATCATAGGAAGGGATGCAAAGATCCCGGCCATGACCGCGCTGTGGATCACGGAATCCAGCATGGAACCGCTTTCGTCCACGCAGATGACCACGTGCCAGGTGACGTTTTGCTTAACGCGCGAATAAAAATACACCTTTTCGAGGACAAGGCGCTCCTTCTCCTTGTCATAATGCTTGAGGTTGCGAAGGATCGTCTTTTTCATGTCCAGATTACGCGCCGATGCAACGGGACTCTCCTGATTCTTGTCCACCCTGCCCGTGAGACTTTGCCGAATCTCCTGCTCAAACTTCTTTCGAAGCTCCAAAACAACGCGCCGCACGATTTCTTTTGCCGCCGAAAGCACCTTGGGGCTCATCAAACCCTTTAATTGCAGGATCAGTTTTAACAGCTCCTGATTAGGCTCTAGCTTTTCGAGCACTGATTCATCGGTCAAAAGCTCCGTCATGCCATAGCGGTCCAGTGCTTCCTTTTCGAGTACTTCGATGGTTTCCTTTGGAAAGAGACGATTCACCTCATTGATCCATTTCGAAACCGTCAGCTGAGACTGTCCGCTTCCGCCGCGCAGCTCATTGGGATTGCGCACGCCTTCATCCTCACCGTATTCACGCGAATAGAGATAGTCGAGGACATTGTCCATGTCCTGCATCATCTGACTTCCCTGTCCAAAGGTGATCTGCCCGTCCGCATACCGTCCAAGCATCAGTCGCCATTTATTTAGTTGTTCCGTATTTTGAGAACCGCCCATCCAAATCTCTCCCGCAATCAATGACTTCTCAACCATTGGCTATGCCAGCGCACTTAGAATCCTCTCCTCCAATGCTTTTCCGTAGGCATATTCATCGGCGCTAACCGCCTTTAAGCTTTCAAACTCGCTTTGGCGCAATCCATATTTTTTCGCCACCTTTGCCGCCAGGCGATCCATCTCTGCCGGCGTGAAGAAGCTAAACGCGAGACGAAGCTGTGGCAGGACGACCAAAAACTCCTCGTACGAGGTCCTGCGAAGGAAGTCATCCAACATGTCGATCATCCCCTCCCACGCAAAGATTACGTCCCTCGCCACGTAAAACAGACCCTTCACAAAATTTGCCGCCTTCCCTGCCTTTTCACCCGATGCCAGCAGATACCCCTGCGTTGTATTTGCAATCTCCTCGTTCGACACCTCGCCATAGGCAAAAAGAAGACCATTCACGCCGCCGGATAACAAGGCATTTAGGTCTGCCTCATCCCGCATTTTTGAAAGGATCTCGATAAAGTACTCCCGCTCCTCCTTCATGTCATTCCGAAGAAAGATGCGATACAATTCCTTAAGTGCCTCCAAGACCTTCTGCGCATCCTCATCCTTCACGTTGATCAGGTGTCCAAGGAGCGCCAAAAGCTTCTGTACCACCAAGTCTCTTACGGGCTCCAAATTCACCTCATACCCGTAAAGCTCCTTCATGTCAATAAGCATCCCCAGGTTCGAAAAGGTCTGCGACAGCGAAAAGAAATCCTCACTTTCCTGAATGATGCCACATAGTTTTTCCCAAATCCCGGCATTTCCAAAACCGAGATTCATTTCAAACATTCTAACAACCAGCGTTGATGCCACGCCTGCATCGGTCTCTTCCATGAAGTACCGATCCGCCAGCGACCTACAGGCCTCCTCAAGCGTGCCACCATAGACGCTCGACTCAATGAGGACACTGCTGACCTGCGGTTTATAGCTGTATTCCCAAATCTCACGAATGAGATTGCGATCCTTTCTCTGTCTTAAATTGGGGCCCTTTCTGCGAACGGCAAACTCCGTTCCCAGAAACTCCATGCGATACAGAAATGCGCTGATTTCGCGATGCCTCTTTTTGCTAAAGAGAGACAACGTCAGCTCTTTTTTCGTCGTTGCATGAATGTCCAAGTGATAGGTTCGACAAAGCTTTTCAAAATCTGAGCAAAGCGGCGGGAGCTTTGCGTTCTCCGTCAGCTTCCCGATGCGATTGCCCGTCAGTCGCTCCCTTAACACACGCATCGGCCGATCCGTTGCAAGCTGGTACTCGCCCTTGACATAATTGGACAATACGGCGTCCGTCAGCTCATGCACGCCCGGAAAGGGCTTTCCGCGAAGACGCGCCAGATTTAATCCCATCGTCATCGCGCAAATCTCGTCAAAGGTCGAAGGATACCCTTCCTTTTGACGCACGCGCTTTCCGACCTCCACAAGGAATTGCAAAAGCTCCTGCTCATAGACCTTTTCCGGCGTGGCTTCTTCAGCGTGCAGTCCCTCCCAAACCTTTTGATAAAACATGGGGTGTGGCATGCCGCTGCAATATCCGTTCAGGCGGTCTGCCGCCTCCATCGAGTAGGACATGAGGTACACCCCCTTGTCCTGCTCGTCAATCGCGTGACGCTTTTTCCCATCCTCCCTGACCAGCAATCCCTCAGGGATCTTCTTTCCAAACAGATCTCCGCCGATTGCCTTTCTCGCTTCCGGCAGCATCTGCTTTTCCGCATTTTCTTCCACCTCGTCAGGTCGAAGCAGCCAATCCTTTGGATCTGCGAGCCCCGCGACGTGAAAGCCACCGCAGACCACTAAAACCTTTGCATGTGTCTCGCAGGCCTTTTTAATCTGCTCACGCATGTATGCCTCCCTCGCAAGGCACCCATCCTCCCGCAGGATCGAAACTGCCGTATTGGCCCGTGAGAGCACGCAATAATACAGCATGTCTGAAAGAAATTCCCTTGTTTCCTCGACCAGCCCCTCCATCTCGAAGTGGCGCTCCCAAAACTCTTCAAAGCTCCTTAGGCCGCTTCGCTCCACAACGCCCGCGATAAAGGAATTTTCCGCCAGATATGCATCATCATTATAACTGTTTTTCTCATCCTGTTTACGAAGACCCATACCCTCCTGCTCTGCGATCAAAATCTCCTCAAAGGGAAGATCGCAAAACATTGTCGGTACTCTCTTCGCCTTTCCACCTCTTAGCGCCACCAGCTCCGGCGATGCATCGAGGAAGGGATAATAGCACCGATAGTCGCCCTTCTCCTCGCTGATCAGTCCCTTTTTGTCACGATAGGAATAGTAAATGCAAAAGGGGGCCTGCGTAGTCTCGTCCGTCATGTCAGGGATCAGGTCATTCGCATTGTCCGGACCCTCAATGAGGATGACGTCGGGCTGATAAGCTTCCATGACCTTTTCCAGATGGAATGAGCAGGCCGGGCTATGATGCCGCACGGGAAAGTAAAAGACCTTTCCGCTTAGGCTGCAGGTTGCGTCCATTAGCCTAGATATTTCTTCGCCTCGTAATACGCGCTCCATATGCCGCCCTCTTTTGCACTCTTGTCTCGGATCACCGTTTGGAAATAGCTGCGTACCTTTGGAAGATCATCGCCATTTTCCTTCGCCACGGCGCCGACGAGATTTTGCACCATCGCATCCATGCTGATTCTGGAATCACCATAATAATAGGCACTCATCATGGTCTGATAAAACACGGACACCGCCTCCGCCGTGCTCATGACGGCTGAAGGGCGGTCGATCTGGTGCCCCATCGAAGAAACGCCCTCTCGCAGCTCGTGATAGGTAGAAGCAAGTACCTCTGCCGCAGATTCATCCACCGACATCTCGATCTGGTTCGCCTTCGTCAGCTTTTCCACCTCCTGCATAATGATCTGCTTCTCGAGCGCTACCTCACGCACGGGGAGCACTGTCTCAAAGTTAAAACGGCGCTTAAGTGCTGAACTCATCTCATTGACGCCCTTATCTCTCGTGTTCGCCGTACCAATGACGTTAAAGCCCTGCTTGGCAAAAAGAAGTCCTCCGTCGCCAAGCTCAGGGACATTGAGCACCTTATCGGAAAGCACGCTGATCAAGCTGTCCTGAATCTGCGCCGGCGTTCTTGTAATCTCCTCAAAACGAGTCAAAATTCCCTTCTCCATGCCGACATATAATGGAGCGGGGACAAGTGCCTCCTTCACGGGCCCGCGGTCCAGCAGCATGGCATAGTTCCAGGAATACTTGATCATGTCCTCCGTCGTTCCTGCCGTGCCCTGAATGGTATTCGTGCTGCAACCAGAAATTGCAGCGGATAACAGCTCTGAAAGCATGGACTTAGCCGTGCCAGGCTCCCCTACCAACATCAGTCCGCGATTCCCCGCAAGCGTTACAATGCACCGCTCAATCAGGGCGTCATTGCCATAATATTTCTTACGAATCGTAATTTCTCCATCTCCATAAGGGATGGGCTGTTTGCTGCCCAAAATAAAGGTTTTCACCGCCTGTGGGGAAAGCTTCCAGCCGATGGGCTTTCTCGCCGTATCTCGCTGCGCCAGCGCCTCCAGTTCCTCTCGATATTGCACCTCCATGGGCGGTCTCATCATCTTCGTTTCGCTCATCTCGTCATCCTCATCTCCAACGCTGCTCTATGCTTCGCAGCCGTCGTCGCTTCGCGACTTTTGTTTTTATTTCGTGCTTAGCCTGGAAATCGCAGATTTCCACGCGCCTGGCTCGGGTCCTTCCTCTTTCACTCATAAAAACCGTCTGCTTCGCAGCCGTCGTCGCTTCGCGACTTTTGTTTTTATTTCGTTTACGCTCGGGTGAAACCAAATGCCTCGCTTTGCGAGGCGCTTGGTTTCCTTCCTCGCTAACAAAATTGTATACTTTGTGTATGAAAGTTGCAAGGGAATTTTGAAAAAGCCAATGGGGACTTGAAGCATACCATTCTGTCCCTGTTGACGTTGGTGCTTGCACTTCTTGTGGGCCGCGTCGCAAACGATAATTCAGAAAAATGAAAAGGAACTTCATCCAAAGCGATGAAGTTCCTTCAATGAAATCCATGTTCTTAATTAAATGCTATAAGATGTCGACGTACTCACCTTCCAGGGCCTTATTCATGCTGCGTACCGCACAGAACTTTCCGCACATGGAGCAGGTGTCATCATGCTCTGGGGCCCTGCTGTCGCGAATGCTTTTGGCAGTTTCCGGATCAATCGCACACTCCCACTGCTTCTCCCAATCCAGCTTTCGTCTGGCATCCCCCATGGCATCATCCAAATCCCTCGCATGCGGAATCTTCTTTGCAATGTCGGCGGCATGCGCAGCAATCTTTGATGCAATGATTCCCTGCTTAACGTCATCTACGTTCGGAAGTGCCAGATGCTCTGCAGGCGTCACGTAGCAAAGGAAGGCTGCGCCGGAGGCTGCCGCAATGGCACCGCCAATGGCAGAAGTAATGTGATCATAGCCCGGCGCAATGTCAGTGACAAGTGGTCCAAGTACGTAAAACGGTGCCCCCATGCAAAGCGTCTGTTGGATTTTCATGTTTGCCTCGATCTGATCCATAGGCATATGTCCCGGGCCTTCCACCATAACTTGTACGTCCTTCGCCCAAGCTCTCTTCGTCAGCTCGCCCAAGCGTACCAGTTCTTCGATCTGACATACGTCACTGGCATCTGCAAGACAACCAGGGCGACATGCATCCCCCAGCGAAATAGTCACGTCATATTCCCTGCAGATCTCCAGAATTTCATCGTAATACTCATAAAAGGGATTCTCCTGTCCGGTCATGCACATCCACGCAAATACAAGAGAACCGCCGCGAGAAACAATATTCATCTTGCGCTTATGCTTCTTAATCTGCTCAATCGTCTTTCTTGTGATTCCACAATGCAGCGTCACAAAATCGACGCCATCCTCTGCATGAAGACGCACTACGTCAATAAAGTCCTTTGCCGTCAAGGTAGCAAGGTCTCTTTGATAATGAATGACACTGTCATAAACGGGAACCGTACCGATCATGGCCGGGCACTCACTGGTCAGCTTCCTGCGGAATGGCTGCGTATTGCCGTGGGAAGAAAGATCCATGATTGCTTCCGCGCCCATGTTTACGGCAGCCATGACCTTCTCCATCTCAATGTCATAATCCTTGCAATCCCTTGAGACGCCAAGATTGACGTTAATTTTCGTGCGCAGCATGGAGCCAACGCCATTCGGTTCAATGCACGTATGCAGCTTGTTGGCACAAATGGCAACCTGTCCCTTTGCCACCCATTCCCGAATCTCCTCCGGCGTGCGATATTCCTTTTCTGCCACCTTCTTCATCTCAGGCGTGATGATTCCTCGCTTTGCGGCATCCATCTGTGTTGTGTAATCTCTCATGTAGCTCTCCTTTTCTTTACTTTTTCTCTATCTGTCCATCAAGGTACTATTGATCCGAATCACTCGAATAATGGTTTGCGAATTCTCCGGTCAGGTTAAAATTATGTTGCATGGGACCGCTTCCCCTTCCCAGATCCAGCATGGCAGAAAGCGCTCCTGCGATATATTCCTTGGATCGTCTGATCGCTTCCTCCAGCGGATATCCCTTCGCCAGATTTGACGCTATGGCCGAGGAAAGCGTACACCCCGTTCCATGCGTATTCGGATTTGCAATTCGTTTTCCCTGAAACCAGGAAAATCCTTTGTCATCGCACAGAAGATCATTTGCGTCATTAATGCTGTGTCCACCCTTTAACAGCACGGCACAGCCATAATCTTCGTGGATTTTCTTTGCTGCTCTCTCCATGTCGTCCGCAGTCTGAATCGTCAGACCAGACAAAATCTGTGCCTCCGGGATATTGGGCGTAATGAGCACGGCCATGGGAAGCAGCTCCTTGCGCAGCATTTCCAGCGCATCATCCCTAAGCAGCCTTGACCCACTCGTTGCAACCATTACCGGATCCACGACAATGTTACCTGCCTTAAAAAAACGCAACCGCTCTGCAATCACCTGAATTAATTCCGCGGAAGACACCATACCGATTTTTACCGCATCTGGATAAATATCCTCAAAAACAGCATTGATCTGTTCTTTTAAGAACTCTGGCGTCACCTCCATGATGGCAGAAACGCCCATTGTATTTTGAGCCGTAAGCGCCGTAATTGCCGTCATTCCAAAAACGCCATTCATGGTCATGGTCTTCAGATCTGCCTGAATTCCCGCACCGCCGCTGGAATCACTGCCCGCTATGGATAATGCCGTTTTCATGCCTCTACCTCCCTACGATCTGTTTTGTCTCTGCAACAAGCTCGCGACACTCTGTTTCAATATCCTGCGCGCCGAAAATCGCCGATACCAAGGCAACTCCGTCTATGCCAGTATCGGAAAGCTCCTTCATATTCTCCCGCGTGATGCCTCCGATGGCTACGACCGGGATTGTCACGGCGTCCGTAATGTCACGAAGCACTTTTCTGTCCAAGGGTTTTGCGTCCTTCTTCGTTGCGGAACCAAAAACCGCTCCGACGCCTAAGTAATCCGCGCCCTGCTTCTGTGCCAAAAGAGCCTCTTCTATGTTGTGTGCCGAAACGCCAATGATAAAATGTTCTCCTGCCTGCTTCCGTACCTCCCAGGCACTGCCGTCCTCCTGTCCCAGATGCACGCCCGCAGCTTTGCAGCGCATGGCTATCTCAAAGTGATCATTGATGATCAGAGGCACCTGATACTGATCGCACAAATGCTTTATTCTAAGGGCTTCTTCCATAAAGGCTTCCTCGCCCATGTTTTTCTCTCTCAACTGAAGACAGGTAATGCCTCCCTTCAGGGCTGCTTCCACCTGTTCCTCCAAGGTCCTCTTTCCGGTCCAGGACCTGTCCGTCACCGCGTATAGGAGCATTTGCTCCCGACTGATTCTCATTTTCTTATGTTCCTTCCTCCAAAACCCAACTGTTATCACAAATTGTTTTGTCATCCAAAAGGCTTAACGCATCCAACAATCTTACGTGAAACGTTCCGCTTCCTTCCCCTGTCCTTAAGCTTCCTTCAGCAATTTCCCCGCTGATCCCCATGGCACACGCACCACTGACCGCCGCCTGAAAGAAATGCCCTTGAGATACCGCCAAAAAAGCTCCCAGCATGGCAGACAATTGGCATCCTGTTCCCGTAATCCTTCCGAGCCATGCGCTTCCATTTTTCACCATGGCAATCTGCGCACCGCTCACAATATAATCCGTTTTCCCGGACAGCATCAGTACTGCACCCGTTCTTCGGGAAAACATGCAAAGCTCCTTTTTCACGTCCTCCGGCAAATCATCTCCGAAGGAATCTGCCTCACTCGCGTCGACTCCTTTTTCTCTTCCCTCACCATGCAACAGCGTCAACACCTCTGAAGCATTTCCGCGAATTGCCGTAAATCGAACCTGCTCCATCAGCTCCTTCGCAGCCCGTAAGCGAAAGGATGAAGCGCCAACTCCAACGGGATCAAACACCACTGGAATACGCTTTTGATTTGCCTTCTTTCCCGCAAGCACCATGGCCTCTTTTTTTAACGAATTCAGCATGCCCAGATTTAATACCAGCGAATCACACCTTTGCGTGATTTCCGCGACCTCCGCCGGATCCTCTGCCATTACGGGAGAGGCGCCAATGGCCAAAAGGACATTGGCGCAATCATTACATGTCACGGGATTTGTTATCACATGGATCAATGGCTTTTCCTGTCTGATTTTTGTAATGCCTTTTTCTAACAGCATGCTTATTTCCTCCCGTTTCATCCTTCCGGCTCCAAACCCGTTTATCTATGATTGTTCTGCAAACATCTTAAGCGCTCCCGTTTTTTGCAGCATGGTTACCAAAACACCAGCAATGACTGCCCCTACTGCCGTAGAGATCAAGAACGGGATGACGTATGCATAAAACGCTACGTCGCCAGCCTGTTTTCCCATAAAGGCAATGGCAATGGGATAGGCACAAAGTCCGCCCAGAATCCCCGTGCCAAACACCTCAGCAAGCACGGTCAACCAAAGCTTTTTGGAATACTTATAGGCAAGTCCGCTAAGCAACGCACCGATCATACTTCCTGGGAAAGCCAAAAGACTTCCAAGTCCCAAAAGATTTCTGAGAAGGCTGGCTACAAAAGCAGCTCCCAGACCATAGGCAGGGCCTAGAAGCACCGCACACAAAACATTCACTGCATGCTGCACCGGAGCACATTTGCTTCCGAATATCGGGAAGGAGAACATGCTTCCCACGACTGCAATGGCACAAAAGATACCCGCAAAACATAATTTTTTTGTTTGATTTTTCATTTTTCTTTTCCCTCCTAATCTTGAGAACGGCAATGACAGCGACGTTCTCACAAAATCACGGCACTTCGCCGCTTGAGAATTCGGTCGAAACTCACTGGTTTCCTCTCACGCCGGAACACGGCTTCCCATCGCTGCAACCTACAAGACACAAGGCGCTCCCCTTGCATCCGTCCCAAGTACTTGGGATTCATTTTTTTACTACCCTTCCCTCCTTTCAGCCTGCAAAAAGGGAGTTGACAAAAATGCCAACTCCCCATAAAGTGTCAGTTTTTTGATCCACTTCCCTACGTTGGCATTATCCAAATCAGGTCATCGGTCGAAGGTCACACCTTCCTCTCAGCCTGTTTACAAGCTCCCGTTGCTTCTCTTTCAGAGATATTCTATTCGCATTCCCCCAAAAAATCAAGTACTTTTTTGAGGGATGCACTCTTCTTTGTTAATACCGTCCGAGATGGAAGGAGTAGAGGAGCCGTTCCTTGACCTTCTTGCCAGTCAGACGCTCGAGTGCCTCCTGATAGTAATCCAGCTGCGTTTCATACCGCTGCCAAAGCTTTTCCATGTCAGGGACAGAATCCGTCTTATAATCCAATAACACCAGACCGTCCTCCTCCTCGAAATACACGTCGATGATACCCTGGATCAAAACACTCTCTTCCCTGGGGAAATCTCCCCGCAGTCTCGTTGCAGGAAGCGATAATACGAAGGGCTGTTCGCGGAACAGCTTTCCCGCCTGTTGCGCTTTGCTAAGCCTCTCCCCCAGCTCCGATTTCAGGAGCTGACAAAGCTTGTTCGCGTTCACGGCGTTTCGATATTCCTCCGAAAGCCTGTGTTCCTCTGAAAGTCTTTGCAGGAGTGCGCAGACCGCCTGTGACATGCCCTCCCCGTTGTTTCGGAGCGTAAAGTCCATCAGCTCCATCACGCGGTGGTAAGCATTTCCGCGAACCGCGCCCGTAATGGCCTCCTCCTGTCTTCTAAATTCCGGTACGTAGGGCTCCGCAACCGTGTCCTCGAAGGCATGATAGGCCGCCTCATCCTTTTCTGACATGGCAGCAATCTTCAGCTCTGATACGGTCGTTTTGGTATAGAGCTCCTGTAGCTTTGCATGCGGATATGCATAGGAAAAACGCTCCCTTAGGTCAGCCAAAAGTGCCTCGTCCGCCTTCTCCTTCGCATCCTTAAGTGCCTCCTTCGACAGCTCATAGGAAAGCTGCTGCTCCGACACCGCACCAAGCAATTCCTCTGCGGGGATCACGGAAATCTCCAGTCCCGTTTGGAACAGAATCGGCTTTAGAAAATCCATCATCGTACCCGCCTTCATAAACTCAAGATAGGACAGGTGCGCCGTATTTCCAGAGAGAAGTTCGCTTTCTGCCAAAAACTTTTGCGGTTCAGAAACGCTTCCCGTGAGGATGAGCTTTTCCTTCGCTCTGGTTAGTGCAACGTAAAGAAGCCTAAGCTCCTCCGCCAGCGTATCCTCCCGCAGCTTTTTTGCAATGACGCTCTTTTGCAGCGTCTTATAGCGAACGCGCCGCAAGGGATCCACAAAGTCAAGGCCAAGTCCCAAATCGACCTCCGTGATCACGGACTTATTTACGTCCTTCATGTTAAAGCCCTTCGAAAGGCCTGAAACAATCGTCACGGGAAACTCCAGGCCCTTGCTCTTATGGATGCTCATGATACGCACGACGTCGGCGTTCTCATCCAGCGTATCCGCCTCGCCATAGTCCTCATCATACTTTTCCAGCATCTCAATGTAGCGAAGGAAATGAAACAGTCCGTAAAATGACGTCTTCTCAAAATCCGAAGCCTTTACGAGCAGCATTTCCAGATTCGCGCGGCGTTTGCTTCCGCCTGGCAGCGCCGTCACGTAATTTAGGTAATCATATTCCCAAAGAATCTTTTCCAGCAGCGCCCTGATCGGCAGGATGCTCGTCTTTTCACGAAAGCTCTGGAGCCTTTTGAGGAAGATGGCCACCTTCTCATCCTCCGCTTCCAGCAGACACTCATATAAGGATTGTTCCTTTTTTGTTCCGCGAAGCCTTGCTATCTCCTCCTCGGAAAACCCGCCAAAGAAGGAGCGGAGGACACCAAACATCGGGATGTCCTGCAATGGATTATCGATCACGCGAAGAAAATTCAGAACGTCCTGCACCTCAGTTGCGGTAAAGTAGCCTGTCTTGGAAGTAACATACGCAGGAATACCCTTTGCTTCCAGCTCTGCTTTATAGGCATCGCCCCACCCTGAGGAAAGGGATCTTAGCAGAATCACGACATCGCGATATTTCACCTCGCGCATTTCCTTCGTCTGCGGATCAAAAACCTTTCCATTCCTTCGAAGCTCCGCGATGCGCCGTGCCACGGCGCGTGCTTCGGCCTGCTTCCCGTCAAGACCCGCGCCTGCCCCTGGATCCTGTACCAGCAACAGTTCACTCTCAAGCCCCTCGGCTTCCGGGTACACGGCACCTGCATGCAGCGCGGCATCATTGTCATAAACAATTCCGCCGACCTCCTCGCTCATGGTCCGCTCGAAAATACAATTTACGGTCTCGATCACGGTGCCTCTGCTTCGGAAATTCTTGGAAAGATCAATTCTGCGAAGCGGCCCGGTCTTTTGATAGGTTCCATACTTTTCCAAAAAGAGCTCTGGCCGCGCTAACCTAAAATGATAAATACTCTGCTTGACGTCACCCACCATGAAGCGGTCGTACCTTCCGTCCTCCTCACCGGATACGGCACGGAGAAGGTATTCCTGTACCAGGTTACTGTCCTGATACTCGTCGATGAGAACCTCCTGAAAATACTCGCGATACTGCTTTGCGACCTGCGTCGGTACAATGCTTTCTCCCTCTCGTCGAAGCAATATGTCCAATGCAAAATGCTCCATGTCGCTAAAATCAATGATCTTCTTTTCCGTCTTTTTTTCACGCATGCGCTGGTCAAAATCAATCACCAGCTGCAGCAATTCCTTCGCTATGGGCTCCGCTCCCCTGGTTCTTTGCATGACAAGAGAAAAATCAGCACTGAAAAACTGCTCCTGCAACTCACCAAGAATTTTCTTTACGTCGTTTCGGATGTCCTGTGCGAGCTTCCGCTTCTCCGGATCAACCGAAGAATCCTTAGCGTTCGGAAGCCTGTCAAAGGTGACTGAGGCTACAAGGCCGCTCAGGCTCATAAGCTCCCCTGCCTCGCCAAGCTTTGCCATAACGCCAGCCATCTGCCCCTTTTCATTCTCCAAAAGATCACCATAAAAGTATGGTCCATCAGGAAGCATTGTCACCGCGATCGCCTGATCCAGCTTTTGCTGGCAACCGGCAAGCACGCCCTTTACGTAATGCAGCAAATACTGCCAAAGCTCCGTTTTGGTAAAGTCCTCTTCGCTCTTTTGAGCATAATCCTGCATGCGCCTTCGAAGCCATTCTTCCGGCCATGGAAAGCTTGCCGCATAGCGTGAAAGAGAGAGAATATGCTCCTCTAAGGTCTTCTCCTTCCCCCTCGGGCAAAGTGCCTCCACACAGTCAAAAAATACCGGCCGCCCCTCTTCAAAGCGTTCCTCTAAAAGCTCCGCCAAGGCTTCCTGCTGCAACAGCTTTATCTCGCGCTCATCAGCGACGCGAAAGGCAGGATCTAAGCCAATCTCATGAAAATGGTTTTTTAACAGGAATAAGCAAAAGCTATCGATCGTCGTGATCTGCGCGCCGTGTAGCAGCGTTGCCTGTCTTTGCAGCCTTGCATTCTCCGGATGCTCGGTCAGACGCTCACTGAGCTTATTGCCAATCCGCTCTCGCATCTCCGAGGCTGCTGCCGCGGTAAAGGTCACCACCAATAAACGGTCCACGTCAACGGGATGCTCCTCGTCGCAGATCATATTGACAATTCGCTCCGTGAGAACGGCCGTCTTTCCGCTTCCAGCCGCCGCAGATACCAAAATATTGCAATCGCGAAGCCCGATTACCAGCTTCTGCTCGGTTGTAAATTCGACGCTCATACGCTGCTCCTTTCTGCCATGCGACGCAGAATCTCCTCATCCGTAAGGTCCTCCAGCACTCTCTTTTGGCAACCTGGAATCGAGGGATCAAAGCCGCAAACCTTCCCATAGGGACAGAAGGTGCAGGCGTTGTCATCCCCTTTTTCATAAGGGTTGAGCGAAATATTTCCGTCCATGACTTCCCGTCCGATGCTGCGAAGCTTTTCCGTCACGTACGCCGACAGATTTTCCATATGCTCGCGGCTCAGGACGCTGGAATTCTTTGAGTAGCTCCCGTTTTTATTGCGCTCCACCGGAATCGCGTCCGACTTCTCCGTAAACTCTCCGTCGAGAAGCTTTACGATTTCCGGCGTCTCATTCACGATGCCCTTGGCGCGAAGCGAGACGGCAATCTGCTTTTCCAGCTCTTCATCGGTCAGTTCCTTCTTGGCTTCGATCATGGGATCATCCAAATGATAATACAAAAGCGCAGCCGGAACCACTTCCTTCTCTGGATGGCGCTCCTTTTCCTTCTCCATGGCCGCATTCATATATACTACCAGCTGCATCTGCAACCCATAGTACGTTGCCAAAAGGTCGAACCTCCGGTCACCGGACTTATAGTCCATGACCTTTACGTAAACATGGCCGTCATCTTCTGCCGTATCAAGGCGGTCAATCCTTCCGACCAGCTTCATTTTTGCGTTGCCAAGATCCTCCATCTGCGAAAAACCGACCTCATATTCGCGCGGCGTAAAGGTACCCTTTTTCAGCTGATTTTGCAGGGTTTCAACAGTGCGCAGCAAAATCCTCTCCATGCGTTTGATCTGATATTCATTCCGATAATTGGAGCGCAGAATGCTACCGCCATACTCTGCGGCCTGTTTCTCCATGGCCTCAGAAATGACACGCTTGGCAAACACTTCATCAAAGGAAAACCAGGTCAGCTTCTCGCGCTTTAAGCTCTCCGAAAACTCATCCAGAACATAGTGATAAACGTTTCCCAGGTCCACGGCTTCAAAGCCAAATTCCTCTCGCTCCTTGAGCGACAGACCGTACTGCAAAAAATGTTTATAGGCACAGGCAGCAAAGGTCTCCAGACGGCTGACGCTATTTTGCAAAACCTTCCCATAGAGCTGCTCCGCTATCTGCGCAAGTAGCTTACGATCTTCCTGCTTACTATACGCGGCGCCAAGATACGCCTCTTTTTCCGGAGCCTCTTCATAAGCCGCGTAGAGCGTGTAAAACTCCCTCCCGCGCTCCTTAGGCAGTAACCCGCCTGCATAGTCGCGAAGGAAATCCGCAAGGAGCTCCAGCCCCTGCGACTTAGCCTGAAGCTGTTCCAGGGCTGGTCTGTTATGCGGGATCTCCAACTCTAGCTTCGGGAACAGGCGCTTTACGCTCTCAATGAGATAGGCGGGACGCAGTGCCTTACCGTCGCTCCCCTGTCTGGCGTAGGACAGATAGAGTGCTTCCTTGGGTTTACTGATATTGAGGTATAAGTAAAACCTCTGGATAAACATTTGCTCTCTTGGCGTTGGAGCAAGGCTTCGTCCCGATCCCGTTAAAAACTCCCTCTCGACGTCGGAAATGATGCCGCCCTTCAAGGTATTTCTTGGAATATTGCCATCATTGATCCCAAGGAAGAACAGGTATTTTACGGGTTTAAACCTGGTACGCTCCATGTCTCCCACAAGGATTCGGTCAACGCTCTGTGGAATGGTGCCAACCTGAATTTCTCCAAGGCCAGCCGTCAGGATGTCCACAAACTCCTGCAGGCTTACCTCCTCTTCGCCGAGAAGCTGGTAAATCTGGTTGAGAAGATCCATTACCAGACGATAGATCTGCGCATACTCCTTGGCACGCGCCGCCTCACCCTGCGCCTCAAATTGGCGTGATAGCGCAAGAACCTTATGCTCTGCCTCGGCACCGACTAAAAATTCATAAAGACGATTTACGTAGGTTTCGGCCTTATCCTTCTTTTTATCCGAAAGAATCTCGACCTTCGCATAGAATCTCTCTCTCGTGTCGTTAATTGCCTGAAGCTTTGCCTCACCGGCAACCTCATCCCGCTTCATCATCCTTGTCTTTCTTGCGAAGCGCTCTGAATACGCCTTTTTCCCGCGAATGCCAAGCTCGATCACATAATTCTCCAGGCGATCAATCTCATCCACGGGAATCCCCGTCATGCCGCTTCGCATATAATGAAATACGGCTTCATAGCTGTAGTTCTTAAGGGAAAGATTCAGTGCGCTCAAGATAAACTCCGTAAGGGGATTGAGCGTAATGCCTCGGGTTCTGTCAATAAAGCTTGGGATTCCCAGACGTGCAAACTCCGACTCCACGTAAGGTGCATACCCTTCGAGATCCCCCGTGATGATCACAAAATCACGGAAGGCTACGCCCTCCTTACGAATCAGGCGCATGATCTCCAGCGCCGTCTGGCGCACCTCCTGTGCAGGATTCGTTGCTTCAAAAAGGCGTAGTGCGGCGCCAGTCTCTCCCTCATAGACAGACTTATCATACCGAAGGAAATGTCGCTTTAAGAAGGGCAACGCTGCGGCTCCCTCCTCGTTGCCTGGCAGAAATACGTCCTCTGCTCGGTTTCTTTCGATCCCGGCTTCCTTTGCAAGCTTCTCCAGGTCGAACACCGTTTTCTGCGTCAGATAAAAGAGCTTTTGCTCACCCTCTAAATGATATGGATTTTCGTTCTCTCCGCAGACAAAGGTTAGACTCACCTCCTTTGCGAGCAGGGCAAGCTCTCGGATGAGCCGATACTGAATCGGCGTAAAGCCAGTATAGCCGTCCAGAACGATCACGCTGTTTCGGATCAGCTTTGACCTCTCGAGATTGCGGCAAAGCACGTCCAGCGTCTCCTCTGCCGTGACAAAATGATCCTGAATGTACGCCTGAAACGCTTCATATAGCACCTTTAAGTCGCTCAGCTTCCCTGCCAGTGCAGAACGATCCTTGGAATACTCGATCAGCTCCTGTACGTCACCGGGCGCAAGGCCATATTGCATAAACTCCGAAATGGCGCTTTTCACCTCGTGCACGTAGCCCTGCTTATGCAAAAAGCTTCCCAGCACGGGGAGCTCCCCTGCAAGCTTTCCCTGTACCTTTTGCAATACAAGGCTTTTCCCCGTATCATCCAGCACGGGAACCTCTCGGCAGTCCACCTCCTCCAAGATCCTGTGGCCTAACCGTCCAAAGCTTAGGACGTCAATGTTCAGGATGCCTCCGCGCGGGTGCATGGTTGCCAGTTCCTTTTGCGTTTGCATGGTAAACTGATCCGGAACGATCACAAGATGATTCGTCTCCGGATGCTCCAAGGAATGCACAATCACGTCCTCATAGATTCTTTTACTTAATTCCCCATCCGAGGGGCCAAAATAGAATCGCAGGCTCAAATTCTACCACCTCCTGCTACTAGGATACTGTTTTGTAAGTCCCATAATCCTCTCAGAAAATATCTAATTCCACAGGGCAATGATCAGATCCCATGACGTTCGGATGGATTTTTGCGTCCTTGATCTCATCCTTCAGCTTCTCCGATACCACAAAATAGTCAATACGCCATCCGACGTTCTTAGCACGGGCATTTCCCATGTAGGACCACCAGGAATAGGCATCCTTCGTCTCTGGATAAAGATAGCGGAAGGAATCGACAAAGCCGTTCGCCAAAACCTTTGTAAAGCAGCCCCTCTCCTCATCCGTAAAGCCTGCATTCTTATGATTGGTCTTCGGGTTCTTTAGGTCAATTTCCTGATGCGCAACGTTCAAGTCGCCGCAATAAATGACCGGCTTCTTCGCATCCAAACCCTTGACATAATTCAAAAAAGCCTCCTCCCACTCCATGCGATAGGAAAGCCTTGTCAGCTCTCTCTGTGCGTTGGGAACATACACCACGATCACATAATACTTTTCAAATTCTGCCGTGATGACACGGCCCTCCTGATCATGCTCCGGAACGCCAATGCCATAGGTCACGCTCAATGGCTCCTGCTTCGTAAACAGAGCCGTCCCCGAATATCCTTTTTTCTCCGCATAATTCCAATATTGATGATAGCCAGGGAGCTCTAAGTCGTGCTGCCCTGCTTGAAGCTTCGTCTCCTGCAGACAAAAGACGTCCGCATCCTCCCCCTGAAAATACTCTAAAAATCCTTTTTGCAAACATGCCCTAAGACCATTTACGTTCCACGAAATCAGCTTCATTGGTATTCTTCTCCTTCTTGTTGCGCGTATTTTCCAGTATCTCTTGTCTCCGTCCTTCTTTCAAATTTCGGTCGACTCTTCTTTGACCATTTTAACACATTTTGTGCCATATGCACATTAGAATCCATGAAAACAGTGCTTTTTCTTTGAAAGCTTTTTTCGAACAGGGAAAGACTTTGCATTTCTTAGAAAAATGAATTATAATAAATTCGAAATTGGATGACTTCATCCGAAAAAATAAGACATGCCTTTGGCATTTAGGAACAAAAAATGAAAATTCAACTGGCTGATAAAATCTTTGAGATTCATAATCGTTATCCTTACATAGAGCTTCAATGTAAAAATTATCTGGTTCCAGACGACGTTCCCGCGGACTTAGTCCTATCCACCACCGAGGAAGACATTCGTTATGAGCATCAAAAATCAGAGGAACCCAAAGAACATTTCTCTGATGATTATTTGGAGTCTCTTGCCATCTATCGTAAGATTGCGGAATATTTCCCCTTCCATCAAACCATACTCTTTCATGGCTCCGCCGTTGCGGTGGATGGAAAGGCGTATTTGTTTACTGCCAAAAGCGGCACGGGGAAATCCACGCACACCAGACTTTGGCGGGAAATGCTGGGAAATCGTGCCATCATGGTCAATGATGACAAGCCTCTGATTCGCATTACGGAGAAGGAAGCCACCATCTTTGGAACGCCATGGAATGGCAAGCACCAGTTAGACACAAACGTTTCCATGCCGCTCAGTGCCATTTGTATCCTAGAAAGAGCCCCCAAGAATGAAATGGCATCCATCTCCTTCTCAGAAGCTCTCCCAATGTTAATTCAACAGACCTACCGTCCTCATGAAATTGCCGGCATTCAAAAAACCTTATCGCTCCTTGCCCTCTTAAAAAACAGCGTTCGTTTTTACAGACTTGGCTGCAACATGGAGCCCGAGGCAGCAGAGGTGGCGTATCGCACCCTGACCTCCTAAGCTTTGCCCTAAAGTCTTTTCCTCCTCGCGAGGAAGAAGGCGCAGCCGATGCCCAGCACCAGAAAAACAATACACACTGGCCAGCAGACAAATCCCGTTTTTCCGAGTCCGGAATACTCGATGATGAGCGCGAGTACGTTCATTCCGACATGCATGAAAATAGGCACCTTAAAATCACCAAAATACTCATATGCATATGCCATGAAATAACCTAGAATCGTTGCGTTCAAAGCCTGCACCATGTTTCCGTGATAAACGCCAAATAAAATGGCCGACCCAATAATTGCCGTCCGCACGTCAAAAAACTTCCGCACGTATCCGTAAATCACGCCTCGAAACAACAGTTCTTCCGCGATGGGAGCAATGAGTCCATAGGTGAGCAACGCCACCCACAAGGAAGCACTTGCCTGTATTTCTGCAATCTTTTGAAACTCCTCCGAGCCCTTGACAAAGCCGCCAAGGTTAAACAGCATCGCAAGTCCCAGGGACAGTGCAATTGACATGACCGCCAAAACACCGTAAAGACTGTTCGGATCCTTTTTCAGATGCGTGAGATACATGTCCTGAATAGTTCTTTTCACGATTCCGCGGGCCACCTTAAAAATTGCAGCTCCTGCCGCAATAAAGCTGATGCCTAGGATCAGCGTGCTGACGTCATCTGAAACGTTCTGTATTCCCATGGCATCCAGCGCAACGCCACAAGCATTCCTTACGAACCCGCGCATGGCCACAAAGATCACAAACTGAGAAATCAAAATCCACATTTTCTGGAAATTGTTTAAATCCCTGTCCATATCCTCATAGCCTCGCAGAAGAAATCTCTTTAATTCCTCCACGGAGCGCACGATATAATCCGCATGCGCCTGCATCAGCTCCTCCATGTCACCGTAGCCATAGCTGACGGCAACAGATTCCACGCCAACGTTCTTGGCACCAATGACGTCAAACTTGCGATCACCGATCATGAAGACCTTGTGCTTTTGCACTCTTCCGTTCGGGAAGAATCTGCGAAGCGCCTCCAGTACAACCTCTGCCTTATCTGAACGCGTTCCGTCCAACTCACTTCCCACCACGACTTCAAAGTAGTCCTTGATGCGAAAATGTTCCAGAATCTTTTCCACAAAAACGGTTGGCTTACTGGATGCCACGCCAAGATGCAAGCCTCGCTGCTTCAGCTTCTTTAGCATTTCCGGAACGCCGCGATAGATTTCATTTTCAAAGATTCCTACGTCTCTAAAGCGCTCCCGATATTTTTCAATCGCTGCCTGCGCCTTTTCGTCATCAAACCCATAGAATTCCTTGAAGCTATCCAATAATGGCGGCCCGATAAAGGGCTCTAGCTTGTCCAAATCAGGTTCATCGATTCCAAAGGTCTTGAGTGCATACTGTACGCAGGTGGTAATGCCCACCTTGGGATCCGTCAGCGTCCCGTCAAGGTCAAACAGAAGGTATTCCTTCTTCACCCAAATGTCATCCTTTTCCTTCTTGGAACGATACCCTGCCGTCGGAGCCATGGCCGCATCCCTCATTGACTTTTCCTCCGCCTGCTGCCCCTCTGCCCTCTCAGGACTCTCATCATCCGTCGCCTTATTCTCTTCCTCCTCGGGCAGGAGTTCACCCGCCTGCCTCGTGGCAAGATATCGCATTTTATGCTCTGCCATGTCATTCTCCCTTAAGGTTACAAACTGTTAGAAGCTTCTCAGCTTATCCGTACCGTCATCTACGGTATTTTCGATCTTAACGATCTTTACGTCATAGCCGATGGTCGCATTCACGTCGACATGCACCATGTCGCCTTCCTTCTTGCCAAGAAGTGCCTTCCCAAGGGGAGATTCATTACTGATCAAACCCTCCAGCGAATTTCCGCGAACTGTCGTGACAATCTTGTAGGTCTCCACGGATCCGTCATCCACAAATTCGACCGTGACCGTGTTATTGATTCCCACCTCATCCTCTGCGGACTCCTCGGAAATCACCTTGGCCGTCTTGATCATCCTCTCAAGATAGCGGATTCGGCTCTCGTTTTGATTCTTCACTTTTTTTGCGGCATGATATTCAAAATTCTCGGAGAGATCTCCATGCGCCCTGGCCTCCTTGACGTCTGCCAAGGCCTGCTGGCGCACGACAACCTTTCGATATTCGATTTCCTCCTGCATCTTTTTGAGATCACTCGGGGTTAATTCATCATACATTTCATCTACACTCCTATTCTATCCGACAACATTGCATGTCTGAGACAATCCTGTTTCCCGTCATCCCATCCTACACGCAACGGCGTAAATAGCGATCACGCTCGCAATAATTTGAATAATGGCAAATCGATACACCGTCTGCGTATTCGACCAGTTCCAAAGCTTCCGTACGTGATCATGCAGAGGTGTCCGAATGTTTTTCATAATATGAATCTTCAAGAAGCGAATCAAGGACACCTTAATCAGTCCAAGACCCCCGTCCAGAATCAGTACCAGCGCCACCAAAACATACAGGAACGGGGCTCCCGTCTTTAAAATGGCAATACTGATAAATAATCCCATCGCGCGGGAACCTGCATCCCCCATCATTAGCTTACTGGGCGTCGCGTTAAACCAAAGATATCCTAATATCGTCACGCAAAACAACAGATTCATGTACGCAAAGTGCTCATCGCACTCTCGCAGAAGATCCAAGGCGTAAATGCTGAGAATGCTGATAATTGCAAGCGTTCCCGACAGGCCATCTACCCCGTCCGCACAGTTGGTGACATTCACGGACGTCCAGACAAGAATCACGGTCAAAATGGCAAAGATCCAAGCAGGCATCGTAAAGCTGACACCCAAAATGGCAAGATCCACGTCGCAGCCATTGTGCTTGATGTAATTAAACGCTACCATGACTGCCACGCAGAGATCCAAAAAGCCCTTTTTGTATTCTCCCCAGGGGGTGCTCGATGCATCGTCCAGATAACCCGTCAGCATGCTGATGACTATCAAAATCAGATAAATGATCAGCTCTGCCTGTAAAGGGAGAAAGAAAAGCGTTGCCACAACAAATGCCAATACGAAGATAATGCCTGCCCCCCTGGGCTTCCCGGCGGAAAGCTTGCCGTCATAGGCAAACGCCCTGCCTCCGTCCTTGGGAAGATATGGGGCGAGTTTCGCCGTCGCAATAACCGTCATCGTAAATGCCGTAAGAATGCCGCAAAGCGCCATCAGCGAGCCAGACATTTCTGGAAATAACCAATGTAACATAAATCACTATTCCTCGTCTTTCCGGAATCGAAGGGATTCCAAATTAAATTGACAGCCGGGCAAAAATACCAAATCCATTCTGCCCTTTCCGCTGATCTTTTGGAATGTGAAGGTTTGATTCTCGTATGTATTCTTTCCCGTTCCCGCAAATTCTACCATGCGAGCCTGCACCTCATCCTCACCATCCGGACGGAATCGCAAGTGAATGGTATTGACTGCAAGCGGCGTCCAGCCACAAATGGTAATGCTGCTCGTGCCTGCCTCGCCGAAATCCATGTCCTCGAATTCCATGGTCACATTGTTTCCAATCCCTTCAACGCGGCTTCCTTTTACCGTAAATTCATCCCCGTATACTCTGGTGGCCTCTCCTGCATAGAGTAGTCCAAAGGCCTTCTCCAGCTTGCGGAAGGAAAATCCCTTGATATGAACCTTCTGGTCCTTCATGCGAATACCAATGCTTGTAACACCCTTAATCCTCCTTGGAAGCTTCCAGGTCTCCTCCTGATAGACGTTCCAGATGGAAGGCTTCTGATAGGTCAAAACGTCGATCAAAGAACTTCCATCTCCGCCTGGCACGCCCTCCCAAAGCTCCAGGGAATACGGCTCTCCATTCAACGCAAAAATAGGAATGGTGATCTCGTCGGAGCCATAGTCGCCAAAGTCAATATTTTCAAAGGTTGCCGAGCTTTCTCCATCTCGCGCCGTCGAAAATCCCTTCTCATTTCCGTTGCCAATGTCTCCCTGCTTCTTCGTATAGAGTCCACCGGAGATAAAGCCATAGGGATTCAGGAATGCCTGCCCCAGACCCTTTGCCGTAAAATCCAGCTCCGAAATCACGGTGATTCTGCCGTCAGGCTCCTGCGCCATGCAGCGCACGAGGAAATCGCCATCGCCAAGCGCCGTCACCATGGCCATGTGCATATTGGAGCTGCCATCCTGCGTCGCGGGTTCTCGGCCGGAAACATCGCTCTCCGATATTCCCGCGACGTTTCCGGAGAAATGAATCTCCTCGATCTTTGCCGTTGGGAGCTCAATGCCGCCAGGTCCAACCACCTTCCAAATCAGCTTTGGCGTTGCCGTCTCAGGGAAGACGCGAACCTGCAGGTACATGCTCTTTTTTCTCTTTGAGAGCTTTCTCTTTTCCTCCTCAGCCGTAATCTCGAGCTTTCTCGTCGGAATATAAGGCACTACGGAGCCTTTCTCCGCATGGTTTCCTCGGCTCTCCTTTCCAGGTGCTTTCGCCGACAGGCAATCCTCCAGATACAGGGTCTCACGGGTATTCTCTTGTTGTTTGCCACTGAAGGCCGAGAGCAGTACTTGCCCCTCCTTCAAGCCTTTTCCTGACGCCTTGACGCAAATGGTTCCACTTTCACCCGTGGATCCGATCACTGCCAAAAGCTTTCCGGAAAAGAGCTTGCGCGTTCCCGTCTTGTACTCGTCATAATCCGCGCTGTCTCCGTTATCCATGCCAAGCAGTCTAGCCGGCCCTTCCACGCTGATCGTAACGTAATCTACGGCATTCTCCACGGGATGCCCCTTGGCATCCAGGGTCTCGATGGTCAAAAAGATCAAATCCTTTTCGTCCGCGCACATTTCAAATTTATCCGGGGTCAGATAAATCTGGCTGCTGTCCTCAAAGGAGCGGCGCTCATCCCTCGCCACTTCCCTTCCGTCCTCGTCATAGGCGATGGCCGTAATCACGCCCGGCTCGTAGGGCACGCGCCAATTTCCAAGAAGACTCGTTCCCTTTTCATGATCGATCGTCTTCCGGCCCTGCCTTCTTCCGTTGACAAAGAGTTCCACCTGCGGCGCATTCGTGCAGGCTCTGACGTCCACCATTTGACCCGGATTGAAATCCCAGTAAGGGAATACGTGCACCATGGGCTTTTCCCGATAATCCGTCCATTCCGCCTGAAATACGTAATAGGGATCCTTTGGAAAGCCCGCCGTGTCAATCTGACCGAAATAAGAATTCTTGGTATGGTATGGCGTCGGCTCACCAATGTAATCAAATCCGGTCCAGATAAACTGGCCAAAACAAAACGTTGCGTCCCTGTCATCCACAATGACCTTCTCCGTACTCTCCGCACCCCAGCTGGTCGAAGAATTTCCCAGGGCAGAGCATTGTAAATCCTCATCTGACAGGATGGACTGAGACAGGGGGAAGTGATAAATGCCACGGCTCTGAACAACGGATGCCGTTTCACTTCCGTAAATGAACCAGTCAGGATGCTCCTTGTGATGCACCCCATACCATTTTTCTCCGTAATTATAGCCCGCCATCTTTACGATGTCCGCACACTTCTGGGCACCCTCCCACGGCATATAGTTAGAGCCGATGGTCACGGCTGCATTTTCCTCAGGATCATTCTCTCGGACATAGCCCTGCAGCCTTCTTGTAATCTCCTGCCCATGCTCATCCGCATGCGTGTCATAAATTTCATTACCAATGGACCAGAGGAACACGCTGGGATGATTGCGATCCCTGCGAACCCAGCTGGCGACATCCTTTCTCGCCCAATTAATAAAGAATCTTGCATAGTCATAGGTCGTCTTCGGGCGCTCCCACATGTCAAAGCACTCCGAGTCTATCAGGAATCCCATGCGGTCCGCCAGCTCCATAAACTCTGGTGCCGGAGGATTGTGACTCGTGCGAATGCCGTTCACGCCCATCCCGCGCAAAATTGTAAATTGACGCTGGAGTGCCTTCTCGTTAAAGGCCGAGCCAAGGCATCCCAAATCATGATGCTCGCAGACGCCATGTACCTTCACGATGCGCCCATTTAAGAACATACCCTCTTCGGGCGTAAACCCAATGCTTCGAAAACCTACCAGATAGGTTTGAAAGTCTAATAACTCCTCTCCCTGATAGAGCTTTACTGTCAATCGATAACAATTCGGTGCCTTTACGTCCCAGAGCGCGGGATCGTCCACGACCGTCACAAGGGAAGCCTCGGCGCAGACAGGATCCTCCACCACGGCATCGTCTTTCTGCGTCACGCCAGCAAGCTTTGCATTCCAGGTTTCGCTCTTCCAGGTTCCGGCAAATTGCTTTTCAAAGCGCTCCTCGCTCTCCGTCTTCTCGGGAAAAGCAAAGGGCTCTTCCAGTGTCATCTCGTATTGCACGCGAAGCCCCATGGCCACAGGATCCACGACAGTCTGCTCCCCGCCATCCTTTCCAAAGGATGCACAGATCTCTGTCTTCAGCGTCATCTCAAAGCAGTGATTCTCCTCCACCGCCTTGCCCTTCGGCCGGATCACGACATAAGTGCCATCCAGCGGCAAACAGGCAGGCTTACAGATCTTCATCCACACGTTTCGGTAAATTCCTGCGCCGGAATACCAGCGGGAATTCGGTGATCTGTGCCTTACCAATACGACGATTTCATTCTTTCCCTTTTTCAGATAATCCGTCACGTCAGCCGTAAAGGTCGTATAACCATATTTCCAATCCATGACGGCACTCCCGTTGACATAGATCGTGGAGTCCATGTAAACACCGTCAAAGCGAAGCTGCAGTCTCTCTCCCTCTGAGAGCGGATTTTCAAAGCTCTTACGATACCAGCCGAAGCTGTCCTCATATAAATTCTTTGCATCATAAATCAGCCAATCGTGCGGAAGCTCCACGGGGGCAAACATCTTTTTATGCTTTTGCATTTCCTCCCAGGTCGTATCCGGGGGAGTCTTCAAAAATGACCAACCGTCCGTCCATAATTTCAGATTACTTTCGCTTGTTTTCATCCGTCCTTCCGTTCCTTTCCATCTCTAACTGTTTCTTACCGTAGGTAGTTTCCGTCCGACAGGCGCTTTTCGCCAAATGTTTTCCAAAAGCTTCGCCCGTTATTTATTCAATCCCAATTCGGAACGCAGCCATTCCTTTACCTTCTCCGTGGTGAACGCCGCCTCCACGGAATTCTCTAAGAGCACCCTCTCCCCGGCTGGGGTAAGACCAAAGGTTTGCTCCATGTAACGAAACTCCCTGGCAAGAGTCGTCCCCTCAATTCCCGGATCATCCGTGTTCAGCGTCACCTTAAGTCCCTGCCGAAAATACTCCATAAAGGGATATGCGGACATATCCTCCACGGCATGCGTCTGCCGATTGCTGGTAGGACACATCTCCATCGGAATTTGCTTCTCCTTAAGGAGCTGAATGACCTCCGGATCCTCAAAGCTTCGCACGCCATGCCCGATGCGTCTGGCTCCATATTCCAGTGCAAGCTTCACACTCTTCGCGCCATCTGCCTCGCCAGCATGAATCGTAAACGGAATGCCCAGTTCCTTCGCCTTGGCAAACAATTCGCGGTAATTCGCCGTGGGAAACAATGCTTCCGCGCCTGCTATGTCAATTGCGACAACGCCGCCGTCCTCCACCAAATACTTCTTTGCAAGACGAAGCGTCTCTTCATTTGCATCCTCGTTCCCCTCGCCGCGCATGCAACACAGGATCAAATTCACCTTTAAGTCCGTCTTGGAAATCCCATCCAAAGCTGCCTGAACGGCCTCCTCCTGCGTCATGCCTTGGTCGCAGTGAAGCTGGGGTGCATAACGAAGCTCTGCGTAGATGACGCCCTGCGCCTTGCAGGCATCCGCGACCAATCTTACGGCTTCACTTAATCCTTCCTTGGTCTGCATGAGGGAAAGGGGCAGCGCAAAGCACTCCAAAAAATCATTTAGGCTCTCGCAATCATCCGGAACGGTAAGGCGCTTTAGAAGCTCCTTGTCATCCTCTGGAAGCGAAATACCCTGGAGCCTGGCAAGCTCCCGCGCAATTTCCGTCGTCACGGCACCGTCCAAATGCAGGTGCAGATCTATGTATTTCGTAGCAAATTTCTGCTCTTCCAAAGCCGCTCCTCCCTGATCCGTTGGATCTTTACCATTTTCCCCGCGGCCCGCACATCCAGCCAAACACAGGAGAAAACTCATGAAAATACCACGATCCAAAAATGAGCTCTATGCTTTCTCATATTTTATCGCCCCATCCATTTCCTCGAGTGACCATCTTCCTTGCACGGATTAGTAAATGGTCCTTCCTTTTTCATCGGGAATGCCACTCTTTCGATAGAAGTAGGTATTCACCTGATCGCGCCAATCTCTTGCATTGGCCAGCTGCCTTCCAAAGCGCTCCTTCACGTTGGCAAAGACCTCCGCGTCCACCTTTCCTTCCAGGCCGTCCCATGCCTTTGCGAAGCCTTCCGCCTCGTCATAGCCCTCGAAATGAGAGTCATAGATATGCTGGATCAAGGTCTTCCCCGTTTTAAGCACGTGGGTATAGGGCACATGATGGAAGAACAACAATAGCTCTTCCGGACAACTCTCCACGGAATTATATGCAGTGGCATTCGGTTCATAGTACTGCTGCGCGTATCCGGTTCCCTTGTCAGATCTGTCTACTCCTATGCCAAGATGATCTGCCCTGTGATAAGTACCCCAGCGATCATACTCATAGCCGTCCACGCTACAGCCATAATGATCATGCGGCGTTACCATCCAGCCGATTCCCAACGGGCTCGTGTACTTTTCATAGGTTTCACGAGAGCGTAGCAAAATGTCCTTTATGACCTTGATGACCTCGGGATCCGTAGAAATCTGCATGGGAATCCACTCGTCCAAAATATCCCCTGCGGAAAGAGAGGTCTGATAAGCCAGACGTCCAAAGCCATAAAGATTGGCAGCTGCAAGATCATTTCCCGTCCAATTTGCATCATTACCCGTGTTGATGACGGCAGCAATGCCCGTATTTTGATTTCCCATGGTACGACCGCTGATGACGTCAGCAACGGTATCTGCGCCAGGCTTGCAATAGGTATGAAAATCCAAAACCTCCTTGAACATGGGAATCAAATAGCATACGTCAATTTGATGACCCGTGTACTCCTGTGCCACCTGCACCTCGAGCATCTGATTGGTCTTCTTTAATCCGCCAAGCAAGGGCGAAATCGGCTCACGGATCTGGAAATCCATGGGACCGTTCTTAATCTGTAAAATCACGTTCTCCGCATAGTCTCCATCCATCTGGATAAAGTTATCATATCCTGCACGCGCCCTGTCCGTCTTATAATCACGCCAGTCCTGCTTACAATTATAGACAAAGCATCTCCAAATGATGATACCGCCATAGGGTCTTACGGCCTCAGCCAGCATATTGGCGCCATCGGCCTGCGTCCTTCCATAGGTGAACGGACCAGGGCGTCCTTCAGAGTCCGCCTTCACCAGAAAACCGCCAAGATTCGGGATTTTTGCGAAGCACTCCTTCATCTTTTCCTTCCACCAGGCGATCACGCGCTCATCCAAGGGATCTGCACTGTCCAGACCGCCCAGCTCTATCGTTGCCGCAAAATTCAGGCTCAGGAAAAACTTGATGCCATAGTCTGCAAAAATCTTGGAAAGCTCTGCCACCTTCTCAAAAAAGCGATCAGAGATCAGCCAGCTTGCCGCCTGCTTTACGTTGACGTTATTGATTACGACTCCATTGATGCCAACGCTGGCGACAAGGCGTGCATAGTCCCTCGTTCTTTCATCGATCACAATGTCATTTTTCACGAAGAAGAAGGAATTGCCTGAATAGCCTCGCTCAATGCTGCCATCCATGTTGTCCCAATGGTTATACATGCGAAGCGGATTGTCAGGCTTACAGGTTACGTTCATTCCTGAAAGCTTCTTTTCCATGGAGATTTGACGAAGCAGATGGAACACGCCATAGAGCAGGCCATTTTCATCGCCTGCCATGAGAGTAAGCTTACCGCCTTCCTCCTTGATGGAATAACTCTCCTTAGGAAGCTCATCACATTTTTTCAGAACCAGCCCCTTGGCTTCTGCATCCTTTTCTGTCACCTCTGCCGTCACGCCCAGCATGCCAGATACGCCTTTTTTCAGTTCCTGCAACGCACTTTTCACGACGCGATTCTCTTCGTCAAAGCCGATCAGGGAAACCTTCTCAACATAGACGCCGTTTCCCAATTCCTTTTTCTTGTCATACGCCAGCCAAAGCTGCTTCCAAGCATTTTTCCCGTTCATGCCAATCTCCTTTTTATCCTTGTCTCACGATTTGTGCGAAAAACTCCGCAAGCCATCAATTTATCATACCATTTTTAGTTTGAAATAGCAACAAATTTGACAAGCAAAAAGGGAGGTTTCCCTCCCCTTTATGCTCCGAGTGCCAGCGCCGTGTCAGCACCCTGAAGGATTAAGATGTCATCAACGGAAACGCCGAATACCACGGACAACACAACCAGGTTGTCGATGGTAGGCATTGCCGTTCCGTGCTGCCACTTGTAGATTGCCTGAGGCGTGGTAAATCCAAAGATTTCCTGCAGGTCCCGCACGGTTAAGCCTGCTGCCTTTCTAAGCTCCGTAATTCTTTGCCCCGTTCTGATTACGTCGATTACGGGGATGTTTCTCATCATATGCTCCTCCTGTTCCGGCTTGTGAGAAACGAGAAGACAAGCTTCGTAGTGCCTTAACCTCGTTTACGCTTCGCGTAATCGAGGTTATCGTACTTCGTACTATAAAGCACCATCAGATCTTGACTGCTCTTGTGCAAGCACAAGCAGTCAAGTCTGCTGGTGCTTTGCACTACTCTGTTGCCTTAAAGTTGTAAATTGGTTTCATGACGTCAATGACGTCAACGGACTCTCGTATGACGTCGATGATGTCCGCCAGGGACTTATATGCCATGGGGGCCTCATCCAACGTGCTCTCATTTACGGAAGTCGTGTAGACTCCCTTCATGGTCTCTTGATATTCCTCCAGCGAAAGTGACTTTTTCGCCATGGTACGCGACAGAACGCGCCCCGCGCCATGAGGCGCAGAATAATTCCAATCGGGATTTCCCTTTCCAACGGCAAGAACGCTTCCGTCCCGCATGTTGATGGGGATCAAAACCTTTTCTCCCTGACGTGCCGCAATGGCACCCTTCCGAAGGATCATCTCCTCCGTATCGATATAGTTATGAATGGTGTGGAAGGCATTGCTGCCACTCATGCCCGTGCGCTCTAAAAGCACCTCCGCCATCTTCTCACGATTTCTTCTTGCAAAACGCTGACAAATCTCCACGTCATGCAGGTAATCCTCCAGATACTTCCCCTCTAAATAACAAAGGTCTGCCGGCATGTCAGGCTCACCATTGTATTTCTCCCATTTGAGGTTTTTCAGTGCCTGCTGGATCTCGCCCTTACGGCCCTGCTCCTTCAGCGTACGGATCAGCTCCTCCCTCGCCTCAAGATATTCCCCAATACCTTTATGTAAATCAATGGCAAGCTGCTGATACCACTCCGCAACCTGCTTTCCAAGGTTTCTGCTTCCACTGTGGATCACCAGGTACTTTGTTCCGTCTGACGCCTCATCAATCTCGATAAAATGATTTCCGCCGCCCAGCGTTCCCAGGCTTCTCTCCAGCCACTTTGTATTTTTCAGCTCGCGATAGCAACGAAGGGATTCCAGATCAAATCGTTCCGTCCGTCCCTCCCAGATATTCATGCCGGAAGGAATAAAGTGCGCCGCCTCGTCCACCTTTTCAAAATCGACGGCAGCCTTACCAAGCTCCACCGTATACATGCCGCATCCGATGTCGACGCCAACCACGTTGGGCACGGCCTTTCCCGCAACCGTCATGGTCGTTCCGATCGTGCAGCCCTTTCCCGCGTGCACGTCCGGCATGATGCGGATTTTGGAACCCTCCGTGAAGGAGTAATCACACATCCGGCGGATCTGCTCTATTGCTTCGTCCTCTACTACTGTCGCGTAGCAGATTGCCGTATTTACCTTTCCCTTAATTTCAAACATTTCTTTCTCACCTCACAAAAAAACCGCTTACCCTGTCCCAAAACAAGATAAGCGGCTCACCATTTTTCTCTGATTCGTCCCCGGATTAAGCATTACCCTTGATCCGATCTGTTTGCCTATGGTCATCTTGTTTTCGGTACGCAAAACACATGCTCTGATTCCTGTCTTGAAGCAGCGCATACGTTGATTCCTTATCCATTCTACCAATCTGAAACAGTACCGGGATCATTGCTTTTCCTTTCCGGGCTACGCCCAACTTTCTTATCTAAGTGCCATTATAACACACAAGCTTCCTTTTGTCCATTCTACCTGTGGTATAAAACATAATGATTCTGAGTCTTGAACAAAAACCTAGTGTTTTGCAAATGTACGTCTGAATCTTTACCAATTTTGATCCTATGCCCGAAGGATCTCCACAACCTCTCCAATATAGGCATCATGCGGTGCATCGCTTGCATAGAACTTCTTTACGTTCTCGTCCAAAATGTTATCCGGCTCCAGTCTTTGCATAAACAGCTTTCTACAAACCAGCGTCACTTCCGCCTCCTCGAAGGTCATCGTCTCCGCCTTCTCGCCATTCTCCTTCGTAACTTCAACCGTCTTAGCCGTCAAACCGCCGTCATGCATCTTATCCATGTCGCGCCCGGACTTGCTTCCCAGAACGCCAAGCACCTTCCTATACTCCTCAGGGAAAAAGCTTATGGTAAAGTACTCATTCTTGTCCAGAAATTCGTGCGTATATCTCGACGTGCGAACATAGGTCGTTGCCACGGGCTTTCCCCAAATCGTACCTAGGCCGCCCCAGCTGATGGTCATCGTGTTAAAGCTCTTCTCGTCACCTGCCGTGAGCAGCGCCCACTTCTTGTCAAACTGTCCAAAAACATCCACCTGAAATTCCATGCCCTGCCTCCTTTTCATGCAATCCATATCTTTTTAATTTTGCTTTTCCTTAGATTTTTCGCCCCAAAAATACCCAATCAGCGTAAGAACTCCGCTGGCTGCCACGCAGATATAAAATGTCAGTCCCCTGCTGATCAGCTCCACGTTATAGGCCATCTGCTCACCCATCGTACAGGAAAAACCGTCAACCATGAGATAATCCGAGATACCCATGCCGCCAGGAACGGGAATAAAATTGTATCCTATGGTGACAAGACATTGCTTTGCATAGACCAGAAGCATCCTTCCCACCTGTCCGCCCAGTGCAACATATACCAGCATCGGTACCGTCATCTGACACGCCCTCTGTACCAGATTCCAAAAGAACGCCCCAAACAGAATTCTTTTTCTTCCAGAGATAATGGCGGAGCACCTCGCGTAATCCTCCCGGATCTTCGCCATCCTCTTAAGCTTATGCTCCTTGCCCTTCAAAAGTTTCTTATGACAGAGAAAAACAATGAGGGCTGACAGCGGGCGGAAGATCAAATCCTCCTTTTTAAGCAGGATAAAGAAGATCACGGAGAGTAGCGTAAGTCCAACAAATCCCATGCCAATCAAGATCTTCGCCGCAAGGCCAAACTCCAAAAAGGCATTGGGCTTTAGCAGTATTGATCCAATTCCCAAAAAGACAATGGAAAAGGTATACATCATCAAATTTAATATCAGAACTGCCGTCGCCATGCCTCCGGAGATGCCGTTTCTCATCATAAAAAAGGCGCTGGCGGGTTGACCACCCGTGGCAGAAGGGGTAATCCCCGAAAAATAAATGTCCGAAGTGCTGTATAGCAGCGTCTGCCATTTTCCATGCGGACATTTCGTGTGCTTTAAAATCGACCGAAGCGCCACACTTTCAAACCAGACAAACAAGGCGGACGCCAATGCTCCCAAAAGCAGATAGATCGTCTTTGACGAACGGATCACGTCCATCAGGTCTCCCAAGGACATGTCTTTGTTCTGTTTTAGTATATAATGAACCGTTAAAACCGCAAGCACGGTCGAAAGCAATGCCCATATGATATTCTTTTTTCTTTTCTTGTTACAGCCTTCCAATTGTCCCCTACATCCTTTACGCCGTTACATGCTCCGCCATACAAGGCGCTTACGTAACCTCTGTCATCATAAAAGCCCAAAGGAAATCCCTACAGGCTTTTATTATAGCAATCCCTCCAACCCTCTTCAAGGCTTTTTGGCATTCCTTTAGAAAAGTTTAAGGATTCTCCCATCTCATTCCCTTTTAGGCTAGCTTCATGACTCTCCGAGCGGTGATCACCTTGGTCTGTTCCAGGTCTGGGAAGTTCCTTCCAAATTTGCCCATCAGCAGGTATCCCAGCATGCCGCCTGCGGTATTAAGGAGCAGATCATCCACTTCAAACAGACGATAGGAGCCCTTGAACAGGAAGAACAGACCACTAAACTGGCCAAACTCGATCAAGGTCGTCAGCGCCAGACTGTAGAGGAAAACCCTTTTCGCGTCAAGGCCAAAATAGTATCTCAGAAACATGCCAAAGGGAATCGTCATCAAAACGTTAAAGAGAATGACCAGCGTGCCCCTCATCGGATTCTTGCATGCGTCCACAAGACAATGCATTGGCATCAGCTCCACCTCATAGATCAGCCCTGCTGCCTCCTCGAGGCTGGGAAGCGGAAGAAACACCAAGGCGAACACACAACAAAGATAATATAAAAATACTGCTCGCAGTATCAATTTCACCGGGCGAAATGTTCTTGTCATCATCCACCCTGCCAACTCCATCAAAAGCAGCACAGGTCCAGCCAGAACTATAAAAATCTTACTTCCATCTACTATACTATTGATCCAAATCATAAAAAGCACCTCCCGTATCCCTTTGATAATCTTAGTATACGGGAAGTGCCCTTTTGATTCCATGGCTTCTCCTAACGGTTTCGCCGACAATTCTAACAAGAACGTAAGATTTATATCATGCTTCAGAACACAAATGCCGCAGGTTTCCTGCAGCATTTTGTGAATGAGGTTCTATACAATTACATTTTCCGGTTACTGAATGTTAAGAATGTCCGTAAACCCGGTCACTTCAAAGACTTCCATGATCTGCTCGCTCACGTTCCTTACCACCATCTCTCCCTGCTTATTCATTACCTTCTGTGCCGAAAGCAATACTCTAAGTCCGGCGGAAGAAACATATTCCAGCTGCGCCATGTCAACCACGAGTTCCTGAATGCCTTCCAGGCTGCTCCTAAGCTCCTGATCCAGCTCAGGTGCGGTCATCGTATCTAACCTTCCCTCCAAGGCAATCGTCAGCTTGTTTCCTTCCTGCGTTTTCACAATGTTCATGTTTTTTCTCCTTTTCCAGATAGATTTTCAGTCACTTAAAATTACTATTCGAATACCTTGCAGACAATAATCTCTACGTTCGTTCCAACGATCTTAACCTTGACCTCATCCGCTATATTTGCCACGATGGATTTTTCCAGTTCGTCCCAAACCTCTGATTCTCCATTCTTTTCCGCCTCATCCTTGTACTTTTGCATGGACCAGAGATAGGAGGTGCTTCCCGCCCCCATTGCCGTCGGACTCGCCATGCTCATCAGGCCCATGGACAAGCCTGAAAACATCATGGAATCCGATGCCGTGTTGGCGAATAACGTCTCTGCGATCAAGACCTTCAGCCTTCCCATAAATCCCTTTGCCGCCGCATTCTCTCCGCTGCTGGAGGCAGCAAGAAACTGCTTTTTCATTTCCTCCGTAAGGCTTACGTCGGACTTCAAATGGACTTCAAAGCTTTTCGCTTCATACTCGACCCAATAATCAGCCTCCACCACGCCGGTAATGCTCCGAAGCATGCCAAATAATTCCTCTGCCAGAAGACGAAGGCGACGCAGCTGTTTTACTTCCAGTCCCTGCTCCATGCCCAGGCCTTCCGTCATGGCAAGGGCATCCTCCATGCCAAGCTCCTGATTGTTTACGTAAATTCTCTTTGTCTTCATGCCTTCTCTCCTCTCGTGATTTAGTGAAAACTCAACTACATACCATTATAATCGAAAAACACTATTTTTTCCAGCTAATTTAGCGAAAAATCTCATCCAGCCGGTCATAAAACCAGACATATTTCTTCAAAATGACGTCCGTCTCCTTTTGAATGCGCTGAATGTCTCCTTCCCTGCCGGCAGTCTCCAGCTCCTGTGCAAGCTTTGCAAGCTCTCCTGCACCAATCAGCCTCGCGGAGCTCTTTAGGGCATGTACCTGAGTGGTGTACTCATGATAATCCTCATGGTCATAGGCATCTTTGATCATTTCCATTCGAGTTTGCGCCGTGTCGTGGAAGCTATGACAAATCAGGATATAGGCATCCTCTCCGCCGGCGGTTTCAATTCCCTTCTCCGTATCAATGCCCTGAAAAGTCCGCACAGCAGCTGCTTAAGCTTGCCGTCCCCCCGAATGACGATCAAAAGCAGAAGATACATAATCATCGGTCTTAGGATATAGCAGACCATTGAGGCAAGGTAACGTCCACTGTTTTCATATGACAGGCCTGCATAATGAACTTCAGCGGCAGAAAAAATGGTTTCCAGAATGACAAGGCAAATGATCATCAGAAACCTGCCGCCAACCTTACTGTACATCATTTTGTTAAAAAAGAGCGTATACAGCAGGATTACCATGATAAAAACGAGCGTATAGTACCTGCTCAACACTTCTCCAAACAACATTTCCTCTACCTCATCATCTGAATTTCTCGGCATTATCCATGGCAACCTTTTCCGCATCTTCTGCGGATAGCGGCCGTCCCCAAAGAAAGCCCTGAATGAAATCGCAATGAATGCTCTGAAGCGTTTCCATCTGTTGCTGCTGTTCCACGCCCTCAGAAATGACGTCAAAGCCCATGATGTGTCCCATGGAGATAATTGCAGCCACGTACTGTCTCATGGAATCACTGTCATTCATCTTATCAACAAAAGATTTATCAATCTTTAGGAGATCTGCGGGAAAGCTGTTCAGGTAGCTTAAGGAAGAATATCCCGTACCAAAATCGTCAATTGCGATCTGAACGCCCATCTCCTTCAGGGAGTTGATACATTGCAGGGCCCGTTCCGCCGAATCAATCATAACGGACTCCGTTATCTCCACTTCCAGATTCTTCGTCGGAATCCCATTCCGTTCCAAAACCTCCCTTGTCTCTTGCAGAAAATCATTTTTCATCAGATGTCTTACGGATACGTTGACACTCAAGGTGATGTCTGCGTTAGTCTTTCTTAAGAGCTTGCCAAAGAATGCGGCAGCTTTCCGAAAGACGGTAACGTCAATCTTATCGATCAGTCCAACCTTTTCCGCCACGGGAATAAACTCGCCGGGACTGATCAGCTTTCCTTCCTCATCCCTCATGCGGGCAAGCGCCTCGAAGCCACGAAGCTTTTGGTTCATGTCATATTGGGGCTGTAGCTGAAAGAAAATACCGTCATTTTCCAATGCGGCGTGGATCTTCTTTTCAATCTCCAACGTATGCTCCTCCTTTAAGAGGTCACGCGTAAAGCGAACGATCAGATCGCTGTTACCGGAGCGCTTTGCCTCCAGCATGGCCGCATCAGCATAGGAGATCAGGTTGTCCATCTTATTTGAGTCCGTAGGGTATTCTGCATAGCCAAAGCTTGCGCTGACATAGAAATCGCAATTATCAATCGTCAGCTTTTCACAAAGCACGTTCATGTACTGCCGAATGGTGTTGAGGACCTCCTCCTCCGAATCATAATCGCGGATTACCAGGGCAAATTCATCTCCGCTCAGTCTTGCAATAAAGTCCAGCGTGCCCGAGAGTCCACCGTCCGCAATGGCCTTCCATCGGGAGGCAATGACTTTCAGGGCTTCATTTCCCGTTCCAAATCCCATGCTGTCATTAATACTCTTGAAGTTATTCAGGTCAATGGACGCAGCCACAAATTTCTTGCCCTGTTCCACGAGACTGACAAGCAGCTCTGAGCAGGCAAAGCGATTTGGGATTCCCGTAAGGCTATCCGTAACCGCCTGATTGCGAATCCTGTCCTGATATTTTTCCGTCTGACGAATGTTTACGTAAATGATGACAATGGCGATCAGCGTCAGGATGTTGCTAAAAATACCCGGGATGCTATTATAGGCATGACTCCTCAAAATATTCACCGCCAGCATGGGAAACTGTGCCAGCAACACGATGAACGCGGCAAAAAAACCCAGCTTTCCACAGAACACCGCCAGCATGATGAGGCAGATGTTTCCAAGGGAAGAAACCACTCCCGCAAAGGCCGCCACGGGAATCTGCATTCCCCAAAGCGTTACAACCGTTTGCGCCCTGGATATCTGTGGAATTGTAACGGAAGTAACGGCGTGAATTAACAGCATTAACACCAAAAAGCTTCTTGGTGCCCTTCTGCTGGCATCCAAGCCGTCAAGCGTTTTCTGTAATAATCGTTTTTTCGTCGATTCTGAAGTACCTTTTTTCATAAGAACAGCCTCCAAAAATGAGGATATTTATTTTTTTCTCCAGTTACGATATTGGCCCGTCGTCACGCGTCCATCCTTGGGGCGCTTGGCCTCTCTGGGGATTGCCCAGGAATTTCCAAATTTCTGTACACCCTCGATCAATCCGTCGGAGCACATTTTTTGCACCCTTCTCTCCGTCAGATTCCATAATGAAGCGGTTTCCTTAATTGTCATAAATGCGTCCATAGTTTTGTCTACCTCCATGAAAAAAGAGCATCTGAACTGGCCACGTGGTCGTCCTGATGCTCTAACATACATTGCAACTGGCTACCATCTTACAGGCCCTATTAGCTTTGCGTCGCAGCCTTTCGGCTGTTTTGCTGATTCGTATTTATATTATGGAATTATGATAATATTATAATTCATCCATCCGAAATCTGTCAAGCAGAATTTTAAGCTTTATCCGCCAGTCGCCTCAGTTCAGCGACCTTCTCTCCAATCACCTGCATGTACGGCTGATAATCCATCTGCTTTTTCGCCCTTAACAGCTCCGTCATTTCCTTTACGGGCTCATAAATCGGCGTCAGAGAAAGATTTCCAAGAACCCCCTTCAAGGAATGAGCCGCCCCAAAGGCGGCATCCAGATTGCCCTCTGAAAGAGCCTGCTCAAGAGCCGCGAAATTCCGATCCTCCAAAACCTTTCCAACAAGCCTTAAATAAAATGCCTGATTATTCATACAACGCGCAAGACCATCCTCCGTATCTGCGCCAAATTCTTTAAGTGCATCCACCGTCAGCATTCGTACCTCTCCTTTCATCCCTCGCTTACTTTCTTCTCAAGGAGAAATTTTTCAAATTCCTCCGCAGGTACGGGCTTCGAGAAATAGTACCCCTGAATAATTGCGCAACCCAGCTTTTTTAACTCAAGATACTGCTCCTTTGTCTCGACCCCCTCCGCAATGACGGGAACCCCAAGATAATCGGCAATGTCAATGACAATGCTGATCATTCTCGTATCATTCTGCTTTTCAAAAGCGGTACGGATGAATTTCATGTCAAGCTTTAGCGCATCAATCGGAAGCTCAGCAATCATGTTCAGGGAAGAATATCCCGAGCCGAAATCATCCATTTCAATGAAGAAGCCATGAGTTCTTAAATCCTTAACCCTTTCCACAATTTGATCCGCGTCTCTCACGTAAGCGGATTCCGTGATCTCCAGATATAAATCCTTTGTCGTGATTCCATTGTCAATTGCAATGCACTCTACCAATTCAACAAGCTTCGGATCATACATTTCCGCACGGGAGAGATTCACCGATACGGGAACGGATATCCCGAGGCGCGTCTTCCAATCGGCAATCTTCTCCGCAGTACCGCGCCACACGTACTCATCCAGCCTTGCAATCAAACCATCCTCTTCAAATAGCGGAATGAAGGCACCCGGAGAAATCATTCCAAGCGTGGGATGAACCCAACGGACAAGAGCCTCCGCACTGGCCAAAACAGGCTTACCCCCACGCACGTCAAACTTCGGCTGGAAGTAAACCTGAAATTGCTTTTCTGACAAGGCCTTTGGAAACTCAGCGACCAATTTCTCCGCAAACAGCTCCTTCTCAATCAGAGCTTCCTGAAAGAAGCTCACAAAGGCGGAATAATTGTTGCGGATCTTATCTGCCGCAAGCTTGGCACGGTCAAAGCGCGAATGGATGACAAGCTTTTTATCGCAGCTTGCATAGACGCCGATACGGATTTTAATTGCTGCTGGAAGCTCCTCACATACCTGCGAAGCCCGCACGGCCACCTCCTCATAATCCTCACGATGAGGACAATAGACCAGAAACGTATCTGCCGTCTTCCTACCCAGAATACAGTCGGAATCCGTAAAAATGGTTCTAAGACGCTCTGCAATGCTTTTTAGAATTTCGTCTCCCACCGCGATGCCAAAGCGTTCATTCAAAACATGAAAATGATCCACGTCAAAGCAAAGCGCATCCATGTCGATCGTCGAATAAAACTTATCAAACAGCTCACAGTAACGGAAGAAATATTCACTCGTATAAAGCCCCGTCAGCTCATCTCTCTCCGTTGCACTGATGATCTGGCGATCCTCCGCAAGCTCTATGGCCTTTGAAATTCTGGCCTTTATGACGTCGGATTGAGGATATGGCTTCGGAATGAAATCAGCCGCTCCCTTTTTCAGGCTCTCAACCTCCGACTGCTGATCAGAGGTAAGAACAATGACGGGAATCCCCTTCAGTTCAGAATCCCCCTTAAGACACGCGAGCAATTCCAGGCCGCTCAGCTTCGGCATCATCAGATCTAGCAGAATCAGGGAAAGCGTATTTCGATTCTGCTTAATCATTTCATAAGCCATCTCCCCGTCTTCCGCCTTTAATATGTCATACTCATCCTCAAGAATATTCTCCAAAAGTTCGCGATTGATAAACTCATCGTCCGCTACCAAAACATGCCGTTTTCCGCCAGAAAAATAGTCATTGTAGCCGTTCATCCTTCGTCTTCCTTCCTTTCATTTATCATTCGTCTCGATCAGTCCATACAATGCCAGGCAGTAATAAATTTGAGAAGTTACCATTCCAAGTCATCAAATCCATTATAACACGACTCGCAGAATCAGTCCATAAAAAACAACCCCCGCCATTCTCATTTACATTTCAAACGTCAAATGATATACTAGACACAGATTGGAAACTAGATTTCTTGATCGTTACGAAAAATGGAGGTTGCCAATGAATCCGAAAAAACTACTGTGTACAATTCTTTTAATTACACTTATCCCGTTCTACGTAGTGTTTACGATCCTTACCTCCTCTGGAAGGATAGGGGAAAATGTTGCCAAGCACAAGCAGCAGCTGAATATTCTTGTCGAAGACGGCGTAATCGCAGATGCAGTGGACTTTGTTCCATTTCTCATTCCGAAGGAAGGCCAATACCAGATGACACTTGATTTCACCACGGTCGATCCTGGCTTTTATACCGGCATGGTGCTCAAGGATGCAAGCGGAAATCCCGTACTCTACAATGGGTTTGACACAGTCCAGGGCTATACGGCCAACGTGACGCTCCCCGAAGGACGGGCAGTATTAGAGCTCCACTACCTTCCCAATGAGCAGGCGCTCAAGGATTTTTGCGCAACTTATCCCATCTATTCGGAAGCTCAGCTGACCCACGTTGAAAGCAAACTTCATTTCAATGATCGAATAAAAACTGGCACTTGGTATGCGAGCCTTAGCTTAAGCATTGATGAGTGTGTCAGAACGCCCCTTTACGTAAAGCTCCTCGTCCTAGCCTTCAGCATTCTGCTTCTTGTTTTGCTTGCCGTATTATTCGCCAAAGACCATCCTGCAGAGGCAGATGATTGCAAGACGCGCCTTACCTCGATGGGCATACGCTATTCCATCCTAATTTTTGCGATTTTCGTGCTCGAGATCCTGTTGTCCATCGTGCTCTCCCTGCTCATTTCACCCCAGACGCTAAAGGCCAACAATGCCACACTGAGCTTGTTGTTGACCATTTTTATCGTTGACGTTATTGGCTTCTCACTACTCTATCTGATCACAAAAAACGTACCTGCTCAAAAACTGGAAAAGAAGCCCTTGGGCTTTGGAAGGTTTCTGCTGTTTTGGATGATGACGCTCGGCCTCGCGTTTGTTGGTGCCGTGATCGGCCTTCTCACGGAAAAACTCCTCCCCAACAATCAAAGCGTTGACATTACCGGAGTCATGCTTGGATCAAGTATGTTTCTTCGCGTTCTTGCCATCGGAATCCTTGCGCCGATCTTTGAAGAGCTGATCTTCCGCAAATTCATGATTGACCGTCTGATCAAGCACGGTGAATTTGTCGCGATCTTCCTCTCCGGACTGACCTTTGGCCTTTTCCACGGTAACTTCCAGCAATTCTTCTTTGCAACCTTTATCGGCTGGCTTTTTGCTTTTTTATATATACGAACTGGCAACATTCTGCACACAATCCTTCTGCACATGGCAATAAACCTTGGTACCTCCGTTGTCACGATGTATCTTTTGGGCAAGCTAACGGAGTCTGGCATTTTGGAATTCAGCGACCCAGCCGCACTTACGCAGGCTTTGACGTCCGACCCGAGCACCTTTGCATATGCGGGCTTGCTCGCGTTGTGGGTCATTCTCCTTTTCCTCGTTGCGTTCATCGGTCTGATTGTTTTCATTGTCTTTATGGCCCAAAAGAAGTTCGCTTTACGTCGCCTTGAAGATGAGCCCACAAAAGGACAGATTCTTGCTCAAATCTTCTCCAGTCCTTACATGTGGCTCCTTTTCATCATACTGCTCGGCCAATTCATTACGTCCTATTTGCCGTCAATAATGAAATAAAGAAAACCGAGCGATGACATTTCTCAAACGTCATCGCTCGGTTTTTAGTCCACGTATATTCCTTTCTTCACTTGCCTGTCACACCAGCGATCAGGCGACCTGCCGTAAGCGTCCCACCCACTTTATTGCACGCTACGTAAAAAACGGATCACATTTCGATTGTAGCCCGTAGTCACAAGATATGCTTTTTCTTCTTTATGCGCTTCCATGAGTCCGCTGAGTACAAATCCGCTCAGCCCCTTGATCTCAAGATCAGGATCGGTAAGATCAAACAACTCACCCGAATCTCTTTGTATAATGAGAACCGAATCCGCTTCAAAGAATAACGACAATTCAATGCAAATAGGTTTCTTCACCTGTTTATTCTTTTCAAGAATGGTCAAGCCAATTTCTTCTACAAAAAGGGCCGCGTGGTTCGCTTCCGTATTTGAAAAATGATGAGAAACCAAACTTTCCCCAACGCTCTTGGAAAGTGTGACCACGCTTTCCACCGTCAAAGCATCATCCATCACCACAATGTCAGAATCCATCTCCCCCAGCAAAAATGGAAAGTTATCCTTTCCGAATCTCAGATAAACAAACAGCAATGCGCCCGCAAGCGTCAGCATCGGTGCCAGGGCAAAGCCAGCCCACATGCCATTTATCCCCAAGAGAAGTGAACCAGTGACAGGAAGCAATATGTACAGTAATCCGTTCTGAATACACGAAATACATACAGACATTCCAATGCGATCAATCAGCATATAGTAGGAAGTCGTAAGGGAAACAGCACTGCAAAACGTAAAGCCCAGGGAAACAATTCGTATGGCTGAAATCGACGGGGCAAGAGCCGCGCCATCCGTGATTCCAAATAGTCCACAGAACTGTTTTGCAAAAATACAAATCAGCGTAGTAGCCATCACGCCCTCCATCAGCGCAGCTTTTATTCCGGCCTTCATTACTCTCTTTATGAGCTGATGGTTTTTCTCACCAAAGTAAGTTCCGATCAGAGGCTGCATTGCCATTCCTACGCCATCCATGACAACGCTGAACTCTATCAGGCTGACTACTACGGCAAGAGTGATCAAACCTGTATCACCATAATTTCTTGATACAAAACCTATCATCACGTAATCCATCAGCGCCCAGCATAAATACACGGAGGAATCCACGATACTATACCGCGAGGTTAGCAAAAAATCTTTGAAGGAAAGATGCCATACAAAGCGAAGCGTGTTTCCTTTTCGGAAGTAATGCCAGCAGCAGACAAGGATTCCGAGTCCATTTCCGATCACGGATCCAAGGATGATACCAGTCATACCAAAGAACTTTGTTAGTATAACGGACAGGACAATGTTTCCACCTATCTGGAATGCATAGCAAATATTGTTGCAAAGCTCATCTCCATCACTATATACCATCTGTTCAAGATAAAAGATTACGATGGTCAAAAAAGCATTGATCGGGACAAGGCGGTAATACTTAAGTGCCTGTTCCAGAATCTCCCCGGTAATACCATTTGCACTAAAATAAATATCCTGAATGAAGATGATGGTCAGTGCCGATATCAGACCAATGGAAATACTGATGATCAGTCCCTGTCCATATATCTCATCTGCACGTTTTTTCCTCATCGCACCTACTTCTCTTGTAAAAACAATACCGACACCCGTGGAAACAAGATCGCCAAAAAACGTTACGATACCGGTCACCGGCGTAATGGCATTGATGGCTGCAACGCCTGATTCTCCAATGAAATATCCCGCAATGATGCTGTCGCAAAGGAGCATGACGTACATGACAGCCTTTGTAAACGTACCAGACAAAAACATGGATCTGAATTTCTGTTCGCAGAACCCATTACTAAACTTATTAGCTATTGTTCTCACCTCGCTATTCATTCGTTTATTGATTATCATGTCTTTTCAGCCGTTTTACTCATGATTTGATTTGCATATTACACATCATCTTCCGTATATTTCTTACGAAGCTCTCCCATGTCACTCTTCGTAAGCTTCAACGCCTCGCCGAGATATCCGTTTATTCCGCCAAACTCTTTTTCCATTTCTTCGAATGCCCGGAGCAGATACTTCCTGATCGCACCCCCTGCCACAAAGAGTAACACGTCCATTCTCTCGGGAGCAATTTCGGCAGGAGCAAGTTTTTCCCTTACCTTTTCCAGCATTGGCGCATGATACTCGTTCGTAAGAAGATAATCCTCGAGGATTGTCTCCTTGGATGCTCCGAGCGCAGCCAACAAAAGGGCGGATGCCAAGCCTGCCCTGTCCTTTCCATCCGTACAATGCCAAAGGATTGCGCCGTCCTTCGGATCAGCGGCAAGGAGTGTCTGAAAGAACTCATGATATGCCTTTTTTCCCCTCTCTCCCATCAAAAAGAACGGATACACCTCAGGCCCAATCAAGCCATGTCTGAAAGCGACTTCGATCATTTCTTCACGGCTCATGTTTTGGGACAAATAATGCCTTGCCAATTCCGGATCCCCGAGTTTTGTAATATAGTCCTCAAATTCAACCACCGGAAGGTGAATGTTCTTAGCTCCCGGCACCTCCGGATCCGGAGCTTTCCTGCCTTCCCCGGTCATGCGAAAATCAATGATCGCCTGAACGCGGTATTGCTCGCTTAACACACGTATTGTGTCCTCCTTGGCATGTTCCAAGGTCCCGGTACGTATCAATACGTCCTTTTTTACCACCTTTGTTCCGACAGGGAACCCGCCTAGTTCCCTTGCATTCCTAACTCCTTCCAACTTCACTTCATTTTTCAGCATCTGTCTTCCCCTTACGTCAATTGCTTATACCTCAGGTATCGGATAAAGTGTATCAATCATTTTGAAAAACTTTTTCTTATAAATCGCTACAACTGGCTTTCGGATCCAATTCTTTACGTTCGGAGACGTTGCGACGCCCTTGATCAGGCTGATCATTGCATATCCTTCAATGACTCGGTTGAACTCCTTGATCTTATTTTCATCATCCGTATGGAAATATCTCTTTAAGATGTCGTTCCACACTCTCGCAAACTGATCCTTCGTAAGTCCCATGGCCGTCAATTTATAACTGGTTTTCGCGGCAGTCACGTACACCAGATGCATGGCCGCCAGATCAATAATGGGATGCCCCAGCCCGGAATCATCCACGTCAATCAACATAATTTCCCCGTTTTGGAGCATGAGGTTTCCGGGGTGAAAATCTTGATGAATAAACGTGTTTCTATCAGGAATGCCATCGATCAATTTCATGACCCTTGCCGCCTCCTCGGGCTTATAAAAGCCGGCCTCCCTAGTCGCGATCACTTCCTTGCGAAGCCTTTCCTTGGAATTCGGAAGCGTTCCCTTTTCAAACTCGGTATGATGGATTTTCAGAAGCGTGTCCGCGATCAGATTGGCATATTCATCAATTTTATCCGGATGCTCGCAGATTTCCTGACCAAGCGACTTTGCATTGATCATTTCATAAACCACGCCATAGTTCTCCCCAACCTTTACCATGTCAAACGCGATCATGGTTGGAATTCCGTGTACGAAGGCTCTTTTTGTCGTCTCCCTGCTGCGATTGATTCTCTCGGGACTATGACGATTACTGAAATACACTTTTACGATGGTCTCATCATCCAGACGATAAACCGCTCCGTTTCCGCCTTTTCCAAGCACCTGGCAGCCCTCAATGGAAATCTCACGCATCGCTTTTTCTTTTGGTGCCTTACTTTCCATCTGTTTCTCTTGTTCGCTCATGCTTCAGCCTCCATTCGTACATTTTTCTTGCGCAACTTGTCTAAAAACGTTACATTGTAATTGGAACCCATTTGGATTGTTTTTCACTGGAAGGAGAACCTTCTCATGACAAAATCCTCAAAACAAAACAACGCACAACTCATAATTTTCCATTTGTTTCTTCTGCTCGTATTCGGCCTTCTCTTCATCGTTGGCACTTTTCATGATGAAGCGATTGCGAAAGCTCTCTATTCACCAAACCTCTTCGTCAAATATGTTTCCGCAACGGGAGTTTTCCCTTTCTTTGCATTTGCAGTACTTTTCTTTGGTGCTTTATGCGAAAGAATTCTTCATTCCGAAAAGAAAAAGCCCATCCGCATCCTGTTATGCGCTCTGTGTCTTTTTCTGGCTACCGCGGTAGGATTTGTCGGAGCAGGTTCGCTTGTCGACAAGGATAGCCTCGGGTACATATTTCCCACTCTCAACAGAAACATCCCCGTAATCATTGGGATCTTTCTGGTCATGAATCCTCTGATGCTATTTGGGGGCTATACTCTTGCAAAGAAATCTCAAGATAAAAACCTGACTAAAAAAATAATCTGGTTGCTCATCCTTTTGGCATTGTCATTTTTCATATTACAGTTTTGCAAGAATATGTTTCACCGTCCAAGATACCGCCTTGCCATTGCAGGATATGAGGGCATTGATTTCATTCCCTGGTATAAACCATTCTCCAATCATCTCTATTATATCGAAAATCTCGGCATTGATAAAGGGGAATTTCGTTCTTTTCCCAGCGGTCATGCAATTTTAAGCATGACCATGGTTATAATCCTTCAGGCGTTTACCTGGTTTTATGAAACGTTGAAAAAGAAACGCCTTTTTTTCGGCGTGCTCGGACTTATCTTTGCGCTGATCATCATCTTCTCAAGACTGTCCCTCGGCGCCCATTACTTAAGCGATGTTTCCGCAGGAGCCTTCATCAGCTCGCTCCTTGCTCTTCTCTATGTCATTTTTGAGTCGAAAGAGTAATCCTCTTTCATGCGTTCATCAGATAAGAATTTAGCCTCTGAATCCTTTTAACTGTTATCTGAGGGAAGGGGGGAAGGGGACTTCGGAGATTTCTGAGCTGAAATGGAAAGGACCTTTTCTTTTGTTATTAAGGTGTGTTTGAAAATACGCGGTCGGCCATACATGTGTTGGCACTGACGGCCAGATGTCTAAAAAGATCATAGTCATCGCATTGCGTGGTGATTTTTAAGATCGTCTTCTTGAGGATTGGGTCTTCAAACTCTATGACTTCAGTTACGTCATACGTAATGTTTCCTAGTTCTTTCAATGCCTTGACGAAGTCTTCATGACCATGAGTCCACGAAGATAATCCATTATAATTATATAAAGTGACGTTCGTTTTTTTTGAGCGATCCTCGTACTTGTCCAAAATACTTTTCAGATCACCGATGACCTTTTTTTTAACGGGCTCGAAATCTGCGGGATTTTTTGACCACTCCGCATAAAAATCGTCCACTGAAATAGTTTCCTCTTTTTTGAGTGCCTTTTTTGCCCTTTCATATGCTAACCAGAACGGCCGAAGCTCCTCGGGTTGCCCTTCGGGCTTTTGAGACGTTTCTTCAAAAGTTATTTGCGATAAATGGGTTCTCAGAAAATCTAAAGTCCCGTAGTAAAGTGATCCGTCCTCGCCATTTGCCGAAACCTTCGAGTTTTCTTTGAGATATTCCAACGTAAACATTTTCGTCGCCTTCCTTTTTATTTCTGTGACCCTTACGCCTTACATTATACCACGGCTGTTTCCTATACGTCACCTCCATTTTTCCTGCTTCTTTTCCTTTTTCTCGGCGCTGTCAAGTGCAACCGTCAGTACTGCAAAGAAAACGCCTGCCGAAGCCCAGTCCATGGGGATGTTCTTCGTAAAGCTTTGTACGATGGAGATCGCCTCAAAAATCAGTCCAATTACCAGTAACGCGTAAAGAAAAACTTTCGTCTTATTCATGATCAATGCCCGCCTTTCATCATTTGGTTTTGGGACACCGTCCCTTGCTTTGTTGTATTCATCATATCAAACCAAATGTTGGTGTGCCATGGAACAAGCTTACGGTTTTGTAAGATTACACGATTCCTGCAAAACAGCCTTCACGTTCTTGGTCGTAGGTTCCAACCTCCAGTTCGTACGGAGGCCGTCCTTTTCCTCATAGGCCAGCAGATCCTCGTACCACCACTGAAACAGCGGCATGATCGCCTTCGCAAGGCACAGAAAAAACTCAAGCTCCGAGGTAAAGTAACCGCACTCCAACACGTGCTCCATGTTTCGCCTTACGGCAACCGTCTTCGCAGGATTATGAAAAAAAGGCAGGTTTCCCTGAAACTTCGCCAGGCGGTCAGGCAGGTACGGCGAGCGAAGTACGATACCGTCCTGCCACAAATGCGTATGATACCACGGAAGTGAATAGTCATACAGGGAATATCCGCCGTACACCTCATCAGAGGCATTTGCGTGAAGCAGGTGAAACATCAAAAGGACGTCATCCATGTTTTTCTTGTCAAACACCGCCAGGTAATGTACCTTTTCTTCATCCGGAAAAAGCGGCTTCACGACCCGTACTTCCCTTGACACACATATCACCCTCACTTTGTCGTTAATGATTTATCTTCTAGATACTCCTCAAATGAATACACAACCTCTTCCACATTTTCACCCAGAAGTCTCACTGCCGCAGCTACATATGCATAGCATTCCAGATTAACCTTTCTCAAATAGTTAATTCCTCTTGCCCCCTTGAAACACAGCTTATCATTCATGTATTCTTCCGGGCTTACAATGGCCACATACTCACTATCTGTATAAATACATGCGGCCAAATAAAGCACCTCACATGCAATATATGCTGCCATCTCACCATTGAATCTCTCGCTATAAATATGTCCAACTATCCTACGGATCCCATCAGCAAAATATGTGTATTCCTCTTTATCAATTCCACCTTTGGCGATAATGCAGAAACTGCTGCTGATGGTATCACGAAGAACTGCATTTATACCGTGGTCCATTCCTCTATACCCCAGTTCAGTCACTGCCACAGACTTATAAACTTCACGCACCTCAGCATAATTTGTCATTTCTCTTAAAAGAGTATAACAGTCATACAGCTGCTTAATAATTTCAAGTTCTTTGTCAATACCAAAAGGTATACCAGTAGTATGTGGAGCAAAAGCAGTAAGCTTATCTCCCAGAATACTATTCACATCTGGAATCCTAACTGTCAGGTCCTCACCATCAGTCAAAAGTAAATCATTCTTAATCGGCTTCTCCAAAAGTGTCTTGTAATGGTTTTCTTCAAATAAAATATCCAACAATATAACTAATGGTTTATCATTAATCGGAGAATTATATGTAAATTCATAATGCCTTTTTTCAACACAATTCCTACCTTTTCTGACATCCTCTTTTTGGCTTTTAAATGGAAATATCTGACCTGCCTTTTGTATAAATGACTCCACATCCGTCCCAGGCTCTACAATAATATCAATATCCGTAGACAATCTTCTTGGCTTTTCAAGCAAAAGCATCAAGCAGGTTCCACCCTTAAATATAAAAGGCATCCCCACCTTAGATATTGCTTCCAGTAAGCCAAAAGCATATACTGTCTTTTCTAATAATGATGGATCATTTCCACTTATCCTTTGTAATCTTTCAATATTCTCTTTTGTATAATTATCTTGTGTTAGCACAGTCATATCCTCCAATGTATTTTTTTACTTCATCTACTTTTCCTCGTCTTCTCGCATAACGCAAAAGCCTTGCATATTCAATCAAATACGATTTATTTGCGAGGTTATATACTCCCTGCAGTTCACTTCTGCTGTACAGATTCTTAAATGATTTCTCTGCGACAATATCTACCAGTAACTGCTCAATACACATGCTATGATACTCATCAACACACTTTGGAGTTTCACTGATAAGGTTAAGCATCACGATACTATCACCGGTACAGTACGCATCCCATTCCTTCTCATTAGGGTTAAGCAAAATATTCCATTCTGTCTCTTCCTGAAGATATCGAAAAACGAATTCAATGGAATCCTTCTCAACCAAAATAAAATAAATATTTCTGCCAATCAGATGATTCAAAAACTCATTCAGCCGTACACTTTCAAAGCATACAAAATTGACAAAAGGAAACTTAGACTCTATTTTCTCGCTTACCTCCCGAAGCAGTTCATTCACCTGCGGTTTATAAATATACTTCTTGGTCACACCGTTGCTCTGAAGAACATATTTGCCGCGCTGTTTTCTGCAAATAATTCCATGATCAACCATTTCAGAAATGATCCACTTAAAAGAATTAAATGTCAACTCCGGTTTTTCCTTAATCAATGCTTCGTATATCTGTTGCCTTGTATATTCTTTTTCTCTATTTAACTGGCAAATAACTTCTTCATACCACATTTTAGCGTCTCCATATCTTTCGGCAATATTTTATTGTTTTGCCGTTGAATATAGTATAATTGCAATTCTTAAAAATATCAATATATTTTGGCAATATTTTATTATTTTGCCAAAAGATATGTTTTGATAAAAAATGAGACTATCAAAAAGATCGGCATCAAATCCATTTCTGAACTCTTTGCCGATCTCCGCTTCGCTTCGGTCATTGCTGAATACATGTCACCGTCACGTTGCAACCTCTTCTTTTCTCGTATTGCTTTATGTCTTCACTTTCACAGGCCTTATCAAACGTTCCGTCTTCCAAGGATGACAGCTGATAATATGGATTCGTTTTTTCCATCGCCTTTTCATCCGCATATACTTTATAAGAATATTTCACGACGACAACCACGGCAAGGGAAAGTAATTAGTGAGTTAGCGGCAGGCATCTTGATGCGAATTCTCAGCTCCGGAAAATTTACTCAAAAAATCAAGACGGATTTCAAAACCTCTGCTATACTAAAGCTACAATCGATTGATTCCCGGGAATGCACTGAAGGGATACCGCAGATATCCCTTCCACAAAAAGGAGAACTAAGATGAGTAAACTGGAGCTTTTGGCCGAAGCGCTGGAATATGTGGAACAGCACCTGCAGGAGGACCTTCACACGGAGGATATCGCTGCTGCCTGCTACTGTTCTAAATCAACCGTTGAAAAAATGTTTCGTCAGCTGAGTCATACTTCCGTGCGAGACTACGTGATACGCAGGAGAATGACAAAGGCTGCCCGAATGCTGGTAGAACACCCTGAGATGAGCCTTTTGGACGTTGCCCTGACCCATGGCTATTCCAGCAATGAGGCGTTCACGAGAGTCTTCTGCCAGACTTGGAACTGTTTGCCTTCCAAATATCGCGAGAATAAGCGCGTTTTGGAATTATATCCAAGGTTCCACGTGTCCTTGGAATCAGGAGAGGAGAAAACTATGAGTAGAAGAAAATTTGACATCAGTGAATTATATGATCTTTTTCAGTGCAGAAAGAATTGCTGGTTTGTATGCTGTGACATCAACCATCTCGTACCCATCAACGAGATTTCCATCAAGGCAGGCGATCTTGCAATCTTGACGAGCCTTAGGCGAATGGAAGCCGTAGCCGGAGAGGATGACGTCATCTTCCGAATCGGCGGGGATGAGTTCGTGATGCTGACAAGCAGCGAGGACGAAGCCTACGCCAAGGAACTTGCGGAGAAGATCTTGTCCCACAACGGCGAGCCCATCGATTTCGAGGGAAGGCAGATCCCTCTGTCCCTCTACGCAGGCATCGTAAAGCTCGGCAAGAAGGTAGACCGCTACAGCGAGATGTTCACCGAACTCCAGTCCGTGATCATGCAGGCCAAGTACGATGCATCGGAAAATACCCTCTCCGTGAAAGGATTTCCAATTGATTAATAGCCTCATATAAATCAGGATTAGGAATTTCGTCCCTTATGGTAAAATGTCCCAAATTACATTTTCTATTTTCCTGATTCCCTTCTGTTCTTTAAGAAGAGGCGAATGATTCCCATCCATGCTCCCGCATTGATCACCAGCAGCGGAATCCACAGCTTGATGGGCTCAAACATGGAATAAATCAAAAGTCCGGTGCCAACCAGTGCCAAAACAACCATTACGATATCCAAAATTTTCTTCATCTTCTCTTCCTCCTGAGATTTGCTTTCCCTCGCGGGTTATCTTGTTTACAAATCTCATGATACGGGAAGACTTTAAGGAATTCGTTTATGAAATCGTAAGGAATTCATAAAGAAATTCCATTAAATTTTCACTATTTTTTCACTATTTTCCATTATCCTTAGTCAATAAAACTGGAAAATAAAGTTGCTAACCTCGTTTCAAAACTGCGTCCTAATTATACCACACAACCAGAACGCAGCATATGAAAATAATTTCATAGGAATTCCTTTTGGAACATTTTGAAATATTAAAACCTTATCCCTAAAATGTCGTCTATAGGATTAAAGAGCAACACGCACGGGAGGAATTCTTATGGAAAAATTATCGCTGATGCTGATATGGATGGTATTGATGGCGGGAATGTTTGGCGCGGTCGCTGCCAAGGGGTACGTCACCTCTGACCGCACGCAACAAAATAACGACCACTTGACTCTCCTGCAGGAAGAGTTTCGCCATGACATTGCGGGAAAGCTTGGCGAGCACGTTTACTATTCCTATAATGTCATTGAGGGTAGAAATCTTTCAGATGATGAGATGGCAGAGGTCATGGAATACTTAAGAAGAATAGATCCAGAGCTTACGGAGGATGTATTCGTCAAGGGCTTTGGCAAGTCGAACTTGACCGGCAGATGGCATTTTTACGCTGAGCAATATCTAAATGGCGCGATCATCCCGAGCGTGCGTTACGTAACCGATTTGGATACTTCTAAGCCAAACCTATGCCTTTCCATCGGAACACCCCTGAAAGAGCTTGATACTGGTTGGGCAATCGCTGCGCCAGCGCTATTCCCTGCCGTGAAGGAATTAGCCCTGGCGCATAAAGATGAGCTCTGTGATTATGACAGAAATGGATTAAACATAGATTATGTTTTAATCTATAATACGCTCACCGACACTCTGGAATATGTTTTTACCATCAATGAAACCAGCCTGATTTCCCTTGACGCGATCACCGGACAAGTGATCAAAGAGGAGTATTGGAACGGAGATTGCATTGAATAAAAGCTCTGATCGTCCAGCCCCATCGGTGTTTATGTGTGCTAAATTTTTTATAAATATAAATCCTCAACAGTGATCTTTACTGTATTTTGAATATTCTCTTTTTCAAACCATTTAGTAAATCCATTTAGCGAGAAAAGCAGGAAACATATAACATGATAATTTCCGGAAAGTAGCTTTGATCTCCGCAGAAGAGTTTCATATATTTCCTTATCTATCTTCTCATTCTTAAACTTGCATTCTCCTATAACCGCAGTCTTGTCTACGGAAGAAATGCCAACCACGTCAATATCCGCCGATTGCGTAAACTTCCGCCCTTCATCATCTATGATCTGTTCCACCCCCCACCAGGTGCCTGTCTGAGTCAGGAAGGAACCGTATGCACCCTGTATTCCTTTCTCTAATGTGTAATAACGACACATTTCTTCAAAAACGGATCCCATATATGAATGGATCTGCGGTTTGACAACCTTTTTATAGTATGTATCACCCTGTCCCATTTCAATTACACTTATCGCCTTGGGGATAAACTGATACCAGAATTTAAACATATGGTCTTTTAGCACATATTGGGTTTTCTTCTTATTTTTTTCTTCCGTTATACAGTTTTTCTTCTCCACCAGGCCGACAGCGATCAGCTTCTCAAGGGAATATAAAACGGTGGTATCCTTCTCGTGTACTTTGGAAGCTATATTATTTAATGCATTTTCACCGGAAGCCACCTGCTCGATTATATTGTTTACCAATGTCACATCTGAAAACTCCTGAATGAGGAGATTTCTGGTTTCGTCAAACAAATATCCATCCACATGAAAGAAAAGTCTTAAAATATTTTCATCAAGACTCATCCCTGCATCAAAAAGCGAAAGATACTTTGCCACGCCTCCGGTAACTCCATAACAGATTGCTTTTTCTTCTGCAGAATAATCAGGAACAAACAAAGCCGAATCTCTGTAATTAAATGCCTCCAGTTTTATCTGTGAATCACGCCTCCCGAAGATCGGACTTTTTTTACTGAGCACCTCTTTTTCCATAAAACTCAAGGCAGAGCCGCAAAGTATTACCATCATATTCTTATGGGTCCACTGTGTATCAATGTACTTTTGAAGAACTGACAAAAGTGATTCATCCTTCTCTGCCCAATACGGCAACTCATCGATCACAAGGATTGTCTTGTGGTCATCCGGCGTCTTATTGGTAATAACGTCAAATACACTTTCTATCGAAGAAAACGTTGCCGTGCTCAAAGCAGGATCCAAAACATCCAATACCTGCTTTGAAAACAATTCAAGATTTCTTTTTGCGCCAACCTTTGTAGCAGTATAAAAAATAACGTTTTTTCCTTTGATAAACTCCTTGATCAAGGTTGACTTGCCAACCCTCCGCCGTCCATATATGATAGTCATTCCAAAATCTTTCTTATCATACACATCTTTTAAGGCTTTCAACTCCCGCTCTCTTCCTACAAACATCTATCTACCCTCGTTATCATTTTCATTCAGTTATTTTTTATTCAATTCCATTTTAATCAAAACTGTTTGAATATAATTTACTACTTCCTGATCTTTTTTTCAAGAGAAAAATCAAAAAACCGTAACCACACCCGAAAAGTGCAGCTACGGTCTTAATGGTTTCCAATTCTTTTGTTTCCGTCAAGCATTTCATGACAGATGGTCACCTTCATTCTAAGGGATAATTACCGCCGGGAGCACCTTGGATTCAATAAAGGCAACCCGGTCAAAGATCCTTGGCTGGAAAGTTCCCGTGATACCGACGGTCAGGTTCTTTTCGCGGTTTACGTAAATGACATTGCCATTGTCGCCAAGGGCAGCAAAGACATTGTCATCCTTTAAGGGGCGATACCAAAGGTAACCATATTGCATGTAGCCAAAGCGTTCCCCGAGCTCTAAGTGGTTCGAAGTCATTTCCCTGACCCAATCTTCGGAGAGAATCCGTGTTCCTTCGTACGTACCGTTATTTAAGACGATCTGACCGAGCTTTGCCATGTCGCGAGCGGAAAGGCAGATGCCCCAGCCGGCCGTGACGGCTCCCTGCGGATCCGAATACCACTCATGCTTTCTGGGAGCCTTGTTCATGACGTAATCAAACTGATCCTCCTTCGAACTGTCTCCGTGGAGACGGATCTCTGGAATTTCAAGGGGCCCAAAGAGATATTTGTTTGCAAAGTCAATGCATTTCATGCCTGTGGCCTGCTCGAGAATGCCGGTCAGAAGTTGGATCCCAAGGGTTGCATACTTAAATTCTCCCGTGATGCCGCCGCGGCCGCCAAGGAGATCTAAGGCTGCCATGGTCCAATCACTTGAGGTGCAGACCTTGGTCCAAGGCTCGCTCTTATACTTATAGGGCGCCGTCATGGTAAGGAGATGCCGGAGCGTTACGCCGTAGATGGTCTTTTCACCACGCTTAACCTGATAGTCCGGAAAGAATTCCAGGACTTTTTGCTCCACGCTTTTGATCTTATTTTGCGTGACTGCGATGCCGATAAGCAGGCTCATAACGCCCTTTGTCACTGACATGACGTGTATCGCGTCGTCAGACTGAAAGCCATGCCAGTTATCATCGTAGAGGTTTTTTCCGTCCTTTATGACATAAATTTGGCAGATGTTACGTTCATTACCAGAGCTTTCCAAAACATGACGATGAAGCTCTTTTTTATTCATGTGATATCCTCCTGTTTTCATGCGATTAGGACGTCCTAAGAATAGGCTAACTTAATTAAAAATTGTTTTCAATACCTTTTTTTAAGATTTATAGTTTTTTTCACGCGTCTTTTTACCGCCTGTGGAAGCTCCATCCCTTCTGACGAGGCTATCTCATGAAATTACACCTTAAAATTAAACTTGGGTAGGCACTTCTCATATTCTTGGCAAAATCATTCCATTCTTTTCTCAATACAGCATACTGATCCTTAAATTCGGACATAGCATCATCCTTCCTTAACTTTCTGCAAGTGTCTTCCCCATCTCAAATGCCTTCTTCCTCTCCTGCGGAAAGACTGTCTCACGACGTTTCTTTTTTTGTTCCGGATCAAACATCGACCATTCCCAGTCAAGCTTACTGTAATCATTTATCTGCAGCGTCTCACCGCTTACCAGCACTTCACAGGGACCGACAAATGAATTAAAGGTCTGCTGATAGCTGTTTACCAATTCCAAATACATCGTATCCGGTGCATTGCTCGTCATAATAAAGAGAACCGGTATATCCCGCTCCTTGCAGCAGGGATTCTCACGATTATATGTAAGATTTTGAAATATCAGCCTCTCATAAAGTGCCCTGAAGGATGCCGTTACATTCGAGAGGTAATTGGGAGATCCGATGATCAAACCGTCCGATTCCCTGATCGCATCAAGCACCGGAGTGAGCCCGTCCCTGCAGACACAGTGTCCCTTGAACTTTTCTCTCTTACATCCAAAACAAGAGATACAGCCTGTGTATCTCTCCAATTTGAACAGATCAAACCTCTGTATCTCAGCCCCGACACTTACCGCACCATCGGATGCTTCCGATAGCAGAATGTCCGTATTCCATCCCTTGCGGGGACCTGCGTTAACTACTACGATTTTCTTCCCCATAGTTTTACCCCTGCCTTTCTTACTTCTTCGGCTTGAAATTCATCTGTCGTGATCCCTTTTCAAACCTTCTCTTTTCTCTTAAGCGTCTACTTCAAATGCCACATCTCTCCGTTTGGCATCATCATTACGTCCCCGGGAAGTATCTCAATTACATTTCCATTAAGATCTCGAACGATAGTCTCTTCCCAGTACTTGTAATCCACGCCTTCCCCTTCTTCAAACCATCTGTTAAAGAACAGTTTCTCTCCATCCCGTAAAAAGAATGAATCATGATCCTCCATGGAAAGGCTTACCTTCTCCGGCCAAACAATATCCAATTCATTATCGCTCTGTCTCGAAAGCGTAAGCGGACTGATATGCAGCTGCAGATTATAACAATCCTTCACCGATGAAAGCGGAAGCTCCGTATGAATGCTTACCTGATGATCATTGCAGTCGAATCTGATGATCCTGATCACTCCATTCAGGAAATCCACGTCAAGCATATATATTCCTTCGTCAAAGAATACCGGTTTCTCGCTATAATGCCCCTGTGTCTTCGGAACCGGAAAGAAAACCGCTCCATCTGGATAATGGACAAGGCAAAGCTTTCTTCCTTTTACCACATGTCCATCCTTAAACAGTTCTTCGGCCTCATAAAGATCACCGTGTTCATAATCCATGCCGTAATACCAATCACTTGTGGCTCCGGGAACAGGCTTAATATATGTAATTCCGTTAGTTTCTATCGTCTTTATTTTCATATAACATCACTTCTCTATCTCTCCATCCCAATCCAGGATCCCACCGAACTCATATATATTCGTATAGCCGAGTGCGGCAAGTTTTGCTGACGCCTCCTTGCTTCTTCGTCCACTTCTGCAATATACAAAGATTACCTGGTCAAGATCTGGAAGTTCCGCAGGTTGCTCTGCTCCAATATCCTCGTTTGCTACATTGATAGCACCGGGAATATGACCTTCAGCGAATTCATCTGCTCTCCGAACATCCAGAATGATATAATTGCCTGACGTCGCAAATACTTCCTTTGCCTCTTCCATTGTTATGGATGTATATTCTGCCTGCTTTCTGTCAGCAGGTACCTTCCCTGCCAGGAACACAGATGTCGGTCCATCCGCACCACCGATAATCTGTACTGCTTGATTCTCTCTATCTACATTGATAAAATGCTTTGCTATCAAAGCACCGGCAACTACGACTCCAATAGTTGTTCCGGCGATAATTAGCTTTGTACTCGTCTTCATAATAAATTGGCTCCTGTCACTCGCATCTTCCCAACAATGCATCTACTAATACAGTCATATGTCCATCAGCAACAGAATCTGCGATCCAGCTACCTTCACTGAAATGATCTCTCCTAAAGTGCCATGCAATAACCGCAAGGATCTGTTTCTCAGTGAGTGTATCCAGCCACTCCTTCGTAGGCTGAACCAAATCCCGTTCAGACAACTTTCCGTCCTCAACCACCTGGCCGTAATCCGTGATCACCACATTACTGTCATAGGCCTCGTGGATATGGTAAATGCTTAGCACCAATCACATTTATACCTAGTTATCTTTTCCTCCCCTGTGATATGGAGCTTTATCTTTCCATATCACTCCATCTTTCGTATGATATCTTTGTTTATGTCCTGTAACATCATTTTCAGCTCTGGTTGCTTTTTCTACAATATCAGCAACTTTAGCAGTAATATCTGTCTTAGAGGAATTCGTGGTGTTGCTTCCTGGATTTGGTATGTTCGACCCATTACCTCTATTTCGGCTCCCACTAATAGCCGATACCAATTCTATTCCTCCTACGATCACTGTGCCAACTATCTCAAGAGATTCTATCGGATGGTTAACGATAAATCTTCCCACAGATTTGAGCCATTTAATAAATCCATTTTCAGATTTAGGAGCCTTCATTATACCTGATGGCTTTGTTGTAGGAGTTGATTTTGCAACATTTTTTCCTGTCGTTACTATGTGTGAAGGTGATTCTTGTTTGCTTTTTGGTGATGAAACATCCTGATCTTCACCCTTTGATTTTATTGAGTCCCCTTCAACAATTTCTTTATCTTTCTGCACAGTGGGTTCGATCACGACTAATGGATTACTCAAATCTAAAATTTTACAAGGAACAATCTCTCCATCACCGAAATCATGAAATACCTTCTTAACAGGATCATAATACCAATTAGTCGGATTTTGCCAGCTCCCCTTATGAGCTTCCAAATGCTCATCGTATGTCAGAAATTGAATATTATTGGGGTCTCCTTGGTATTCTGGATATTTAGCCGCACTTTTCATGTGCTGACCCACAAATGTCCTTCCCTGATCATCGTATGCTTTACCTTTTTCTGGATTCAGAATATCTTCCTGCTGTTCCTTAGTCCAGTCTCTGGTTGCTTTCCCTTCCTGAACTAATTGTTGCTCTCTTTCCCAGGCCAGTCTAATAGCTTTGTTTCTCTCCTTCATACTCGTTTTTGACATAGGATCACTCTCCTATCCCAAGCAAGTCATATAAATCGTCTAAGAAAGCATAAAAATCATCGTAGATTAGTTCTTCATCAATTTCTCCACTCTCGTGGTCATATACACATATTTTTTCTTCACTTTTCTCAAATAATACGGGGTCGCCAGATGCTAACGCACCGATAACGATATACTTGTCGTCAGGTCTGTCATCGTTCTTGACATCAATTATTGGTTTATGAGCAACCCCATACATCTGAACTCCGGCCGGCAGAAAGAATTCACCCCCATCACAATAAAGCAACCACTCCCTATATTTTGACGGCAGCACGGTGTCATTATCTTTTTCAAATTGAGTAATTTGATCCTCCGTTGCCCCTTCAATATAACTCATCTTTCCTTGCTGGTTAAGCTTATCAACTAGTTTACTAAATTCATCAGAAGACATACGATACCCTCCATTTGTACTTTTCATTTTCATTTTCGATATATCATATAAGCCACATATTCTTTAGAAAGAGATTTTCATCTCTCATGAAAAAGCAACAAAATTTATACAGTTCAGCCCCAAATCTGAATAGACATCCGGTATTTTAGGCGAATTGGGATTATTTGTTTGGGTTTCTTCGCTGACTATGGTGCAACCATTTAGCTTTGCTACAGCAATAACAAATGGGTCTGCATTATTCTTTTTCTTCCCGCCTTCTACCAATCCACGGTGCTTTAAAAGAATATCCCTACAGATCGCCAAAATAATTGAAATCAATAATCAATTATTTTTCTCTCATCTCGCAGTCTCAATGCTTTTGAAAGGTCCGTTGTATAATAGTCATATGTATTTCCATCTGCATCCTCCCAAATAAGGTGATCCGGTTGATTCTTATACTTAAAGTGAAGCCACTCACTCCACTTATCCTTTCCATCATGATACATGATTTTTACTCCGCTATTCAAATCACCTTTTTCAATTTTAAGTCTATCACAAGAACTACCTTCATCACTAAAGTAATATACATATCCCTTCTGTTTGTAATAATTATAATTCATTCATTCGAACCCTTTCAAGAGAATACTTGTTTACTTATTTCACAATCTCTGTACATTTTTCCAGGCCGTATCATGACAACTCATCTAATCAAATCTACTCCAAAAATTCCATTACAGGATACATTCACCACATTGATTGTCTTCGTCAAATTCAAGCCAAAATATTTATTGTATACCTCATTAACCGCTTCAATGTAGCAAACAAAAGATTTATGATAAATATCTTGTCTTTTTAGATACATGTTCTTTTTGTCCAAATAAACATTTCTTACTTCTAGCCAATGCTCCGACTTTAATCTTTCCTCTTTTTCAGCAAGATTTCCCGAATCCGGCATCGCATTCCAATAATACTGGTCCAAATTTACCACGCCCGTTTTATCATGGATCAGTCTGTGTATTTTTCCATATGCGTCTCGCTTAACAATACAAAGATCAATACTAAAGCATGATTTGCTGTTAGGTCTTGCTGTTAGAACTGATGTAGAATCAGTACAATCTTCCCAGTCATTCCAGTTCAATATTTCGTTATAGTTTTCCCTAACACATTCCTTTATCTCTCGCCCGCCAAATGATTCGGCGTTTGTGATTAAGAGGTTAAAATCATAGTCAAAAGGACCTTTACCATTCCTTGTCACCATTTTCCTTAAGCCGCTTCCAACCAAATTCATCTGCGCATCCAAACCAGCATTACGCAATCGTTGTGAAAGCTGATTGACAACATTCGCGCTCTGACTGTAGGTTGACTTCAAGAGTTTTTTGTCCGTCACATATTCAAACATGGTTTCTCCCTTCTTTTCCCAAGCCTCCAAATAACAGTCAGTCTGTTAAATCATTTCAGAATAACGCAATCATTTCTCTTTGTCAACAATTAATTGTCATCCAAAGCCACAGCCGACATGATTCAAAAAAGCTCGGCGTCAAGCCAAGCTTTCTATTACATCCATCACAATACCCGCACACCGAATCGAACGGTGATCATGAGGGTAGAAGCCCCATGCTCTATCCTTTAAGCTACGCGGGCAAAGCAGGCGCTGGAAGGGTCGAACTTCCATCCCCGGAGTCAGAGTCCGGTGCACTCACCGTTATGCGAAGCGCCTGTAACATCGTGACTGAGATTCCACGCGCACGGATCAAAGATCCAGGCTATGCTCAGAATGGATGGGTCGTAGCCGCCAGGTTTATCCATTAGCCTATCACGACTTAAGATCCCGGGGCGAATCGAACGCCCACCTGCTGGGTTGCAGCCAGCCGCCTTAGCCTTTTGACTACAGGATCACATATTCAGCAGGCACTGCCAGGATCGAACTGGCATCTCCGGAGTCAAGGTCCGGTGCACTCACCATTGTGCTAAGCGCCATCAGTTGTAATGGAGAGAATCGAGGCGAGCCCTACGGCTCGTCCGTCGCTTCGCTCCGGATCGCAGGCAGAGTCTGCGACTGTCCCAAATCGTAACGATCACCCGTGTTCGGGACGGGCGGGCATGTCACGGGCTTTGCCCGTGATTCCAGTCGAAGACTGGAACGGACGAAGGTCCGCCGCCTACCCCAAGACGGCATACAGGCCGACATGGACTCGAACCATGACCTTCGGTTTTGGAGACCGACATGCTGCCATTGACACTACCAGCCTATAGCACTGAGGGGGAGATTCGAACTCCCGGACCCTTTCGGGCCTTCGGTTTTCAAGACCGACGCGTTAGGCCTCTCCGCCACCTCGGCATTATGAAATTTATAACTTCCTTGCAACGACGATGTCATCCATCTTAACGCCAAACAACTCAGCAAGGGCAAGCAAATTATCTAGCGTAGGCAAGTTTTTGCCGTTGATCCATTTATACACTGGATAAGGGCTTGCAAAGCCCATAAACACTTGTATATCCTTTACCGTTATTCCATTCCTGTTCCTAAGTTCGTTAATCTTCTCTCCCGTTGCCTTTATGTCTATCACCGGCATCTCTTTTCCTCCAACAAAAAAACCTTCTCAGATCATGAAATCTGAAAAGGTCACTCAATGAAGGCGTATATATTCCTCTATGCTTATGACTTTAACTTTCCAGATTTTATGCGCACTCTAACAGACCATCTGCTAATCTGCTGGCTTCGCTGAGATGAACATGAAATTTGCCAGAAGTTAAAGTTTGTCATCGTTTTTCCCTTTCTGAACGCCTGCGGCGCTCTCTCTTGATCTCTTGATTCTATTATAACAGTGTCATTTTCTTTTGTCATTCTACCTGTAGTATCACATCTTGAAGTTGGGACATCCGGACTCGAACCGGAAACCGGTCGTGTACGTAGTGCAGGCTTTGCCTGCACGCATGGCGGCCATTCGGCCGTCCCGAGCAAAGCTCGGGATCGCAAGCGAAGCTTGCGACTTAGACGACAGCTCTGCCAATTGCGCTATGTCCCAATAGTACGCCTGGTGGGATTCGAACCCACGGTATACGGGTTAAAGGCCCGCCGCCATAACCTCTTGGCTACAGACGCAAACAAATTATTAAATCATTCGTTTGCGTTTTCGCCTTACCATTTCCTGCATCATTGTTTTTCTCTCCTCTTCTCTTACGATGTTAATAGCACAGGCAGGACTTCAGGCGCACGGACCTTCGGTCCGGGCTAAGCCTGTAAAAATCGCATCTTGAGTGCGTTGCGTCTTCCAATTGCGCCACTGTGCCGTACTCGCGATGGGATTCGAACCCACACTGTACCGGTTCTTAGCCGACTCCCTCTGCCAGGTTGGGGTACGCGAGCGTACTCACGGCGGGATTCGAACCCGTACTGTCACGGTTCTGGGCCGTGTCCCTCTGCCCGATTGGGGTACGTGAGCATGCCACGGAACATAGTATTCCGCAGATACCCCCGGTGAGATTAGAACCCACACTTTCAGCGTCTTAAGCGCCGCGCCTCTGCCTAATTGGGCCACGGGGGCATACATAGTTTGCGTTATTCAGTTGAAGTCGTAATCGTAGTAGCAACATGTGTCTTCCCTCTGTGTTTGATTTATTTTCCAATTGCAGAAACGGGAGTCCAGGCGCACGGATCTTCGATCCGGGCTAAGCCCGTTATTTCCGGCTTATGAGACCGGCAGTGATAATCCGTTTCACTCTTCTGCAGAGCCAGACCAGGGACTCGAACCCTGAACCTTCTGCTTACAAGGCAGTAGCGCTGCCAATTGCGCCAGCCTGGCGTTAAAGCGTCTTCCCTGGGAATCGAACCCAGATACCAAGATTAACAGTCTCGTGTCCTACCCTTGAACGAGGAAGGCTAGTTGAAGTCATTGGGGCCCGATGTTATTGTAAATCAGATGGCTGCCATTACCCCGACTTCAGAGCAAACAACGAGAATCGAACTCGCATCTCGTCCTTGGCAAGGACGCATACTAACCATTGTACCATGTCTGCATAAGCGATTTCGGAGGGAATCGAACCCTCATCCTTCGGGAGACAACCGAGAGTATTAGCCATTATACTACGAAACCAAAGTGCGTGATCATGGGTTCGAACCCTGGACCTTCGGATTAAGAGTCCGCTGCTCTGCCAGCTGGCTAATCACGCATTTAATACTTAAGTGGGAGGGGAAGGACTCGAACCTTCAGAAGCCTAAGCCACCTGATTTACAGTCAGGACCGCTGCCAGTTACGGGTTACCCGCCCAAAGTTGCAGAGACGGGATTTGAACCCGCGTAACAGGCCTTATGGGGGCCGGCTGGAGCCTCTCCAGTCCACTCTGCTATGATTTTTATTGAAGCTCCCGAGGTGAGACTTGAACTCACAATCTTTCGGTTAACCATAGTGCAGGCTTTGCCTGCACGCGTGGCGGCCATTCGGCCGTCCCGAGCAAAGCTCGGGATCGCAAGCAAAGCTTGCGACAAGACCGCTCTGCCAGTTGAGCTACCCGGAAATCGGAATGACAGGTCGCACATCGTCCGGGGGACGATGGTATTGCGACGACCGGAATGAAATGCAGACCGAACCTGCGACCTCGTGTCTTCGTTTCACTACGGTCGGCGCAAAACTACCGTCCCCCGGACGGTATGCGCCCCAAATCACGCATGCTCGCCAAACTGCACCACATTCCGATATATACATCTTCTTTTGTCAAAGTACTTTCATTTCAAGGTTTTGCGGGATCAGGGGAAGCGCCAACTTCCTGATCCCAAGTTTTATTATGTTTTAATTGCATTCCCTCTCGGGAAGTACTTCGTGCCGGGTTCGAACCGAGCATCTCAGGCTTGAGGTCGCACATCGTCCGGGGGACGATGGTATTGCGACGACCGTAGCGAAGCGAAGACCTGCGGCGTAGCCAATTTGCCTAACGAAGCTTAAGTAGCACCTGCGGGCTTAGCCCGGATCGAAGATCCGTGCGCCTGGAACCCGTCCTTTCCAGCGTGAAGGGCTGGCGTCCTAGCCAATAGACCAAGGTGCCAAGTGGGGGGTAACGGTACCGACCCGTTCTCTGCGGATTTTCAGTCCGCCGCTTTCACCGTGTAAGCTAACCACCCGTTCTCGAAAGTGGCTGCTTCTAAATCGTTCATGTCCCATCTTCTTTTCCTCCAAAAATCCATAAAAATAGGGAATTGCCTTTGATTTCTCATCAGACAATTCCCTGGTTTCTCTGCATAATGAACGGCCTAATTTCAACCGCCGTTTCTGCACCTGGGCTGTCTGATCCAAGTTTCATATTTGCCTTCAATATTCTTTATGTTGGTATACTCGGGGCACTCCAAATTAAAGTCATGGCCCGAATTTTTGCGCACGAAGTCAAGGCTCATCGGCAGTGAGCTTAGCATGTTCATATGCTGCTTTTGAAGTCTTGTCGTCTGCATCGTTTTCTCCTTCATAAAAATATCGTTTTTCGTAACAAAAAAGGAAGCGTTCCTATTTCTTTGTATCAAAAAGAAAAGGATCGGCGCTTCCTTTGACCTTATACTACTCCATCCGTTAGCATATGTCAATACCCAATTTGAAAAAATTTCAAAATATATAAACCATTTGCGATAATGTCCTATTAAACCACAAGGGAAAATGTCCCAAATGCTGATCCGCGCACCTTCAAAACATTCCTTTTTCACCAAGGACTATTTCTCCGCTTCCTTCTTATTTCTGATGAACATGCGAATGATGCTAATCCAAAATCCCATGTTGATCAGTGCCAGCGGGATCCACAACTTGATGGGCTGGAACATGGAATAAACCAACAACGCGGTACCTGCCAATGCCAAAACTAATGTTACGATATCCAAAAACTTATTCATTATCTTATCCTCCTGAAATTTGCTTTCCCTTTCGGGTTATCTTGTTTACAAATCTCATGATAAGGTCTGAGTTTAAGGAAATCATTCACAAAACCATAAGGATTTCATAAAGAATGATTTTATTTGGGGAAACTGCGATGAATCCTTATTCATCATCTTTGCGCGCGGACTTAACACAATTCAGAAATATTCTGAAATCTTTGATTAACAGCCCATTGATATTCCATGCATTTCTGATCCGTCTGCCTGCTTTTTCAGTGCCATTTCATCCCCGCTACGCGCATTTAAAAATTCCAGTTTAACTCAATCCACAAACTGGAATCTACAGTGCTAATTCCATCAGCCAGCAATCTACTTTTTCTCCCTCAAACATCTCATGTTTTGGAAGTGATTTAATGATTTTAAACCCGGCTTTCTCGTATGCCCTTATAGCCCTTTTATTATCTTGGTG